>NC_010655.1:1998076-2664102 GCF_000020225.1 Akkermansia muciniphila ATCC BAA-835 | reverse complement strand
TTATTATCAAATTATTGTTGATGATATTTTTTTCGGCGGGCAGAAAATTTCAGGAGGAAAAGAGAAATGGAAGACCTTTCCCGAATTTACTATATACCCTTTAACGAGAGACGGGAATAGCTACCCGTCCATTTGGTGCAGGGGATTCCGCCCATAAGCAGGAACGGGGCAGAGAGGTAAATAGAAAACTATTTCAGCCTTAACCCGAAAACCCCGGATTTGCGCCCGCTGAGTTCCAGAGTACGCAGGCGTTCCGGGGGCAGGCTGTCGCGGGAAAATTCCGCGTAATGCATGCGGTCCCGGAAGTAATGGACGGCGCTTTGGGAGAGGGCAAAGATGAATTCCATTCCCATTTCCTCCGCTTTTCTTTTGGCAAATTCACATAGTGCGCGGCCATAGCCGCGGCCTTCATGGCGGTGCTTGATGTACAGGCAGCCCAGTTCTGCGCTATGGTGCTCCGGGTAGGGATAAACGGCAACGCAGCCCACGATGCTGTCGTCCAGGGTCAGCACGTAGTAACTGTCTATTCTGGCGGCAATGTCTTCATAGTTCCGGTTGACCAATTTGGAGTCCACTACGGAACGGGCGATCATGGAGAGGAGTTCCGGAATGTCTTCTTCCTTCAGCGGGCGTATTTCCCGGTAGGAGTCCGTGTGGACCATGGTTCCTACGCCTTCTTCAGAGAAGAGTTCCTCCACCAGCACGCCGCGCATTTTTCCGTCCAGCAGATGCACGCGGGGGATTCCCGCCCGGCAGGCTTCCGCTGCCTGGTCAAGCAGTTCGCGGTGGGTTACGTTTCCTGCCAGCTCCGCTACTTCCGATTCCAGAATGGCGGCAATGGGGCGTCCGTCCAGGGACGGAACCTTGTGGTCATTGAGCAGGGCGATGTATTTGGAGGCCCCCAGACTGAAGGCCATATGGACGGATTCCGGGTCAAAGGAGCCGGAACGGCCGGAAGCCACCACGGGAATTTGGTGACGCCCCAGAATTTCCCGGACTCTTTCCCGGACAAGCTGGCCGCCCTTCAATGGCGCTTCCACCAGGGCGGAGCGCATTTCACAGACGCGCGTGTGTTCGTACAGCGCGGAGGCGTCCGCCCCTTCCACAATCAGAACGGGCCTGACGCCTATTTCCTGCAGTACGTCCAAGTCCAGCAGGGCATCCACCAATTCCCCGGAATCCACCAGGGGGCGTTCCACGTGCACGGCAAAGATTTTATCCCTGAAGTACGGAACATACTCCAGCACGGAACGGACATTGGCGGATTTGTTGGGAGGGAGCGTAGCCAAGGCGGACCGGAAGTTTGGGGCCGGGGCAAACGGACATTCCCGTTTCCCCCGGCCTTGTAAGTGATGCGCGGTTTTTTTTAGAATGTGCGGGTATCCGCGGAATCCCGGTTGTCCATGGTTTCCGCAAAGTCCTGGGAGTCCAGAGTGACGGCAATTTCTTCCCCTTCTCCGGGGACCGGCGTTTCTGCCGGCGCCTGGGGGGCTTCTTCCTTGCGGAGCACGACGCTGACCTTGCGCTTGGGCATGACCAGTTTGGGTTCCGCCACGGCTGGTTTGTAACCTTCCCCAATGGTGGTGGCGTCGGAAATGACGGCCGGGGCCTGTTCCGGTTCCGCCTGCCGGGCGGATTGTTGTTCACGTGCCCGGGAGACTTGTTCCCTCAGGGCGGAGAGCAGGTCCGAAGGCATGCCGTCAAAGCCGATTTCCGGCAGGCTGGTTCCGCCTTCCTGGTTTTCGTCGGAAGATTCAAACTGGGGCAGGCTGGCCAGGAAGTCCTCAAAGGCGTCCAGGTTGGTGGTGCTCTTGAAGAGGTTGCTGATGGCTTCGCTCTTGATGCTTTCCATCAGGGTGATGAAGAGATCGTAAGCTTCCGATTTGTATTCCACCAGGGGGTCTTTCTGCCCCTGGGCGCGGAGGCGCACGCCTTCCCGCAGGGAGTCCATGTTGTACAGGTGTTCCTGCCACATTTTGTCAATGGCCCCCAGGATGATCTGGCGTTCCATGTGGTCCAGGTATTCCGGGCGTTCGCGGGAAGCCTTGTCTTCATAAGTGGACTTGACCTTGTCAATGAGGAAGGCAATGGTGTCGTCTATGGGCCGTTCTTCCAGCTTGGCGGCCTCTGCCGTGAGCCCCAGCGGGAAGGAGGCGTTCATCCAGGCGAGCAATTCGTCCGGGTGGGTGACGCCTTCCGCATCCGGGTCCAGGAATTCATGGGCGCGCGTGGCGATTACTTCTTCCAGAATATCGTAAATCATTTCGCGCGGGTTTTCCGTGGAAAGCACTTCATTCCGGTATCCGTAAACGATTTCGCGCTGCTTGTTCATTACGTCGTCATAGTCCAGCACGTGCTTGCGCCACATGTAGTTGCGCTGTTCCACCCGTTTCTGGGCGGATTCCACGGATTTGTTCAGGAAACTGTGTTCCAGCGCTTCACCGTCGGCTACGCCCAGGCGTTCCATCATCTTGGTCATGCGTTCCGCCGCGCCGAAGTTGCGCATCAGGTCGTCTTCAAAGGAGATGAAGAACTGTGAGGCGCCGGGGTCCCCCTGGCGGGAGCAGCGGCCGCGCAGCTGGCGGTCAATGCGGCGGGATTCATGGCGTTCCGTACCCAGGACGAAGAGGCCGCCGAGGTCGGCTACGCCTTCGCCCAGTTTGATGTCCGTGCCGCGGCCCGCCATGTTGGTGGAGACGGTGACGGCTCCGCGCTTGCCGGCCTGCGCCACGATTTCCGCTTCGCGCTGGTGGTTTTTTGCGTTTAGAACTTCATGGGGGATTTTGGCCCTCTTGAGCATGCGGGAGAGCGTTTCGGAGGCGTCCACGCTGGCCGTGCCGATCAGGATGGGCTGGCCTTTGTCGTGAAGTTCCTGGATTTTGTTGACCACCGCATTGAATTTTTCACGGCGGGATTTGAAGATGAGGTCATTCTGATCCTTGCGGATGCAGGGGCGGTTGGTCGGGATGGGAAGAACGTCCAGCTTGTAAATATCATGGAATTCCGCAGCTTCCGTTTCCGCCGTGCCGGTCATGCCCGCCAGTTTTTTGTACAGGCGGAAGTAGTTCTGGATGGTGATGGTCGCGTACGTCTGGTTTTCCCGCTCCACTTCCACGCCTTCCTTGGCTTCCACCGCCTGGTGCAGACCGTCGCTCCAGCGGCGTCCCGGCATTTCACGGCCCGTATTCTGGTCGATGATGATGACCTTGCCTTCCTTGACGACGTATTCCACGTCTTTTTCGTAAATGCAGTAGGCCTTCAGCAGCTGGGAGGTGGTGTGCAGGCGCGCTCCCGTTTCGTCAAGCTGTTTGGTCAGTTCATTTTTGCGGCGCAGTTTGTCTTTTTCCGTCAGGCGCGGATCTTCGTCCATTTCCGCAAAGGCGGTTCCCAAATCCGGCAGCACGAAATCTTCCGGATGGCCGGGAGAGATGACTTCCCGGCCTTTTTCCATCAGGTCGGCGTCGTGGGTTTTTTCATCCACGGTGAAGAACATTTCCTCCTTCAGCTTGTAGAGTTCCTTCTTGCGGGTATCCTGGTAAAGGGTCAGTTCATATTTTTCCACGATGCGGCGCAGCTCGGGATCCTGCATGGCGCGCAGGAAGGCGCGGTGGCGGGGCTGGCCCATTTTTACCTTGAACAGGCAGCGGCCCACTTCTTCCGTGCGGCCTTCTTCCTGGGCTTTCAGGGCCTGGGCCATCAGTTCGTTGCAAAGGTCCGTCTGGGCCTTCACCACGCGCTCAATGGCGGGGCGCAGGGTATCGTACTGCTGTTCCCGGGTGACGACCGCAGGGCCGGAAATGATGAGGGGGGTGCGGGCTTCGTCAATAAGGATGGAGTCCACTTCGTCCACAATGGAGAAGTAGTGCCCGCGCTGCACCTGTTCGGACTTGGAGGTTGCCATGCCGTTGTCGCGCAGGTAGTCGAAGCCGAATTCGGCGTTGGTGCCGTAAGTGATGTCGCAGGCGTATTGCTCCCGGCGGAGTTGGGAGGGCATCATGCTCTGGATGCAGCCGACAGTCAGCCCCAGGAACTGGAAGAGCATGCCCATCCATTCCGAGTCGCGGCGCGCCAGATAATCGTTCACGGTCACCACATGCACACCCATGCCGGTCAGGGCATTCAGGTAAACGGGGAGGGTGGCTACAAGCGTTTTCCCTTCCCCCGTGGCCATTTCCGCAATGTAGCCGCGGTGCAGGGCAATGCCGCCCAGCAGCTGCACGTCAAAGTGGACCATGTCCCAAACCTGTTTTTGACCGCAGATATCGCGTTCTTCCCCGCAGAGCAGGCGGGCGCCGTGTTTGACGGCGGCGAAGGCCTCCGGCAGTATCTGGTTCAGGTAGCGTTCCCGCAGCTTGTCAAACTGGGGCGTAATGTTGTTCCAGGCGGCTTTCCCTTCTTCAATGGAGGCGGGAGTGGCTTCCACCGCAGGGAGGGAAGAGAATTCGCTTTTCAGGGATTCAAAACGGGCGTTCAGTTTGGCGGCTATTTCCTCCAGCTCTTCCCTGGGCGCGGCTTCCACAATGCGCACGGGGGGCAGATCCATGGGGAGGAAGCGATGGAGGTACCCTTGCCATTCCCTCGTTTTCTCAAGCAGGAATTCCTGTCCCTTGCCGTTCCATGATTCTTCAATGGAGACGATTTGTTCCACAATGGGGCGCAGACGGCGCACTTCACGCTGGTTTTTGGTGCCGACAATCTTGGTTAGAATCCACTTAATCATCTTTGTCTTGTTGAAAATTGACGAGGTAGAGTCGCTTTCAGCGGTCTAAGAATCGAAAAATACTAGCGGCTGCCGGGAGAAATGCAAGCACGGCCCTCCATTTGTGCTGATGATGACGTAATAGGAAGGTTGGACCTGGCCGGACTCCTCTGGAAACCCGGATTCATGACAGGCGCTTCTCTTGGAATGATTCCAAATTGATGATATTCTTTCTCCATGAGTCATTGTGAGGATGGGCGCATCCGCATCCGCGGCGCCCGTGAGCATAATTTGCAGAATGTGGATGTGGACATTCCCCTGGGGCGGCTGACGGTGGTGACGGGACCTTCCGGATCGGGGAAAACAAGTCTGGCCATGCACACGCTGTATGCGGAAGGCCAGCGGCGTTATATGGAAACCTTTTCCCCGTACGTGCGCCAGTTCATGGACCGCATGGACAAGCCGGATGTGGACGCCGTAGAGAATATTCTTCCGGCCATCGCCCTGCATCAGCGCAACTCCGTCAGGACATCCCGCTCCACGGTGGGGACCATGACGGGGCTGAATGATTACTGGAAGTTTGTTTTCGCCCGTCTGGCCGTGGGCATTGACCCGGAAACAGGGCGGGAAATCAAGCCGGAAACGCCAGGTACCATTGATGAAAAGTTGCATTCGGAATTCCCTGCCGGAACGGAAGTGATGGTTTGCCTGGAGGTGGCGCGGCCCGAATCCGTGGATCTTCCCTCGTTGAAAAGGAATCTGGTGGCACAGGGGTATTTGCGCGCTTTTGCGCATGGAGAGATCCTCCGGCTGGAGGATGAGGATTGGACGCTGGAGGAAGGAGAACCGCTGCTGGTGGTTCAGGACCGCGTGAGGCTGTCGGAAGACCAGAGGGAACGCAGGCTGGAGGCTCTGGAGACGGCCATGCGCCTGGGCGGCGGCGTGGCCCATGTGATTCCCCGTGTGGACGGCGTCTGGTTGTCCGCTTTGAAATTCCGCGGAGACTGGCATCCGCTGATGGAACCGCGGCCGGGCCTGTTTTCTTTTAATTCCCCGCTGGGGGCGTGCCCGGAATGCCGCGGCTACGGGCGCGTCATCACGATTGACTACAACCGGTGCATCAGGCCGGAACTCAGCGTTCAGGACGGGGCCATCCATATTTTTGAGGGGGACGGAAAAGTATTTTCCGAATGCAAGCGGGACCTGATGCGCGGCTGGCGCAAAAACGCCCGCAAAGTCCGTCTGGATGTGCCGTGGAAGGATTTGAAGCAATGGGAGCGGGACTGGCTGCTGTACGGCGACGGCGATGACCCGGATGAAATGTATGAACAGGGGCTGTGGTACGGCATTGCGGGATTTTTCAAATATCTGGAAAGCCGCACGCATAAGATGCACGTGCGGGTGTACCTGAGCCGTTTCCGCACATATCAGGAATGCCCCTCCTGCCACGGTTTGCGCCTGAGGCCGGAAGCCCTTCAATTCAAGGTGGGCGGCAAAAGCATGCCGGAACTTTCCAGTATGCCCATGGATGAACTGCTGGTCTGGGTGGATAGGTACGTGACGCCGCGGGCGGATGAAGACCCCGGCTTGAAACATGCCGTGGCGGAACTCAGGAGCCGCCTGGAATATCTGAATGAAGTGGGATTGGGCTACCTGACGTCCGACCGCTCCACGCGGTCCCTGTCCGGAGGGGAAATTGAACGCGTGAGCCTGACGACCTGCCTGGGCGCTTCCCTGACGGATACGCTGTTTGTGCTGGATGAACCTACCGTTGGGCTCCATCCCCGCGATACGTCCCGTTTGATTTCCGCCATGAACCGGCTTAAAAAGCGCGGGAATACCCTGGTGGTGGTGGAGCATGAGGAAGCGGTCATGCGTGCCGCGGACTGCCTGGTGGATATGGGACCCGGTTCCGGACGGGAAGGGGGAAGGCTGGTTTATTCCGGGATGCCTGCCCGGATTGGAGAAATTGAGGAATCCCTGACGGGAGCTTTTCTTTCCGGCAGGCGGCGCATCGCGGTGCCCAAAAGGAGGCGAAAGCCGCGCCAGTTTCTGACCGTATCCGGAGCCACGCGCCATAACCTGCGCAAACTGGACGTGAAAGTGCCCCTGGGCCTCTTCACTTGCTTGACAGGCGTCAGCGGGTCCGGGAAAAGCACCCTGGCCCACGATGTTCTTTACCTGAACGCGCTGGTGGAGAAAGGAGCCGTATGCGAGGAGGAACCCGCCCGCGTCAAGTCTATCAAGGGCTGGGAACATCTGGATGAGGTGGTGATGGTGGACCAGAGCCCCATCGTCCGCACCCCGCGCTCCACCCCTGCCGTGTATGCCGGAGTTTTTGAAGAAATACGCTCCCTCTTCGCGGAAACGGAGACGGCCCGCGCGCGCGGCATGAAGCCCGGTTTTTTCTCTTTCAACAGTGGGGACGGCCGGTGTCCGCGCTGCATGGGCATGGGGAGTGAGAAAGTGGAAATGCAGTTTCTTTCCGACATTTTCGTTCAGTGTCCGCTGTGCCACGGCTCCCGGTACGGGAGCGAAGTGCTGAGCGTGTACCGTGACGGCAGGAATATTGCGGACGTGCTCGGCATGACGGTAGCGGCTGCGCTGGAATGCTTCAGCGCGGAAAAAGGGGCCAAAGCCTCCCGCATCGCTTCCAAACTGGGCGTGCTTCAGCGCGTAGGGCTGGGGCACCTGACCCTGGGGCAGCCTCTGAATACCCTTTCCGGCGGGGAAAACCAGCGCCTGAAGCTGGCTAAAATTCTGCTGGACCAGATAGGTTCCGGCGCGAACAGCTCCAAGATGCTGATTCTGGACGAGCCGGGAACGGGGCTTCACTTTGCAGACATTGAAGTTCTGCTGGCCGTGTTTCGGGAACTGGTGGAGCAGGGGCATACCCTGCTGGTCATCGAACACAACCCGGAGTTCATCAAATCCGCGGACTACGTGATTGACCTGGGGCCGGAGGGCGGCGCCGGAGGCGGCCATGTGGTGGCCACGGGTACGCCGGAGGAAATCGTAGCCGCCGGGAAGGGATACACGGGCAAATACCTCAGGGAGGTTCTGGAAGGCAACCCTTCCGTTTACGACCCTGCGGACGCCGCCGTCCCGGAATCCGCAGACATGGATATACCGGAAGGCGTGATGGCCCTGCGGGGAGCGCGCCACCACAACCTGAAAAACGTGGACCTGGACGTGCCTCGCGGAGAAATGACCGTGCTGACCGGGCTTTCCGGCTCCGGGAAGAGCTCCCTGGCTTTTGATATCTTTTTCGCGGAAGGGCAGCGGCGTTTCATGGACGTCATGTCCCCGTACGCCCGGCAATTCACGGAACAGCTGGAAAGTCCGGACATCGACCGCCTGACCGGATTGCCCCCCACGGTGGCTATTGAACAGAACATGTCCCGCGGGGGCACCAAATCCACCGTGGGAACCGTCACGGAAATCTGGCAATTCATGCGTCTGCTGTATGCCAAGCTGGGGCAGGCCTATTGCCCGCAGTGCGGTGTTCCGGTGGGCAAAAGGTCGGAATCGGAAGTGGTGGAGCTGGTGGCGAGGGAACTGAAAAAACATGGCGGACTCGCGTTGCTGGCCCCCCTCGTCAGGGGACGCAAGGGGCATTACGCCGACCTGGCCCGCTGGGCGGAAGGAAAGGGATATGAGGAAATGTGGGTGGACGGCAAACTGGTTCCCCTGAGCGGATTCCAGCCGCTGGACCGCTATTCCAGCCATGACCTGGACCTGGTCGTTGCACGGCCGGAGGCCTCCTGGCCGCCGGAAAAGCTTGCCGGGGCGGTTCATGCCGCGCTGGAGATGGGGGAAGGGTTCCTGCAGGTGCTCCCGCCCGGTTCCGTCCGTCCGGAACTGATGGGCACCAGGCTGGCATGCGCCTCCTGCGGGCAATCTTTCCCGGAACTGGAACCGTACACGTTTTCCTTCAACTCTCCGCGCGGGTGGTGCCCCGTATGCCGCGGGCATGGAATCGTCGGCAGGGGGAAAGTAAAGGAAGACCAGGCGCAATCCCTGCTGGAGGCTGAACTGAAATATGACAGGGAACTGGCGCGGCAGGCGGACGATGACAAGGGAATAACAACCTGCCCTGCCTGCCGGGGCGTGCGGTTGAATGAATTTGCTCGCGCCGTGCGGCTTCAGGGAGTGACTCCCGGTGACATTGCCTCCCTGCCTGCCGTGGCCGCCGCAGAACTGGTCAAAGGGTGGCAATTTGAACGGGAGGAAGCGCTCATTGCCCGTGACGTAGTGGCGGAAATCACGCAGCGCCTCAACTTCCTCCAGCGGGTGGGGCTGGGCTACCTTTCCCTGGACCGGAGCGCCACGACGCTCTCCGGCGGGGAGACCCAGCGCATCCGTCTGGCTTCCCAGCTGGGTTCCCACCTCCGCGGTGTGCTGTACGTGCTGGATGAACCGACCATCGGCCTGCATCCGCGGGACAACGAATTGCTGCTGGGCACGTTGGATGAACTCAAACGCCGGGGCAACACCCTGCTGGTGGTGGAACATGATGAAGATACCATGAGGCGCGCGGACCATATTGTGGACATGGGACCGGGAGCCGGCATTCATGGCGGCAGAATCATGGCCCAGGGCACCTTTGAGGAACTGGCCGCCATGCCGGACTCCGTCACGGGCGCGGCCCTGCACCATAAGCCCAGGCATCCCTACCGCGGGAAAAGGCGCAGGATTCCGTCCCAAAAGGATGAATCCGCGTGGCTGCGCGTGGAGGGCTGCTGCCTGCACAACCTGAAGGGGGTGAACGTTGCCATTCCCAAGGGGAGGCTGACGGTGCTCACCGGCGTATCCGGAGCGGGGAAAACTTCCCTGATGACGGGAACCATCCGTCTGGCTGCGCGCCAGGCCATCGGCGACAAGCTCACGAGGGAGCAGAGAAAATTATGGAAAACCTCTTCCGGCTTTGACTCCATCCGCATGGTGTACGGCGTGGACCAGAACCCCATCGGCAAAACGCCCCGTTCCACCCCGGCCACCTACGTGGGTTTCCTGGACGACATCCGGACCCTGTTCGCGCAGACGGCGGATGCCCGCAGGCTGGGCTTTGACCGCGGCCGTTTCTCCTTCAATACGGGGCAGGGCAACTGTGAATCCTGCAAGGGCACGGGCATGCAAAAGCTGGAAATGGACTTCCTGCCCCCCTGTTATGTGCCGTGCGAGACCTGCCGGGGCAAGCGCTACAACGCCGCCACCCTGACCGTGAGGTACAAGGGGAAGACCATTGCGGACGTGCTCCAGATGGACTTTGCGGAAGCGGCGGAATTTTTTGAAAGCCAGCCCCGCATTTCGGACCCCCTCAAACTGCTGTCGGAAACCGGCCTGGGTTATCTGACGCTGGGGCAGGCCTCCAACACGCTTTCCGGCGGGGAAGCCCAGCGGCTCAAGCTGGTGACGGAACTCATCAAGGGCCGGCGCGTCAGCCGGAACGCCCTGATGAAAGGCAGGGAACTGCCCGGAGACCTGTACCTGATTGAAGAACCCTCCATCGGCCTGCATCCGCGGGATGTGCGGCTGCTCATTGACGTGCTGCACCGTCTGGCGGACCAGGGGAACACCGTCGTTGTCATTGAACATAACACGGAAATCATGGCGGAGGCGGACTACGTCATCGACATGGGCCCCGGACCCGGCGATGCCGGAGGAACCATCGTGGCGGAAGGCACGCCGGAGCAGATAGCCGGGAAAAAATCCCCCACTGCGGAATACATCCGCCGGGAACTGAATGGGGAGTCTTAGGCAGGAGGAAGGATCAATAAGGCACTCAGGGCCGTTCCGGGAATGCCGGGGCGGCCACCGGATTCGCCTGCCTTTTTCTGTTCCGTGAAAACAGGCATGGCTTGCGCCCGGCATAAAAGAAGTTTGGCGGAGAGAGTGGGATTCGAACCCACGGTGGGTTGCCCCACGGCGGTTTTCAAGACCGCTGCATTAAACCGCTCTGCCATCTCTCCATGCAACAAGCGCGGGCACAGGCTACCGTGAAGGAGACGGCTCTGTAAAGTCCTATTCATGTCTTTCCAACATGTTTGCGGGAACAGCCTGTTTTTTCAAACGGGAGGCTTCCGCCTGTTTCCGCGGCATCAGGGCAGGAATTCTCCCGGCAGGAGGCTGATGAGCCGCATGGCGCATTTCCGGGGAGTGTCTGCGGAAGTGTCTATGGAGAAATCATGCGGGAAATGGCGGTGGATGCCTGCGTGCTGGCGCTGGGCATGGGCCGGGGCAGGAGTCCGGTCAGTGCGGCGCCGCTCGCGCTCCAGCAGAACATCCTGGCGGCATTCCACCCTGACCAGGATGCGGGGGATGCCGTCCAGGCGGTTCAGGAGGTCCTGAATCCAGCGGCGGGATTCTCCGATGACGTGGTCCACGATGACCAGGGCGCCTTTCCGGGCCGCCTCGGCAATGGCGGCGTGGAAAGATTCAATGAAGGGCAGGCCGGATTCCCTGACGGCATCCAGGGCGGTTTCATGCTTTCCCCGGCTCATGGCCAGATAATCGTCCATGGAGAAAATCATGGCTGCCTCTTTCAGCAGAAGCTGCAAGTTCCGGGCCAGCGTGCTTTTTCCCGCGCTGGAGGCTCCGTTGAGCAGGATGACGCGCCCGCTTCGCGGCCGGGGCGCTTTTCGGTTTTCCGCGTGGTCTTTCTCTCCCATGGTTTCATGGTTTTCCGGACGGCTCGCGGAGGTGTTCCGGTCACCGTTTCCCGGCCGGCAGGTTCCGTCCCCTTCCGTAAGGCTGGGGGCTTCCTGGCGGGAGAGGCAGGCTGGTTTCCAGAGGATGTCGGACGCGGCGGTCATGGAAGGTTCATGGGCATCATGAATAAAAAGCTCCGTCAGGGCAATCATAAGAATGGCCCTGTGTGGACGGAATCGCTGCTGCCGGTCATGTCTTGCCGGGCAGACGCCGGGAAGGATTTTCTTGCGGAGCGGCTGCGGCGGCATGAATGCCGTCCGTCATGACTCCGTGGGGCATGCTGCGCGCCTTTTCTCGTCAATAACGGGGATGCCTCATTCCTGCCGGAATCCTTCCCGGCCGTCATTTGCTTCTTGCAGCGGACGGGGGAGGCATGAGAGAGTCCGTCATGGCCTCTTCCCCGGATGTAGTAGAATATATTTGTTTCCAGCTCCGGCATGCCGGGGATATTTCCTTCAGAAAAATGTTTGGGGACTACGGATTGTACTGCGGCCGGACATTCTTCGGTTTGGTGTGTGACAACCAGTTGTATGTCAAGATAACGGAGCCGGGTTTGAAGATGTTTCCGCAACAGGAGCAGGGCTGCCCCTATCCCGGCGCCAGGCCGCATTTCCTGGTGACGGAGCTGGACGATGACCGGATCCTTTCCTCCCTTGTCAGGGAGACATGCTCCGTTCTGGCTGTTCCGTCTGTTCTGGAGGGGAAGAAGAAAAAGGCGTCCGGTGAAAAAAGAAGCAGGCGCCCTTAGACGCCTGCCGGCAGGAAATGGCTGCTGGAGAGGAAGGTTATTTTCCGGGAGTTTCCGGAGCGGCCAGGGAGGAGAGGTTCTTCTTCAGGTTGGCGGCGGCGGTTTGCGTGGCTTCGTTGTCGGACTCCGTGAATTTGTCCACGGCCTGCGTCAGGGATTTAAGGTCGGATTCCGATATTTTGCGCCCTTTTGCCTTGCGCTGTTCCAGAGCGGAGATTTTTTTATTGAGGTCGGCCAGTTTTGATAAATCCCTGTTCGCTTTCAGGGCCGCCAGAGGTTCGTCAAATTCCTTGACGGAGGGAACCGCCGTTTTGAGGCGCATGATGGCCGTTACCGCTTCCAGAGGGTCGGACTGGATCCGGGCCTGCACGATTTCCTTGGTATTTTCCAACCATGCGTCAAAAGCTTCACATACGGCCTGCGCTTCCTCGTCATTCGTTTTTTTCCTCAGAGGTGTGATTTTGGATTCGATGTTGCTGCCGGTGGAAACGACCGTTTTGGCCAGCGATTTGTATTTGTTCAGTTCCACTCCTTCCAGAATAGGAAGGCCGCGTTCCATCTTCATCACTTCCTTTTTTACCAGGTCATAGAGCTGGGGAGGATAGCCCTTGGCCACGACTTTTCCGTTGGCTCCAATCAGAACGGCATGAGGCAATCCGCCCGGGCAGGGAGCCTCCGGAATGCTCAGACTCTGATAGATGGGGAAAGTGATCTTCTTTTCTTCCAGAAACTGTTTGACCCTGGGGGACGGGAGCTGGCTGTGGCTGCCTATGACAGTAAAGCCCTTGGACTGGAATTTTTCCTGCAATTCCTGCAGATGCGGCATGCTGGCGATGCAGGGCGGGCAGTTGATGCCCCAGTATTCAAAAAACACCACTTTCCCTTTCAGGTCGGAAGTTTTGAGTTTCGGCCCGTGGATATGGCTGCCGTCGTTGAAGGCTGGATAGGTGACTTTGGGGCCATTGGCGCTTTCCGCCGTCTGAGCGGAGGCGGGAACCGCCATGGCGGCGATGATACCGGATAAAATAAAGGCAGGAAAGGCGTTCATGGAACGGATGATGAAGAATTCAGCATTGAGTGTCAAGGAGGAAGCGGAATTTTCAACTGGAGTTTCCTAAGGGTTCAACGGCCCGCATGCGCCGGGGATGGGGGGCGGGGCACTCCCTGCCCTGGGAAGATTTGGCTGTTTTTTCCCTGAGGGAGAGGCGTTTCAGGCTATATCCAGTCCCATGATGTAGTCCGTCATGTAGTAACCGTGGCCGATGTGGAAATCCCCGCGTTCCAGGGTCCGCATGCCCATGCGCTGGTAGAATTCCACCGCCCGGGTGTTATCGCGGTTCACGTTCAGGCGCATCAGGCACGGTTCCGGGTGGATGCTTCTGATGTAGCTGATGGCGTGGCGGAACAGAAAGCTTCCTATATGCAGGCCCTGGAAGCCGGGCAGAACGTAGATTTTCTGCAAATGGAAGACGCCGGGGCCTTCCGGCTGGACGGACAGGTAGCCGCAGTCCTTTCCCTCATGGGAGGCGATGAAGTACACGTGCCCCTCCTCCATCTGTTTTTCCAGGTTGGCGGGGGAATACATCCAGTCCATCATGAAATCTATCTGCTCTCTGGAAAGGAGGTCCCGGTATGTGGCCGGAAAAGCCTGGCAGGCCAGTTCATGGATCAGCGTGATGTCGTCCTTGGCGGCTTGGCGGAGAGTCGGCATGGCAGAAATATTACACGGAAAAGCGCCGGATGAAAAGGGCCTCTTCCCCATTTCCGGCGGAATTTTCCGGCATGGCCTATTTTCCCCTACCTATTCCGGCGGAGACATCCTATGCTGAATGCCGCCGTTTTCTGACAGCCTCCCGGGAAATGCTGTTTTTATGGCGAACCCTGCATGTCCAGTCATGAAAGAACCCATTCCCATACAACAATGGCTTCCCGCGGGGCCTCTGAGGGACATGGGTGAAAAATACGTAAGCCAGCTTCCGGACGTGGCGCAAAATCCCATCGGTCCGGAATCCCTCATGCACCAGTCGGACCATTCCTGGTCGGAATACCTGGTAGCCTATTCCCTCCTGTACCCGGGGGTAGTCATCATCCTGGCCCTGCTGGGGGGGCTGGGGCTTGGGGCTTTCTTCATTTTTTGCCGCCGCCGGGAATATTCCCACCGTATTTTCTGTTCCAAATGCGGCTCCATGATGTACCCGTGCGGGCTGCACTGCCCGGAGTGCGGCACGTCCAATCCGTCCCCCCGTGCCCTGAACTGGATAGGATATTCCAGGCTGCGCACTGTGGTTCCTCCCTCCGGATGGAAAAGGCATGAGGAAGTTCTCCGCAGTTACCGGCGGTGTTTTTACTGCGGGCAGCCTCTCCGTGAGCCCTCTCTTGACCAGCGTTGCCCCGCCTGCGGCAAGGCGGTGCTCCAGGGTGAGCAGTCCGTGGACCGGTATGATGCGTATATTGGCCGCCGCAGGGGGTGGACCTTCGCTGCCGTGGTCGTGCTGGGGGTGGTTCCCATTTTGGGGCCGCTGCTGGCTTCCTCCCTGTACAGGAGAACGCTCATCAACCCGTATTCCCTGTACATGACCGTGTACCGGGAAAGCTTCCTGATGGTGGTTCTTTTTCTGTGCCGTCATTTGTTTCGCCTGCTGCCGTTCATCGGCATCATCGGCATGCCCGTCCTTTGCGTGACGGAATACCACCTGTACCGGCGCATGTTCCTGTGGAAGGCGGAGAAATATGATTTCAGGGGGGAATGAAGCAGGAGACCCTCTTCCGGTAATGCCTGTCCGGCACCTGCGCGGAAAATCATGGGGTGCGGGGCTGTTGGGGCTTCCGGGCAGCGTATCGTTTCCGGCAGCCCGCTTTATGGCGCGCGGCGGCAGATCCGTTGTGAAGCGTGCGCCGGATCAGCCATGAAAAGCGTGCCGCCGCGCCGGAGGCAGGAAATGGGGATAAAGGATGGCCGGCTCCTTGATTGACGCGCAGCAGGGGATGCTGAGTTGATGGAGAGATGTTTTTAATGAATGTTTTACGTCTTATTGTATCAAGTATGACAAGGAATTGTTTTTTTCTTATGGACTAAACTTACCTGGTACAGTATGTAGGCAGTGTTCCCCGGAGGGGGGGCGGGATGATTCCCAAACCCCCGCATGCGGAGGAACAAAAACTGTAATATAAATAAAATGAAAATGAAAAGAAAACTGGCATTGGTTCTGGCGAAGGCTTTCTCCGGAAAGTCCGTGCCGGAAAAGAAACGGGAAAGGGAGGCCAGAGCCTCCAAAAAACTGGAAGCGTGGCTGAAGGCTTCCAGAATGCGCTCCTTTTAAGGAAGCGCCCGTTGAAGGGAAGGGGGGATTCGGGCGCCGGGCGTCCGGTTCGCCGGCTGGGACAGGGATGTTATCTCCGTCCTGTTGTTTTTACCGGAAAAGGTATGTCTTGATGACAGTTGCGCCTTGACTACGGCGGTGGAATGTCCGTTCATCTGGGCAGACATGACCATACCCGGAATTCTTGAAGAAAAGTTGTCCTCCGCATTAAAGGCGGTGTTGGGGGAGGAGCTTCCCGCTGATTTTCGCGCCTCGGTGACGCCCTCCGCGGATTTGCGGTTCGGGGATTACCAGAGCAACGCCGCCATGGTGCTTGCCAAGCGGTGCCGCACGAATCCCCGCGCGCTCGCCCAGCAGGTGGCGGACCGGATAGGGCAGGATGCCGTGTGCTCCCTGGAAATTGCCGGGCCCGGATTCATCAATTTCCGCATCAGGCCGGAATTTTACGCAGCGCGCCTGCTGGCCATGCTGGCGGATGACCGGCTGGGGGTGGAAAAAGTGCAGGCCCCCAAAACCATTGTCATTGACTTTTCCGCTCCCAACGTCGCCAAGCCGATGCATGTGGGCCACATCCGCTCCACCATTATTGGTGACGCCCTTTCCCGCGTGGCCCGTTTTGTGGGGCACCATGTGATTACGGACAACCACATCGGGGACTGGGGTACCCAGTTCGGCATGATCCTGTGGGGCTGGAAGAATATTCTGGATGAGCAGGCCCTGGCCGCCAACCCTATTGACGAGCTGCTGCGGGTGTACAAGGATGTGAACCTGATGTGCAAGGAAAAGCCGGAACTGCTGGATACCTGCAAGGCGGAACTGGTGAAGCTCCAGGCCGGGGACGGGGAAAACCTGGCCATCTGGAAACGCTGCGTGGAAGTTTCCAAATCCGGCCTTTCCAAAATTTACGACCAGCTTGACATCCATTTTGATTACTGGCTGGGGGAAAGCTTTTACAATGATGCCCTGGCCCCGCTGGTGGACGGCATGATCGCCGCCGGAATGGCCCGGGAGAGCGACGGGGCCATCTGCGTGTTTTCCGACGGTTCCGTGCCGCCCAATGAAGACCCCTTCCTCGTGCAGGACAAGGGGGAATGGCGCGCCAACCCCTGCATCATCAGGAAAGCGGACGGAGGCTTCCTGTACGCCACCACGGACCTCGCGACGCTGGACCACCGCATCAGGACGTGGGGCGCGGATTCCATCTGGTACGTGGTGGGCGCCCCTCAGGCCCTGCATTTCAGGCAGATTTTCTCCACGCAGCGCCGCCGCGGCATGGACGGGGACTACCGGCACATTGCGTTCGGCTCCATTCTGGGTGACGACCGCAAGCCGTTTAAGACGCGTTCCGGGGATACGGTTTCCCTCCAGGATGTGCTGGATGAAGCCATTGAACGCGCGGCCCGCGTGGTGGAGGAGAAGAGCCCGGACATGCCGGATGAGGAAAAGAAGCGCGTGGCGGAAGTTGTGGGCATAGGCGCCGTGAAGTTTGCGGAGCTGTCCCAGAACCGCATGACGGATTACGTTTTCAACTGGGACAAGATGCTGGCTCTTCAGGGAGATACGGCGCCGTACCTCCAGAACTCCTACGTGCGCGTCCGCTCCATCTTCCGCAAGCTGGACGGCGGGCCTTTGGACTGGTCCGCCCCCATTCAGCTTTCAGAAGATGCGGAAATCCATCTGGCCCGGCTTCTGGCCCGCTACGGGGAAGTGGTGCCGCAGGTGCTGGACGACTGCCGTCCGAACGTGCTGGCCGCCTACCTGTTTGACCTGGCCAGGGCTTTCCATTCCTTCTATGAGGCGTGCCCGGTCCTGAAGTCGGAGGGGCCGGTGCGGCACTCCCGCCTGGCCCTGTGCGAGCTGACCGCACGCACGCTGAAGCACGGGCTGGGCCTGCTGGGCATCCAGCTTCCGGACAGGATGTAACCGTTTCTTCCGTATGGACGCCTCTTTCCTCCATGTCCTGCTGGCCGCCGCCGTGGCGGGGTGTTCTTCCGCCGCCGCGGACGGGGCACACGGGTATTGGATGAACAGCCCGTCTCTGAACGGCTGGCGGGAAGCCGTCTTCCGCGCCGGCGTTCCGGCGCAGCCTGCCGTGCTGCCGCCCGGCGTGGAGCCGATGATGGTGGGTTCCTCATCTCCCGCCGCGCAAATGCTGGTGCTGGAGGGAATGACGAATCTGCTCACGTTCGGGGACATGAGGGCTTTCCTTAAATTTGACGCCGCTCTCCGTCTGGACCCGGACTGCCTCATGGCCCACTGGGGCAGGTGCATGAGCCTGATGGGCGCGGGGCCCGCCTTCCAGGACCAGCGCGTCCATTCCATGAAGCGCATGAAAGATCTGGCGCTGCGCCCGGACTGCCCGGAACGGGAACGCGCTTATGCGGATGCCCTGGCCGTGCTGCTGATGGATGGCCCCGTGAAGGCGCGGGAAGCGTGGAAAACCATCTGTTCCACCTGGAAGCGCGACCCATACGCCCCCCTCTTTTACGCCATGCTCCTCCGGGACGGCTTTGACGGGCAGGGCAACCCCGGAGAAGGGCAGAAGGAGGCCGTCCGCGTGGTGGAAGACGTCCTGAAAGAACGCCCCGGCTCCCAGGCCGCCCTGTTCATGCGCGCCCTGCTGGAAGAGGTGGCGCCATCCATTTCTCCGGCAACGGTGGAAACCGCCCGCAGGGCCGTGTCCGCCAACCCCTTTTCCGCATCCGCCCATCATTTACTGGGCCATTGCCTGTTCCGCACGGGAGATTATGAAGGGGCATCCGCCGCGTTCAAGGAGTCTGAAAATCTGTGCCTGGCCTGGGAGAAGGCGGAAAACGTGTCTCCCGCGCTTGATGACGCCTACTTCCGTTCCATCCTTTACCGTGCCGTTTCCGAATTCTGCGCCGGCCGTTACAAAAGGGCGGAAGCCATCGCCTCCAGAGCCGCTTCCGTTCCCCTGGACAAAAAGCATCCGCTGGCTCCCGGAACCCTCCTTCAGCTGTGGGAGGCCAGGACGCTGCCTGCGCGCCTGATGCTGGCCCGGCCCGGCCTTCCCCGGCAGGCCCTTGTGCTCAAGGCTTTTCCGGGTCCTCTCCCCAAAGGGTTTCCGGATTTGAGCAACGGCATGACCGCAGTGGCCTCCCAATACATGGGCGCATGCTACGCCGCAAGGCAGGGCAGAACGGACGCCGTGGCGTCCGCCTTTGACAAGATGTCCGGCATTCTGCGGCTGCTGATGGACGGCGCGGACGCCGCCCGGAGGCAGATGAGCGTCTCCTACTGGGCGCGCTGCCTCCAGGCGGGTAGCCTGTATTCTTCTGAAATCCGCTCCCTCATGTTCCCGGATTCCGCCAATGTCTGGATGTCCGAGGCCATACGGAGTCAGCGTTTTTCCTCCCTGCTCCTGCCTCCCGTAGTGCCATACCCTGCGGAATGGGTGCTGGCCCGCGCCTACCTGAAGGCCGGAAAATTCCGGGAATGCGCGGATATGTGCGAACAGGCACTGAAACGCTTCCCGAACCATGCCGGAGTGCTGGAGACCCTGGACAAGGCCCGTTCTTCCGGAAAATAATTAGGAATAAACGTGGGGGGGTGCGGTTTTGATGCCCGGTTTCCTCATGGATGGATTGGAGATGGCATTCCCCCTCATCACGATGGAACATGACGTCCAATCCCGGGACAGGAAGCTTGTTCATCTTGAAAAATAAGCCTGCGGTGATAAAAAAGGGGCGTGAAGCCGTGCCCGGAAGGTTGCGGGTTCCTTCTCCGCCGCTATGAAGATGTTCGGTCCGCATGCCCCGGAGGCCGGATCTGCCGTAGCATTCATCAAGATGCTCAGCAGGTTGCGGCTGTTCCGCCGGATGTTCCTTAAACATGGTAAGTTTTATTTTTTCATGGCTGTTGCGGCAAATACCGGAACGCGTCCGTTGTCATTTTCAATAACATCATACATCAAGCAATATGAACCATCCCTATCTGGACCCCTCCTTTCTGGTTTCCTGGTCCCGGCTTACGCCGGAGGCCATCAGGCCGGACATCACGGAAGCCATCTCCCGCGCCAAAGAGAATATCCGGACCATTTGCGACCAGCCGCTGGAGTCCCTGACTTATGAAAGCACCTTCGGCGCTCTGGAAAAGGCCTCCGAGGATCTGCACCTGGGCTGGGGCCGCATCATGCACCTGGACTCCGTCAATGACGAACCCGCCCAGAGGGAGGCCATCGGGGAAATGCTGCCGGAAGTGGTGGCTTTCTCCTCCTCCGTGCCGTTGAACCCGCGCCTGTGGACGGTGCTGAAAGCCGCGGCCTCCTGTGACTGGGTGAAAAGCCTTTCCCCCGTCAGGCAGCGTTTCATCCAGGAAACGCTGGCGGACTTCCGCGAGAGCGGGGCGGACCTGCCGGACGACGTGAAGCCGGAATATGCGGAGATAGAAGCCCAGCTCTCCCTGAAGACCAAGAAATTCGCGGAAAACGTGCTGGACTCCACCAACGCCTGGGAACTCATTGTGGAAGATGAAGCGGAACTTTCCGGGCTGCCGGATTCCGCGAAGGAAGCCGCCCGCCTGGATGCCCTGGCCAACGGCCACGGCACGGAAGAAGCCCCCCGCTGGCGCTTCACCCAGAAATTTACCTCCCTCCAGCCTGTCATGCAGTTTGCGGACTCGGACAGCCTGCGCCGCCGCATGTGGGAGGGCTCCTGTTCCATCGGGAAGGGCGGAGAATACGATAATGAAGCCCTTATCGCTGAAATCCTGGAACTGAGGGACAGGAAAGCCCATTTGCTGGGGTACGGCTGCTTTGCGGATTACGCCACTTCCCGCCGCATGGCCGGGAGCGGAGCCAACGCCCTGAAATTCATCAACGACCTGCATGACAGGGTGAAGCCCTCTTTCCTGAAGGACATGGAAGCCGTTCGCAGGTACAAGGAGGAAAAAACAGGAAAACCCGTGGAAAAGCTCTCCCCGTGGGAAACCGGATACTGGTCTGAAAAACGCCGCCGCGAATTGTACGCTTTTGACGAGGAAGACCTGCGCCCGTATTACTCCGTGGAAAAAGTCATGGAAGGGCTCTTTTCCATCTACTCCGGCCTGTACGGCATCACGGTCACGCCGCGTCCCACGGTGGCGTTCAAGCCCGGTGAATCCGGGGAAGCGCCGGAAGGCGCGGTGGAGGTGTGGCATCCGGACGTCCTGTTCTATGAATTGCATGATGCGGAAAGCGGGGAACACCTGGGTTCCTTTTATGCGGACTGGCATCCGAGGGACTCCAAGCGCGCCGGAGCGTGGATGAACTACCTGAGCGTAGGGGAACCTCCGCACGGCGGAAAACCCCGCGTTCCCCATCTGGGTCTCATGGTCGGCAACATGACCAAGCCCGTAGGGGACAAGCCCGCGCTGCTGTCCCACCGGGAGGTGGAAACCATCTTCCATGAATTCGGCCACCTGCTGCACCAGCTCCTTTCCGATGTGGAAGTGAAGTCCCTGTCGGGCACCAACGTTGCCTGGGACTTTGTGGAACTGCCCTCCCAGATTAATGAAAACTGGTGTTGGGAGCGTGAATCCGTGGACCTCTTCGCCGCCCACTATGAAACGGGTGAAAAAATACCGGACGAACTGTTCTCCAAAATGCGCGCCGCCCGCAATTATATGAGCGGCACGGATTTCATGCGCCAGCTCTGCTTTGGCAAGCTGGATCTGGAGCTTCACGTAAACTGGCCTCAGTACAAGGGTGTTCCGCTGGAAGAAACGGATGAACGCATTCTGGCGGATTACCGGGTGCCGATGACGGACCGCGGCCCTTCCGTGGCGCGCCGCCTGACCCACATCTTCGCGGATCCCACGGGTTATGCTTCCGGTTATTACTCCTACAAATGGGCGGAGGTGCTGGAAGCGGACGCTTTCAGCCGCTTCCTGAAAGAAGGAGTGCTGAATCCCCGAACCGGGCGCGACTTCCGCCGCTGCATCCTCAGCAAGGGCAACAGCAAGCCTGCCGCTGAACTCTACCGCGACTTCATGGGCCGTGATCCGGACGCGGAAGCGCTGCTTGTCAAATCCGGCGTTCTTTAACCTCTCTACCCATATTATCTGCACAATCCTTATGCCTGAACAAAAGAGACTCTCCCTCGCCGGTATCGGGTGCGGTTCCCGTACGCGCACCTACATGAAGCTGGCCATGGAACAAAAAAAACGCTACCGCATTGCCGCCGCGGCGGATCCCGTCAAACAGCGCACGGAAGCCGTTCGTGACTTTGCCCCGGAGGAGGAACGGGATTCCGTCCGCCTGTTCAAGGATGCCGCTTCCCTGCTGGCGGAACCGCGCCTGGCGGACGTGGCCATCATCGGCACGCAGGACGACTACCATTACGCTCCGTGCAGGAAGGCCATGGAGCTGGGCTATCATGTCCTGCTGGAAAAGCCCATCGCCAAGACGCTGAAAGAAGCGCTGGAGCTGAGGGATACGGCGCGCCTGCTGAAGCGCCGCGTGGCCGTGTGCCACGTGCTGCGCTACACCCAGTTTTACCGGACCCTGAAAAAAATCATCGACAGCGGGGAAATCGGGGAAGTCATCACCTTCAATGCCAATGAAGGCGTGGGGGCGTGGCACTTTGCCCACTCCTTCGTGCGCGGACACTGGGGCAACAGCAAAACCTCCACTCCCATGATCGTTGCCAAATGCTGCCATGACATGGATATCCTCTACTGGCTCATGGGCCGGCGTAAATGCCTTTCCGTCGCCAGCTTCGGGGAGCTTACCTTCTTTACGAAAAAGACGCTCTCCTCACCCCGGCCGGAACGCTGCACGGAGTGGACCACCCCGGTGGGGGAAGACCCCTGGGACGCCCGCAAATACGCCACGGACGACGAATGCAAACGCTGGCTGGGCATGGTGTATGACCGGGCGCAGGAAGCTACCGCGGAGGAAATCTGCGAATGGCTGAAAACCTCCCCGTGGGGCAGGGACTACCTCCAGTGCGACAATGACCAGCCGGACCATCAGGTTTCCATCATGCGCTTTGAGGGAGGCTTGACAGGCACGTTCACGATGACGGCTTTCGAACAGGGGCGCCACATTGAAGTGTATGGCACCAAAGGCAAAATCCGAGCCGGAGTCTTCTACAAGGAAAACGGCCCCGGTGAAATAACCGTGACGCCCCACTTTGGCGGGAAAACCCGCGTGGTGGAGCTGGAGGAACTGGCCGGAGGCTACCAAGGGCACGGCGGCGGCGACTGGGGATTGATTGAGGCTCTGTATGATGACATGCTGACGGTGCCCTCTCCGGAGGATATGACCACTTCCATTGAGGAATCCGCCCATTCCCATGTGATGGCCTTTGCCACGGAACACGCCCGGCTGAGCGGGCAGGTGGTGGATGTTGCTGACTTCGAACGCAAGGTCGCGGAAGGCATCCTGAATTATTGATGCGGTTTTCCTCCTTGAGGGAGAGGAAAAGGCGCAGGCGTCCAAAATGCCTGCGCCTTTTTGTATATAAAATTCTATCCTTTTTTAGGCGGATTTAGAATCCGCATTGCGAATGCAAAGGATGAAAAATTTTCGGTACAAAAAATAATCCGGTCATTGGCATTTCAGTTCATCATGTATGTAATGCGTTAATAATTAATCTAAAAATTATTTTCATTGAGAGAGGCTTTGTTTTTCCTCCTTTTTGTGTTTCCATAATGGACGGAGGGGACAATTCGTTTTCTTTCCCGTTCGGGACTGGAGGAAAAAACATGGTAACAGATTCATTTATCTACATTTTTTGATTCTTTTATGTTGACACCGGATTCTAAATCCGATATGGAACGGATTGTTATGAGAAAAACATTGTGTCTCTTGGCGGTTTTGGCGTTGGTTCCTATGGTTCATGCTTCTTCGTTTTCCATTGACCTGTCCCCGACGGGTTCTGGGACTACAGGTGTTTCTTCTTCCGGGATCACTCCTCAAAACGTCTTCGGTTATAATGTCGGGGAATGGCACGGGACTTGGGAAAGCAGTAGTTTAAGTGGTCAGGTAGGGTTTGACGAAGGAGTCCTCAGGTTGCAAATCGGAGCCGTGGCCTCCAATAATGCCGGAGGAAATTTTGCCGGACTCAAATTTGACATGCCGTCTGGGGCGGCTTCCGCCTCCCTGCAGTTTGATATTGCCAAAACTTCTTCTTGGGGTGGTTCCCTTGGGAATTTTGAATGCAAATATATTTGCAATGTTTATGGTTTCTCGGATGATGGAGAATCTACGGTCATAGGAACGTGGACATTGGAAAACGCCAAGACGAACCTGACGAACACTCCCTCTTCCTTTTCCATTAGCTTGGATTTGAGCGGAACGGATGAATATGCGTCTTATGGATTGATATTCAACTCTATGGAAACGTCAACATTGGGAGCTGGCGCTGGAATGGCCGCTGATATTACCAATATACGCCTTTTGGGAGAAGTTGTTCCGGAACCGGCTACGGCCTCTCTGGGACTTCTTGGCCTGGGCGCCCTTCTTCTGCGCCGCCGCAGAAACTGATGACGGTCATACAGGTGATTGACCGGACAGGCTGTGTCCAAGCCGGTTTTGTGCGAAGGGGGGATGGTTCATCCCCTCTTTTTTATCCGTTTTCCACGCAGTTTTTTCTGGTTTGATGGACAGGGACGGATAAAATGGCGGACGGTATTTATGGTTAAGGTGTTTTTCAAGAGGGCAGCCCATTTGCTGACAGCGTTTTTTGCGGGAGGCGTCTGTGTCCTGCAGGCGGCGGAGACGTCCGGCTTCGGCATAGACCTGGGTAATGGTTCCGGAACGGCGCAGGAGGGATGGACCAATGTAACCATGCCAGCAACGGCATCGGGAGGCGCCAATACATTTGTTGCCGTTCCGTTAATCAGGAATGGTGCGGCTTCTTCTTCTTCGTCCGTGGCAGTGGGAAGCCTGTTCGGAAGGCTGGTTTCCCTGACCGTCTCCGCCAGATGCAGTTCTGGAGGTTCTTATACGCTGGCGGAACCCAATACCCGGTATACCTGGTATGAAGGGGGGAAGCACAGGCACAACGGTACGAACGCTGACGCGCCTTCTTCTTTTGAATTCCCCAATGGCTGCGAAGCTTTCAATACCAGCATGCGTCTGAGCGCCAACGGGATGCCGTCCGCCTCCGCCGCGGCCAGGCTTTCCTTCTCCGGATTCCAGGCGGGCAAGGAATATACGGTATCTTTCTTTTGCGGGCACAATGCGCCTGCTTATGAATCCATGACGCTGGTCAGCGGAACTCTGGTGGATGTGCGGGGGCTTCAAAGTTCCATGGGGAGCCTTTCCGGGAATCAATTTTCCGGTCTTTCCAATTCATCGGAACAGGACGCTTATCTGGCTGTGGAGTGGAGGGCCTGTGCGGATGAACAGGGCAGGCTGGTGTTTGATGTGACCAAGGAGGCGGACAGCAGCGCTTCCGGCCGCATGGAACTGAATGCCGTTACCGTCAGTACGGACGATTCCCCGGCTCCGGAAGTTCCGGATCCCCGGCCTGTCAGCGTCTTGCACAATAAGGCGCTCATTTTTCTTCCTTCTTCTCTTGCGTTCCCCGTTCCTTCTTCCACATGGGCGGCTGAAGGCCAGTTAACCTGTGAATTCTGGGTCAGGCCCAATGATGATGCCGTCACGGGAAAAATCATTTCTTTGGGAAATGCGTCTGTTTCCCTGGAACACGGTTGTCTGGCTCTGTCTGCTCCGGATGGGGATTCCGTCGCTTCCGTGAAAGCTGCCGGGAAGGAATTGGCTGCGGGGGAATGGCACCATGTAGCCGTCTCCGTCGGGGAGGAGGTTATCAGTCTGTATGTGGACGGAGGCCTGGCCGTTTCCTCGCCGCGGTCGCCTTACCTGCAGGCCATGAAATCAGGCTGGAAAGGGATTGTGCTGGAGGCGGGGTTCAAGGGTGCTCTGGATGAACTGCGTTTCTGGAATGCGGCTCTGGGCGGGGAGGAAGACGACTTTTTCTTGAACGGACCGTTGCCCCTGTCCCATCCCAGGTATGGGAGGCTGGTGGGCTGCTGGCGTCTGGATGGGGATTTCCGTGATGCCAAGTGGACGGAATTTGCGGAAAAGACAGGGAGCGCCTTTGTGCGCCCTTACCAGGCGGTTGCCCCTGAAGGGACTGAATTTTCCATTGTCACGGATAATGAAACGTTCCGTTACATGCTGGTGACGGCGTATGTGAGGAATGTGCATGTTATTTATGACTGGCCGGCGCGCGCCCATCTCATCAATAATTCCGATTTGATCTACATCAATTCCGTTACGCCGGCCGCGGACGGTTCTCTCAATTTTCAATATCCGGACAATGACGTGACGGAAAGCTCCGGTGTGGTTCTGCTGCCGTCTGACGGGGAATGTTCCAATGTCCTGGACTTCTCCGGGGAAGGGGCTTACATGAACGTGGGCGGAGGTTTGCTGGGCGGCGGCAGTTCCGGAGCGTTTACCGTGGAAGTCCGCATGGCTTTGGACGGAGACGGACAGGAGGCGGTGCTGTTTGAAAATGATAACGTTTCCATGAGGCTGGAATGGAAGGAAGACCATTACAGGGTCCGTACCCAGGCAGGCCCGGATAAAGCCTGGGAGGCGGATTTGCCGCCTGTGGAAGCCGGCAGGTATTTCTGGCTGGCCTTCGTCAGGAATTCTTCTGCGGATACGGCGTCCTTTTATGTGGACGGGGAGGCCGTAAGCACGGCCGCCGCGGATGCGGGGGAAATGGAGGGAACTGCCAATGCCGTCATAGGAAGGAATTTGGATGGCAGAATTGATGAAATGCGCGTGTGGCATGAGGCCCGTGCGGCGGCCCGCCTGGGGGCGGCTGTCCAGCACAGCTGGGGAGACAGGTTGTTGGTGGGCCGCTGGGGGACAAGTGACCAATTTGGCCATGATACAGCTTCCTGGGTGGAACATGTCCGTATCCTCCGCAGGCTGACTGAAGGCGTTTCCGGAATGCGGATACGGCTGGGTGTCTCCGGCGGGAACTGGTCCGCCATGCTGTCTGATGCAAATGCCCGTGAGGCTTTTGCCGAAAATGTGGCGGAAGTGGTACGCAAGCATCAATTGGACGGACTGGATCTGGACTTCGAATGGATTGACCAGAACGATACGGCCGCCTGGAATAATTACGGAGAATTGGCCAGGGCTATCCGGGCGGCTTCCCCGGATATGTTTTTTACCATTTCCCTGCATACCTACTATTACAAATTCCCGGCGGCCTGCATGCGTTATGTGGATTATTTCACGTTCCAGAATTATGGCCCCCAGATTGATGTAAACGGATATAGCAGCATGGTTTCCGCATGCGGAACATACCGTTCATGGGGCTATCCGGACTCCAAGATCATGCTCAGCGCTCCGTTCCAGGGGACTCCGGGCGCGGGGCAGGGCGCCGATATCCGGGCTTACCGGGACATTGTCTCAGCCTGCGCCGGAGTTCGGGAGGATCCTTCTCTGGATTCCGCCAGCTTCAATTATGGCGGAGGCAAGGTTAAGACGCTGCACTTCAATGGTGTGGATACGGTCAGGAAAAAGGCCCGCTACATCAGTGAACAGAAAGTGGCTGGGTTCATGTACTGGGATTTGGGAATGGATGTGGCGGATTCCTCTGGGAAGAACAACTACTTTGACGAATGCTGCCTGCTTCGGGCCGCCAACCGTTATGTTTCCTCCACCGCTTATCCGGATACTCCGGCCCCCTTTGCCCTTTCTTCTGCGGGGGAAACCGTCCCGGCCGGGGGCGGTGCCGTGGCGGTGGAAGTGCAGTCGGAAGAGAAGGCTCTGGGCTGGGTGGTCGCAGATTGTCCGGACTGGATTTCCGCCTCTACCGTTTCGGGAATCGGCCGGACTACAGTCATTTTGACGGCGGCGGAAAACAAATCCGCTGACGGACGGTTCGGGACGGTAATCTTCCGTTCTTCCGACAAACAGGAATGCTCTGTCATCATAACGCAGGATGGCGCCGAATTGACGGGCTACGACAAGTGGGTGCAGGACTCCTTCCCTCCGGATGCTGCCGCGGACCGGACGGCTGCGGATGCCGTTCCTGCCGGGGACGGTATCCCCAACCTGATGAAATACGCCACAGGACAGGATCCGTTGAAACCCTGCGGGAGCGTTACGAAAGTAACGCTGGAAGAGGGGGAGGACGGATGCATGCATCTGGTGCTGCGCTGGCCTGTAAATCCGCAGGCAACGGATGTGAAGCATGAAGTGGAAGCCTCCACGGACCTGGTCGACTGGATTTCCCTGGGAGAAGTGGAAACCGCCGGAAAGACGGCTGCCGAATTTTGGGATGCGGAACCCGTACGGGAAAGCGGGATGGAACGCCGGTTTTTGCGGTTGAAAGTGACTCGGGAATAACTTAGGTACGTCCTTTCTGAAAAAAATTCCGTTCCAGCTTCCGTTTTTTGAGAAATCTATACGGTCCGGCGGGGCATGCCCGGCTGGGGAGCGCCGCGTGCCCGTACCGCAACCGGACGGGCGGCTGTTTGTACAAAATACTCGAATTACAAAAGCATTGCTTCCTTTGAAACAGGCAGGGGCGCTTTAAAAAATCGCGTCCGCTTCGCACGCATTATTTTCTGCCGTCTGCAGAAACCTGTGCCAAAAATTTGTGTTCCACCGCCATTCCGTGGCATTTCCGGAACGGGAAAGGAGCCTATTTCTTCTTCGTGTTGAGTTTTTCCCTTACCCGTTCCACATTGGCAAGAGCGTCTTCATTCCCCAGCTCCGCCGCCCGTTCATACCACTTTTGGGCTTCGGCCAGGTTCTTGGCTACGCCAGTTCCGCGTTCATACATGGAACCCAGGTTGTTCATGCACTTGGCGTCGTCCTGTTCCGCCCCCTTGATGTAAAACTGATAGGCCAGGGCCATATCCTGCGGGGTGCCGAGGCCTTCTTCATGCAAGTAGCCGAGCAGGAAATGCATGCCGGGCACCGCATGCGTCTGGTTCTCTTCCAGATCGGTCAGAATATCCAGCGCCATTTTCGGGTCCGGCTCCAGATCCTCTCCCTTGATGAGCAGGCGCGCCTTCTCCACCAGAGCTTCCGGATCCCTGGTTTCCGCGGCTTTCAGTACATAATCCTTGTACAGTTCCCTGTTCGGCTGCACGCCGATGCCCTGCTCGTAATAGCGGGCCAGCCTCTTGAAACCGCGTACGTCCTCCTTTTTCACCAGGGCGGTGGCTGCCGTCATGGCAGAGGCCAGAAGCTGCTGCCGTTCCGCAGGCTCCTGCACATTCCCTGCCACGGTTTCATAATAATTGGCCAGCTCGTCCAGTGCCGTCAGGCTGCCGAGTTCCACAGCTTGTTCCCAGAACTTCACGGCTTCCGGATTGATGGTTTTCGGGGCCGGGGCCTGGCGTTCCCTGCCGGACGGGGTCATCCAGGGAGGAACGGTTCCGGCATCCGCCGGAATATCTTCCCCCTTACCCTTCTGTTCCGGTTTCCGGAGCCACGGCGGAGTGTTGGCGTCCCCTCCGTTCAGGGTCAGCTTGACCTGCTGGCAGGCGGAAGTGAATCCGTTGTCCAGGGCCGCTGTTTCCCCCGTATTCTGGGGATAGGCCGCCTGGTTGGCCAGGAAAAGCAGGGAGGGGATATGCCCCCGTGCCGCCAGACCGTGCATCATGGCGCTGTAAGGCTGCAGGTTCTCATTGTTGGAACTCCACATGTCCGCCGCATCCACATGGCCTTTCAAGGCTCCCCGGAACATCCAGGAATCCCCCTCGGCCATGCGTTTTTCCAGGCCGAATTCATAAATGAGGGCGCGGCCGAGCACGTACATGCCGCAGGGATCTCCCTGTCCGGCGGAAAGCCGGGCCCAGGCCAGGGCTTCCGGGTAGCCGGATTCTTCGCTCCTGTAACTGAATAACATCAGGTATGCCAGATCCGCCTGGCTGCGGGCGTTCCCCCCCTGAGCTTTTTTACGGAGGGTGGCGGTCAGCTGTTCCCATTGTTCCGGCGTGACGTATTCGGAAATTCCTTTCAGCGTGATGAAATCTCCTGCGGCGGCTTTTGCCAGGCAATCGTTCAGCAGCGTTCTGGCAGGTTCTGCGGACGGTTTGTCCATTAAGTCCGGGTTTTCCATTTGGGCCAGGCGCAGCCTGGCCAGGGGGTGGCCTTCCTCCGCCGCCTGCCTGTACCATACGCGCATATTTTCCCGCGCTTCATGGGCCTTCCCTACGGAATCCAGTGTATTGGCCAGTTCCTCCTTCCACAGCTCGCCCAACTGTACGCTGGAATCTGCGTCCCCAAGCTGAGAGGCCAGCTCAAGCTCCTTATGTGTCTTGGCGTAGGGGGGAAGCTGGTTGAGTTTTTTCTGGGGGAAGGACAGAGGTTCCTTCAGGTATGGCATGCCCCGTTCGTCATGAAGGGACAGCAGATCAAGGGCCGCCTTGCGCAGCTCCTGTTCCTGCGGGGGCTGCGCTTCGGAAATTAACTGGGCGTACCAGGCACAGGCGTTATTGCTGCCCAGTTTCCTGGCCTGCTCGAACAAAGGCTGGAGGAGGGAGCTTTTACCTCCCCCTGTTTTTTCCTTCATGCCGGCGGAGAGGTCCGCCAGCAGAGTTTCCAGATCCCCTCTGGAGCGCAGTTCCGCCAAAAGCTTTCCGGCCTGTGCCGGTGCGGCCCCCTTCGTCAATTCCGCCAGAAGCCGCATGGCCCCCGCGTGCCCCTTTTCCGCAGCCCGGGAAAGGGATTGAATGGCCGTATCCCTCCATCCCCTGCCGTCCTTGCCGTCCAGGGCAAGGGCCAGTTCCCCTATCCGCGCCAGAAGAACCGGTTTGGCGTTTTTCCGGTATTGCTTCAGGGTCTCGATAACGTTGGCGGGATTTTCCTTCAGCCAATCCACTTTGATGAAAGCGAGCTGGGACAGCGCATCCTGGTCGCCGGAAGCGGCCTTCTTTTCCAGGGGGGCCAGGTAGCGTCTCAACTCGGCTTCCGGAAGATCCGTGACGGTGTACAGGGCCGTAACGGCATCCATGTCTCCCTTTTCCGCAAGCTTGCGGCAGGCAGCCAGCCATTCCGCATGTTCCGGTTGCATGGGTTGCGCCTTGAAAATCCCGAAAATCCCGTAAGGATCCGTCATCATGAGCTTGGGTGCCGGATGGCCGGATGCCGTGGCCGCATCACGGAAAAAATGCTGCATATGTTCCAGGCAGGCCAGCGGCAGGTCTCCACGGTTCAGGTAATAAAGCCCCATCCAGTATTCCCCGGCCAGCATATTGGCCCGGAAGTCTCCAGCCGCGGCTTTGTCCAGCACTTCCCCGTACGTCCAGCCGCCGTCCATAGGCAGTTGGGAGAGGTTCCGGACCGGAGCGTATTTCACCTGCCCGGGGGGATTTGCCGCTGCGGCGGACGGAATGTCCTGGCCATAAGCCGGAACGGAAAAAATAAAGGGAATAAGCAAAAGACGGGCTCGCATGGGTCAACTCTTTTCTAGCAGGAAAAACCTCTGCCCTACAAGCGTTTTTCACGTGTCTGAATGTTTAATTATTGGTCATGTCACGTTCTTTTTTAAAGAAAAAAAATGGAGTGGGACCGGGTGGTTCCGAAGACGCGTGCGGAAGCCCGCAAGGCGGAGGAAAATGGCTTCCTGGGAGACGGGATGAATGAAGTGGGCAAGGGATTGGGGATTCCAACCCCGCCGTATTTCTTCATTCCATCAGGTCCGGATTCTTTTGATGAATATCCCCGGAAGATTACCTTTTAGTAAATTCCCTTCAACTTTTCCGGATGATCGCTCAACTGGGAGCGCAGCCGGTTTCTGTCCAGCTTTCCCATGACCGTGAGGGGGATGGGCGTTTCCATGACGGCGCGGATGCGCTGGGGGCCTGGGGCCGACGCATTCCACTCGCGGCAGGCCTGCTTCAGGGGGGCGGCGGAAGGGCCGCAGGCGACCAGTTCCATTCCGGCGCGCGGATGTGGAACTGCCTCCACGACAGCCTCCGGGACGCTGCGGCGCAAAACGTCCTGAACGGCATCCGGATCCACCAGTTCCCCCAGGACTTTGACAAGTCTGTCCGCCCGGCGCAGAAAGGTCAGCAAACGCCCTTCCAGGCGCACCAGGTCGCGGGTGCTCCACCACTCCTGCGGAGCGACTCTTTCCAGAAGGAACCCTCCATGAGCCTGCGTCAACAGGCGGCCGAACAATTTGCCTTTCCCCTGGAAGCGCAGGAGGCCGCCTTTGTCCGTCTGAGCTTCCCAATGGGGCAGAAGGGAAAGGCGGTCCGTATGGAAGGAATCTCCGGGAAGGGCCGTGGCTAATTGGGAGCCGGCTTCCGTCATGCCGTAGCTCTGCACTACGGGCCAGCCAAGGGTGCGTGCTTTCCGTCCCGTCTCCGTGTCCAGCGCGCCGCCGCCTACGATAATGCACCCGGCGGTGGAAGGCGCGCGGAGGCCGAGGCTGACCAGATCCACTACCTGCGTGGGGACCAGGGAGGACCATCTGGCTCCGGAACTTTTCATCAGGTCGGCATAAGCCTGCGGGCACCACTTTCCGCGGAGCGTATGGACGGCGGTTCCGGCCAGGGCCGCGCGCAGGTAAATCATGGCGCCCCCCACATGCCATACAGGCAGCGGGCAGCACCAGTCCCCGCTTTCCGCATGTAAATGTTCCAATGCCCCACGCGCGCATATGTCCAGGGCGCGGCGGGTAAACAAAATGGCTTTGGGCGGAGAACCGGAAGAGCCGGAGGTGGCGAAGGCTGTGATTCCGTCCATGCCCCGGAGGGAAAGAAAGGCGGCGGCCTCTTCCGCCCAGCCCCTCAAATGGGGCGGGGCCATCACGCAGGGGCCGTTGCCGCGGTCCCAAGGCAGGGGTGTTCCGGTGGCGGGCATGGCGGCGGCAGTTTACCGGAGGGCTTTTCTGCGCAGGGTGTGCCAGCGTTCCTCCATGCGGGGCTTCAAATGATGCTCAATCCATGCATAGGCTGCTTCCAGGCCGCCCGCTTTGAAAGTGCGGCCTATCTCCGCTTCCACGCCTGTGGCGTTGCCGGTGCGGCGCAGAAAATCATTGCTGGTGAATTCTACGAAAAGCTTGCCGTTGATCGCTCCTTCCTCCGCCAGAATCCATTCCCTGACGTACAACGCCAAAATGGCGTCCCCTACCCATGCCTCTGCGCGGAGGCGTTCTTCTGTAGCCTTGTCCATATGATGGTTCATGAAAATCTGGCAATGGCGGTTTTCCTTCCCAGAGGATCCCTGATGGGAGGCGGAGGCACGCCGGGGGCCTTGTCTCCGGAGGGGGAAGCCGGTTGGCGGTTTTCCCGCGGGAGCTCCGGCAGGTTGTCCGCGGGGGAGGCGGGAGCTCCCGGCATTGGCGGATTTTCCTTGTTGCCCTGTGGCGCAGGCGTGGCTCCCGGAACCAGGGGCACGTCCAGCACTCTGTCTTGGGCCGCGCGGCGGTTGGCGGCGTCCTTGGCTTCCAGAGACTTGCGGAGTACCGTTTCCGATTCCGAATTCCAGTACCCGGAATCCAGTTCAATATAAATATTGGAGTAAGGCAGGGATGTCTTGGTTTTAATGACCAGAACGTTGAATTGCCTGGCCGCGTCTTCGATCAGGGAATTGATCGTACGGCTCATCAGTTCAAAATGCTGGCGCCCAGGAAGCATTTTATTGATATTGTTGCGGTAGCGCTTAATGCCGGGAGCATAGTCCTCCGTAACGCTGCGCAGCTCCGAGCTGATCATGATGCGGGGCACCACGTGGGCTTCCTCTTCCAGCATATTCAGCACATCCAGGAGTACTTCGTCCGACGTCTTGTCGGAAACCATGGTTCTGATGCCGGTTCCCGTGTAGGCGGGAAAGGAGGATTCCGCGATGACAATCCAGTTCCTGGCCCCCACGATTGCCAGGTTTTTATATAACTGCTCCTTCCATTCCCGCTCTGCCGGGTTGGCGTCCTGGCAGCCGCTGAGCAGGCTGATGATGCATATGGGCAGGATGAGTCGGGTCATGGGTGGGACCCCGCCTTGCGGGGCTGGAAAATGGGCTAGAATTTATGGGACCGGGGTTCGCGGCAGGCACTGGGGCAGCGGCCTTGTTCCGTAGCGAACGGCGCTCCCTGGGTGGGAGCCGCCTCCGTAAAGGCGACGCCCGGCAGTTCAGTAGGTACGCCTTGAACAGGGAAATCCTTTCGCAGAGGGAAATAAGGATAACCTTCCCACATCAAAATGCGGCGCAAATCAGGATGACCTGAGAACTTGATGCCCATCAGGTCCCATGCTTCACGTTCGTGCCAGTTGGCGGACTGGAAAATTTCCGTGACGCTGGGCACTTCTTCGCCATCGTCCACCTTCGTCTTGAGGCTCAGGTTCGCTCCCGTTTCCGACTGTGTCAGCGTGTAGTTGACTTCAAAGCGGGGGCTTTCCCCCATATTGTCCACGGAAGAAAGGTTAACCAGCATATCAAACCCGGCGGAATCCCGTAGCCAGCGGACAACATCCGCCACGGCTTGGCGCGCGACGGTCAGCGTAATATCTCCGCGGAATTCGTAGCGGTCCGTGATGATGTCTTTCCCAAAGCGGTTTTGGGCGTTGTCTGCGGCGGTTTTAATCTGTGATTCTAGAGAAAGCATGGAGAAAAAATGGTAAAAGTGAACGGAAGAAACGTTTGAAAAAACTTATTCAAGGGGCATTTCCGTGTTGACCGGGACGGGAGCGTTGGCTTCGCGAGGTTCTTCCTTCTTGAAGAAAGTGCGTGCGGGCTGCTGGGTATCCAGCTTCTTGCGCAGGGTGAGCAGGGCTTCCAGAATAGCCTCCGGACGGGGCGGGCAACCGGAAATGTAAACGTCCACGGGAAGAATCTTGTCCACGCCTTGGAGTACGGAATAGGAGCGGAACATGCCGCCGGTGGAAGCGCACGCGCCCATGGCGATGCACCATTTGGGTTCCGGCATCTGGTCCCAGATGCGGCGGACGGCCAGGGCCATTTTATAAGTGACGGTGCCGGCTACAATCATCACGTCCGCCTGGCGGGGGGAAAAACGTGTCACTTCCGAGCCGAAGCGGGAAAGGTCATACCGGGAACAGGCCACGGCCATGAACTCAATGGCGCAGCAGGAAAGACCCATCGGCATGGGCCAAAGGGAATTTTTACGAATCCAGTTGATGGCGGCGTCCAGGGTGGTATAGACAAAATTGCCTTCCGCATTGGAGTCCAGTACTCCCGTTTCGTAAATATTCGGTTCGTTCGTGGTGACCATGATAACAGATGATTCTTGCTGAAGCCAGATTAGCGAGATGCCTTCAACTCTCAAGCCTTAATTTGGTTCAGCCATGATTTTCTGCGGCCTGTTCCGGCCCTGTTTTCTGGCATTCCGGGAGGGGGGATGAATAAACCCGCACAGGGTTTCCCCCGTGCGGGTTTTTTATCCAACTATATTACCTATGAAACTCAGAACTCCCCATAATGGGCGGCGGTCTCTCTACCTCCCGCCGCCCGGTTTGTTGCTGATGCAGGTTAGAGTCCCGGACAGGAGCATCCGTTCAAAAAGAAGAAATTTGTATGACAAAAATCCGGGTATATATTTTAAAATGATTGATAATAAATAAATTATATAGCTATTCCCTTTCAGGGAGATACGGGGTAGGGGCTTCATTTCTTTGTGGCGCCTGTGAGGAAAATGGCGGAGCGGAACGGACGGAGAGGCCGTTTACGTTTTTCCCGTTCCTGAAGGCGCGGATGGAGAGGTGCGCGATCAGCCAGAGGCCCAAAGTAATACAGGCTACAAGAGCTGGCGGGCTTTCCGTAATATCCCATAAAAATAGAATAACCAGTTCTGCAGTCAGTAAAAAAAGCCCCATGAAACGCCAGTACGGTGATTCTCCCTTATGCTTGGCGCGAGGAGAAAAATCAGCAAGAAGGGACGGGATATCCAGCAGGAAAACGAGAAAATCAAGCATGGTATTTGTTATGATAAACCGGGAAAACAAATATAGGGTTCTCTTTATTCATTTTATTTGTTCGGCATCCGGCAGTCAAGAGGCGGCTATCTGTAAATAGTCCTGGTACAGTTTCGTCCATGGCTGGCGACTGTCCCGTTGACGGTGATTTTCTTCATGTACCTTCGTTCCTGGCGGTCGTAGCCGCATTCCAAGATGGTCGCTCCGTCTCGGCTGGTGAAGCTCGCCGCGCGGTTGGCTGCGTAGGAGAGTTCTTAGGCCAATTCCTGTGCCGTCTTGCGGTTACCGATGTTGTCGCAGCTGTAACCGTAGGAGGGGACGGCATCCAGGCCATCATAGCTCAGGCTGCTGGAGACAAGCATGATTTCTCTCGGAGAAGCAATTTTATCATATACAAATTCTTCTTGATACGAATCAATCTATGTTACTGTTTAATTTTTTTCTTAATTCATTATAAATATTTTCATGTATTTTATATTTGTTTTGAATTTCTTTTATCAAATGTTTGATTGTCGTCCGTTCCAGATGATTAATTTGTAAAGAACCAATCTTTTTTTCTATCATATCTATTTTTTTGAGCAATTCGCAATCTGATATCGACATGATTTTCATAAACAATTCCAAATCATTAATTTTGTATATATCCAATAAATATGAAATTAAATAGAGTACATCTGATTTATTATCATTTAAATTATTTACGTAATTAATAATTTTTTCCTTGGCGGAAACAGCAGAACTTGGATCCTCTATGCCGTTGCATAAGGTATTTTTTGATTTTATTTGATTAACATGATTTTTCATAGAGGAAAGATTGAACCATTTGTGATGGTTCAATCTTTCTATCTCCGCCAATAGCATAATATGATATAAAGCTCCCTTTTGAGATTTAAAAAAATCTTTCAAAGGATTTTCATTTAAAACAGTATATAAAATAATAGGAAATTCGGAAGAGTGTGAAAAAGTGGATTTTTCATCCGTGCAGCTCTGCAATGTGACAATCATTTTTTCGCAAAAAATTGCATATTCATTAAATTTTTGATTATCTCCATAAACTATTGTTGATGTGAAAATAATAGGAATTATTATATATTTTGACATAATATGATTTTTTAGATTTCGAAAGTTTCGTCGTATACCGGATGGCGATATATTGTTGCAATAAATCTTAATTCATAACAATTTCGTGAAGATGTATAAAATTGAATAGGCATTTATAAATTTTTTCTCTGTCTCCTGCGTTTGTCTTGCGGTTGCCGATGTTATCGTAGCTGTAGCCGTAGGGGGCGGCGCTCAGGGTGGCGGCGGTGAGTTCGTTTCTGCCGTTGTAGCTGAAGCTGTCGCTGCGGGCAGGCTCCATACCCCCCACTGCGTGCGGGCAGTCGGGCATTCTAAGGGGGCATTATAGCTCTGATACAGGAGTGTCAATTCTTCCAATCAATTCCGTTGCCATAAGTCCATAAATTATAAATCATCATTTCTCTCCAATTTCCTATTTTGGACCATTGCATATCAATTTTTTTATCATTCAGATAACATGTTATATTGTCATTATCACATGAAGCTTCTATTTTGGAAATACGGTATTCTTCATTATTCAGCTCGGTAAGCTGATTTTTACGATCAAAAAATGTTAATACAATCTTTTGATTTTTTTTCTCATACAAGGCTGAGGCAACTCCGCATGGTAAGACATATGATTTTTTTTCCTTATCCAAAAAGAACATAATAGCTCTGTCTTGGAAAGAATCGTGTTTGATTATTACACTAGATATTCCCCATTCATTATGAACAGGTTTCCATAATTCATTGTACCATTGGTGGCACAAATACATGGTTTGTCCGATTTTCAAAACTTGATATGTATAAATTGCTGCATCTCGACCACCAAACATACAAAAACTTGGAACAGGCTTTCCAGTTTGCTGATCTATCTGAATAACATCATATGATCTACCTACTACATTGTCTTTTTTGAATTTGATAACTCCAGATGTCACTATTTGAATATTTTTCCAAGCTTCAAATCTATCCCGATAATATGGTATCTGTGTGTATCTTGTGGTATCATTTAAATTTTTATTAGTATCTATGAATTTTATTATAGGAAAATCTTGAAATAAATCTGCGGATTGAACGATCTGTTTCAAAGTTTCTATATTGTCTTGTGCTTGGGTTATATTTATTATGGTGCTGAATATTAATATATTGAAGATATTTTTCATGTTTTGTTAATCTAATGTTTTATGCCTTTTATTACATTTAGAAATACAATAGTCAGTAGAAAATTTAACTATTCCTTTTCCTAAATCATTTTTTAAAAATACTTTTGCATACTCTCCCATGGCTACGCATAATTCAAAACAACTTGAGAATGTCTTTTTCTTTAGCGTTTGATATCGTGTAGCAGCTTCATAAAATTGTTGATATGCAACTTTTTCATCTCTTTTGATATAAACAAAATCAATTATATCTTTAATTGAAGAAATTTTTACTCCGGGAATTTTTGTTCCAGGAGTTACTTTATAAAGTTTAGACACTTTTTTACTAAAATCTTTTGCATATCTAATATTGCTTGCCGCTTGATTAGCACTATTAGCTTCCTTAAAAGCGTTCATGGATTCTGAAACTGTATTATTTAAAATTTTGTCATTTATTTTCAATCCTGTTGTTTCACAAATGTATATGTCTGTTCCTTCTAAAGTTTGATCATAAACATATCCAAGAAATTCTTTATCTTTTTTCTTATCTTCTAACCCCAAAGCATCAAACTTATCTTGAGGGCTGTTCCCTACGAACGCATAAAAATTCCATCCTCCCTGTTCAGCGATGGGATCCCTATTGATCCACCTGCCGTCTTTGGGGTTGTAAAAGCGGTAATTATAATAGGCCAGGGTGGGTTCTTCGTCGTGCATCTCGCCGGACCACTGTACGGGTTGGACGAGGTTGCCTGTGCTGCCAACTATCCCATAGGGCGAGTAGTCGTAAGCCGCCGCGATCGTTCCCTGTGCGTCGAAGACCTCCGACACATTCTTGTTGAAGTCCATGCCGTAGCAGTACAGGGAAGCGCCCTGCGCGAGGGCCAGGGGGCGGGTGGCCACCGGTTCCAGAGGATCCCACAACAGCGTGCGAAGCACGTTACGGTTGTCCAGCATATCCAATGCCGCTATTTGTAAATAGCCGCGGTATAGATAGCGTTCGTGGCTGGCGACCGTGCCGTTTTGGGTCACTTTCTTCATGTAGCGGCGTCCCTGGTAATCGTAGCCGCATTCCACGACTGTCGCGCCGTCCCGGCTGGTGAAGCTCACCGCGCGGTTGGCCGCGTTGTACACGGCCGTCCAGATGCCCGTTGACGTCTTGATGAGGGTCTGGTTGCCCGAGGCGTCGTACGTCGGCACAAAAGGAGCTTCCCCGCTTTCTTCAATGCCGGTGTACTGGTTGAGCCCGTTGGCCGCGTAGGCGAGTTCTTCGGCCGGTTCCCGTGCCGTCTTGCGGTTGCCGATGTTGTCGTAGCTGTAGCCGTAGGGGGCGGCGCCCAGGGTAGCGGCGGTGAGTTCGTTTCTGCCGTTGTAGCTGAAGCTGTCGCTGCGGGCGGGTTCCGTTCCACGCTGCTGGGTGCGGGTGACCGGGCGTCCCAGGGCATCGTAGCCCTGGCTGCGGGAGACCAGCACGGTTTCCCCCAGGCGGCAGTTGATTGCCGTGACCAGGTTGCGGCGCTGTTCATAGGCAAGTTCCCGGACGATGCCGTCGGGCATCGCAAGGCTGGAGAGCAGGCTGCTTCCTGCCAGGTAGCCGTAGGCGAAGCTTTGCTCCGTTCCCCCGTGCCTGATTCCGGCGCTGGCCAGCCTTCCGTCGGTTTCATAGCCCTGGCTGGCTTCCTGGAGGACGTCGGTTCCCTGTTTCAGGGTATAGCCGGAGGAGCGTCCGTAAGTGTCGTAGTGTTCCTGGAGCTGGTAAGAGCTCCCTCCGATGGTGATGCTGTCGGTGTCCGGTTCGTTGCAGGGGGTGTACGTGAGGACGCGCGAGCCGGAGGCGTCCGTGACCTGGGTCAGCTGGTTGAGGTGGTTGTAGGCGTACTGGATGCCGGGCGTGGAGTCGCTGTAGGAGACGGAGTTGTTGACCCCCTTCTTCAGGTTGTAGCCCCAGGTGGTGACCACCCCCCGCGCGTCCATGAGCGTGGATTTGAAGTTCAGGGCATTGTAGGCGGTGTCTTCATGGGTGCCGTCCGCCCAGGTTTTGCGGATGAGCAGGCCCGTGGCGTCATCGTAGCTCCACGTAGTGACGTCCCCGTCCGTGCGTCCCGTGGGGTCGGCGGTGATGTCGCCCGCGTCCTCCCGGAACGTGGTGAGGCTTATCATCCTGTCCGCCTCGTCATAGCCGAAGAGCAGGGGCTGGGCCCTCGTTCCCCATTGCGCCGTGTTGCGGCCCCGGAGGTCGTAGCCGTAGCAGGTCGTGTTGCCCAGGGCGTTGGTGACGACGGCAGGCTGGTCAAACCAGGGGCCGTAGGCGGTAGAAGTCGTGTTGCCCGCCGCGTCCGTCACCGAGATCGTGCGCCCGGTAAGGTCGGTGTGCGTCGTGACCGTGTTGCCCCGGCCGTCCGTGCTGGCGTAGATGACGCCGGTTTCCGTGTAGGCGCGGGTATGCGTGGCCGTGACGCCCGCATGGTCCGTTTGCGAGATGATAAAACCGTCGATGACCGTAGCGGCGGCCGTGATGTCGGAGGTGGGGATGCTGCTTTTCTGCGTCCGGACGGCGCCCGGACCGTATTCGCTCCATTGTTCGGAAGCGTTTCCCCTGGGGTCGATGGAAATGACTTTGCTTTCCAGCGTGGACGAGAGGGAGGAAGCCAGCGTTTTCTGCGTTTCGTTATAGGTCGTTCCCCGGCTGTTGTTCCTGGTCGCCGTAACAACGCGGTATACTTCATCCTGGGCCTGTTCCACGCCGTAGCTCCACGTGGTGATGCGCGAGTTGGATGTCGTGGCCGGATCGGCGAGTTTCCAGGTTTCTTTCGTTTTGTTGCCGAAGGCGTCGTATTCCCACAGGGTCGGGGCCATCGTCGTGGCCGCATTGCCCGCGTCCGTCTGCGTTTTGGTGAGCTGCCCCCTGGCGTTGTAGGTGTTCCTCGTGTAAATGACGCCACCGGTGGTGTTGGGGACGCCCGTGCGCAGGGTTTCCCCGGCTCCGTTGACAATGCTGCGCTGCAGCTCGGTTTGCGTTTCCCCGGAGACGGCTTTCGTGAAGGTCCGCACACCGTCGCTGACCAGGTCGATGGCGTAGATGACGTGCCGCTGCCCCGTGCCGGATTCTTCCATCACCGTTCCGTCCGGCGCGCTGCGCGTGATGAATGTAGCCCCGGAAGGGACGGTTTGCGTGACCGTCAAGCCGTCCTGGCTGTAGGCGTAGGTAGTGACCCGGCCCAGGACGTCCGTGGTGGAGGTTGTTCTGCCAAGAAGGTCGTAGGTGGCGCTTTCCCGCGTGGTCATCGCCCCCGTGTCTTGACGCGTGGAGAGTACGCGCCCTGCCGCATCCCGGACGTAGGTGGTGATGGTTTCCGGCGTGATGACGGTTTCCCCGTCCATCACGGCGGAACGCGTGACTTCCACCAGTTGGCGCGCCGTGTCGTAGGCGTAGTCCGTCCTGATGCCGTTTTCATCGATTTCCCACAGCAGGCCTCCGTCGCACATCAGTTCGCGTTCCGTGAGCCGGCCGTTGCCCGCCGTCCGCTTCACCCACCGGTTCTGCGTGTCAAATTCGTAGACGGCGCTGCCCGTGAGCGCCCATTGCCCGGTGGAAAGCAGGAGGTAGTTTTCTTCCCTGACGCGCTGCCCTTCCGCCGTGATCCAGGTGACGGCGCGCGTGCTTTGTCCCGGCACGGCTTCTCCGTTGATGCGCGTTTCCACCGTTTCCGTGTAGAGGGCGCCGTGCTCCGTCGTGGCCGCGTAGTCGTGCCACGTTTGCACGCCGTCGAGGTCCCGGCTGAACCGCGTGCGTCCGCGGGCATGGATGTTGGCGGCTCCGGCCAGCCATTGTTCCTCCGCCGTCAGGCGCGTGCCCGTCACGCCCAGTCCGGTGACCCGCCGTTCCGTTCTTTTGATGTGGTTGGCCGTCGTGTATTTCCAGGTGGTGGATGTCAGCGTTTTGACGTGTCCTTCCAGCGGAAGCAGGTCTGCCGTTTCCGTGGCGGGTTCGTTGCTGAAGTCGGCTTCTCCCGAACAGGCGTAGGTGTAGCGCGTGATGCGCCTGCCGCTTTCCGCCCACGGTTCGTCCCGGCTGAGCAGGCGGCCGTAGAGGTCATAGGCGTAATGAGTCTGGCTGCCGCCCGGGGCCGTTTCCGTTCTGAGCCGTCCGCACTGGTCGTAGGCGTATTGCGTGGTTTGCTCCTCCGGGCTTCCGTAGCCTTCCGCCAGCGTGAGCAGCAGGTCGCCCACGTCCGTGGTCTGGTAGATGGCGCAGGTGCGCGCCGCCACGATTCCGTTTTTGGAGATTTCCGTGACCAGCTGCCAGACCGAGTTTTCCGGTTCCAGCTCCGTGCGCGTGCGGAGGGTCGTGAGGGCGTCTTCCCCCGTGCCCTGCCGCATGTTCCACGCCAGGCCGTCGTTCCACCAGGTGACGGCGTAGGGCTGCCTGGCAGGCGCCTGTTCCGTGATGGTGAACTTTTCCTCAGCATCCAGGGAAAGAATAAATGTTTTCAAGGGAGCGCCCGTAACGGTATAAAATCCCTGTTCGTCCGTTCCGGTGATTTGCCCAGGGGTATAGAGCGCGATGGTGTAGCCCGTGGAGGTGACGTTTTCCACGTTGAGCAGGCCGTCCCACAGGTTCCAGATTTGCCTCAGCGAGCCGTCTCCGGCATGCCTGACGTCCAGATAGGATGACGCGTTGGAGATGACCTGCCTGTCCGTGGTGGTGTAGGAGAGGAGCGTTCCCGTTTCCGCCGAGAAGAGGTATTGGCTGCCGTCTTCCACCACCCAGCGCAGGCAGGATTGTCCTTCCACCGTGGCCAGCGCCGCACGCCCTCCGCCCGACGTGTCCACCCCGATGGGCAGCACGGACCCGTCCGTGTAGCAGCGCATGGCAATCACCCGGTCTCCCTGCACCAGGTTGAACCGCACTCCCGGCGCAATGCCCCCTTCCGGCACGTCCAGACGGCTGTTCAGGGGATGGTTGTAGGCCAGCGAGGAGGGGCTTTCCAGGCCGGAGACGTTTTGTTCAGCCCTCAGTTCCACCCTTCCGGCCGGAAGGCCCCCAAGTCCACGGAACGCTCCGAAGTTGCAGGACCAGTACATCAGCGTGGCCGTGCTTTCCGCCGTCACGCTGCACCCCGCCGAGCTGTAGTTTCCCAGGGCGCCGCTTTCCATGCCCGCCTCAGGGCACGACCGGGCCTGCGGCGGGGAGGGCGGCGTTCCGCCGCTGTTGTCGCACGTGTCTCCCTCGCAGGGACACGGTTCGGGTTCTTTCCTGCCCCCCGGTTCCGTCGGCACCACGTCGATGCTGTAGTTGCAGATGGAGGTGTTGCCGCTTGCCGGATTGTAGTCGATGTTGGTCTGGCTGACTTCCCAGCTGTAGGTGCCGGAGGGGAGCTGCGCCCCGCCAGTCCCCGTGTGGTATTTGTGCCCGCCCTGTTCGCCCGCCGTCTGCGGGTTTTCTTTCAGATCCACCTGCGCCACCACGTTGCCGCCGGAGTCCTTTACTTCCAGGCTTCCCCAGTCGTCCACCCCAAGGAAGAGCGAGCAGGTGCCGTAGAGCTTTTTTCCCCCCTCCCCTTCCGGGATGGTGAATGTCCCGTGCGCGCTGTGCCCGTCCGCCGACGTGCTCGGCGGCCCCACGGTTCTTTCCCCATGGATCCGGATCGCTTCAAACGGTAGCGGATCGGGCTCCGGAGCTGCCTCCATGCCCCGCCTGCCGACGCTGCCGCCGGCTCCAAAGTACCATTTCCGGTAAGCGGGAACGGCAGAACGATGAGGGGGATTCATCAGGTATTAAGAGTTAGTATTGATAATGAAATTAGAAGAGAACAACCCTCTATTATTATTTTCGTAGTAGCATTATTCAGATTTAGCGTCAATAAGAATTTATTTGAAAATTTCTGTTATTTTAAGAACATGAGAATTTATTCCATGAGAAAATAATATTATAATTCTTACGCTCAGTGCATTCCCTTAATAGACATCAATGTTGTCTGTTTGTTAGAAAATGTTTTCCTCTCATGCTGAGCCCTTGACAGGATGCCATCCCTTCCGGGCATCAGTCTAATTCCTGTAATCAATGTTTTTCTCTCTCGGAGAAAGATGGGGCCGTCGCTGTCGGACGGGGCCTGCTTAGGTTTCGTCCGGCATTTCCAAGTACGGTTTCCTGGATTACTGGGTGCCTTCCGGTTGCAGCCGCTGGCGTTCCTGAATGAGTACGTGGAAGTGTTCTCCGGCACCGTATTCATCCGTTAGAAAGGCATCCTGCGGCGTGTTTTCCGCATGGGGGAGCAGGTAGTCCCGCTGGGTCATGAAAGTGACCCGGTCTCCCAGACAGTTGCGGGATAGTTCCAGCAGGTCCGTAAAATTGACGTCACAGGTCAAATCCGTGAGGCCGGGGTTACGGTACAGTTCCTCCCCCGTCAGCACCTGGTGGCTTTTGTACCCGCGCAGGGAACCCCGGGGGCGGCGATAGTACAGCCGCTCCATTTCATCCCCGTAGTCGATGACCGTCATGACGCCCATGTTCCAGAGGGGAAGCCAGCTCGTAAACCAGCGCGCGTAGGAGTCGTGAATTTCCACCCGCTGCCCCGGCTGGGAGCCGTATTCCAGCATATGGGAGAAAAGCGGCTGCTGCCGGACGGGGCGCAGTTCTTCCCGGACGGCTCCGTTTTTCACGACAAGCCCCACTTCTTTCCAGTCCTGTTCCGTGTATTCAAATACGCGCGCCGGGAAGGCATCCACCAGCTCGTTGGAGAAAATAAAGGCCTTGCCTCCGCAGTGTTTCAGCGCTTTTTCCATGGTGGAGTAAATTTTAGCGCGGCCTCCCAGCAGAAGGTGCTGGAATTCGCGCAGACGTGGGGAAGATTCCACAATCACGTAATCCGTATTCAGGCGGTTCCAGAATCCCAGCTGCTCCAGGATTTTAACGGCCAGGGCACCGGAGCCGGCGCCTATTTCCAGCAGAGGCAGCCGCCTGCCGCAGCGGGAGCAGGCTTCTTTCCAGTGCGCGACAATGGCTTTTGCGAGGATGGGGGAAAGCGTGGGGGTGGTGGAAAAATCCCCGCGTTGACCGATGTTTTCAATGGAAGAGGAGTAGTACCCTTCCTGCGGGTGGTGCAGGGCCAGCTGCATGAAAGCTTCCAGGGAGAGCCAGCCGCCAGCGGCCGCGATGTGGTCTGAAAGGCGTATCATGCGGGGAAGGCAGAGGTCAGGATTGGGATTGCTCCAGCATGCGCAGCAGCGGGGCTTCCGCCCTTCTGCGCAGGTCTTTCGGCAGTTCCACGGCGGGAGAAAGGTCCCGAAGGGCCAGGTACAGTTTTTCCAGCGTGTTCATTTTCATGTACGGGCAGGTGCTGCAGGAGCATTGCTCCGTGGGCGCGGGAATGAATTCTTTTCCCGGCACCAGCTTGCGGAGACGGTGCAGAATGCCGGATTCCGTCACAATGATGAAAGATTTGGCGGGGTTTTCCGTGCAATAGGGGATCATTTTTTCCGTGGAGCAGATATGGTCCGCCAGCAGGCGCACGGCTTCCGTGCATTCCGGATGGGCCACTACCGGCACACCGGGGTGTTTTTCTTTCAGGGCAAGAATCTGGTCCCGCGTGAACTCCATGTGCACGTGGCAGGCCCCGTTCCACAGTTCCAGGGGGCGGCCAAGCTGGCGGCTTACCCATGCACCCAGATTCTGGTCCGGGACGAACAGGATGGGGCGGTCCTCCGGAGCCTGGGAGACGATTTTTACGGCATTCCCGGAGGTGACGATTACGTCCGCCAGAGCCTTGACGCCGATGGAGCAGTTCACATACGCCACTACATAGTAATTCTTATGGGCGTTTTCCTTTAAGAAGGCTTCCAGTTCCCCGGCATCGCAGGAGGCTTCCAGGGAACAGCCGGCATCAGCATCCGGAAGGATGACGGTTTTGTCCGGATTAAGAATTTTGGCGGTTTCCGCCATGAAATGGACGCCGCAGAAGGCGATCACGTCGCAATCCGTATTCTGCGCCTTGTAGGCCAGCCCCAGGGAATCGCCCACGTAGTCGGCCATGTCCTGGATATCCCCGGTCTGGTAGCTGTGCGCCAGAATGATGGCGTTGCGTTTTTCTTTCAGGCGTAAGATTTCCTCTTTCAGGTCAAAGGGTGCCATGCGGGAAAAGATGGGGCGAAGCCCCCGGCAAGTCAAGCATCATGTCCCATGCAGGGCGAGCTTGTTGACGGGAAGGGGGAAATGTGGCACAGTCTGGCGCATCATACGATTATGTTTTCACTTTTAGCAGATAAACTGGATAACACGTTCCGGAGGCTGCGCGGCCTGGGCAAAATTTCCGAGAAAAATATTGCAGACGCCCTGCGCGACATCCGGCTGGCTTTGCTGGAGGCGGACGTGGAGTTTGGCGTGGCCCGGGAATTCATCGGCCGCGTGAAGGAACGGGCGATGGGGCAGGAAGTGCTCAAATCCATCAAGCCCGGAGAGCAAATCGTCAAAATTTTCCGTGATGAAATCGCCGCCCTGCTGGGCGGGGACGCCGTGGGGCTGGATCTGACGGACCCTGCCAGAATCATGGTGGTGGGGCTGAACGGCGCCGGCAAGACCACGACCAGCGCGAAGCTGGCCCTCCGCCTGAAGAACGAGGGGCGCCGCCCCCTGCTGGTGGCCTGCGACCTGGTGCGTCCCGCCGCCGTGGACCAGCTGGCGACGCTGGCGGAACAAATAGGAGTGCCCGTTTATAAGCCCGCACCAGGCAGCAGGGACGTGGTGGCCGTGGCGCGCGAGGCTCTGGAATGGGCCCGGACCCAGAACGGAACCGTCATGATTTTTGACACGGCGGGCCGTCAGGAAGTGGATGAAGCCCTGATAGACGAGCTGCGCCAGCTGCACGCCTTCCTTTCGCCGAGGGAAACGCTCCTGGTGGCGGATGCCGCCACGGGACAGCAGGCCGTGAATGTGGCCCAGACCTTTGACCGTGCCGTGAACGTGACGGGCATCGTCCTGACCAAGCTGGACGGCGATGCCCGCGGGGGCGCGGCTCTTTCCATGCGTTCCGTAACGGGCAAGCCCATCAAATTTTCCGGTGAGGGGGAAAAGCTGGATCAGTTCGGCCCCTTCGTCCCCGGCCGCATGGCGGATCGCATTCTGGGCATGGGCGACATTGTCGGGCTGGTGGAGCATGCCGCCGCCCGCATTGACGAAGAGCAGGCTGCCAAATCCATGGACCGCATGATGTCCGGCCAATTTGATTTCAACGACTTTCTGGACCAGATGAAGATGATGCAGAACCTGGGACCGCTGGAAGGACTGCTGGGCCTGCTCCCCGGCTTCGGCAAAATCAAAAAACAGCTTCCGGAAGGCGCCCTGGACCCCAAGCGGATGAAGCACATGGAAGCCATTGTGCTCTCCATGACGGCAAAGGAAAGGAGCAATCCCAACCTGTTGAATCCGTCCCGCCGCCGCCGTATTGCCGCGGGCTGCGGCCGTCCTCTGATGGAGGTGAACAAGCTGATCAAGAATTTTTCCGAAATGCGCAAGATGATGTCCGGCAAGGGCAAAATGGGCGCCATGATGAAGCAGATGGCTTCCATGAAAGGGAAGGGGGGCAAGATGCCCGGCCTTCCCGGCATGGGCGGAGGGTTGGGCGGCCTGAAGGGCCTGGGTGGATTGGGGGGCGGCCTTGGTGGCCTTTTTGGCGGACGCAGGTGAATGTAAAAAAGGACGGAATCCGGCAGGCGCGGCTGAATATGGCCGCGCCTTTGCCTTCCGGGACACAGGGGTCTGAGGGAAAGCTCCTTCCATTGAAAGAAGAGACCAGGGTGGGCCGTACTTCCGGGATGATGAATAAGGGGTGTTGTTTCCGTCTGGCAGCATGGCTGGCCCTGTCCGGATTACCGGGCGCCGGCATGGCGGAAATGCTGCCGGCCGAGGAGGTGCTGCTCCCCGCGCCTTCCGCATGCAGGTCTGACCGGGCCGCCGTGGCGCATCTCCCGTTGCGGCTGGCGGTCTATGCGCCGGAAAAGGATGTTCCTGTAGTGGAAGCTCTCCTGAATGTGCTCAATGCCCAGGGCGTTTTGTCCGGCCTCTCCATAACCCGTGACAAAGCCTCTGCGGATGCCGTCTGTTCGGTTGAGGGAACCCCCTCGGGGACAGGCGAAGGATATGAGGCCCGCCTGAAGCGTGACGTGGAAGGGAGGGGCATCCTGCATCTGAAAGCGGCGGCGCCCCAGGGCCTTTTCTACGCGTGGCAGAGCATGGTCCAGATTTTAAGCGCCAACCGGACCGGGGAGGGGTTTTCCGTACCCGTTTTTTCCCTCCGGGATGATCCCCGCTTTGAATGGCGGGGCCTGATGCTGGATGTTTCCCGCCACTTCTTTACCATGGCGGAAGTCAAGCGCATGGTTGACACCATGTCCCTGTTCAAGCTTAACCGCCTCCACCTGCACCTGACGGACGGTCCCGGCTGGCGCCTGGAAATTAAAAAATATCCATTGCTTACCTCCATGAGCGCCTGGCGCGTTCCGCTCGCTGACGGAGAATGGAACTGGCAGGAAGTGAAACTCGCCATCCAGGAGCATGACCCGGAAGCTACCTATGGCGGTTTTTACACCCAGGAGCAGATGAAGGAGATTATTGACTATGCGCGCAGCCGCCAGGTTACCGTTGTTCCGGAAATAGACCTTCCCGGCCATTCCTATGCGGCCATGCATGCCTACGGGGATTTGATTTGCGACGGTGTGGATTTTCCCGTGGAGGGGAAAAAAGGACGGGATGCCGTCTGCATGGGGCGCCCGGAAACGCTCCGCTTCGTGAAAGACGTAGTGGATGAACTCAAGGCCGTTTTTCCGCCCGGCTCCCCTATCCATTTGGGCCATGACGAGGTGTCTGCCGAGGCATGGAAAAAATGCCGGTATTGCCAGAACCGTTTAAAGAACCTGAGGGAGAAGGATCTCAAGGCCCTGGGCCGGGATTTCCTGCAGCAGATTGCGGACTACGTGCGGAAGGACGGTTATGACGCCATCGTCTGGGATGAAGCCGGGGAACTGGAGGCGGACAAACACATCCTCGTTATGGCGTGGCGCGGCAACGGCTTTGCTGCGGCGGCAGCCAGGAAAGGGCATCCCGTCATTCTGGCGCCGTGTTCCCACTTCTATTTTGACTATTACCAGTCTGCCGCATCCACGGAGCCGAAAGCCGTCGGGGGCCTTATTCCGCTCAAGCAGGTGTACGGCTATGAATTGCCGGAACTCTCCCCGGAGGAAGCCGCCAGGGTGCGCGGCCTTCAGGCTAACATCTGGACGGAATACCTGTACAATATGGGGCTGGTGGAATACATGGCATGGCCGCGCGCCCTGGCCCTGTCCGAACGCGCCTGGAGCGACTGCGACCCCCGGGACTACAAATCCTTCCGCAGCCGTGCCTCCAGGGCCCTGAAAATCCTGGAAAAACTGGCCGTGAAATACCGCCCCATGGATGAAGAAGACTAGGAATTCCCGCCTTGGCTCTTTCTGCCCGGCAGGAGAGCCCCAGCCCGGGATTTTCACCCGCAGGTTTTATTGACAGCTGGTGCCGGGCCATGATAAAAACGATTCTGCCTGTTACTTGATATGAAGAAACACCGTTTTTTATTCCCGGCTTCCCTGATGGCCCTTGTGCTGCTTGGCTGCATGGCGGTAGTGTCTTGTTCCAATAATTTCAAACATGTTCCCCAAACAGGATTTATCACTCATCAGGTAAAAAATAAGGATTCCCATATTCCCTTTGACGCGTACTGGAATGCCGATGATAAAAAAATCTGGAATGACCGGGTGAACGGCGTGAATGGGAAAAAAGTCCTGATGGCCGTCGTTCCGGTGGATACAGTGCACATGGATGTGAGGCCGGATACTGCGGAAGGGTTTGATGCCCTGCGCAGCCTGGCGGAATACTTCCAGAAGAGCGTTGCAACCAGCATGGAAAAGGAGGTTGCCGAAAATCCGCATTTTGAAATGGTGCCTCCGGGAACCAAGGGGGCTTATACGCTGGAACTCGCCATCATTTCCATCACTCCCACAAATGCCAGGGCCGGCATCTTTGTCACGGCGCTGAGCGGCATCAAGGGGGGAGGGCTGGTTAAGCGGTTCATCAAGAAAGGGCACATTGCCATGGCGGGACGCCTGAGGGATGAGTCCGGCCGCATCGTCTCCGAATTTGCGGATTATGAGGAAGACCACAGCTCCCTGCTGGGCGTGGACACCAAAGATTTTAAAAAATACGCCCATCATCAGCGCACTATTGACGAATGGGCCCGGGAAATTACGGATGTGTATTCTTCCACCTACGGGCACTGGACGCAGAAGCGCATGATATGCCTGAATCCCTTTTAAGGGATGAACACCGGGGTGGCTGCATTGCGGCCGTGCCTTCCGCGGGGCCGGGAATCTTTGCAGAGCGTTCCTCCCGGCGGGAAGCGCGCTGTTTCAGTTATTCCCCATATTCCGCCCAGGAGCTGCTGGTTTCCCACACGCGCACGCGTTCCAGCTCAACACAGGCCCGCACGGGATATTCGCCGGGGTTCTCCCTGGCTTTTTCCAGCGCGTGCCGGGCAACATTGAAAATGACGCGTGCCATCACCTCGCTGGTGGGGTCTTCCCGGTCGAAGGGAATGATGCGCTCCCCGTATGCGGCCACGAAGGCAGCGTAATTGGGGTCCTCCGTATTCACGCACAGGGAGTGGTCAAACTGCTGGAGGAAATCCCCCATCATTTGCTTGACGGCCTTGAAATCCAACACCATGTCATTGGCATCCAGCGTTTCCGCCCGGAACACCATTTCCACGGAGCGCGTATGGCCATGCGGGAATTTGCAATTGCCGGGATGTTTGGACAGGAGATGCCCGTTTTCCAGTTCGATGGATTTGCAAATTCGGTAGACCATGAGGACAGGATAACGTGGGCGCGGGTGCGGGGCAATCCCAATCAGAGTCTGTCTGGTTCCTATCCTGCCGCGTGCGGAGGGACGGGGCTTCGCTGCTCCGGATGCTCCGTGGGCGGCTTTCCCTTGCGCACGACCCCTGTTTCTGGCAAACTTTAAAAAACCATATTTTTACCCTATGGCTTATCTTTCATGGTCTTTCCTGAAAATGGGGGAGAAGGCGGAGCGCAGGACAGCCTTTCTTTTCCTGCTCATGGCAGGCGTGCCTGTCCTTATTGTCGCTTTCTTCGCTTTCGTAGCGGGAATGGCCGCTATTTTATATGCAGGCCCCGTCCTGGCGCTGATGCTTCTTCCCTTCTATTTGCCCTGCGCTCTGCGGAAGGAAAAGACGCGGAACGCCTGCTCCCGTAATATCCTGTTTGGCAGGGAACCGCTGACGGTTTCTTTCAGGATGATAGTGAAGAACTGGGTATATGTCATTTACGCCGTGTTTCCGGCGTTGCCGTTCCTTTTCCCCGGAGGGAACATGCCCCTGGACGGGCAGGGGAACGGGCGGAACCTGACAGCATTTTTTCTGATGTGGATATCCCTGTACTCCGTCTTTGCGGTACTGGCGGTCTTTCTTGGAAAGGCGCCGTATTTGAAGCCGGGCGGGGTGATGCTGGCTGCCGGCGCCAATCTGGCGCTGATGCTGGTTTATTACCTGTTTGCGTGAAGGGGCGCACGAGGCATTCCGGAAGTTTCCTCCCGGATATTCGTTCCGTCTGTACTGGGAGGGCTGAACCCGGGGCATAAAAAAGCCGGAGCCCCGAAAGGCTCCGGCAGTGAATCATCTTTTTCCCGGTTCAGGCTTAATGCCCGCAACCGGCGCAGGCCCATCCTTCGCGGATTTTCGCGAAGAAATCGTTGCCCTTGTCATCTACCAGAATGAAGGCGGGGAAATCTTCCACTTCAATTTTCCAGATGGCTTCCATGCCCAGTTCCGGGTATTCCAGCAGTTCCACTTTTTTGATGTTGTTCTTGGCCAGAATGGCGGCCGGGCCGCCGATGGAGCCCAGGTAAAAGCCGCCGTGCTTCCGGCAGGCATCCGTTACCTGCTGGCTGCGGTTGCCCTTGGCAATCATGATCATGGAGCCTCCGTTTTCCTGGAACAGGTCTACGTAGGAATCCATGCGGCCTGCGGTCGTGGGGCCGAAGGAACCGGAGGGGTAGCCTTCAGGAGTTTTGGCCGGGCCGGCGTAGTACACGGGGTGATCCTTCATATACTGAGGCAGCCCTTCGCCCTTTTCCAGGCGTTCCTTCAGCTTGGCGTGGGCGATGTCGCGCGCCACAATGATGGTGCCGTTCAGGCTCAGGCGCGTGGTGACGGGGTACTTGCCCAGTTCTTTCAGAACTTCCTTCATCGGGCGGTTCAGGTCAATGGAGACAGCTTCGCTGGAGGTCATGCGCAGGGCTTCCGGAATATACTGGCCGGGGTTGGTTTCCAGCTGTTCAATAAAGATGCCCTCCGGCGTGATCTTGGCTTTCGCGTTGCGGTCCGCAGAGCAGGAGACTCCCAGGCCAACCGGGCAGGAGGCGCCGTGGCGGGGCAGCCGGATAACTCGCACGTCCAGAGCGTACCACTTGCCGCCGAACTGGGCGCCCAGGCCCAGTTTGCACGCTTCTTCATGCAGTTCCTTTTCCAGTTCCAGGTCACGGAAGGCACGGCCGTGTTCGTTCCCCGTAGTCGGCAGATTGTCGTAGTACTTCGTGGAAGCCATCTTCACGGTCTTCAGGCATTTTTCCGCAGAGGTTCCGCCAATGACGAAAGCGATGTGATAGGGAGGGCAGGCCGCCGTGCCCAGAGTACTCATCTTTTCCACCAGGAACTTTTTCAGCGTGGCCGGGTTGAGCAGGGCCTTCGTTTCCTGGTAAAGGTAAGTTTTGTTGGCGGAGCCGCCGCCCTTGGCGACGAACAGGAAGGAGTATTTCATGCCCTCCACCGCTTCCAGGTCAATTTGGGCGGGAAGGTTGGTGCCGGTGTTTTTCTCCGTGTACATATCCAGCGCCACCGTCTGGGAATAGCGCAGGTTGTTCTGGGTATAGGCGTCGTAAACGCCGTGGGAAAGCTGTTCGCAGTCGTCACAGCCGGTCCATACCTGCTGGCCCTTTTTGCCTACGATGGTGGCGGTTCCTGTGTCCTGGCAGAAGGGCAGGATGCCGGCGGACGCCACTTCCGCGTTGCGGAGCATCGTCAGGGCCACGCTTTTATCATTGTCGCTGGCTTCCGGATCGTCCAGAATGGCGGCCACCTGCTTCAGGTGGGCGGGGCGCAGGAAAAAGGCCACGTCATGGAAGGCTTCCGCTGCCAGCAGGCGCAGTCCCTCCGGTTCCACTTTCAGCATGGGGTGTCCTTCAAAGTCGCCTACGCTCACATAGTCTGACGTGATGAGACGGTATTGGGTGTCGTCCTTTTCCATGGGAAAAGGATCCTGATAATGAAAATCCGGTGTTGCCATAACGGGAGCCAATATAGCGAAGCTCCGAATCCGGTTCGAGCAAAAAAATCAGGGATGCCCCCATGCGGAGCCCATGCCCGAAAAGGTTCCGGATACTTGACTTTGACACCCGCCTGCATTACTTTTTCCCCGCTTAAGTGTATAACTCCCAAAACCAGCCTCCGATTCTTGACACGCTTACCCCCCCCCCCCCCCCCCCCATCAAAACGTGTCTTATGGATTGACGTATCAAGGGTTATTGCAGCCCTTCTGATCATGTACGTCCACCTGTCCTCCCCCTTTCTCCAGGCGGTGAGCCTCCATCTCTTTTACCTGGGGAGGGTTCCGTTTTTCCTGGTGCTGGCAGGGTACTTCCTGGGCAGGAACATCACCTGGAACAAGGCTTTTAACCGGGCTTTCTGGCTGTTTATTCCGTTCATGTTCTGGAATGTACTGTACGTGTTCCTTGTCCTGCCTCATGACGGCGCTTCCTTCCGCCTTGAGAATTTAATTGGTATCCGGGACGTCTTTCTTCCGGGCATGAACCTTTTCTCCGCAGATGACTCCCATGCCGTTCCCCCCATCGGCCCTTCCTGGTTCCTGAGGGACATTATCATTCTCACGTTGCTGACGCCTCTTCTGGTCCGCGTCAAAATCCTGCTGTTTCCTGCGGTGCTCCTCTTTTTCTGTTTCTTCAACACGGCCCCGGACCACACGGAGACGATTTCCATTGGAACCTGTGCTTTTTACCTGCTGGGCGTTGCGCTCAGTTCCCGGCGGATTGACGACATTCATCTGTTGATGAATAAAAAATTCGGCATTTTTTTCTGGGTAAGCATTTTTATGCCCGTTGTACTGATAGCGCTGTATTCCGCCGGAGTGATCCCCCTGTGGAAAGAGACGGCCATTGGCATGCTTCTGGGTGTCATGATGATCATGTACGCAGGCATCTGGATGGAAAAGCACCTGCCCGGCCTGTCTGCGAAAATAGCTTTGCTGGCTCCCGCCTGCTTTCTGACGTTCATGCTGCACTGGCCCATTTACGGTTTCCTGCCTCCCGCCATGAAATCCAGCCTGTTCGCCTTCTTCACGCCGTTGCTGGTGTTTGCGGCCATCGTCCTGTTTTATTTTGCCCTGAAACGTTTTGCCCCGTGCCTTCTGCCGTATCTGGCCCATGTGAAAAATACCGGCCGGCGGCAAGCGCAGCATGGCGCGTGCGACGAAACGATTCCTTTAATCAGGGGCCTTTCAGGGATGAGTCAATCATCAGAAAGGGACGCCGGGAACCCCATGCCCGGAACACGGGAGAGCTTTTAAAGAACCACGGGCAAACGGGTTCCAGGAAGCCGTAGATTGCCAGGTGAAAGGACTCCCGGTACATCCGTTGCTCTTCTTCCGGCTCAGGAAGGTAAATGAAAGAATTTGGCTGGATGGAATCCAGCACAGGCATCCCCCACAGTTGAAGGGAGAATCTTTTGATTTCAAACCGGAGGCGCATGTTCCCCCGGAAAACAACTGCCGCCTCCACCTGGCCCGCAGGGTTTGCCTTCATGAAAGCAAACGCTTTTTCCCATGCCCCGGGCAGAAGTTGGCAGGAGATTGTTCCATCCTGGTCGCGTTCCACCTCCTGAATGTCCTCCGGCCCAATGAGGGATTCCGGGCGGATGAAGACATAGGTCCGGACGGGGTTCGGGAAATCGGGGCAGGTATAGGGGATGGAACGGAATCCGCTTTCCAGGCGGATGGATTTTCCCTGCAGAAGTTCCGGAAGAAAATGCTGTTCCAATTCCCGGCTGCGCGGATGGATGGGATAAAGAGCCACGTTTTCCCTCACATGCCGTTTTTGCTGTTCCGTCAGCGGCAGAAGGGTGTTGTTGATGGCCCGGCACAGGGCATCCAGCCGGCTGTCATCCCCCAGACCGGGAATAAGAGTGGTGCGGGAAGGCATTCCCTGGAATAAGGGGGTGGACAGAATGGTTCCGCGCAGAACGACAGCAATCCTGTCCTTGCCGGGGCGTAGTCCGGCCGATGCCCGCTCCAGTTTACGGAATGCTTCTTCGTTCCAGGTGATGTCCAGGCTTCCCGGATGTTCCATATCTGGCTCCGCATGTCTGGCGCAGTCTCCGGAAATGATGGGAGAATTCCCCAGGAACAGATATTCTACCTCTCCCGTTTTTCCCTGCCGGTGCGCCGGGAGCTTCCAGAGCCTGAAGCCCGGTACGCGTAGGGCTCCTTCTTCCACCAGACGGCGGCTTTCCGGATGGACGGCGTACAGGGCCAGATCCTGTGGAATGAAGGGTGTGTTTTTTTCTGTGGGTGCCTGCCGGTTGAGCAGTTCCGCCAGTCCGGAGGCTTCATTTTTTCCGTCCAGTCCGGAGATTTCAAAAGTACGGGATATGACGGCCTGCACCACGGGGGCCGACTTGATTTTTCCCTGAACGACGAGGGCCAGCCTGTCGCGGCCCAGATTCATGGCGGAGGTTGCCGCTTTCATGGTTTTTCCGCCCTGTGTATTCAGGGTGATGTGGAGGCATTCTCTTCTCTCCGGCTCAATTCTTGCCTGTTCCACTTCCGATTCCGTGATGATGGGGGTATTTTTCAGGAACAGCCGTTCCCGCTGCATTTTTCCATGGCGGTCGCGGAATTCGTATGTATAAGGCGTGTATCCTTCCGGAACAGGGCTCCTTTCCCGGTCCAGCTCCTGGCTGTCCGGATGCACCATCCTGACGGAGACGGCGGGAACAGACGGCGGAACCGCTTTCGCGCGGGCCGAAAGCGGGAAACAAAAGGCGGGAAAAAGCAGTAGATAAAATAATTGACTCACAGTCAACGGAAATAGAACTTTTGGAGAACGGAAAGCAAGAGAAAAGTTGATTCGGCGCACAACAAAGGAGATCGGTGTTCCCGGCGCCTGGGGAAGCCCTCCGCGGAACAGCACGCTGGCGGAAGCCGGCAGGCAGGCGGGACATCAGCGGGATGCCATGCCCTCCAGGATTTATTGCCGCGGCTTGCGGCGGGCAGAAGAGGGCGGAGATGATGAAGGGCCGGAACGTCTGGGAGCTCCGTATTCCTCCGGTACTTCCGCCGCCAGGGATACATCTTCCGGAAGGCTGCTGTCGTCGTAATAATTTTTCATCCTCTTCTGGGCATCCTTGATCAGGGTGGCTTCCGCCCATTCCTCCACCGTCATGTTGTCCCTTCTGGCGGCTTCTTCGATGAGTTTGTAATCCTCGGAACTCAGCATGACGACAAAGGGCTTCCAATTGGCTCTTGCCGCCTCTTTCAGTTTTTTCTCCCTTTCCGTTTTTTCCATCATGAGCCGGATGAGAGCTTCCTTGTCTTTGGGGATGGCCACCTTGGCAAGCCAGTTGCGGACCGTGTTGGGAGACACGAAGCATTCCGCCGCAAAATCATTGCGGGAAATGTTCTGCTGTTTCAGCCAAGCCTTGATCTGCACTTTGAGTTCGTCCTGATTCTCACTCATGCACCCTTTGTAACGAAAATGGTGCTATTTTTCAACCTTTTTTGTATAAAGTCATTTTAATGGTATATTTTTGTTGACTGAAATACCGTTTCAGGTGCATTGTAGGGGCGCAAAAGGGCTGTTAAGGCCGTTATTGCACCAAAAAAAGGATTTTTATGAAGACGGAAAATAAAAAAAAGAGTCAGAAAAAAATTCAAATCAAGGGGAAAATGCCGTTATCGGTCCATTTTTTCCGGGATGCGGAAGCGGACGCGCTGAACATGGAACGCTGCCAGCTGGATAAAGCCACCCTGATTGCCTGTGCCGTCAAACGCCTCCGGGAAGATTTGGGGAACGTTCCCGATTCCGGTAAAAAACCTTCCGCATGACTCAGGAGATTTACTGGGAACTTCTGGCCTGGCTGTTCCGTTCCTTTCTGGCGGTGACTGCGTTCGCCTTTGTCGTGGCCGGGTACCAGACCCTGTGCAGCCGCCCGCGCAGGGGCCGCAGCCGTAAAAAATAGGAGGGCAGGGGGCCAGTTTACCGTCCGTCACGGAATGCCGTCCCGCTTTTTAAGGGAAATGTTTTTGACCTTATGGGGCATTGAAGAATTCCGGGGCTGTGCTCCTTCATATTTGGGCGGTCCGTCATGAAAAGCAGGCGGAAATCTGCCGGAGAAAGTGGACGGCTGCCTTTCTCCGGTAGAAGGGCGTTGCAGGAAGAATGGAAAAATTCCGGAAAAGGTTTCCACTTTTCCGCCAGCGCAGATTCTCTAAACGGCTGTCATCTTCCCAGGGGCCGGCCGGATGGAAATCCGTATTGCCAGAAACGGGGAATGGCGGTAACATTCCGCCGCTATGAGTATTGAGAGTTTCGCAAATCAGCATGTGCTGGAGTTGGTGGCTTATCAGCCGGGCAAGCCGATTGAGGAGACGGCCCGGGAACTGGGCCTGAATCCCCATGATATTGTGAAACTGGCGTCTAATGAAAATCCTCTGGGGCCGTCCCCGAAGGCGGTGGAGGCGATTGCCCGTGCGGCTGCCGGCGTGAACATTTATCCGGACGGAGCGGCTTTCCGCCTGCGTTCCGCTATTGCGGAGTTCTGCGGCGTGGAGTTCGGCCAGACGGTAGTGGGCACGGGCAGCAGCGAAGTGATTGAACTGATCTGCCATGCCCTGCTGAATCCCCGTGCGGAGGTGGTGGCCGCCAAACACGCCTTTTCCATGTACCCTATCATGTCCAAGCTGTTTGGCGCCGCGTACGTGGAAGTGCCCAACAAGGAGGACTGGACGCATGACCTGGACGGCTTCCTGGCCGCTATTACGGAGAATACGCGCGTCGTGTTCATTACGAATCCCACCAATCCCGTAGGCACCGTAGTGGGACAGCAGGAAATAGACGATTTCATGGCGAAGGTCCCGGAACATGTGCTGGTGGTCTTTGACGAGGCGTACCGGGAGTTTTCCGACAATCCTCCGGATACCCTCAAATTTGTGCGAGAAGGCCGCAACGTGGTTGTTCTGCGCACCTTCTCCAAGGCTTACGGCCTGGCGGGGCTGCGCGTGGGCTACGGCATTGCGCCGGAACCGGTTTGCAGCATGCTGCACAAGGCGCGTGCTCCGTTCAACCTGCATGTTCTGGCCCAGGAGGCCGCCCTGGCCGCCCTGGAGGACCGGGAGCATGTGCGCCGCACTGTGGAGAATAATAAGGAAGGCATGCGTTTTTATGAGCAGGCTTTCCGGGAAATGGGCCTGGAATGGATTCCCAGCCAGGGCAACTTTATCCTGGTGAAAGTGGGCCGGGGCAAGCAGGTGTTCCAGGATATGCTTGCCAGGGGAGTCATCGTCCGCGCGCAGGACGGTTACGGCCTGCCGGAATGGATACGCATCAGCATAGGCACTCCTGCGGAGAACGCCCGCTGCATTGAGGTATTGAAAGAGGTTCTTTAAACAGTTTTTCCGTTTTTCGTGTCTCACCCTGCATGATGATCTCCCCGGAACAGTATATTGACGGTCTGGAATGGCGTTACGCCTGCAAAAAATTTGATCCTGAAGCCCGTCTTGAACAGCCCACCTGGCATGCGCTGGCGGAAAGCCTGCGTCTCAGTCCCTCCTCCCTGGGGCTTCAGCTCTGGAAGTTTGTCGTCGTGACCAACAGGGAACTGAAGGCTCGCCTGCGGGAGGTTTCCTGGAACCAGTCCCAGGTGGAGGACTGTTCCCATTACGTGGTGCTGTGCTCCCGGCGCGACGCCACCAGGCGGGATGTGGACCGTTACCTGGCCCAGATTGAATTCACGCGCCGCCCCTCCGCTGAAAAACTGGCTTCCTCCGCCGATTTTTATACCAGCTACGTGGAGGCTCTGGCTCCGGAAAAGATGCATGCCTGGCTGGATTGCCAGGTGTACATTGCCGTGGGGTTCCTGCTCAGCGCCGCCGCCGCCCTGCGGGTGGATTCCTGCACGATCGGCGGCATGGACCGCGCCAAGTATGATGAAATCCTGGGCCTGGACGGTACGCCGTACCGCTCTGTGGTGGGGGTGGCTCTGGGCTACCGCGCCAAGGATGACGCTTATGCCCGCGAGGCCAAGGTGCGCTTTCCCGCCGGAGAGGTGATTGATATCCGCGCCTGATTTTATTTTTTGTCCGGAACGGGCCGCCCTAATAGGGACGGCCGGTTCCCGTTTTTTGCCGTGGGGGGGCGTTTTGCCGTCGTGCGGCATCTTTTTTCCCTGCAGCCCGGGGCTCCACGTTTTTTATCTCGCCAACAACGGGTTCTTTGGGATAATAATTTATTGGAACAGGAGGGAAAGCCTCTCTTGGCCGGCGGTTTTCCTTCATGAAGCCCGGCGCGCGGCAATCCGTTTGGGCGGAATGTCCGTCCCGCCCGGTTGAGAGAGGGAGAATTCTTCCGCTTTTCTCCCTTTCTCTGCAAGAAAGGGGCGGCGGGCGCGTAGTTTTTGGAGCAAATCAGACATTTCCTTTTCCTAAACAAGACTAAAACATGAAGAAAAACCTATTCCTGATGATCGCCGTTCTTGCCGCGTCTCCCGTGATGGGGCAGGACGCCAAGCAGATTGCGGATTCCCTTTCCATCCCTCCGGTGAAAGCCGGAGCGAAGCAACTGCCCATGCCGAGCGTTTCCGGAGCCCAGATTAAATTGCTGGGGGCCGACTATGAGCAGCTCGTCAACAGCAAAGGCAAGATAGCCCCTGTTATTTCAGATACCCCCGTCAACGTCAGCTTCAAGGTGACCAAGGACGGCAAGGAAGCCGTCAGCAAAGATTATGAAATCATGCTGCAGGCTCCTCAGGCCGCCCAGGGCAACCCCAAGCCGCGGATTATCCCGGAAATCCTGCAATGGAAGGGGGGACAGGGAGAATATAAGCTGGGGAATACGGTCACCATAGCATGCCCGGACAAGGAGCTGGGCAAATTGTTTGCGGCGGATATGGAAGACGTGCTGGGGAAGAAGGTCAAGCTTGTCGCCCCCGGGGCGAAGGCGGATATTTCCCTTTCCCTGTTGAAGGGCGGCAATCTGGGCAGGGAAGGATACCGGCTCCAGATTGCCAGGGACGGCGTCCGCCTTGGCGCGGCGGCTCCCACCGGCCTGTTCTGGGGCACGCGCACCCTGCTGCAGATGCTCCGCCAGACGCCCGGCAGCGTGCCCTGCGGCACGGCCGTGGATTTTCCGCGCTACCAGCTCCGCGGGTTCATGCTTGATGTCGCGCGCACGCCTTACCCCCTCAGTTACCTGAAGGACGTGATCCGCACCATGGCCTGGTACAAGATGAATGACCTGCACCTGGTCATCAACAACAACTATATTTTCCACGAACACTATGTGGACAACGGCCATGATCCGTTCAAGGAAAGCTATGCGGCTTTCCGCCTGGAATCCAAAATGAAGGGAAAGGACGGAACGCCCCTGACAGCCAGGGATCTTTTTTATACCAAGAAGGAATTTGCCGACCTGGTCAGCTATGCCAGAAAGTACGGCGTCAATATTGTTCCGGAGTTCGACACGCCGGGGCATGCCCTTTCCTTTACGCGCCTGCGGCCTGATCTCATTTATAAAGGGCCCATGAATCATGAGAAGCGCCGCTGCGAGATGCTGGACGCCGCCAACCCGGAAACGATCGACCTGGTGAGCAAGGTTTTTGACGAATACATGCTGAAGGATCCCAAACTGGGTCGTCCCGTGTTCGCGGACTGCGGCGTGGTGCATGTGGGGGCGGATGAATTTTATGGGGACAAGGAAGATTACCGCCACTTTGCAAACGCCGTGCTCACCCATGCCCTCAAGCGCGGTTATACGCCCCGCATCTGGGGAAGCCTCAGCGCCAAGCCGGGCAAGACCCCGGTGGTCAGCAAAGGGGTCCAGATGAACCTTTGGAGCACCGGCTGGATGAAAGCATGGGAAGCCGTCAACCAGGGCTATGATGTGATCAATACGAACGATGGAGCCCTTTATATCGTTCCCTTTGCCGGCTACTACCGGATGGACAGAAACCATAAGGGGCTGTACAATAACTGGATTCCCAACCGCATCGGCAATGAAACGCTGCCTTCCGGGCATCCCCAGCTCCTCGGAGGCACCTTCGCCGTCTGGAATGATGAAACGGACATTATGCATACGGGGTACGCGCCTTATGACATTTGGGGGATCATTTCCGGTTCCATGGACGTGCTCAGCCAGAAACTGTGGGGAACCGCCAAAGCTCCGGATACGTTTGAACAGCATCGCGAGCTGGTTTCCTCCATCGGCAACGCTCCGCGCACCAATCCCCTGCACAAATGGAAAGACAGCCAGCCCTTGACGGTGAAGCCTTCCTCCCTCCCCCAGAAGCTGGACAAACCTGCCCTGGGGCCGAATTACCGCCTGACCATGGAACTGGAATTGACTGCCGCTCCGGAAGGGAAGGAGCAGGTGCTGCTTGCTGCGCCTGAGGGCGAATTGCTTGCGGTCATGAAGGACGGCACCGTCGGATTCCGCCGTGACGATTCTCTGGAATTTTCCTTCGGCGCCAAGCTTCCCGTAGGCAAGAAGGTCAAGGTGGAAATTGTGGGAGAACCGGAGAAAACCAGCCTGTTGCTTGACGGGGAACCTGCCGGAACTGCCGTGCTGAAGAATTTTTCCGACAAGTCCAAGGATTTTTCGGACAAATTCAAGCATCGTCCCAAAGTTCACCGTTCCACGTTCATTCTGCCTCTGAAGGAACTTGGCTCCTCCTTCCAGGGGAAGGTGTTCCATATGAACGTACAGCCGTTGTAATTCCCGGCATTTGGCCAGGCCGCCGCCTTTGACGGGGCGGCCTGCAGCCCGGCATCCCTGCCGCATGGGATGCCGGGTTTCTTTTTATGGAAGGGGGGAGAGGAAAACTTCCGGAATGTTTCCCGATGTCTTCCCCCTTATTCCTGTTCCGGGAAAGAAAGAGGGGCACGGATGTTCCGGAACCTGTTTTTAGTCCCGCATGCCCCTGTATCTCATGGGGCGGTAACCGCTGTTTTCCAGCATGGAGCGGCTGAACACATGCTCCGAACATTTCCAGGCCGGCAGGGGGCCGGCTTCACTGCCCAGGAACCTGCTCTTTTCCGTTCCCTCCCACTGAATGAACAGGAGCACATGGCGCCCCGGCACAATCAGGATGTCTCCCGTCCGGAGGTCTTCCCAGGAGGGAAGCCGCGTGCAGAGGGCGGGGAGTTCCCGTGTGGAAAAGGGCCTGTCCAGCCGCCAGCAGCGGGAGACGAAGCCGGAGCAGTCCACTCCGGCGGCAAAGCGGCTGACGGCGGCGTCTCCCGCGGCCTGCTTTTCCGGGGTGCCCATGTCGCCGGCCGCAGCGGGAAGCCCTCCGTTGGCGGCATCCGCCTTCAGGCGTTCGGAGAACTGTCGCGGGGTGTCGAAGCCGCCCCATTTGTACGGCATGCCGATGGAACGCATGCCCGGTTTCCACCATGCTCCGGCATCATATCCGGCTGCGGAGGCGTCCGGCGTGTCTGTCCGGATGCCGTCCCCGTCCGTCCCGTGGCGGACATTCCGGAGAGAGCCCCGCCAAATCATGGAGGTATAGGCCCGGCTGGCTGCCAGGGCTTCACGGCGGGTGACGGAAGAAGCGGGAGGCGGGATTTCCGGTATTCCCGGGGCGCAGGCTCCCAGACAGGCGGAGAAGACGAGCAGCGTCAGGGCATTGGTCATGCCCGGCAGTATGGCTTCCGGCCTGCTTGGTGGCAAGGATGATTGCTGGAGAACGTTTTTTATTCAGGGGACGGACGGTCTGGAAGCTTGACTACGGGGAGGAATATGTAAAAAAGGTCTCATCAAGGCGGAATGAAACGGAAAAGGTTTCCGTTCTCCTTCATCCGCTTTCCATCTCTTTATTTTTATGGACGAAGAACAACAAATCATCCAGGAACCGGTTCAGGAGCCCGCCCCTGAGAAACAATCGGATAAAACGCAGGCTATCCTGACGGCGGTTTCTCCGCTGGTGGCCGTCTTTTTCGGAGGCTCCGCCGGCGTGAACATTATTCCGCCCCTGATCTGCTGGCTGGTCTGGAAGGATGCCAACCCTCTGGTGGACAAAGTAGGAAAGAATATTCTGAATGCCCAGATTTCCTGGGCGATTTATACGGTTGCGGCCTGTCTTTCATGTTTGATCCTGATCGGGTTCGTGCTCGCCCCTGTGGTGGTTATCGCCTGGATCGTTTTCTCCATTATCGCTGCCGTCAAGGCGGCGAACGGGAATTACGATTATGTGGCTCCCTTCACGATTAAATTCCTGAAATAACGTTTTTCCGTTTTTCAGCAGATCAACAGATGAAAAAACCGCCGGTACGGAATGCCGGCGGTTTTTTGATGAGGGCTTTCCATTTGCCGGAGGGGTTCAGATGGGCATGTCCTTTTCACTGCCGCCGTACATGAACGTATGGAGCAGGCGGGTAACCTGATTCTGTTCCGCGTTCAGCTGGGCGGAGGGGCGCAGCGCGGCGTACGCCAGTCCGTCATGCCCCGTGAACTCCCTCATATGGAACCCCTGGAAGCTGGTCATGGGTTCACTGTCATGAAAGAGCTTGCCCCTCCGGAGCAGTTCGTCAAAGACATGTTCCGCTTCCCGCGTGCGCGTCAGAGCGTTTTCCGGGTGGGGGATGCGGATTACCAGCGCTCCGCCGTCCCCGCGGAAGTTGATGCCCGCTCCGGCCATGACGTCCGCGGAAGGCTGGCTGGTGACGCTGCCCAGCAGCAGCACGCCGTCGTCTATCAGATGGATGCGGCTGGCGCGGGCTTCCTCCTTTACGTGCAGAACGCCTCCGTAAATGCGGGTGGATGCATTGCCGGAGAGTTTTCTGATACGCATCAGGCCGTGCCTGATCACGAGTTCCGAGCCCTCCGCCGGCAGATCCACTTCCGAGGCGAAGAGCCAGCCGTCCGTCATGGCGATTCTGCCTTCATGCTCCCTGGCGCCCTGAATGCGCCCCTGGCCCATCAGAAGGCGGCCGCCGTTGATTTCCAGGCTGCCGTTGGCTTTGTCCCCCAGGAAAACGGTCATATGGTCCGGCAGATTGCCCAGGAGCGTCATGGCGCCTCCGTTCCGGATGACGAGGTGGGCGGTGCGGTGCCCGTGGTCCGGCTGGTTGGGGCCGCCCACGTAAACAGGAGCGTTGATGATGTAAAGATTTCCGCCGGAATCAACGGTAAGGGAATCCTGAATGTCCGTCTGGCCCTGCACTACATCATTGCTGATGGTGACCGGGCACATGTAGGAGACACGGTTCATGGATGAGGCTGAAAGCGGCATCATCCCTGTTAGAATGAATGGGTTGATATTGCTCATGGCTCTGGTTACATAGTTGGTTTGACGTTTGAGGCGCGATGGATGCGCTCCAATGATATTAGACCATCCGTCCGGGGAAAGTGTTCGCGTAAATTTCCCTTATTTTTCCCGGAAGGGGCACTGTTCATTCCCACTCCACACGGGTCAGCTCCAGTTCCCGCCCGCGCAGGATGGCCAGGGCCGGTTCTCCGCAGCCGGGGCAGATGTAGCCGTGTTCCGTAAAGGAAAAATCCGCCCGGCATGCATCACAGCGGCACACGGCCTCCACCCAGGCGACGTCCAGGGCTGCATCCTGCGCCGCATACGAGTCTTTCAGGGCCAGGAAGGCGGATTGAAGGGCTTCCGGCACCACGCCGCTCAGGCTGCCGATGGTCATGTGCACGCGCCTCAGCCTGTTTCCTCCGCGTTTTTCCATAAGTCGCCGGGCCATGTCCAGCGCGCCTTCCATGATGCCTACTTCATGCATGGGCGTTTTTCCGGGCCTGATGTTCCGCCAGGGCGCGGGCGATGAGGGCCTCCGCCGTGTCCAGCGCCTTCGGCAAGGCTTCCTGCACCTCCGCGGACATGGGGCGGCAGAAATCCGTATGCAGGGCCTCCACTCCCACCAGCGTGATGGCGCGCGGCAGGGTGCCGCACAGCTGGGCCGCCCCCAGCACTTCCTTCATGCCTATCTGGTGGGGAGACATAACGCGGGAAAAGTGGCGCGGCAGTTCTTCCCGGCTGCGCGTGACGACGGTTCCCGGCAGGGCCCCCGTCCTGACGGCGTCCAGCAGGATGAGCGTGTCCGCATCTTCCAGCAGGGGAAGCAGGGTCATGCCCTGCGTTCCCCCTTCCTCCACGTGGACCAGCGGGCCGTAGTCCCGTTCCTGGAGGCGGTGGGCCAGCTCCACGCCTGCGCCGTCGTCCCCCATGAGCGGGTTTCCGATGCCCAGCACGAGCACGGGATAGGCATTTCCCTTCACGGGGCAGCCCCGCAGTTCTTCCGTGTATGGCTCCAATTTCATGTCAAGGGGAGGGCGGAGAGGTTATTCATCCCGGAATTTGACGCCCTTGCGCAGCCATCGTCCGCCGCTGAACATGGAGGAGATGGTGCCGTCCCGGTCCACGTTCCCGGAAAGGATGGAAAGGTACACGTGGATCATGGCGAAGATGATGAAGCACCACATGCCGATCAAATGCACCAGGCGCACGTACGGAATGCCTATCAGGTCGTTCAGCGGCATGAACCAGCGGTAGAACCAGTGGCGCGGCTCATACAGGGCATACAGGGCCAGCCCGGTCACCACCATGGTGGTGAACAGGACGTACACGCCCGTGTATGTCCACTGCTGCAGGGGATTGTGGCCGATGTAGCGGGGGCCGTCATAACTGCGGGCGAACAGGTAGTCCACCGCTGTGGCGTACAAATCCTTCCACTCCTGTCTGGAAACGGGGAACAGGGCCCGGAAACTCTGGTATTTGTTGGAGGCCATGAAAAAGCAGGAAAAACGCAGCATCATCACCACCACCAGAATCCACCCCAGCGCGTAATGCACGAAGCGGAGCGTTCCGAATTGGAAAGCCCCGTGCAGATCCCCCATTTTCAGGAACCACCCTTCCGCGATGCAGATGCCTGTGGCGGACAGGCCGATGATGCAGAGCACCCACGTCCAGTGCAGCACGCGCAGAGGCCAGTCCCAGACGTGGAAATAGCGGAAATTGGCCTTGGCCATGGAGAGGCGGCGCACATCCCTCATGGCGTGCATGGGCACGACGCCCAACAGGCGCCACGGCGCGCCGGACCGGTGGACGGCCACGGCCACGGGTTCAAAGCCGGAGGGGGAATGCTCTTCAAAGGCCTTGTTCATGCGCTCCTTTTCCAGGGAGCTGACTTCGCACAGTTTTTCCAGCGCCTTCAGATTGCCGCGGGCTACCATGAAAGGGGAGGCGTCCGCCTTGTCTGCGGCTTTCAGAACAGCCGTGCTGTACGGCCTTTCCCGGGAGGGAGCCTCCCAGGAGTTTTCCCGCTGGGCGTAAGGGAGGGTTATGCCGCGTTCCCGCGCGGCATGGAGCAGGGCCAGGTCTCCCGCGTCCCTGCTGCCGTTGGGGGAGGCGCACACGGCCAGAGCCAGGATTTCTTCCGGAGCGTACACCGGACTGGCCGGAATGGCATCCTCCACCGCCAGGGTGAGGTCGTTATCGATAAGAGTCGTTTTCACGGGTCCTGTCTGGTCAGAATGGCCTCCCCTTCTTCGTCAAACAAATGGACGGCGCAGGATTGGCACGGGTCATAGCTGTGAATGGTGCGCAGGGGCTCCACCGGGCGGGAGGGGTCCACCAGCGGGTGTTTCCCGGTATGGGCCAGGGAATATTCATATGGCCCCATCTGCCCCGCCGCGTCCCGTCCGGAACTGTTCCATGTACTGGGGACTACGGCCTGGTAATTCACCGTCTGGCCGTTTTCAATCCGCACCCAGTGGCTCAGGCTGCCGCGGGGCGCTTCCACCCAGCCCACGCCCTTGCAGGAGGAGGGCCAGGTTTCCGGTTCCCATTTTTCCGGGTTGAAGGTGGAGGTTTCCCCGTTCCTGATGCGGTCCGTCATTTCCTGGAGCTGGTCCACCATCATGTCCACGTTGATCAGGGCGTCCAGCGCACGGCCGTATACGCGGCCCAGCGTGGAGTTCATGAAGGCGTTGTCGCGCGGCAGGCCCAGCTTGTCGCAGGCGGCATCCACCCGTTCCACGATGGCGGGAACCCCCTGGGCGTAGCCAATCATCATGCGGGCGTTCGGACCCACGGCCATCGCGTGGCCGTCATAGCGCGGGGCTTTCACCCAGGTGTACTGCGGGTGGTCGGAAAGCCACTTGTAGGGCGGCCTGGGGCCGTTGTAGTCCGCATTCGTCTCCCCGTCATACGGAGCCAGGCCCGCGTCCCTGCCTTCCGTATACCTGTACCAGGAGCTGGTGACGAATTCCCTGATCTTGTCCTGGTCAAAGGGAAGCACGTTCCTGTAATCCCCATTCAGAAGCACGCCGGGCTTGATCATGCCTTTGCCGGCGGGGGCGCCCGTGTTGATTTCAGACGGAGCCCCAGTGCAGAAAAAGTTGGGGTTGGACGCGCCAATGTGGGCGTAGTCCTTATAAAATCCGGCGATGGCTACAATGTCCGGATAATATACTTTGTGAATGAAATCGTGGCAGGTTTGCACCAGCTGCTTCAGGTAGCTCAGGGAAAACTGGTTGATGGCCTGGTCATTGTTCATGTTGATGGCGCAGGCCATGCCGCCGACCAGGAAGTTCGGGTGCGGGTTCTTGCCGCCCAGGATGGTGTGGATTTTGATCATGTCCCGTTGCCAGACCAGGGCCTGGAGATAATGCGCCACGCCCAGCAGATTCACCTCCGGCGGCAGCTTGTAGGCCGGATGGCCCCAGTAGCCGTTCGTAAAGATGGAATATTGCCCGTAGGCGATGGAGTCCTTCAGCTTCTTCTGCACTCCGGCGAAATACGCGGCGGAGGACAGGGGCCAGTCGGAAAGGGACTTGGCGATGGCGGCGGTTTCCGCGGGGTCCGCCTTCAGGGCGGACATCACGTCCACCCAGTCCATGGCCTGGAGCTGGTAAAAATGGATGACGTGGTCCTGGATGCCCAGGGCTCCGCTGACCAGGTCTCGCATGAGGCGGGCCTGGACGGGCACCGGGTATTGGAGCGCGTCTTCCACCGCAGCCAGGGCCGCGATGGCGTGCGTACCCGTGCAGACGCCGCAGATGCGTTCCACAAAAGCCCAAACGTCCCGGGGGTCCCGCTTGCAGGCGATCACCTCAATGCCACGGTACTGCGTGGTGGACGTCCAGGCATTTTTGATGACGCCGTCCCCGGCCTCCATTTCCACCCGCAGGTGGCCTTCGATGCGCGTTACCGGGTCAATGACCACCCGGCTGGATTCCGGAACGTCCGCTGATGTGTAATTGCTCATGGTAATCTGGTGGTGAGGGCTTCTGGCTATTCTTCAATTTCCTTGTCGGGCGAGCCGGGAGCGTCCCCGAAGGCGGGCAGGGAGACGTTTGCTTCCTCCTTCATGTGCTGCTTCCTGTAATGAATGGCGGAGCCCACGGCATGGGCGGCGATTGCCGCTCCGGCGCCGGCTACGCCCACAGCCCCGATGATGTTGGCGGAGGCTTCCACGCCGAAGCCGTTCACGTTCGGCAGCGTCTTGTAAAACGGAGTCATGCGGTCAAAGAAGTACAGCTCCGTACAGCCGATGCACGGGTGGCCGGACTGGATGGGGAAGCTGACGCCGCCATTCCATTTGACGATGGGGCAGGGAGAGAACGTATCCGGGCCCTTGCAGCCCACCTTGTACAGGCAGAAGCATTCCCGCGCGTTCTCGTCGTCAAACACGTTGACGAACTGTCCGGCGTCGAAATGGGCGCGGCGCGGGCAATTATTGTGGATGCGGGTGCCGTATGCCATCAGCGGGCGCGACTCCAGGTCGCATTCCGGGGCGCGGTCAAATGTAAGGATGTACATGATGACGGCCGTAATCACGTCCCCGATGGGCGGGCAGCCGGGCACGTTGATGACCGTGCGGTCCGTCAGGATGTCCCGGATGCCCACGGCCCCGGTGGGGTTGGGACGGGCGGCCTGGATGGAGCCGAAGTACGCGCACGAACCCACGGCCAGGATATGAGAGGCGTTTTCCGCGCAATGGCGCAGCATGTTCTCCACGGTATCTCCGGCCACGGTGCAGTACACCCCGCCGTCATTGACCGGAACGGAACCGTTGATGACGAGGATGTGGGGCTCCCTGATCGCGTCTTCCAGAGCCTGATTGGCGGCCTCTCCTGAAGGGGCCATCAGCAGTTCCACGTAAGGCATGGAGACGGCGGAAAGCACCATGTCCCCGATTTCCTCGTTATAGCTGCGGATAGTGCTTTCCAGGCATCCGGTGCATTCCTGAAGCTGGAGCCAGATGACTACGGGACGTTTCAATGCGGCCATCTTGTCCGCAATCTCCTGGGCGTTGGAAATGCCGCCCGTTACAGTGGCAACGCCCATCAGGGAGATCATTTTCAGACACCACTTGTTGAATTCGCGCCGGCTGACGCCGCGGCGCTCCATGTGTTCCCCCAGAGTTTCCCCGGGACGCCATGTATTTAAAATCTCATGATTCAGGGAGGCCTGCTCCGCCTCCTGCATGGAAGGTTGCTGAATGCGCTTCATGTGCGTGGTCCAAATAAGAACATTTCCATTTAGACAGGATTTCCGGGAAATGCGATCAATATTTTCCAGTTTTCCGGGAGGGCTTTTACCAGGACCAGACGTTCTGGATCTGGAAAACCACCGCCGTTTGCCCTCTGCGGCCGTTGACGGGATTCTTGACAAGCTGAATATCAGGCTGGAGAGTCATGGTGGGCGTCACCTGGGCCACATACGTCAATTCAATGCCGTATTCATTCCTGTTCACGTACGGGCCGTTCTTTTTAGCCCCCTGCTGCCAGAGGAAACCGAGGCCCAGGTATCCGTCATTGGATGCGCCCTTTCCCCGGAAGGGGGAAAGAAGCACCAGCCCTGTGGTGGCCGCGCAGCGTACGCCGGTCAGCGTGGCTGCGTCATCGCTTGCCCAGCCGCCGCGGAAGAACCACCCCAAGTGGCTGCTGCGGCCCAGCTGCTGCTGGAAGTTTACGGCCACGCCGCCCCCGTTTTCACCGTTGCTGGTGGTGAAAAAGGGCTGGAGGCGGTACACGCCGGGGCCCATGCTGCAAAAATCTTCCGCCACGTAGCCGAATTCAAGCACGTTCGTCCAATTGTCGGAATTCAGGTTCCGGAAAGGATTGTGGTTTTGAGCCATGTTATTGGCGGCAGTGGCTCCCATCACGTAAAAGGAGGTGGTTGGCTGCCACGCGAAATGGAATCCCAGGGAATTATCAGTCAGGGGGAGTACGGGATTATTGCCGAAAACGCTGTTGGTGAGGTTATTGTTATGGGAATTGGCGTAAGCGTTGTGGTCCATGTAGTTGGTGGTGTCCAGCTGGCCCGCCATCAGCAGAAGCTTTCCTCCCGCTCCCACCCATGCCAGGCTCAGGTTGCTCAGGTGGGGGGCCGGGCCCTGGAAGGAGCTGGTGGGGTTCTGGAGGGAGCCCAGCGTGGTTTTGGGGCCTTTACTGCCTTCATTGAAGTCAAAGCCGTTGCCGAAGTCGAACTCGGAGGCCAGGTACAGGCCGCTGCCCGTGGAATGATTGCGGAAGATGGTGATATTGGTCAGCAGGGAACCATTGTAGGAGGGGAAATCCGTTTTTCCGTTCAGGCCGCCGCCCGTCAGCCCCGTGTAGTTGAATCCGAACTGGGCGGAATAAGTAATGCCGTATCTGGAGAGAGCGGTCTTGAGCTTTTGCGCTCCGGTGGAAATCATGTCTTCGCGTATCCAGGCGTTCGGTTCCGCACAGGTATTGCCGAAAACGTAGGAACTGTCCAGGTACGGCATCATTTTAAGGGGCCTGGCCGCAAACCATTCCAGGCCGGGAGCGGAAGTTCCGCCTTCATGCTGAAGCAGTACGCTGGGCCTGGTGGGAACGCCGGGCGTCCTTTTGGTGATTTGTTCTTCCGGGCGCATTCCTTTCATCAGGCTGGGGCTTATTTCCCTGCCTTCCAGAGTTTTCACGCGCAGACCGCGTTCCGTGTTCAGGTAAGCAGGGGAAGCCGCCGCAGCGGGAGCCGCCTGTTGGGCAAGGGTGGGACTGCAGGAGGCTGCGACGGCAACAGCGCACATGGAGGGAAGAATGGCATGTCTCATACAGACAGTCAGACAAGGCTTTTCCCGGAAGTATCATAACTCCGTTTAAATGCTGACACGAATATCCGTTTTTCACCGTCTTTCCGGAAAAAGGAAAGGCGGGCTGTCCTTCAGGGGCCTTTTCCTAAGACAGGCATGATAGGGCAAGCGGAGGGGCAGCTCCCACCGCCGTATTCCTTCCGCAAAAGAAGTGGAACCAGTTGGAACATGGTAGCTTAGGGAGATTATTGTTTTTTGCAGGGGGCTGTCTGAATGTACGTCGGGTGAGGGAGCCAAAAGGAGTGTAAAACGGGAAAAAAGCATCAGATTTTCTCTGTAATTTTTATTGCGAATTTAGAATCCGCTGCGCACTTAAATATTTTCTCCTTCTCATAACATATTTACCTGTATTCGGATAAGATGAAATAAAAAAAGACCAGAAATTATATATGATATTAAAAAACAACTGATTAAGATGAATTAGACGTTGATTTTCAATATTTGTTATTGTTCCCGGATTCTAAATCCCCTATATGTACCGCACTGGGAGAGCGCGTCGCTCTTTTCTTTTCAACCTAGAACAGTCAAATGAAGAAAACATTATTTTTGCTTTCTTGTGTAGTAGCTTCTTCCCTCATGGTTCAGGGGGCAACCGTCCTTACTTTGGATTCCAGTGAATTGCAGGCAGCAGGCGGATCATATACCCTGACGGAGGGTATAAACTCCGGTTACGGCAATTTCTCCGTGACCATGGCCCTGGACGCTCAGGCTTTCCAAAACGCCATTCTGGCAGGTAACGTCAAGGCGAATATTTTTTCCGCCAATAATAATATGATCGGCCTGGGCCTCAACTACGTTTCTTCAGGAACTCCCACGGCGGGCATTTATGGTTCCTGGCAAGGAGAGAACTACAACCGCACGATTACTTCTGTCAACGGTTCTGAACTCAATTTGAATACGGGATTGAAGGAATTGTTCACCGAAAACAGCTATGAATCCGCCGCCATCACTTATCAGATTACCAGCACCGGAACCTGGACTTACCTGACCCTGGTTGATTCCGAAGGAACCGCCACCACTTATGGTGGTCAGGATTCAGGGTTGAAAGCGAGCGGGTTCGGAGCCCTGACTTCATTTACCTATGGCACGGATTACGTCAAATACCTTGTCGTGGATAATACCACGTTGCAGGCTAATGCTTCCCAGGAAGCCAATCTTAATGCCATTGCGGCGGCTGCCGTTCCCGAACCGGCCACGGCATCCCTCAGCCTGATTGGTCTGGCTGCCCTCATGATGCGTCGCAGACGTGCCTGAGCCGGGGAGTCCAATTGCTGTTTTACAGGAGGCGGGAAAGATCCCGCCTCCTCTTTTATTATCATCAGGAGGGAAGTATCCGTATCCGTCAAATCATTCCGGGAACTCCCAGGCATGGGCTTTCCAACGGTAGCTTCACCAGTTCCGCCGGGCTGTTTTGGATGATATTTATTTGCTTTTTCCTGACCTGGAAGCGGCAAAATTGCCGTTTTCATGTGTTTTAGAGGAGGCATTTCCGCGCTTCATGCAAAGATGCAGGGTGGAAAATAAGTTTTTCCCATGCCGCTGCCGTGGAGAAACGGTGGCGGAGAAAGCGTTGAAACGTGTGTTCGGCCTTTATTAGCTGACAATAAAAAAGCAGTTCCGCCATGCATGCGGAACTGCTTTGAAGGAAATAATAACGAGAACTGCCGAGGTTTATTGCACGGCAATCGTCTGTTCGCGGTCGGGGCCTACGCCCACGGTTGTGACGGGGCAGCCGATGAGCTCGCTCATGCGTTTGACGAATTTCTTGGCCTGTTCCGGAATCTCTTCCCAGGAACGGCAGGAGGAAATGTCCTGCATCCAGCCGGGCACCGTTTCATACACGGGCTTGCAGCGTTCCCATTCATCCACTGTGGCGGGCGGATAAGCCAGGATTTCCCCGTCCAGATCGTAACCCGTGCAGATTTTAATTTCCGGGCACTTGTCGTAGCCGTCCAGGTTGGTCATGGCCATTTCATCAAAACCGTTGAACATGGCGGAGAAGCGCAGCAGCACGCCGTCAGCCCAACCGCAACGGCGGGGGCGGCCCGTGGTGGCGCCGAATTCGCGGCCCATGCTGTGCAGATGGTTGGAGATGTCTTCATCCTCCGTGACGAAGGGGCCTGCGCCCACGCGGGTGGTGTAGGCCTTGCAGACGCCGATGATGCGGTCAATTTTGTGCGGAGGAACACCCGTGCCGGTGCAGGCGCCAGCGGAAGAGGTGTTGGAGGAGGTGACGAACGGATAGGTGCCGAAGTCCACATCCAGGTAAGCTCCCTGGGCCCCTTCAAAGAGAATGCTTTTTCCGGAGGCCACGGCTTCGTGCATAACCGGAATGGTGTTGGTGATGTGGGGGCGCAGCACATCCGCGGCGGCGCTTACTTCCGCCACCATTTTTTCTTCATCCATAGCGGGAAGGCCCATGCGTTCCATTTCCGCATTCGCCATCCTGATGCGGCGGCGCAGCACTTCGTCAAAAATCGCGGGATCCCTCATATCCGCCATGCGCACGCCGATGCGGCGCGCCTTGTCCGCGTAAGTGGGGCCGATGCCGCGCTTGGTGGTGCCGATGGCTTTTTTGCCGAGGGCGGATTCCTGGGCGGCGTCCATTTCCTTGTGGAAGGGAAGGACCACGTGGGCGCGGTCGGAGATAAGAAGGTTGTCTTTTGTAATGGTCACGCCCTGGCCGCGGAGTTCATTGATTTCCTCCACCAGGCCGATGGGGTCCAGCACCACACCATTACCGATGACGCAAAGCTTGTCCGGCCACAGGATGCCGGAGGGAACCAGGTGGAGAATATATTTCTTTCCATTGGCAATTACAGTATGGCCGGCGTTGTTGCCGCCCTGGCCGCGTGCCACCACGTCGGCGGATTCCGTCAGGAAATCGATCATTTTGCCCTTGCCTTCGTCGCCCCATTGGGAGCCGATAATAATGGTATTCATGATAAAAATGGAACTCGGAGACCTTAATGAGATTCCTGCCTTATGGCAAGACAATCTTACGGAATTGTTAAGTTTTCCTGACCAGTGGCGGGAAGCCCGGCAGGGCAGGCGGGAGGGGCCGTGCCGGATTATCCGGTTTCAGGAACGGAGAGACCGCGGCATTGGGAGGGCCGTGCCGCGGGGAGGAAGGGGCGGCCTGCTGAAAAGGAACTCAGCGGAAGTGGAGGGCGGAACGGTGCGCTTCCTCCGGAACCAGCGTTTTCCAGATGTCTTCATCCGCAGCGATCATGCGCTGGATGTCCCGCGGCGTGTGGCGCAGCAGGAATTCATTGAAAAAGGGCACGTCCACCACCAGGCCGTTCGCCAGGAAGTGCTGGTACAGGTGCACGTATTGTTCCGGCGCGCGGAAAGTGCGTGCCGTGACGAATTCCCCGGATTTGCGGTTGAGCCACGGGGAGACGTACAGGCGCGTTTTGTTCTGGAAGGTGCGTCCGAAGGATTCCAGAATGCCTCCGGGAATGTCCTCCGTCCATTTTTCCTTGAACAGCTCATTCAGCAGGCCGATGGAGAGGGCGATGGCTATGGGTTCTCTCGTGTAGCGCGCCAGCAGCCCGGACAGGTTGTCGAAACGGGCCATTTTGGTAATCAGAACGTTTTTGCCGAGAGCCTTGAGGCTGTCCGCCCTGTCCAGGAATTCCAGATGGTCCACATCATCGCCGCGGAGCAGGTTATTCATGGATATTTCACAAATTTCCATGCAGCGGTCCGCCTGCGTCTCATTGATGTGGGAGAGGAAGGTTTTTTTCACCTGGGCCATGACTTCCAGGTGCAGATTGCAGACGGGGTTGAAACTGCCCCTCATCAACACGATGGGGCGCTTGTACAGCACATCCGCCGCCTGGGCCACCTGGCCGTTCGCCAGGAACAGGGTGGCCGGCGTCAGGCCGGACTGGACGAGCTGGAGCGCGAAAAGACGGTTGTCCACCATGGAAAAACCGTGGCCTTCAAAACGGACGACATCTATTTCCACCAGCCGGGGATCCAGATTGTCCACCAGGGATTCAATGAATTCCTCCAGACGGTCCCTTTTGAAAAAGACGGCGTGCAGGATGTTGACGCCCAGGATGCCCAGGTCCTTCATCTGGCGGTCGTGGTCCGGGTCGTTCAGGCGAACGTGAATAATCAGGTCGGACGGTTTTGCCTCCGGTTTCAGCTGGAAGCGCACCCCTATCCAGCCGTGCCAGGGGCCGTTGTCCCGGTAGCCTTTGACTTTTACCGTATTGCAGAAGGCAAAGAAGCGGGTGTCTTTGCCGCGCTGGGGGCCCAGGCGGTTGATGAGCTGGGTAAATTCGTAGTCCAGCATGCCTTTCAGGCGTTCTTCAGAAACGTAGCGCTTGACCGGCCCGTACAGGGTGTCGCTGACGGTCATGTCATAGGCGGAAATGGTTTTGGCCACTGTTCCGGCGGCTCCGGATGCCCGGAAAAACCAGTTGGCCGTTTCCTGTCCGGCTCCGATTTCCGCAAAGGTGCCGTAAATGGTGGAAGCCAGGTTGAGTTGGAGGGCTTTGTCCTGTGTTTGCGCTAGTGCTTTGGAACTCATGGAAAGCGGGAACCGATTCTTGATTTTCAATTATTGGGGGGGAAGAAGCCTGCGGGTGGCGTCGCTCATCCAGCCGGAGTGCAGAAGCTGGTCAATAATAACGGCCCGGTTGCCGGGCAGGTCTTCCGGATAGCGGATGAGCACGCAGGTGCGCACGGGGCCGTTGTAAAGCAGCCTGGTCAGTTCCAGGGCCAGCGGGGAATACCTGTCCACGTACGCATTCAGGCGTTCCCCGTTGGGGAACTCAAGGGTGAAGTTGAGATATGACGTGTTGCGGTAGCTTTCCGCGGAGGATTCCTCCAGGAAAGGGGGCTGATAAATGCCGGACATGCTTAGGATGATTCTGACGGGAACGGGGGTGGAGGGCTTTTTGGCTTCCAGCTCCGCCGGAAGCATGGGGGAATAGCCCTCCCAGGCTTCCCAGTCCAGCTTCCATTTTCCTGAATTCCGGTCATACAGGAAAACCGCCGGGCGGATAGTGTTGTCGTCCATCAGCACGGTGATTTGGAGCAGGTCCCCGTTTTTGGAGCTTCTGCCCGCTTCCTGGGGCAGGTAGTCCTTGTATTGGCCGTAGGAGGCCCAAGAGGCCATTTTGGGAGCTACGGCTGCGGGATTCATCACGTAGTTGAGCCTCTCTTCATCCGATTCCGCCATGCAGTAAAGGGCCAGTTCATTCATGGCCGCCGTGATATGGGGGGAAATGGATTCCGCCTTCCGGTCTTCCTCCCTGCGGCTGTGGGCTATGAGCCGGTATTGCCGCTCCCTCTGCTGCAATTGCTCCAGCAGGTCTTTATTCACTTCCTGTGAAAAGAGCGCTTCATGATCCACGAACCGGTCTGAGATATTCAGAAGTTTGGAGTTTTCCGCTTCCATATCCCTCCCGCGCAGGAACATGAACACGCCCAGAAGGGAAAGAACCAGTCCCGCGACAAAAAGCCATATATGCCAAGTGGGCCGGCGTTCGCTGCGCATGGGGTCCGCGGCGGCAGTGCGGTATTCCGGTTCTTCCGGGGCCAGGGCGGCGCAGCGTGGCGCGGCAATGGCCGGAGCGGCGTTTCCCTCTTTCCTTTTACGGATTTTTGTCGTGGATTTATTGGGGCCCGGAGTGGTAGGCCCGTGAACGGAAATGGTCCGTCTGTCCGTCTTTTTCTTTGGTGCGAGCGGTGTATGCGGAGCGGAGTACGCGGAAGTGTGCGGAACACCGGCGGCAGATGACGGAATAGCCGGTTGTTTCGGATTTCCGGGCGCTTTCTTTGCAACTTCAGGCGTCCGGCCCGGGAATGTTGAAAGTGCTTCTTCCCGTTTGACGGCCGTGACGGTGGAGTGGCAGACGGGGCATTCCACACGGCTGCCTACGCAGGCGGCCCTGACGGCAAAGGGATTGCCGCAAACATGGCAGAGGCAGGGGGCGGCGTCCTGTTTTTCCGTTTCCGGCCTGGGCTTTGCTTCCTGCCTGGCTGTGACTGAAGCGGTGCAGATGGGGCATTTTACCTGGCGTCCCAGAAAAGACGCCTTCACGGCAAAGAGGTTGCCGCATGACGGGCAAGTGCAGGCTACCGTGTCCTGGGATGGGGAAGGCATGAGGTGAAGAAGTTACAGGTGGATGAATTCCGGCACGGGAATGGTGATGGGCCTGGGTGCCGGCAACGTAATGCTTGTATCCGTATGGTCTGAAGAAACGGGATCTGCGGAAAGGGCTTGCGCTTCCGGCACGTTTTCTCCTGCGCCCAGCAGTTCAAAGTTGCGGTTGGCCGGGACCTGGTTCAGCTCCGTATGGTAGGGATCGTCTCCCTGGAGGATGGGCCTGGTGGGCAGGATGGGCGGCAGGGGAAGAATGCGGTTCTGGGCAGTGAAGGTGGAGACGGGAGCAGAAATGTCCTCCCCGTGGAGGTCGCAGAAGGGCAGGCTGGAATCCCCCTTGCGGAGGTATTCGAATATGGTGTGGCGGCGGTATTTTTTATCCGACGGGTCAATGTCATAACAGCTGTGCGTGGCCCTCTTCCCGGTGGTCAGGCAGATTTCCACCCGCTCTACGCTGGGGGGAGGGGCCAGTTCTCCGGCAGGGAACTGCCGTTCCGCTTCCGTGATGGCGGCGCCCAGCACGGAAGCGCAGGTGTCTGACGAGAAGGCTCCGTGATAAATGGGCTTTTTGCCTTCCAGGAAACCTACCCAGATGCCGCAGGTAATGCGGCTGTCATAGCCAAACAGCCAGTTGTCCGCGAAGTCGTACGTGGTGCCTGTTTTCACGCCGCCCTTGAAGTTTTTCGGCAGATGCGGGGCAATGCGCTGGGCTGAACCGTTTTTCAGGGAGGAATTCAGGATATTGTGAAGCTGGAAGGCCGTCGCTGTGGATGTGGCCCCCTTCCGTACCTGGGCATTGTTCCGGGTTTCAATCGCCTGGGTGGATTCCCAGATCAGCTGCCCGTCTTCATCTTCTATCCTGTCCAGATAGTAAATATCCTGAGGGCGGGAACCCCCGTTCGGGATGGCGGTGTAGGCCAGCGTCATTTCCTTCAGGGAGGCAGGTTCCGTGCCCACGAAAATTTTGGGGCGGTAAACGGGGTTTACTTCCGTGCTGCCCGCTTCCCTCACGGGCTTGCGGATGCCGAAATCCGTCAGCTTCTTGACGAACGGGGCCGTGCCCATCTCCATCCCCATGCGCAGGGAGGCGGCGATTTTGGAGGCAGACAGGCCGCGATGGGCGGTAATCATGCCTTCATAACGGTTTTTGGAGTTTTCCGCCCCCCATTCCCCCAGGATTCCTTCCGAACCACCGATGCCCGTCAGGCGGTTGTCGATGGCATCGTCCAGAATGCGGGTGACGGGGCTTTTTCCCGTGTCAAAGGCTGTGGCGTACAGGAAAGGGAGGATGGCGGTGCCGGTGGGGCGGGCTCCGTCCCTGATGGCGTCATACTGGCGCTTGGTGTAATCCCTGCCTCCGTGGTAGGCCAGGACGGCGCCTGATTTGTTGTCCACCACCAGCAGCGCTCCTTCCAGATAGCGCGGCTTGTTCGCGGAACCGCTGTGGTAGTCTGCGGCCTTCTGATGACGGTAACCGGGTTGTTTTTCAATGTTTTCCAGAGCCTGTTCCAGGGCTTTTCCGGTAACTTCCTGGAGCTGCCTGTCAATGGTGGTGTAAATTTTAAGCCCGGCGGCATTGACGCGCTCCTCTCCCAGGTATGCGGTGATTTCTGAGGAAATGCGGTCGTAAATGTGGGAGACGCCGCGTTTCAGCGGCTTGGGATTCAGCCCCAGCTCCATGGCGGAGAGGCGTTCCGCTTCATCCGGCGTAATGTATTTCTCCTTGGCCATGCGGTTGAGAACGTGGTTGCGCCATTTCAGATTGCTAGCCGGATTATTCAGAGGGGAAAGTCCGTTCGGGTTTTTGATCAGGGCGGCGATGGAGGCGGCCTCCCGGGTGGTCAGGTCCGCCGGCTCTTTGCCGAAGTAGCCCAGGGAAGCGGCCCGGATGCCGTAAAACCCGCTGCCGAAGTAAACGCGGTTCAGGTAAAATTCCAGAACCTGGTCCTTGCTGTACCGTTCCGTAATGCGGCGCGCCAGCGCTATTTCCACGAATTTGCGGCCAAAGCTGCCCTCATTCCTGGCTTTGGCACGGTTTTTCAGGTCATACGCATTTCTGGCAAGCTGCTGGGTGATGGAGGAGGCGCCCTGGTTGGCGTCCCCGCTGTTGTGGATATACTCCCGGCCTGCCCGCAGAATCCCCAGGAAGTCATAGCCCGGATGTTCCCGGAAGCGGGAATCTTCCTGGGCAATCAGCGCGTTAATCATGGCGGGGGAGATTTTGTCCAGCGTGACGTAGCTGCGGTTCTCCACATAAATACGGCCTATTTCCTCCCCGTTCCGGTCATAAATAATGCTGGGTTTTTCCAGGTCATTGATGCGTTCCAGATCAAATTCCGCCGCCCAGTTGTTATAACGTTTCCAGGCCATCATGAATCCGAAGTATCCCACGGCCGCGCCGATAGCCGCCATCACCAGGCACCACAGGACAAGCTTTCGGATAAAGCTCCAGAATCGTTTCCTGGGCTTTGCCTTGGGATGCCGCCTTTTGTTGGCCTGCATGTGCCTGCGGGGAGCTTGTGAACTTAATTCAGCCATGAAGATGAAGCAGGATTGGTCCTGAGGAGTGGGGAAAACGTGCAAAAATCCTAACGGATTCCCGTTTGTTTAGCAATACCGTACATGGCGGACGGGCGAAAAAAGAAGGCATGCGCGCCCCCTGAGTATTCCTGGACGCCGCCAGGCGCCTGAGGCAGCCGTATCATCCTGCGGCCCGGGCTGCTCCGGCTTCAGGAAAAAACGCTCTCCGGCCCGTCCAGGGATACGTCATGGCGCAAATGGGGCGGCCTTTCATGCGGCTGTCAGCCTGGAACAGCGTTGAAAATATTGCCTGCCCTGGTAATGCCGTGTTCCATGGTGTACAGCACGGCGTCCTCCGCCTTGCCAAGCGTCACGTCCAGAAGCTCGCGTTCCTCCGGGCGGAATTTGCCCAGCACGTGCCCTATCATTTCCCCTTTGCCACGGGGCTGGCCGATGCCGAAACGGAGGCGCGGGAATTCCTGGGTGCCCATGTGGGCGATGAGGGATTTAATGCCGTTGTGGCCGCCTGCGGAGCCTTTTTCCCGCAGCTTGATCACGCCCAGGGGGAAATCCACTTCATCATGAATGACGAACACGCTGCGGGGATCCAGTTTGAAAAACCGCATCATGGGGCCCACGCACAGACCGGATTCATTCATGAACGTGGAGGGTTTCACCAGCAGGACGCCGGGGCCGGCGGCCACCTCGCACTTGCGCTGCCTGTCCGCCTTGAATACGGCCCCCCACCGGGCGGCCAGGCGGTCAAGCACCATGAACCCCGCGTTATGGCGGGTGTCTTCATAGGTTCTGCCCGGGTTGCCCAGGCCCACGATCATTTTAACGGGTGCATCCACAATGGAAAAAAGGGAAAGAGATGAAAAACAGACGCTTCCTGCAATCCGGGGAGCGTCTGGGTGCATCCTGCATCCGTTCCGCGGAGCAATCAACCGTTCCGTGAGACAGCCGGGCATTTATCCGGCCGCCTTCTTTTTCTGACGTCCCATCAGGAAGCCGGTCAGCACGTCTTCCAGGGAATCTCCGGTTCTGACCAGGCGGTAGTCCGCATTGATATCCGTGCAGATCCGGCGCGTTTCTTCCAGATAGCTGGCCACGATAGCCCGGTACTCGTCCGCGATAAGGTCCGGCTCCGTAATCAGGGAGCCGCCGCCTTCCATGTCCACGAAGCGGATGGGGCGGTCAAAGTCAAAATCTATTTCCAACTGGTCCACCAGATGGAATACGGCTATGTCATGCTTGCGGAAATGGAGGTGGCGGAGGGCGTTTTTAAGCTCCGCCGTATCTGTGAACAGGTCTGAGAAAATCAACACCAGGGCGCGGCGGCCGACGCGTTCCGCCAGTTCATGCAGGGTATCGGGAAGGACGGTCTCCCCCTGCGGAGAATGCGTGTCCATCTGGCTGATGAGCACGTTCAGGTGGGCGGGGCGGCGGGAGGCGGGGATGTGCAGCGCGGCGCCGTCCTTCGTCTGCCGGGCAAAACTCAGTCCCACCGCGTCTCCCTGCCGGATGGCAATGTAAGCCAGGTTGGCCGCCAGCCTGCACGCGCGCATATACTTGGTCTCCACCTGCTCCGGATGATAATTCATGGAGCCGGAAAGATCCATGACGATGTAGGCGCGCAGGTTGGTATCCGCTTCAAACTCCTTGATGTAATACCTGTCCGACCGTGCATACGCTTTCCAGTCCAGACGGCGTGTATCGTCTCCGGCCACGTATTTGCGGTATTCCGCAAATTCCACGGAGGAGCCGCGGCTGGCGCTTCTATGGCGGCCGGATACGTTCCCCGTCATGCTGTGGCGCGCTTCCAGGGGAAGGTTCCCCAGGCGGCTGAGCAGGTTGTGATTCAGGTATTTCATGGGGTAGGGAAAGGGGATTGATGATGCCGGGACGGCGGTCAGATTTCCGCCGCCAGGCGCGCCACGGCCTTACGGGGCGTGATGCCCTGGGATTCCGCGGCGAAGTTGGTGACCACGCGGTGCATCAGCACAGGTTCCACAATGGCGTCTATGTCTTCCCTGCGGACGATGTAGCTGCCCTGGAGAGCGGCGCGGGTCTTGGCCCCAAGAATCAGGAACTGGACGGCGCGGGGGCCTGCGCCCCAGGCTACATACTGCTTTACCCATTCCGGGGAAGTTTCCAGGGTGGGGCGGGTGGCGCGCACCAGTTTCACGGCATACTCGTAAATATGTTCCGGAACGGGAACGCGGCGCACCAGATCCTGGTAAAAGATGATTTCCTCCCCGGAGAGGATGTGCTTGAGTTCCTCGCTCCGGGTTCCGGTGGTTTCCCGGGCGATGCGCATTTCCTCCTCCTCCGTGGGGTAGTCCACTTCAATCAGGAACATGAAGCGGTCCAGCTGGGCTTCCGGCAGGGGGTAGGTGCCTTCCTGTTCAATGGGGTTTTGGGTGGCAAGCACGAAAAAGGGGGGGAGCAGGGTGAAGGTGCGGCCCATGACGGTGACGCGGCGCTCCTGCATGGCCTCCAGCAGGGCGGACTGGGTTTTGGCGGGGGCGCGGTTGATTTCGTCCGCCAGCACGATGTTGGCGAACACGGGCCCCCTGATGAACTCGAACTGGCGCTTGCCGCCGGCGGAATCATCCTGGATGATGTCCGTGCCGGTAATGTCCGCGGGCATCAGGTCCGGCGTGAACTGGATGCGGTTGAAACTAAGGTCCAGCGTTTTTGCCACGGAACTGACCAGCAGCGTCTTCGCCAGGCCCGGAACTCCCATCAGGAGGGCATGCCCGCGGGAAAACAGGGCGATGCTCAGCAGCTCCACGACGCGTTGCTGGCCAATGATCATTTTGCTCAATTCCGAGGAAAGCTCCTTGTAAATGGCGCCGAGCCGGTCAATGGCGGCTACGTCGTCGTCGGGCAGAGTGGGGGTGACGGGTTCCATATTGCAATTTCATAGCACTTTCCGGGCCGTTTTCCACCAAATAATCGCGCCGCGTTCATTTTCCCTGCTTGGAATGGGAAGGGAAACGGGGTAAGGAAGGGGCATGCCGAAAATTGCACTCATTCAACTGTCCGCAGATGCCCGGCCTTCCGTGAACAAGGAAAAGACGGAATCCGCCATCCGTGAAGCCGCCGCCAACGGCGCGCAGATTGTCTGCACCCAGGAACTTTTTACCACGGAATACTTTTGCAGGACGGAGGAATGCGATTTATTCGACTTGGCGGAACCTGTTCCCGGGGAATTGACGGAAGCCCACAGGAAACTGGCGGCGGAACTGGGCGTGGTGATTGTTGCCTCCGGCTTTGAAAAGCGCGCCACCGGGCTTTACCACAATACCGCCTGGGTGGTGGATGCGGACGGTTCGTTCCTGGGCATGTACCGCAAGATGCATATTCCGCAGGATCCCGGGTTTGAAGAAAAATTCTACTTCACCCCCGGCGACCTGGGCTATAAGGCGTTCGACACCAAATTCGGCCGCATCGGCGTGCTCATCTGCTGGGACCAGTGGTACCCGGAAGCCGCGCGCCTGACGGCCATGCAGGGGGCGGAAATCATTTTTTACCCCACGGCCATCGGCTGGCTGCCGGAGGAAAAGCCCCTGCTGGGGGAACAGCAGCACTGCGCGTGGGAAACCGTGCAGCGCGGCCATGCCGTGGCCAACGGCTGCTATGTCTGCGCCGTCAACCGGGTGGGGACGGAAGGGGAAAGCGAATTCTGGGGGCAGTCCTTTGTGGCGGACTACTATGGCCAGATTGTGGCGAAGGCTCCCGTCAGCGATGAAGCCATCCTGTACGCGGACCTTGACCTGGACGCATTGGAAGACCACCGCCGCATCTGGCCCTTTTTCCGTGACCGCCGCATTGACTCCTACGGCGGCATCACGGAACGGTGGGGAAAGTAATGTATCCTATATATTTTTATACAAAAATTTGGTATTTGGAAAATACTTGTTGACATTTTTTATTATCTGACCTTTCCTTGAAAGATATGGATGTGCAATCTTTTTTAGAAAACCCTTGGACCTCTGGGATAGGGGGAGGGATTATTAGCGGATTTATAGTATTTTATGTAACAAGATGGCTTTTGCAAAGGAAGGATAAGAGGAATTATATCAATTCAGTACATAGTGCTAATAAACAAGTTATTGATTTTTTAAAAGCATATGTGGTAGATAAAGGATTGCCGGATTATCAAATAGTTAACGCTATTATTTCTGCTGCAGCCCGTGAATTTTCTGTGAAAAAGGAGGAATTGTATGATGTGGTTGTGGTCTGTGAAGAATTAATAAAAGAAATAATAGGTAATGTTTATGTTTCTGGTGATCAAAAGCAGAAATATTTAGAAGATTTAAGTTTGTATATGGAAAAAGTGAAAAAGGCTCGATGTAGTATAAAATCATTAGATTTAAATGATTTAGAGGATCTATTGGATGAGTCTTTTCATTTGAATGTTAGCCTCATGTTAGGAGGAGTATCGGCTTTGTTTGGATTTATTATACCATTTTTACCTCGTTTGTTTAGATTTTTTAAAGAATCATACATTTTAACAATTACAGTGATTATGATTTGTTTGGTTCTTGTTATTTTTTATTTGATATTTTTAAATAAAGGGAAAAAGCAACATAAATAGAAAAATATTTTCCATGGATTATCTTATGGAGTTATTTTTTACTTATATATTTTTACTGCAATTACAAATGACGGCAATCTTGATGCCTTTCATCTGGACGTTGGTTTCCAGGGCTTCCGCGATTTCATCCAGCTTGAAGCGGTGGGAGATCAGCTTGGTCAGCGGCAGGCCGATGCCGTAGGCTCGCTTCAGAAAGTCGAATGTGGTCGGGTAGTCCTGCGGGGAGTACACCCAGGAGCCTACGGCGGTTACCTCCTTGTTGCAGAGGTCGTAATGGTGGTTGATAACGCTTTCCCCTCCATCCATGAAAAAGCCCACTTCGCACAGGCCGCCGCCGCGCTTCACGAACTTCCAGGCGTTGGCCCCGGCCTTGCCTACGCCCGTGCACTGAAAGACGAAGTCCGCCAGGCGGCCGCCGTTGTCCTTTTTCACGGCATCCAGCAGTTCGTTCAGATCCGCGTACCGGGTGAAGTTATACGTGCGGGAGGCTCCCATTTCCCTGGCCAGTTCCAGGCGGGAGTCATTGCCGTCCACAGCGATGATGGTTTCAATGCCCAGCGTGCGCAGCGTGGCGATTTGAAGAAGGCCGATGGGGCCGCAGCCCTGCACGAGAACCACAGAATTGAACTTGAGGAGCCCGGTGGACTTGGCGCGTTCCAGGGAATGGACCACCACTGCGGCGGGTTCCACCAGAATGCGCTGGTCCAGCGTCATGCCGGAAACATTGAAAAATGTGGAGCCCTTGCGGATGACGAGGTACTCCCCGAAGTAGCCGTTCAGATGCACGTCGTCGTCAGGCATCAGGCCATACACGCCCACATTTTCGCACAGGTTGGTGCGGGCCGGAGTATTCAGGCAGGCGTCACAGGTGCCGCAGGGAATGATGCAGGTGACGATCTTGTCCCCCAGCGCTACGGGATTTCCGGCGGTGTCTTTAGTGATATTCCTGCCCATGGCGACGATTTCCCCGGTGCCTTCATGGCCCAGGACCACGGGGCAGAGGCCGAAGGGGTCCCGGTTGTATTCGTGGCCGTCCGTTCCGCAAACGCCGCAGGCTTCCACCTTGATCAGCATTTCATCGTCTCCGATGGCGGGAATGGGATATTCACGGATTTCAAATGTCTTTGGTGCTGTCAGGACAGCGGCGCGTGCGGTTTGTTGCATGATGCCCTTACACTATCCTTTGCCGCCCGGATTCTTCAAGAACAAATAGTGATGAAAGGAACTCCGCCTGTTGGAACCGGGGGGAAGTTCCTTCCCGGTCCTTCCTGTAATGCACCCTGGCGCCGGATGTCCATGATTCCCGGAAACATGGAGAGTCCGGTCCTCCTGCTGTACGGTTTTCCTGAGAAGGAAAAAAATCATTGTCTGACACGGGAAAAACGGCAGTTTCCGGAAAGGGGCGGCATTCGGGAAAGCATGCCTCTGCGCGCAGCGTTTTTCCGTGAAAGGGTAACGTTTTTCCATGGAAGGCCGTTCATTTGGCTTGCGTGGCGGGGGGATGGAGTGCAAGCTGTGCGCGTTATGCTCGACATCCGTGTAATACGAGAAAATCCGGAAGAAGTGAAAGCGCGGCTAAAGCCCCGCAGCGGCGACGCGTGGAAGCTTGTTGATGACGTTCTGGCCTGCGATGAAGCGCGCCGCAATGCCGAGACGGAAAAGCAGGCCCTGCAGTCCGAGCGCAATGCCACCTCCAAGCAGATCGGCATGCTCAAGAAGAAAGGGGAAGACACTTCCTCCATTGAAGCGCGCGTGCGCGAAATCGGGGACCGCATCCGGGAACTGGACCGTGTCGCGGAGGAAAATGCAGCCCAGCTCACCTCCCTGCTGATGAACATTCCCAACCTGCCGCACCTGGAATGCCCCGTGGGTGCGGATGAAACGGCCAACCCGGAAATCAAGCTTTGGGGAGAAAAGCCCGCTATTGAAAACCCGAAGGACCATGTGGAACTGGCCGCGAATCTGGGCATGATTTCCTTTGAAGACGGAGCACGGATTACGGGCTCCGGTTTTGTGGTGTACCGTGGGGCGGGCGCCCGTCTGGAACGTGCCCTGATCAACTTCCTGCTGAATACGCAGACCGTGGAAAACGGTTATCAGGAAGTGGGCGTTCCTTTTGTGGTGAAAAGGGAGTGCATGGAAGGCACCGGCCAGCTTCCTAAATTTGAGGAAGACATGTACGGCACGGAAGACCAGCAGATGTTCCTGATTCCTACGGCGGAAGTGCCGGTCACCAACCTGTACCGGGATACCATTTTACAGGAAAGCGACCTGCCCATCAAGATGGCCGCGTACACGCCCTGCTTCCGCCGGGAAGCCGGAAGCGCCGGCCGCATCAACCGCGGTATGATCCGCGTCCACCAGTTTGACAAGGTGGAACTGGTGCAGATTTTAAAGCCGGAAGACTCCTTCCGGGAGCTGGAAGTGCTCCGCAGCCATGCGGAATCCATCCTTCAAAAACTGGGGCTGCATTACCGGGTGATTGAGCTCTGCACGGGAGACCTCGGTTTTTCCTCCGCCAAGACGTATGATATTGAAGTATGGGCTCCGGGACAGGGGCAGTATCTGGAAGTTTCTTCCTGTTCCTGCTTTACGGACTACCAGGCGCGCCGCATGCGCCTGCGTTACAAGGATGCCGACGGCAAGAACCAGTTCTGCCACACCCTGAACGGTTCCGGCACGGCTCTGCCGCGGCTGTATGTGGCCCTTCTGGAAACTTACCAGCAGCCGGACGGCTCCATCCGGATTCCGGAGGCGCTTGTGCCGTATTTCGGCGCGGACTGCATCCGTCCTGAACAGGCTTGAACCTGCGTTTTTCCCGTCCCAACCCTGAATCAGCCCATGCCTGACGAGGGCCCTCTGGAACATTACCTGACTGTTTCCCATGAGCCGGAACCGGACATTCCGGAACCGGCTCCGGAACGCAGTCCTGGACCGTGGCGAGAAAGGGGCATCATGCTGGGCCTGGGCTTTCTGCTGGGGTGCATCGGGGCTTATGCGCTGGTTTACTCGGAAATGTCCGGCGGCATGCGGTCGCTGAAGCAGTCGCTTTCAGAAGAACGCGACTTGAACGCGTCCCTGCAGAAAGAACGTGCCCATCTGCGGGAAACGTTGGAACAGGCACGCATGGACGCTCTGCTGGAGGAACGCTCCCCCCTTTCCGTGACGGTCGGCGGTATTCCCAAGACAAGCCGCAAGCCCGTTCCCCAGCCTCCGCCGCTTACGCCATTATCCTCCGGAGGACTGGCATCCCCGTCTTCCGCGCCGGTTCCCGGTTCTCTGGATGACCGTCTGGTCAATCCGGGGCCGGAGGACTGGAAGGAGCGTTACCAGTACGCCGCTTTGAAATATAACCAGGTGGTGGAGGATTACAACAGGCTGAAGAAACTTTACATGAACCTGGTGGGTCGGAGCGGTGCAGCCGGCGGGCTGGTGACGGGGGCCCAGTTTTACAAAGCTCTGCGGAAAGATACCCGTGCGGAGGCGCGCAAGCTGGATGAACGCTACATGAAGGGAGGGATGCGGGGCAGCGAGCTTCGGGAACTGGAACGCAGCCGGGACGAGATGAGGCACCGGGACTGGTGGTTGAAAAAAATGGCACGCCAGTTCCAAATTGATTAGATACGTGGGTGTTGCCGGCGTGAAGTATTGTTTTTGTGAAGCGCCCCTTGCTGAAATTCCTGTTGCATGGAATCTTTTTGCAGAGAGCCGTACGGTCACAAAAAGAAATCCCTTTCCCAAAGAGCCGGGATGAAAAAACAACATCCGAATACGCAGATACCGGTATCTTTTTTTTGCGGGATGCTCCTTGGATATTGAAAATCAGGGAACAAAGTAGCCCATGCCCGCTTATTCCAGTGTCCGGTTCGCACCGGATTCCGCAGACTGCTGATCTCTGAGGCGGAAAAACTATCCGTCAGCACAGTTCCGCTGCGATGGCGTCCACGAGCAGGCGTCCGCGGCCTTTCAGGATGAACCTTTGTTCCGGGGAAATGTCCGCCAAGCCCAGTTCCCGGTATTGTTCCAGCAGAGGACGGGATTCCGGCAGAATGTATTTCAGCGGCAATCCTTCATCCGTCCGGAGCATCAGGGCAATGCGTTCCAAGCGGTAGTCTTCCTCGGTGACGGGTTCCTGTTCGGAAAGGGGGAGGCCGTTTTCCAGCGTGCTGCGTATGTAGGCGTCCGTATCCCGCGTGTTGGAGTACCGTATGCCGTTGATGGTGCTGACCGCGCCAGGCCCTATGCCCACATAGTCCTCTCCCTTCCAGTAGGCCATGTTGTGGGGGGAGATGCAGCCCTCCCGGGCGTAGTTGGAGGTTTCATAGTGGCGCAAGCCTGCCGCCTCCAGCATGTGTTCCGCCAGTTCAAAAAAGGCGGCGTCTTCGTCCGGATCCTGCCTTTTCTCTCCCCTCAGCAGGCTCCGGAAGAATTCCGTGTCTTCTTCATAGGTGAGGTTGTAGGCGGAGATATGGTCCGTTCCGGCGCGGACAGCTTCCTTCAGGGTGGCTTCCCATATGGAGAGGGTTTGCCCCGGAATGGCGAACATGAGATCCATGTTGATATGGGGCATTCCCGCATTTTTCAGCATTTCCACGGAGTGCAGAGCCTGGGCCGGGGTATGTTCGCGCCCCAGCAGATGCAGGATGCCGGAATCCAGGGACTGCACGCCCAGGGAGACACGTGTCATGCCCAGGCTGCGCCAAAAGCGCACTTTTTTTTCCGTAAAGGTGGCGGGGTTGGCCTCAAAGGAGAATTCGTCCAGTTTGTCCACGGGCACGAGACGATCCAGGGTTTCCATAAAATGCCCCAGATGCGTGTCCGAGAGCATGGAGGGAGTACCCCCGCCAAAATAAAGCGTAGCCGTTTCCCCTCCGCGGTTTGTGGCCAGAGCGGCTGCGCGGGATTCCGCCTCCCTGCCCAGAGCACGGATGAATGATTTCATGTCCGTGGAGGCCGGCGTGTGCTTGAAGAAAGCGCAGTACGGGCAAATACGGTGGCAGAAAGGAATGTGGACGTAGAGGTGCACGGAAGCGGGGAATCAGCGTCTCCGGCGGCGTCCGGAGGACCCATTCCCATCGCCTTTCTTGTCCTGGGAAAGCTCCAGAATTCTGTCGGAAGCCTCTTTCATTTCCGACTTGACGCGGGATTTTTCCGAACCGTCAGCCAGAGACATGTAGTTTTTCGTCAGGGCGTCGTAGAAGGGGTGGATTTTCGTTTCCTTCTTATTTTTGGGCTTGTATTTGAACCCGTCCGGACAGGTGTCCAGCATGTTTTTCATCCAGGGGATCAGTTCTTCCTTGGGCAGGGCCTGGCACAGGGCGGCCAGGGAAAAGGACATTTCCTCCTGATCCACATCCTTGGGTTCCTTCAGGGCGTTGCTGTCGTCCCGGTAGAAATTGAGGGCTTTCTTGAATCCCCTGTCTACGGTTCTTTTGAGCCTGTCCGTGCCCTGGGCCTTGGCATACGCTATCTGATAGGCGGCCTGAGGCTCCGGGTAGGAGTTGCGTTTGGATTCAGACTTGAGCCAGGACATGAGTTCGGCCCACTGGAAGGTCTTATAGTCATATTCCTGTTTCAGGGCATTTTCCAGAATCACGGAGCAGAGCACATTGACGTATTCCCTGGCATGGTTGGCCAGCATGTCCTTGCCGTTTTTGTCGCCGCGGCCTACGGAGGAAACGTATTTGCGCGTTTTCCAGAGTTTTCTGATGCCCATGCCGTCCGGCAGGGCCTCCCTCACTTCATCCACCATCTTGGTGGCTCCCATGAGGTCCTGGGGTTCCTGCTTGAAGAGCGTGTACCAGGCTTCCGTGTAGAACGGGTTGGCCTTGAGCACGGTCCTCATGGCGGTCTGCGTGAATTCCTTGGGGAGCGTGGCGGAAGGGTCGGCCGTCTCTTCCGTGGAGGAGCCGGTGGCCGCCAGTTTGTAAATGTTCATGGCGAATCGGCTGTCGATGAACTTTTCATAGTCGATATTCATGGACAGGGCCAGTCCAGACTGGTATTCCGCATTGCCAGTGCGCGGTGCGTTGGAATCCCGGAAGTACCAGAATCCCGTGGTGGCTTTCAGGGTGTCCACACTTTGTCCCACGCTCAGCCAGCAGCCGTTGCCGGTGAAATGGGTGGTCATCAGGTTGCCGTGGCCAGGCTGCCCGGCGGGGGCGGCGGGAATGCCGCGCGCGATCTGGGAATTGCGGGAGATAAGGGACATGGTGCCGCACACGCCGCCTTCATGGAGCTTGCGTTCATTGGATTCCCTGGACCATTCCGGATCCGGGTCAAAGCTGAACAGGATGGGCGGTTCCTTATCGTCATCCGCCCGGTAGGGGCCGTACAGCCACAGGCGGGTCGGGCCCCGCTGGCCCATGTAGCGTTCCCACACGCTGTCGCACTCACGCAGAGGGCGCGTTTCCGAAAGGGCCATCATGGCCGGCCAGGGCGTTCCTTCCAGGGAGACGCCGGTCCATTCCACACGCTTGCGGTCCACGTCGCGCAAATCACCGCAATGTTCATATTTATCCACCAGGTAGGAAAAGAATTCCACCGGAGTGGGGAAGGGATCCCTCTTGCGCCTCAGCTGGCCGTGGCGGTACATGTATTCGTGCAGAAAGCCGGCCAGGTTGTCTTCCGTAATGGCGGAGTCCCCAATTTCCGAGACGGTGGGGTATTTCCTGAGCCAGGCCTGCTTGGGGGTAATTTTTTTGCGGTCCAGATAGGCTTCCACCTTTTTGTAGCATTCCTCATCCACGGTGCGGGGGGCGTTCCCATACCAGTTGACGGGCGGTTTCCCGGCGCAGTACAGGTCCGCTGGCGGAGGCATGACTCCGGAGGATCTCAGATCATTCAGCTTGCCCAGGGCATCAACGTAACGGCCCTGATGGGTAAGGTCGAAGGCTCCCATGCCGAATTCGCGGCGTCCTACTGCGAACGCCAGAACGAGCTGGTCATATTTTTCCGTTGTTTCCAGCCCCAGTTCATCAATCATGAAAGCCACATTGGTGGCGACGCTGGGGTCCGGCGGGAAGAACATGGCGAAGACTTCACGATTGTTTTTCGTGTTTTTCAGCCATTTTTCAAAATCCGGAGAAAAACTGCCTCCGCGTTTTTTCACGTAATCCCGTACGTAGGCTTCCGCGTAATGGGGATATTTATTCAACAGTTTTTCAGAAAATTTCCCTTTGGACGCGATAGCTTCCTCCCGTAAAGCCTTTTCCATGGCAATGACTTCCGGGGAGGGGGAAAGGTCGGGAGCAGGCGGCTCCGGTTCAGGCTCCGGTTCCGGTTCGGGAGCGACCACCACGGGTTCCGGTTCAGGAGTGACCACCACGGGCTCCGGTTTTGGCGGAGCGGGCTTGGGTTTGGGTTTGGGCGGAGCCGGTACGGGCACGGTAACGGCTTTAGCGACGGGTTCTTCTTTATCCTTGAGTATCTGGTAGCCCAGAAATCCGAAGAGGGCGAGCATCCCGGTCACAATGACCGGGATGACCGGAAACCCTCCGGAGTGCTTTACCCGCGGCAGCGGCGTTCCGGGGATGGCGGCGCCGACTACGGGTTTCCGCAGTTGCGGTTGCTGCGGTTTTTTTGCGGGGCGGAGAGCCTGGGCATGCGCTGCAGCCGGCTGGGGCTGCGCCGGAGAAAGCGGGTAAAGGAAGAGCACGGTGCCGAATCCCCTCAGCTTGCCTTCTGCATTGGCTGCGTATTGGGTTTCAAAAGCTTCCCGGGCCTGGGCGAATTGGGATTCATTTTCCGGAGAGACAGCCAGTTCTCCGCTGGCCAGGTCACGCGTAACGAGGCCCCGGGGGCAGAATTCGCGTATCAGGACGGCATGGCCTTCCGGGGAAAGAGCCTGGTACAGATGATAGTCCGGACCGCTTTCTACAAGCGCCGTGATTTTGTAGCCGCCTATGTTGAAATGGGGCGGCAGGGCAGGGGGAGGAGGGATTGTCATGACGAATCAAGAGGTCAAAGATCCCGTATATTCAAAAAGGTTCGGAGCCGTTTGTCAATGCCGGAGTGAGGAAGCTGCGCCATGAAACGGGAGCAGTTATCAGCACGGAACGCTTCCGGACGGCGGGAATACGAAACACGCCGGTTTCCGGAAAGTGTGGCATTTCTGCGGCGCAATGCCGCGCAGGAAACGGCTAACGGATGGTGACCTTGGTGCCGATGGGGGTGTGTTCAAAGAATGTCTTGGCCATGTCCTCCGGCAGGCGCACGCAGCCGTGGCTGACCGGATATCCGGTGACAAAACCCACATGCATGCCGTAGCCTCCCGTAATCCGCATCCAGTAAGGCATGGGGGCGGGGTCGAAGTAGGTTCCTGCCGGCGCTCCGCCAGCCCTGGCGTTGTAATCTCCGTTGACGACGGCTCCGGTGGATTTGCTGCGCAGAACGCCGTATGTGCCGGATTTGTAGTTGGCGTCTTTCTGGATGATTTTGTATGTTCCCCTGGGAGTGCCGTAGCCTTCCTTGCCGGAAGACATGGGGGAAACGCCCACGAGCGTGGTTCCCACGTAGTAGAAGACTTTCTGCTGCTTGAGGTCAATGATGATGTGCTTTTCCCCCTGGGTGCCCGCCGGCAGATCCCAATATCCCTGGCCCAGACGGGCTTCCGGAGGCAGATCCGTGTTGACGCCTGAGGTGGCGCCCACCCCGGACAGATAATCGTCCCGTCCGGACATTCCCTGAATTTTTCCGGTGATTTGGTCAAACAGCGGGGGCCTCTCGTACGATATGCAGGAAACAAGAGCGGAACTGATAGAAACTAACGCCAGTATGCCGGATTTCATGGGAACGGGAAAATGTCAGGCAGGTTATGGGGCCTGTCCTCCTTTTTGTCAAGATTTGCATGCTGTTATCCGTTGCTTATTCCGGGGGTATCTGTTATACACGGCGAACCATTTCATTCATCCCTATTTTCATGAGCGAACAATACGATCTTCTTAAAAGCATTCTTTTGGAAAAATCCGTGCGTACGGGAACTTTTACACTGGCTTCCGGCAAGGTGTCCGATTTGTATGTGGACTGCCGCATGACAGCCCTGGACCCCGTAGGAGCCACTCTGGTGGGCGCTCTGGGCTGGAAGCTGGTGAAGGAGGATATTTTGCCCCGTTTCCCGGAGGTGGCGGCCATCGGCGGCATGACCATGGGGGCGGACCCTATTTCCCTGGCCGTCGGCATGACCAGCGCTCTGGAAGGGGCGGAAAAGACGCTTCAGGTGTTCACCGTGCGCAAAGAACCGAAGGACCATGGCCGCGGCCGCCGTATTGAAGGCAATTTCCAGGCCGGGGATACCGTGGTCGTGGTGGATGACGTTATCACGACGGGAGGCTCTACGCTGAAGGCTATTGATGCCATTGAGGCGGAAGGGGGCAGGGTTGCCGCCGCCCTGGTGCTGCTGGACCGAGAGGAAGGCGGACGCCAGGCGATTGAGGAACGCGGCATTCCCGTTTACCCGCTGTACACCAGGACTTCCTTGTTGGGCCATTAATCTTTTTTCGTCCATGCTCCCTGCCCTGATCGGCATAAGCGGCCATGAAGTGGGCGCGGAGGAGGAGGCTGCCATCCGGCGTTTGCAGCCGGCCGGATTCATTCTGTTTTCCAGGAATATTGATTCCGTGGAGCAGGTGCGCGGTCTGACGGAGTCGCTGCGGAAACTTTGCCTCCACCATCCTGTCATTGCCGTGGATCAGGAGGGGGGGCGGGTGGTTCGCACCGCTTCCCTGGGCTTGAATTTGCCCTCCCCGGCTTCGCTGGCCCGGCTCGGTTCGGTTGGCGGCATCGTGGAACTGGGCGCGGTGACGGCTTTAGCTCTCCGCTACCTGGGGGTGAACCTGAATTTTGCCCCGGTGCTGGATATTTGCCATGATCCGTCCGCAGCCAACGCGCTGCCCGGCCGCTGCTGGGGAGACAATGCGCAGGACGTTATTTCACGCGGCGGCGTTTATGCCTCCAACCTGCGCCGGGGAGGCGTGCAGAGCTGCGGCAAACATTTTCCCGGCATGGGGCGTGCCCTGGCGGATCCCCATTTCAGCCTTCCCGTGATCGGCCTGGATGAACGGGAGCTGTTCAAGACGGATCTGCTGCCTTTTCTGGCTCTGTGTCCGGCATTGTCCTCCATCATGTCCGCCCATATCATGCTGCCTCAGATTGATCCCGATTATCCCGCCACCTTGTCTGAACGGGTGATCAGGGGGCTTCTGCGTGACCGCCTCGGTTTCCGGGGCGTGGTGTTTACGGATGATTTGTGCATGGGGGCGATTACGACGCAGTATTCACCGGATGACGCCGCCTTCCTGTCCCTGAAGGCCGGATGCGATCTTCCCCTGATTTGCCATGACCCTCTTCCCTGGCTGGATGGGTTGGCTTCCCGCCAGGAAAGTTTGAACGCCTATGACCGGTGGGATTCTTTCAAACGGGTGGAAAAGCTGAGCGACTCCCTGTGTTTCCCGTTTCCGGAAAAGGCTTCCCTGTGGGATTCCTGCCTCCGCCGTGCGGAGGCTCTATGCCGCCTGGAAGAGGACGGAAGAGAAAAACTGCCTTCATCCCCAGTCCAGAAATATTGAGGCAGGTGCCAATGACGGTTTTTGCCTGAGAATATGCCGGGAATGTCCCGGAAGATTTATTCCCGCGGCAGGGAGGAACAAAAGGAAAAGGTGTGTGGGCAATCAGTTTCTTTTGCGGCGAGCCGCCAGCAAGGCCATTCCCAACAGGCCCAGCGAAGCCACAGCGGGTTCCGGAACGAGGTGGTTGTAGATGCTTGAGGAATAGACTTTGACATAATCGATGTCGAATGCGGCTCCGGAATTGGCCAGCGTATTTTGGTCGATTCCCTTATTAACTCCTGCGTTTTCCACCCAGCTGCCTCCAATCTGCTGGTCGATGATCAGGTAGAATTCGTTTCCGTCCTTGTCAAAGGGCCAGTTTGCGTTATTGGGCTTTTTGAATGAACCGGTTGCTTTTCCATCCACATAAAAGGTGATGCCTTCTTCCGTCCATTCCATCCCGTAGGTATGCCAGTTTGCTTTTTCGGCACCATCGTTCCAACCGGGGGTGACCCCCTGGGAGTTATCCTGGTTGGGAACGCCGTTTTGCGACCAGTGGATTGTCTGGTAAACACGGCCTTCGTAATTCAGGTGTTCCATGATGTCAATTTCCCCTCCGACAGGCCAGCCGATGCTGTCGGATTTGGGCATCATCCAGATGGCCGGCCAGACGCCCTGCACACAGTCGAATCTGGCGCGGACTTCTACGTATCCATATTGGAAGGAGAAGGTTTTCAGGGAATATACCCCTCCGCAGGCGTATGTCCTGGCTGGGGCAGTCTGGTTGGTTTGGGTGGTGTAGTCCCCGTATTTTCCCCACAGGGTCATGGCGGAGTTGCCGTCCTTTTCCCGGAATTCCACAAGGCTTTCGTCCCGGGATTGGTACTTGCGCCAGTCCGGGGCATTATAGCCTACGTAATCAATGCGGCTCCAGTTGTGTGCGTTCAGCGATGAGCCGTCAAAATTGTCTTCAAAAACGAGTTCCCAGTTCCTGTCAGAAACCCAAGGGGTTGCCGCCATGACGGAGGATCCTGAAAGTGAGAGAAAAAGAATAGGAAAAAGGAGCGTTGTCCTGATGAACATAATAAGGAAATATAGGGGAGGCGCGGCTTGGTGTCAATAGACAAGAAGTTGGCTGGCCGCCCCGGCATGGAGCAGGGAATTTCCTCCCTCCTTAAAAATGGTATGTCCGGTTTTTCCAGCAGGGACACGGCGATTGGCGCCCCTGCCGGGATTTCCTCATCACAAGTTTTTTTTGTTATTCCAGGCCGCAGGTGAAAGCCGTTTAAGACTGGAGAGCCATATTTCTGACGGCGTTTGCCTTGTACACGTGCAGTTCCGCAAGGCGGACTTTTCCGCCCTTCTGGAAGAGCTTGATGCGCAGCCTGTTGGTGGTGACAGGGTCAAACGTCCGCATGCATTTGATAAATCCATTGCCCGGAAGCTGGAGCATGCGCAGTACTTCCGGTTCATTCGCGTACATGGCTTTCTGAGCATCGCTGACGCCGGCAGTAGAGGCCCCCAGGGAGCCCCAGTGAATAGGAATCCACTTGCCGCCTTTGTTGGCTTCAATGACTAAACGGTTGTTGCCCTTTTCAATCTTGATGTCCACGGCGCGCAGGGCGGCAGGGGATTTCAGGGTGAGTTCCAGCACCAGGGGCTCGTCTTCCGAGGGGGACGCGTCCAGTTCTTCAACGGTGGTAGCGTCCCTGTCCAGTAGTTTGGCCGTATCCACACGGCCTCCGGTAGAGGCTTTCAGCTTATAGTCCGCGACTTCCTCCGTGGAACTGCCCAGCAGTTTCAGTTCACGCACGCGGCATTCCAGGCCGTGCCAGTCCGTAGAAACGCGGAACAGGCAACGGGAACCTTGAGTCAGGCAGGAGTCATTCGGGGAAACCCAGGTTGTTTCCTTCTTTTTGTCCGTTTTGTCGTACACCTCTATCTGGTTGCCCTGGGAGGCCGCGGAAATGTAGGTTCCGTCCGGCAGATGGAAGGAGCATCCCCAGTTGCCGTGGTCCCGGATCAGGATGCCCGGCACCCACAGATGGTTGCAGTTGGTGACTGAAAGGGCTTTTTCCGGGCATCCCACTTCAAAGCCGCCCACGGCGATGGGGCGGTCGTATTCCACATCCAGGTCATTGACGCGCCATTTGATTTTGGCGTTCATTTTCTGCACGCCCGGCTGGGTGGGACCGCTGAGTTCCTTTTTATAGGAGTAAACGTTCCACTGTCCGCCGAATTTGGAATTGGGCGTCCAGGAAATGGTTTCCATGGGGGAGAAGGTGGTCGTGTCGCTGAATTGCACCGTGCCGGCAAAGTCATATTTGTAGGCGGAATTGGCTTTTCCTTCCAGTTCCTTGTCGCGGTGAAGCCCCAGGGCGCGGCCGCCCAGCGGCTGCTGGACATCCACGGTTAAAGAATATTCCCCGGGTTGGGGGTTATCGTCCTTGCGCTTGGGTTCAAAGAAAATGCGCACATCCATGCCCAGAACCATTTCCGCGCAGGTGGCCTTGGTGAGCTGGTCCACCCCGGGAATTTCCATGATAGCCTTGGCGATGGGGAGGGCGCGGTTGTTGACGACATTGATAAGCTTAAAGCGGCAGCCTTGTTCCACAGGAATGTTTTTCAGTTCCCGGATGGCGGATTTCAGGGAGGCGGGCGCCTTGGCCCCAAGCGCCGCATTTACCATGGACCAGTTGCGCACGTAGGTATTCAGGAAGCGGGATTCCGTATCGATGATAGGGGGCACCTTCCGGAATGTCTTTGCCTGAAATTCCGGCTTGCCCGTGATTGCCAGGTTCCGGCGTTCCGCGCAGAGGGCCGTGATCCAGATGCTGGTGCGGATGTAGGTGCCGATGACGGGATCCGCCGTCATCAGTTCCAGGCGGTTGGGGTTCTGCATCATGCCGCCGTCAAAGGGGCGCAACAGCGTCAGTTTCCATCGAAAAGCCTCCATGTTTTTGTAATATACTTCCGGATTGGTTCGCCAGTAGGCGGGAAGGGCCCACATGATGGAGAGCGTCTCGGAGGAGTGGCCCTGGTCACAGCCGCCGATGGGGCCTTCACCGTACATGATGCGGCTGTTTTTGGTGTACAGTTCCGGGCCGCCGCAGATGAGGGAAGCAATGTAGTACGGGCCATGGCGGCCGGAGTAGGTTCCCCCGCATTCGCGGTTGGGTTCAAAGGTGAAGGTTTCCGTCATGCGGCCGTAGGGCCCCATGCCGGTGGGGCAGATGGACTGGGCATGATCCATCATTTTGTCCAGCACATCGTCTTCCGTGCGCGCCGGGGTTTTGCTGGCCAGCGCCAGGAACAGGCACATGTGGGAGCCGCCAATGCTGACGCCTGTTCCCCGGTAGCCCGGGTGAATGCCGTGGCCGGTGACGAAGTCCCCGTAAAGGACTTCGTTTTTCATGCGCTGCACGCCGTTGCGGATGGCTGGGAGAACGGAGTTGTCCCGGTAGCGCAGCCAGTATTCACACAGAAAAATACCTGCGGATGCCTGGGGGACGGCCCACCAGCACTGGGAGCCGGAGAAGGCGATGTAGTGCGCCGCCTTTTTAATGACGGGGTCATATTTAGGGTTGCCCGTGGCCATCAGGGCCAGCCCGGCCCAGCCCGTATCATAATGGTTGCCGCAGTAGCCGCCCGGACGTTCCCAGGAACCGTCCTCGCGCTGCTGGGCCGCCAGCCATTCACTCATCATGTGGACAACCGCCTTGCTCTTGGCGCAGTTTTTGGGGAAGCCGAGGGCATAGGAGCCCAGCTGGGGTATTTTAAAGGTGACATTTTTTACGTATTTCTTCACGGCGTCCGGCAGAGTGGAGGAGCCTCCCACCTGTACGGTCACGCCAACGGAGGCAGACCACCTGGGGGTTCCTGTCCCTTTGAGTTCCCAGTCTCCCCTGGGGATGTCAAAAACCAGGGAAGAGACGGCGTGGGCCTGCCATACGCTGCTTTTGGGGTCATACTTGGCCTCCCCGTAACCTACGGTGTATTGCAGGGCCCGGGTCAGCGGAACGGTTCCGCCGGGACCTTCCAGCCTCAGGCCAGACCATTCAAAACCGTCGCTGCCAATGCCGTTGCCGCCGTCATCCACGCGCAGGCGCACCTGCTGGCCGCCCTTTACCGGAATGGAAAGGGAGACGGGCTTTTGGGCCCGTTCCTCCCGTAAAACTTCTTTCCAGAGAGGCTGGATGCCCTGGATTTTTTCCACGCTTTCCGCGGGAATAATATTCAGGGTTATTTTTCCGGCTCCTTCCGCCTTGTCCACCAGTAGGCCCGCGTGCATGTCCAGGCCGCGCCTGTTTTGGTGCTGATAAGGGCCGTAAAGCACGTCCAGGCTTTGAGACGTTTTGAAGGGGTGTCCGTCAATGCCCAGGATCAGATCTCCTTCCTTGATGTATTTTTCAGCGGGGGAACCCTCAATCACCTGGGTGACCGTGTAGAGGTTCGCCACGGGTTCCCCGTTGGGATCCAGCATGGTCTTGGGGAAGAAGCCGCGGAAGTTCGTGTCCGGCCAGGAGGCGTCCAAACCGCGGGCTCGGAATCCCAGGGGGCCGAAGGTGGTGATCCAGCCTTTGGCTACTTCCTCGGAATTGCCGAACCAGCTTGTGTACAGGTTGGCGTATTGCTTTTTCCACTGGTTCAGCGTCATGGGCTTGGCGAATTTCCTCACATAGGAGTTGACGTCTCCCATATTGGTGGTTTGCCTGGAGGCTTTTCCCCGTAGACGCGTTTCAAGAACAGGGGTGACGGCAGATTGTGCCGCCTGTGCTTCCTTCCGGTTGGCGGAATTTTCCGGTTCCGGCTGTTTTCCGTCTGCAGCGTCATGGGCCGGGACATCGGATTCTCCGGCAGTCTGAGCAGGGGAGGCGGCGGATTCATTCTTTAAAATGTCCGGGGCGTTTCCGTTCCTTTCTCCGGAGGAAATAGGCGGCGGTGTTTTTTTCGGCTGTTCCACGTCTCCGGACGGGGAGGCGGGCACGGCGTTTTTCTGTTCCGGAGGGGTTTCCGCCTTTACGGCGGGCAGTACGGCTTTCTTTTCCGGTTTGGCAGCTTTCTTCTTTTCCCTGCCGGATTGGGGGACGGCCGGTTCCTGCAGAGAGACGGATTTTTCCGAAGTTGTCTGGGTGTAATAATAAGTTCCGCATGCGCCTCCCAGCAGGAGCAGGGTAAGGAGCCATAGGCCAACGGAGTTTTTCTTTTTCCGAGGCTGGGGAAGGGAACCCGCATGGACGGGCGCCGCCCCGGTTCCGGGAGTGGACAGCGGCCGTTGATCGCTCCGGAGGGGCTCCGCCGGGGGGATGACCGGACCGGGAGGAGGCTCCGCTGCGGCATGGCTGCCGGGAATGGCATAAGCCAGGTACAGGGTGCCCAGGGCGGAAATTTCCCACAGGGAACCGGTTCGGAACTGGGCTTCGAAGTCATTTTTCAGCGGAAGAACTTCCCGTTCAATATCCGTGTTTTCCGGATAACGCAGTTTTCCGCTTTCCGGGTCGCGCACAGCGAGCCCCTGGGGGCAGAATTCGCGGAGCAGGTATGGAACATGGTTGGCATCCGAAACGTAATAAACATGGCAGAGAGGGGCCGTCTGTTTCAGGGATTGAATAAGATAGCCGTTGATATTAAATCCGGAAGGCAGGGGTGGAGTATGTTCCATGGTCACAGGCGGTTAATTATCGGCTACCTACTAGCATACCCGGGGGACTCTATCAATGTAAAAAGAGGTTTTCCTTTTCCGGAGCGTGTGACGCAATTAATTGATTATTTACTTGAATGCATGTCTGTTCTGTGGTGCAAGCAAGGCTCGATTTTCTGTTTTTTCATTACAATCATGAGTTCCGATATTAGATTAGATGCCTTGCAGTACCATTCCCAGCCCCGCCCCGGCAAGGTGGAAACGCTGCCCTGCAAGCCCTGCTTTTCACAACGGGATCTGACTCTTGCCTATTCCCCGGGCGTGGCCGAGCCCTGCCTCCGCATTAAAGAGGATCCTTCTCAAAGCGCCCTGTACACTGGTCGCTCCAATCTGGTGGGCGTAATCACCAACGGCACCGCCGTTCTGGGACTGGGCAATATCGGTCCGGATGCCTCCAAGCCGGTGATGGAGGGCAAGGGCGTTCTGTTCAAGGTGTTCGCGGATATTGACGTTTTTGACATTGAGCTGAACGTGAAGGAACCGGAAAAGCTGATTGAGACGATCAAGACCATGGAACCCACTTTCGGCGCCATCAATCTGGAGGACATCAAGGCTCCGGAATGCTTCATGGTGGAAGAACGCCTGCGGGAGGAGATGAATATTCCCGTGTTTCATGACGACCAGCATGGCACGGCCGTGATTTCCGGCGCCGCCCTGCTGAACGCCGCGGAGTTGACGGGCCGCAAGCTGGAGGATATGAAGGTTGTCGTCGTGGGGGCCGGCGCTGCCGGCATTTCCTGCGCCAAGTTCTACATGACGTTAGGGGTGCGTCGCGAACATATCTACATGTTTGATTCCAAGGGGCTGATTCATACCGGACGCATTGATCTTCATGCCACGAAAGCGCAGTTCTCCCAGTCGGAAGACTGCTCCCTGGAGGAGGCCCTTACCGGAGCGGACGTGTTCCTGGGGCTGTCCACCAAGGGACTGCTCACGCAGGACATGGTGAAGCTCATGGCTCCTTCCCCCATCATTTTCGCCTGTGCGAATCCGGACCCGGAAATTACGTATCAGGATGCTAAAAAAGCGCGGCCTGACTGCATTATGGGGTCCGGCCGTTCCGACTGGCCCAACCAGGTGAACAATGTTTCCTGTTTCCCCTTTATTTTCCGTGCCGCCCTGGATGTGCGCGCTTCCGTCATCAATGAACAGATGAAGATTGCCGCCGCCCGCGCCCTGGCCGATCTGGCGAAGGAGCCCGTCCCCCAGGAAGTGATTGACCTTTACGGGGGAGCCCCGCTCAGCTTCGGCATCGACTACGTGATTCCCAAGCCCATTGATCCCCGCATTATTGAATGGGAGTGCCCGGCGGTAGCCCAGGCGGCCATGATTTCCGGGGTGGCCCAGTCCCCCATCCGGGATATGGAAGCCTACACGCTGGAATTGCGCAAGCGCATTGCCGCGGCTCGTGAACGCGTCTCCGGCGTGGTGCGCAGCTATCTTTAACTGGTTTCCGGCGGAAGGCCGGCAACCTCATGCCGTGCAGGAACGTATTTAATGGCAAGGGGGGGAGACTGCGTCAAATGCCTCTGGAGGCGGAAAAAAGGGGAGGGCGGCCCGGTGCTTCCTGCCGTATGAATATTAAGGCGGACATGCTGTTTCATGGCACTGCCCTGTTGCATGCGGCTTTGGTTGTTTGTGCATCATTCGTCTGGGCTGTTTCCGCAGTCCCGGCGGACTTTCTGCCGATGAGAAAAAATGCCGGGAGAACGGTGGGAGGAGGCCGTTTCCCGGAAGTTGGAGGATTGCGACCGTGATCCGGCGGAGAACATCCTTTTCTGCAAATTAATGAGGATGTGGAGAAGGTGGAATTCTGATACCTGTTTTACGATAAGTCCGGCCACGGTTCTTCCCTGCTGGCATGCCGGGTTGGAGTTCTGGACAGAAAGAAGTCCTGTTTTTTCAACCGCGCTTGAATGCTGCGAGAGTGAATGAAAACGTACGCTGTGCCCACATGATAGGGAACACCGGGGGCTGAAGTTCCGTACCGGTTTGCAGCCCTATGCAAGGGAGGTCGAGGTTCGGAAGACGGTTGGGGCAGCCAGCTCTGCCAGGTGAAGGCCCTGAGCCTGCGTTGGGGGATGGGCGGAATGCCCAATGACTCGGTACGGCTTTTCCCTCCGCGCGAAAGGCAGTTGGGAAAATCGCAGAAGGCCGTAGCCGTACCGGATATTCCAGTAGTTTGGCGGTTCGAGGTTATCTTCTTCTGCGTGAGACGAGCAGGCCCGCGCACGACAGCGTGACAAGCAGGCATGAAGCCGGTTCGGGGACGCTTTCGGGGTCGGTGACGGTAACGATCATGTTCGGGAAGTACATGCTCGTTTCGTTGCCCGTATTGTAGTAGAGTATGACGGGAGCCCCGCTGTAAAAGGCTGTTGACTGCATGGAGGCGTAGGCAAATCCGTTGTCTACGCTGAATGGGGAGTCAGCTCCCTCTTCCGCCTGAAGGCTCGTGCCTATTGTCAGCCTGCCCAGCATGGCGGCGTCAGAAACGAAGGCGAAGACGTATTCCTGCGATGTGTTCAGAAGGAGGTTGCTGAAGGTAAATTCGACGTCGGTGTAGGAGCCGATATTCACGGAGAGGTTTTCTTCCGTGCGGGATTGCCCGACGACCGTCCAGTCCGCGCTGTCCGACGCCGGTTTGGTGAATACCACCATGGTAAGGCTGCCGGATGTGAAGTCCGCGGTAAACCGGTTGTCCGTCAGCTTGAGCTGTATGGAGTCGAGGTTCACGGCTCCGGGCAGGGCAGTATCAGAAGTAAAGCCCTGGTTCAGTTGCATGGAGATGCCTGTACCGCTGGCATTTACAGCTCCGGTTCCTCCTCCCGTAAGGATGTGGGCCGCATTTGCAGGAAGGGTTGAAATGGCCGCAAACAGGGCCGGCAGCAGTAATAGCAGTTGTTTTTTACTCATCATGTTTCGTATGGACTTTGTGTTGACGCACAGCCCATGCACCGGTTTCCAGAAAAAAGGCTTGCCATTGGCGGTTGCGAGACCGCCGGATGGGAAGGTTCCATTCATTCAGGGGGATACCGGAAACAGGAAAGTCCGGTTGAGACATGGAACCGGAAATAACAGAGGACGCCGTGAATGGGGCGCTCCTTATCCAAAGCGGATATGATTCTGGTGAACATGGTCTATCAAATGGTTTCCCGCCATATGCATAGGCATCCATCAGGCTGGTATTCTGGCTTATCTTCCTGTGGAAGAATTACAGTAGCGGAACTGCTCCGGATTCTAACCGGATTCCCCATCTATTTCCTGACGGCTCCCGCCGTCGTCCCAATGGAGATTCATTTTTCATGAATCGCCGTTAATGTAGTCTCTTCCCTTCGTCTGGCAAGAAAGAAATTTCCCTATGGTTAGATGCAGGAAATGTTATTTTTATCTGGCATTTTCAATCCATTTGGAAGGAATCGCAGGATATGGCCGGGCAAAAGGCCGGCTTCCTTTCGTTTTTGGTGAAGGCATGTTTACACCTGGGCGTTGGCCAGCCGGAGGCGGATCTGTTCCGTCTGCTCCCTGTCCGGGATGAGCTCTACAAGCGTCTGGCTGTTTTCCTCCAGGGAATCAAGCTGGTCGAAGTCCTCCGCCGTGCGGATGGTCAGGTAGCGCATTCCCCATTGTTCCGCAATGGCTTTGAAGGAATGGGCGTGGGGTTGTACAAGCAGCTTCCTCATGGTTTCCGGCTGGCCGTCTGCTCCCGGGAGGGTGCGGAAGATGCCCCCTCCGCCGTTGTTGATGACGCCGAGGACGCGGGTCCCCCTGTCCAGTTGGGGAAGGAGTGCCAGGGCATTGGAATCATACATGGCGGTCAGGTCGCCCACGAGAGCCCAGGAGCGGGAACACCGGGCGGAGACCCCCAGAAAACCGGAGATTTGCCCGTCAATGCCGTTGGTGCCCCGGTTGGCGCGGACGTTTTCCGTGGGGATGGACGTCTGGGCGAAGCTGTTCCAGTACCGCACGGGCATGGAGTTGCCCAGGTAAATGCAGTCTCCGTCCGCGGCAAAGCAGGAGAAGGAGCGCACCATGGCCTGTTCGCTTTCCGGGCAGGTGATGAGCAGTTCCTCCATCAGGGCTTTCCTGCGTTTGTTCATGGCGCGCAGGCCGTTGACGTCGCCCACGGTATCTATATCCCCCAGCGCATGCAGAATGGCTTCCAGGTCTCCGGTTACGACGGAGGAGGGGCGGGCCAGCCCGGAGAAGCCGGTGCGGGTGACGGAGAAGACTTCCGTGGCTGGAATGTCCTCCAGGTCGCGCCAGAAGCGGGCCACGGGCACGTCCCCTAATCTGAGCAGGACGGCGGGCGGGTGTTCCCTCAGCAGGGCGTCTGCGTCCGTCAGAGCCAGATGGGCCAGCTCTTCCCGGAGTCCGGAGGTGGCGTCCGCCACCACGGGGGCTTTCAGTTCGTTGGCCAGCCACCGGGCCGGGGCTTGTTCCGTGGGGTCCAGGCCGCCGATCATGACCACCAGCCCGCCGCGCGATTTGAAGCGCAGGGCCCGGGCCAGTTCTGCCAGGGAGCCCCGGAATCCGTTTTCCTCCGGAGGTTCCGCCGGGTAAAGGTCGCAGCTGCCGGGGTTCCAGGCAGGGTCCGGATCCGGCAGGCACACGTTGATATGGAGGGGTGAGGCGTAATCCCAGTCTTGCAGAATGTCTTCCGGCAGGCTTTCCGGCGTTTCCAGGTCAATCGTGGGTGCGTAAATGCCGAACAGATCCGCCTGTTCGATGGCCTGGGGAGCGGCGGAACCCCGGCAGGCCGCCGGACGGTCCGCCGTGAGCAGGAGCAGGGGGCGGCGCTGGTAGTAGGCCTCCACCACGGCGGGGAGCAGTTCCGCCGCCGCCGTTCCGGAGGTAGTGACCACGGCCACGGGCAGCCCTATATCCTGAATGCGGCCCAGCGCAAAGAAGGCGGCGGACCGTTCGTCAAAGTGAGTCCATTTCACCAGATCCTCCGCGGCAGCCAGCACCTGGAGCAGCGCCATGTTGCGCGCGCCGGGGCAGACCACCCACTCGCAAATGCCGCCCAGGCAGCATTGGGCCAGCAGGGATTTGACGAAGGATGCGGGGGAATTCACGGGAATCAGCCTTGTTTTTTTGCCGCCCTGGCCGCTTTTTCAGCCAGTTTGGCCTTTTCCTCTTCCGAAAGAATGCGGGGAAAAACGGGGGCGGGATCATTGATGCGGTGCCCTGCGGGGAGGATTCCCCACTTCAGCGCGGCCGGCGTAAGGCCCCGGAACAGATCCCCGGCGTTGAGCTGGCCCAGAATGCGGGCGGAGGCGTCAGGGAGGACGCAGCCGATGAGATAGCCCGTTTGGGCGCAGCATTCCAGCAAATGGCGCAGCACGCAGCGGAGGCGCGGGGCGGAGGCTTCATCCTTGGCCAGCTGCCAGGGCTGCTGCTGCTCAATGTACGCGTTACAGGCGGAAACCTGGGCGTTCAGGGCCGCCAGGGCATCGGAGGCCATGTTGTCGTCCATGTATTTGGAAAACAGGGTGACGGCCTGGTCCATGGTGGAGCGCAGGGCTTTGGAGGCTTCGTCATCATATGCCTCCGCTCCGGAGATAACGGAGTCGCAATAGCGGCGCGTCATGTTGATGGAGCGGTTGCACAGGTTGCCGAGGTCGTTGGCCAGCTCCGTATTGTACAGCATGACCAAGCGGTCCGCGTCAAAGTTGGCGTCCTTCCCGGTGGTGATGTCCCGCACCAGGTAATAGCGCACAGGTTCCGGGCCGAATTGTTCCGCCAGCAGGTTGGGGTCCACCACGTTGCCGATGGACTTGGACATTTTTTCCCCGTTGATGTTCCACCAGCCGTGCACGAGCAGGGTGGGCATTTCCTCGTCGGAAAAGCCCATGGCATGCAGCATGGCGGGCCAGTACACGCCGTGGGCGGGCACCAGGATGTCTTTGCCGATGACTTCGCAGTCTGCGGGCCAGAGTTTGGAGAATTCCGGCAGGCCGCTGTCCGGCTCCGCCAGGTAGCCGGCGAAGGAAATGTAGTTGATCAGGGCGTCAAACCAGACGTAGGTGACGAATTCGGGGTCGAACGGGAATTCGATTCCCCAGGAAAGGCGGCTCTTGGGGCGGGAAATGCAGAGGTCCGAGTCAAAGTCAATGGCGTTGAGCACTTCCGCCTTGCGGAAGGACGGAAGGACAAAATCACTGCTCTTTTCCACGAATTGCTTCATCCATTCCACATGGTCGGTCAGGCGGAAATACCAGTTTTCTTCCTCCAGTTCCACCACTTCCCCCCATTCCGGGCCGAAGTTGCCTTCCGCGTCCCGTTCCTTGTCCGTCAGGAACTGTTCCTGGCGCACGGAGTAGAATCCCTTGTAGGATTTTTTGTAAAGCTGCCCCTTGTCCTTCAGGTCCGTCAGGATTTTCTGCACGCAGGCCTTGTGGCGCGGATCCGTCGTGGAGGCCCATCCGTCATTGCTGATGCCCAGTCGGTCCCACAACGCCAGGAATTGCCCTGTGATATTGTTGACATGCTCCTGCGGCGTAATGCCCAGCTTTTCCGCCGTCTGCTGCACTTTCTGCCCATGCTGGTCCACCCCGGTCAGGAAATAGACTTCCTCCCCCTTCATCCGGTGCCAGCGCGCGAGGACGTCCGCCAGGACTTTTTCATAAGCGTGCCCGATGTGGGGCGGTCCGTTGGTGTAGTCAATGGCCGTGGTGATATAGTACATGCGGGGGACGATACTCCTTTCCTGCCGTTTTGCAAGCAAAGTCATGGCGGCATCTCGGGCGTGTTTTTCAGCATGGGATGGGAGAGTAAGGGGGGGCCGCGGGCGAAACGGCGGAAGGGGTTGTTCAGATATTCCCTTTCCACCGCGCCGCAGCGTTCTCCGCAAGGGACTCAACAGGAGAAAATACGGCGGGGCTGGATGTCTCCGGGAAAATTTCCCCAATACATGGTTCCGGAAATGAATTCCATTGCCGGGGAGCGTGATGCGTGTCTTTAATTTTGTGATTGTTGTTGCCGGAAGCCGCGGTTTTCATAGGCTTCCTCCAGCTGGCTGAGCGCCCGTTCCAGGATGGAGCGGGGACAGCCCGCGTTCAGGCGCATGAAGCCTTCCCCTTCCTTGCCGAAGATGGAACCGTCGTTGAGAGCCAGGCGCGCTCCGTCCACAAAAAATTCCACCAGTTCCTTCTGGGAAAGGTTCATTTCCCGGCAGTCCAGAAATACTAGGTAGGAGGCATCCGGCATGATGGTTTTAATTTTTGGCATGCGGCGGCGCAGTTCCGCGTCAATGAAGCGGATGTTTTCCTGAATGTAGTCCAGCGCCTGGGCCAGCCATTCCTCCCCTTCCGGGCCTGAATAGGCGCTGATGAGCCCGTCGTACGCGAAAACGTGCCCTTCCGCAAGCTCCCTGCCGCTGACAAAGTCCTGGTATTTCGCGAACAGGTCCGGATTCTGGCAAATCACGTAGGAACTGCCCAGGCCGGGCACGTTGAAGGTCTTGCTGGGCGCCATGTAGGTGACGGAGTTCATGCGGGCCTGTTCGGAAACAGTGGCGAATACGGTGTGCCTGTGGCCGGGAAGGGTCAGATCCGCATGGATTTCATCAGAAACGACCAGCGTGCCGTTTGCCGTACAGATTTCAGCCACGCGGCGCAATTCCTCCGGACTCCATACGCGGCCTCCGGGGTTGTGGGGATTGCACAGGATGAACATGCGGCAGCCACGCACGGCTTCCTGCATGTGGTTGAAGTCCATGCGGTAGCGGCCGTTTTCCAGAATGAGGGGATTGTTGACGATTTCCCGGCCGTTTTCCCGGATGATCATGGCAAAGGGGTGGTACACCGGAGGCTGGATCATGATTTTGTCCCCCGGTTCCGTAAAGCATTGGATGGCGCTGGAAATGCCGGGAACAATGCCCGGAGCGAAGCCTATTTCCGAGGCGTTCACCTTCCACCCGTGGCGTCGGTCCACCCAGTCCCTGATGGCTTCAAAGAAAGCGCGGGGCTTGACGGTATATCCCAGGATTTCGTGCTCGCAGCGGCGGCGGATAGCTTCCATGATGAAGGGGGGCGTCCTGAAGTCCATGTCCGCCACCCACAGGGGAATCAGGTCGTCCCGGCCCCAGCGGGGAAGCAGCGCTTCATATTTCAGGGCTCCGGTGCCGCGTCGCTCAATTACTTCGTCAAAATCGTACTGCATGGAAGGTTTGTCTGGCGGCCAATGGTCAGGAAAGAGGGGTAACGCCTTTTTTCAGGATGATGTTGCCGTATTTGGCCGTTTCCCCGGTAATGACGACGGCATAGGCCTTTTTGGCCCGTTCATAAAAAGCGTAGCGCTCCATTTGCTCAATTTCCCCGTCATAGTTCAGCGCCTTGCGGTATTTGGCTTCCACCGCAGGGTCCAGAGAGTCCCCCGGAACCGGGGCCATCATGATGACGGGCGTTGCGTAGGCATCCAGTTCGAAGAGGGGAATGACGGCAGCCAGCAGGGCATCCGCCCCCAGGCCGTCCGCCCTCAGCACCGTAGGGTTGAAGGTATGGCCGGGGAAGTGGGCGTCTGAAAAGACGATTTCGTCGCCATGCCCCATTTCCGCAAGAATTTTCAGCAGGGAAGGGCTGATGAGGGGAGAAATATTTTTTAACATGCCTCGCAGTATAGCACCAGCCCGCGTTCCGGTACTATCATAAAATTGGGGTAATGCCGGTCATGCCCTCTCAGCCGTTAACAGTCTGGAAGCATTTCCGGACGCATTCTTCCATTTCAGGCATTTGCTCTTCCATGCTTTCCACCAGCCTGAGCTGGGTGCGGGCACGGTGCAGATTGTGCCGTTCTTTTTTCGTTTTGAAATAAACGTCCCCTTCCAGGTAGTCCGTCAGGAAGCGGATTCCCGTTTCCAGCGTGATAAGCAGACCGGAAAAAGCGAGTTTGGAGACTTCCTGCGGCGTGATGAATTCTCTGGAGGCCTCCAGGTATCCCTTGACGACGGCCTCGAACATGGGCATGCGCAGGAAGGTTTTATCCAGATTTTCTTCATCTTCCGCCGCAGGGGAGGTCATGGTGCGCACCATGTCTCCGAAGTCGTACAGGACGCTCCCGGGCATGACGGTGTCCAGGTCAATGACGCAGACAGCCTTGTCCGTCTCCCTGTCCAGCATCACGTTGTTGATTTTCGTGTCGTTGTGGACGATTCTGACGGGGAGCTCCCCCCGTTCCTGGAGATCCAGCAGCACGTCCACATAACGTTCACGGCGGCGGATGAAGTCCAGCTCCTTGCGGCAGGTATTCAGACGTCCGTGGGAGTCTGCTGCCGCGGCTTTTTCCAAATGGTCAAAGCGCCTGCGGGTATGGTGGAAGAACGGAATGGTTTCATGGATGTCCTCCGGATTCATGTCACACAGGAGCTGTTGGAAAGCGCCGAAAGCGCGGGCTGCTTCGTAAGCCTGGCGGGGATGGTCCGCTACGTCGAACGTGTGGGTGTTTTCTATGCAGTTGTAGCAGCGCCAGAAGCCGGAACCGGGAATTTCCAGGTATTTGCGGCCGCCCCGCGCGGAGTACAGGTTCAGCGTCTGGCGGAAGGGCGTTTTCAGCACCCGGAACATTTTCCAGCGGATATGGTTGGTCACCTTTTCCACGTTGTGCATGACATCCCTGGGGCATGGGAACACGGCATCGTTCACGCGCTGGAAGATGTAGCGGCGGGTGGTGCCGTCCGGCTTCCTGTAGGTGGCCCGGAAGGTCATGTTGATATGGCCGCTGTTAATGACGTCGCAATGGAGGAATTCTCCTGCGATGGCGAATGCGTCGCTCAGGGCGGCCACTTGCTTCTGAAGGGAGGAAGTGTGGAAAACGGCGGACAGGGGCATGGGGAGTTAAGAAAAGCTCCGGCATGATTGATGGCACATGCCGGAGCTTGCGTTGGTTGAGTGAATGACAGTCAGATTGTTAGAAGGTGTAGGCAACTCCTACCCCGGCGACGAAGGTGAAATTGCGGTAAACCTTGGAGGGCTCCCTGTAGGGGAAACGGGCGGAAGCGCCGCGGTGGTTGGCCGCCAGGCCGCCGTTGCCGAGCCAGACCGTACCCACGAACGGAGTCACGGTCAGGTCTTTCGTGGCCTTGACAGGGGCGGAAACCGTCAGGGAAATGCCCTGGGTTCCATTGGCGTTCAGGGAATTGCTGTCAAAATAGCCGGCAGTGGCGTTCCAGGTGCCCGCCACGATGACGGAGGTGGATTTGTTGACGTCATACTTGTACCCCAGCGTATTGGTGAACCACCAGCCAGTCATCCAGCGGAACGTATATTGTACGCGGCAGTCCCAGAAGAAGTTTTCCAGCCCTTTGCCGAAGTCATGGTGAATGTCCAGAACGAAGCTGTGTTCTTCCGGCCTATTGTGGCTGAAAGCAGGGAAGCCGGAGTTGTTGCCTGTATTGTGGATGTTGAAACTTCCGGGGATACCGCCGTGGACAAACTGGTAACTCAGAGCCGCGACAGTGGATTTTCCGAATTTGCGGCTGACGCCTAAAATGGCCGAGCCTTCGTCGCAAATGCCGGAATCATTGTGTTCCAGACCATTATCCGTCATCCACTGATATTTTAATCCGCCTATCAGGGAATATTGATTGTTCAATTGATAGGCGCCGACGGCTTCCAGGGGAATGACATGATCACTTGCGGAATTCTGGAAAGCCAGACCGCGGCTGATGTATTTGGTAGCGTAGCCTGCTCCCAGCTGGGCGGAGAATGTCTTGCCGCCGTTATTGGCGTTTAAAACATCCAGGGGGAGCTGGATATCGGCAGTAGCCATGCCGGAAAAAGCGGCCATGGCCGCACATGTCGCAATAATGGTTTTATGTTGCATAATTAGAGGGGAAAATACAATAACAATATTTTTATTTTTAGCAAGTGTATCTTCAATACCAGAAAAGAAACGGAAAGATATGTTCAATGTATGACAAAAAGTGTTAAACATTTGGCGCATTATTCATCATGCAAGGGCATTTTTTTCCCAAAGAAAACTCTATAGCTTCCACAAAAGCCGGTTTTATTTAAATGTTTCCCTGCCGGAGCTGCGGCAGACGTGTTCACGGCTACGGATTTTATGAACCTGGTGATGCCGTGGATTCTTTTTGTAGCGCTTCCTTTAACTGGGGTTTCAGGTGCTGGAAGAGTTTGATGGAGCCTTTGCTGGACATGTGGTCGCTATCCTTGTACAGGATTTCCCCGTGTTCATAGGCGTTGAACGGCCTGTCTTCCGGTATATAGGGAAGTATGCGCAGGACGGTGCAGATCCCTTCCTGTTCAAGACGGTCAAGGATGGGAAGCACGGCGGCATGATCTTCCCTGTATTTTTGCCGCGTGCAGGTAAGGCTTTCCAGGCCTTTTCCCGTTTCCCCCCTGCGTATGAGGTTCCTGATGTATTTGGCCACATCATTTTGCTTGATGAGCGGAGTGGGGGCCAACAGGATGACTTGCTTGCCCATCGCCCGCAGTTCGGAGATAAACGCACGGAGAGAATCTGAATAGGCAGGTTCTCCGGAGGGAAGCGGCTTCAGCTTCCAGTCCATTACATTTTTACTGTCGTAACGGGTGCTCCAGTGCTGGGCTATCACCACATGGCTGATTTCCGGGTGGACGTTCAGCCATGCCATGAGGGCCTTTATTTTTTTCTCGTCGCAATAGTAGCTTGCATCAAACGGCAGCGCGGGCAATTCCCTGTTCCAGAACGGGGAAATGACGGAAGAAACGTAAATCCCGGAGATATCCAGTTCCCTGCATGCTGCGTCCAATCCGCAAAAGGCCGCAGAGGCGTGGCTGTCCCCCAGCAGGACTATGGATGGAGCTTCGGCAGGGGAACCCAGCTGCAGCAGGCCGGGTTCCGCACTTCCTTTGAAATCGGCTCTGCTGACGAAGGCAAAGATGTTGTTATTGAATTTGATGGCTTCCTTATCAAATCCCCGGGCGGCTTCAGGAGATTTGATTTCCGATGCGCCATGCAGCTGGGGGCTGGAAATGGAGTTGATTTCCTTGTTGATGTAGTTCCGGAATCCTTCCGTCTGCCTTCCTGCAACGCATAGAAGCAACGCGAAAAGGTACAAGGGGATAAACCATTTCATCTTCATGCGCTTTTTCTCTACTGCAAGGTACAGGAGACCTCCCAGGACTGCGGACGCCGCTCCGATGGCAAGCATTCCGGGCCATCCGGGAGCATGGAGAAACCACGAATGATAGAACGCGATGAGGGGCATATGCACCAGGTAAAGGGAGAACGAGATTCCTCCAATCCACAGCAGAAGTTTATTGTTGAACCAGTGGGCTAGCCTGCCGGATTCCGCATACCGGATCACCAGGCATGTCCCCAAAACTACGGCCGCCGAGCAGAGGGAGACATCCTTTCCGCGGGAAAGGGCAGGTACGAGGATGCATAACATTCCAAGGAGGAAGAGGAGAGCGTTTTTCTTGTTGTTTTCGCAACATGTTGAACTTAAGGGGGGGGGGTATATTGCTAACAAAATCCCCGCGCAAACCTCCCACAAACGGGGCAGCGTCATGTAATGGGAAGTGGGGCGGACCTGCTCCCAGACGGGCAGGCCGATTTCCTGCAACAGGTTGTGAATGGGATAGGAATAGGCCCAGAGAAAGGACCCGATGCCGGCGATCCAGAAAAGAGAGGCGGCCGCCCGTTTGGGAAGGTAACGGTACAGGACGCATCCCCCCGCGAACAAAAGATAAATCTGCACCGTCACCGCCAGGTACCACATGTGAAGGAACGGATTGCCGGAAGAATCCTGCGCGAAATAGTCGGACTGGATGACGGCCAGGAACCTGTTTGCGGCGCCTATCAGCGTATATCCGCCTGTGGAACTGGCTGTCGCCAGGTCCGTATAGTCCAGAAGGAACATGCCAGCCAGAAGAGTGAGCGGGACGATGACGGCAACCGGGGTAAAAAGTCTTAAGACTTTTTTACGGGCAAATTCCCCGAGACGGATTTGCATTTGCTGTTTCTGGAGGGACTTCATGAGCAGGTAGCCGGAAATCACCAGAAACACTTCAACGCCGAAGTAGCCGTAGGGGAAATGCTCCGGATTGAGGTGGAAAAGGATGATCAGAATAATCGCGAGGCCTCTGAGTGAAGTGATTTGCTTCATATTGATCAGGATTGCAGATAAATGAACGGAATTATGCGGAATAGCGTTGCTGTAAGATCCTCAAAAGATTCTGGCTTTTAATCTTCAACAAATCGCTCAGATGAAAGAGCTGGGAAAATGAAAATTACAGCGTAACCGGATAGAGGGAATTGTATGCTGTGAACACAGGTGAAATTACCGGTGTACGGTTAATATCCGGCTGACAGGTTTACGAGGCGAAGGCGCTAATCTGAAGTTTTCCGGGCAATCACCGCAGGCAAGAATGCAGATGATGCTTTCATGGTCGGGAATGGAAACCAGCTGCCTCAACCGGATATCCTGAAAGGGGGATACGGACCAGTTCAGGAGGCAGTGGGCTACCTTGTTGGCATGAAGGGCATAACAGAGATTCATCAGAAAGATGCCTGCGTTAGTGTACAGGTCGTTCCTTTCTTCCTCCCAGCGGATGTCGTGGAGATCCGCGGTAATAATGAGCAGCTTATCAGCCAAATGACCGAATCCCCTGTTTCCATTCTGGAGGGAAAGCACTTTTTTCCGGGTTTCCTTGTCACAGATGCAATGGACGCGGGCATGCTGCCTGTTGCAGGCGGATGGGGCATTGCGGGCAAGGGATACGGCCTGTTCTATTTGTTCCAGTGAAACCGGGCCATTGAAGTGACGCACGGAATGGCGGGATGCCGAAAATTCGGGAAAGGAGGATTCCAAATGGGCATAATATTGTTCCCTGGTCATTTCTATCTGACCGTCTTCCTTGACCGCAGGGGGGAAGTCCGCCAGCAGGCTGTCCAGCGCCTGCTGGAGATCCGGACGGAGGCTGAAGTTTTCTTTTCTGTGCATTTCGCGGTAAGCGTCCAAGACGGAGATGGCATGCAGGATTTGATCATTTTGAGGGAACTTTTCTGAATAATCCCTTATCAGACTGATGAGGTTCAGGACGGCATCATGTCCAAATCCCAGACGTCTTTCAGGCATGCTTAATCCTTTTTCCAATACATGGTAGGCCATGATGACAGATGCCAGTTTCTGTTCTTCTTCCTCATGGTGAAGGGAGCCTGCATGGCGGATAAATCTTTTACGGTCGTAGGAATAAAGATACCTTAGTTTATAACGGCTGGAACGCGTGTAACATATGGCATTGAGACGGTTGGAAATTTTTTTCAGGAGATTCAGCATATTCATGGATGTGGATTGCGGTTAATGGGAAGGAAGGTTTTTAAATCAGGAGTGGATAAGGGAGGTAATTCTTTTTTTAAGCTGTTGAAGAATCAGTATTTTTTCCTGGTTATTCAATCCTGTCAGGTAAGTGAGAAGGATGGACAAGAGAGACGTTGAAAGAAGAAAAATAATGCGTTTTCCATACATGTCAGGCAACAGCAGATAAATGGCGCAGTTGACAAGGCAGATCAGCAGGCTGGCGGAAACTGTTTTGAGAACCACCTGTTTAAGAAAGGAAAGTACGGAAAAGCGGAGCATTTTTTTCAGAAGCCAGAGCCTCATGATCAGCGCCATGATGGTCAGGACAATGGAGACGATCAGGAAGGAAACGGGAGGGAACCCCCATTGAAAGACCAGATAGCTTAACGGGACGTTCAACAGGAGAATTGTTCCCACGCTGGCCTGATAAAGGGCGATTTTCCCTGTAGCCAGGAGAACGGTGATCAAATAAGTGGAGTAGCTTTCCGCCAGCACGTTAGCCAGGAGAAGAATCACGAAGATATTGGTGTATGCGGGGATTTCCTTGAGCCAGAGAGAGAGGATGAAATCAATGTTGAAGCACAGGGGAAGCATGAAGACGGCCAGGAGAAAGAAACTGTAGCGCGTTCCGTTGAATACCAGTTTCCACATGTGTTCGTAGTCTCCCGCCGCGTAGCTTTTCGTGATTTGCGGCTGCATGGCGCTGGAAAAACTTCCCATCAGGGAGGTTACTCCGGATGAAACCTGGGACGCCACGGCCTGAGCGGCATTGATGAGTACGCCGAAAAAGAGGTTGATGACCACATTGATGCCGGCCCCCTTCAGCAGCCAGGCGATGGAGCCGAAAAGGTTCCACGAATAAAATGCTCCCATTTCCTTGAGAAAGGGCTTGTCCAGAATGGCCCGGTAGCGGCAGCTGGAGTAATGCCTGCTGCAGTAAAGGGCATAAAAGCCGCTTGAGGCCAGGGTGAGCAGAAAACAGTACCCGGCGAAATAAATCAGCCTGTCCATAGGTGCGTAATACAGCAGGATGACGCATATTACTTTGACTCCTGTCAACAGGATTTCTACTGTCGCCAGCACCCGGAAATTTTCATGCGCTGTCAGCGTTGCGGTGTACGCCACGTTGAGCAGGCTTACCAGGAATGTCATCAGGGAAATCTGATAGACCCAGTTGACGGCATTCATTCGGTCCGCGGGAAAAACCATGCGGCAATTAACCGCCCACAGCCCCACGGTTTCCCCCAGTATGAATATCACCAGGGCAAAAATAAAGAGGATGCTCAGGGAAGAGGAAAAAACCTTGTTCAGCCTTTGGTTATTGTTCCTTCCCAGTTCGTAAGTGATGAACCGGCTGATGGCCGTATTCAGACTGCCGTTGAACAGGCCGAAAAGAGCCACCAGGCTGCCGACGACGTTGTAAATCCCGTAATCCGCTATTCCCAGCGCGTCCAGGGTAAGGCGCGACGTGTACAGCCCGATGACCAGATTGACCAGCGAACGGGTGTAAAGCAGCATGGTGTTGCGGGCAATGCGCTTATTGCTGTTTTCTTCAGCCATGGCGGCAAATGCTTTGTTGAATGGCCTTTTCCAGAAATTCGGCAGAGTGGCCGCGAAGCTGTTCCAGCCTGTTTTCTACGGCTTCCCATTGGATCCTCTGTTCCATCTGTTCCCGCATGAGACCTCTCTCCGGCGCGTAAATCCTGTCTTCCAGCCCCAGGGATTTCAGGAGAGAGAAGAAACGCGTGTTTTGAATGGCCGTGTCTCCTGCCTGAAGAATGCTCAGAAACGGCTTGCGCATGATGATGGAAAAAACCGTACCATGAAAGGAATTGGTGATGATGTTTTTCGCTTCCTTGAAGGCCTGGATGAATTCATAAGGATCAGGGGTGATGATGCTGTCTTCCGGAATGCAGAGTTCCGTTCCCTGCAGGGGAATGATACGAAGAGGATTTCCCTTGAAGGAATCAAGAATCTGATTCCAGTAAATTTCAGTAAGGGCGTCCGTATTGAGGAAATACCCGAGAATGGAGTCAGGAGGAAGGTAGGCGGATTGTGCCGTGACTAGCGAGGTGTATTCTGAAGGATCCAGCAACAGGGTTGGGTCGAGAACGACTTCCACTTGCTCCATACCGGCTTTTTGGCATATTTCCCTGCCTTCAGTTTCCCTGACGGAGATTCCTGTAAAATAAGGCAGCTCCTTTCTGGCTTCAATAAACCATCGTTTGCTTTGTTTTCCCCAATTGGCGCTGGCCGCATAGGCGATTCGTTTTCCCGGAGGAGCAAAATTCAGCAGTTTGTCAAAATCATCAAGGGTCCATATTTGGTCGCTGCCCGCCAGGTAAACATCCGCTTCCGGCGGATGCTCGCGCAATGTAACGCGGTCATAGGTGATGGGGGTGGTGTTAAGGTGTTTGCTGATGAAAGATTCAAAGGGGCGCGGGTGCTCCCGGTTGAAGCGGGCAATCCTCTGTGCTTTTTCCTCAGCTTCCCGTGCTGGTTTTTGGAAAAGCCGGCGGAACAATTGGAGAGGATGAAGAAGATAAAACTTTATTTTCTCCCGGAAGGAAATGGGCTGGCTGATTTCTTCCTGTCTGATCAGGAATGGAAATAGGCCCATTTTTTCCAAGTAACGCTGGAGGGCAAAATTTTGTAGCAGTGAACCGTAGTTTGTTTTAATGAAATAGTAGTGGCTTGTAATAATGCCTGCTTTTGGAAGGTGTGCGTGTTGGTTCATAAGCGAGTCCTGGTGGTCAATGAGAGATTTTGCTTTCTGGAAATGTTTTGATTCCGGCTATTTGTTATTTAACAAAAACGGGAACGACCGAAATTGGGAACGGATAAGTTTTTTTTGATGAAATTTTGAAGCATGTTATTGATTCCACAATCGTCAGATGTTCCTTGCCTTCAGCAGAAGGTGGGCCAGCCGGTACCTGCGTGCCGCCAGCAGACGGCAGACAAGGTGGAAGTAGCGGCCGCACAGGGGAAGCTCCGCCTTGCGTGCGGCCAGTCCGCTGGTAAGGAAGTCCCGGAATACTTCCTTGCGCGCGGCATAGGGCTGCCGCTGGAGGGCATGGAAAATCACGCTGATTTTTTGCAGGATGTAGCCTTTGACAATGGGAATATCTTCCTGCGGGAGGGAAAGGGTGCTGGTCCAGGCCAGGAATTTGGTTGTGAGCGTGTCTATGTCCCGGACGAGATTGAAGCGGCTGCGCTTGGCCGCTCCGTTTTCCGTTTCCTGCGCGCGGTAATGGTAGAAGGCTTTTTTGAGCAGGATGATGTCCGGGGCGCAGACGGAAAGGTAGTCCAGGACAAACTGGAAGTCTTCAAATACGACGGCGGAGGTGTTGAAGAGGATGCCGTTTTTTTTCAGGAGTTCCGTGCGGAACAATTTGTTGCAGGAGGATTCCATGTCCAGGCTGGTCAGCAGGTAGCGCAGGAAAGCCCCCGTTTCCCCCGCGGGGATGTGCTGGTTCCGGCTTGGGAGGGTGGTTTCCGTGCGGATGAGCCGGGAACCCGCATGGAAGTCTTTGCTGATTCCGTAGCAGAGGAGGGCGGCTGCCTGCGCGCGGAGAGCTTCCTCATGGAGGCAGGCCAGCATGTCCGGCTCCACGGTATCGTCCCCGTCCACAAAGGCGGTCCAGTTTCCCTTCGCCAGGGAAAGCCCCGCATTGCGCGCGGCGCTTACGCCCCGGTTGTCCTGGTGGATGGCGGTGAAACGGGCGTCCTTCCGGGCGTATTCGTCCAGGATGGCTCCGCTGTCGTCCGGGGAGCCGTCATTGATGCAGATGCATTCCCAGTCCGTCAGGGTCTGGTTCCTGATGGAGTCCAGGCAGTCCCTGAGGAAAGGGCCGGAACGGTAAACGGGGATGATGATGGAAAAAAGCGGGGACATGGAGATAAAGCGGGGTAATGGGGTCAGCGTACCGTGTTGGCGGAGCCTTTTTTCTGTTTCTCGAATTGCCGGGCATCCACGAGGGTCCTGTACCACCATCCCTGCATGAAATGCCATAAAAATCCTTCCCTGCCATCCAGAAAACCCAGCTTCAGGAAGTAACGGTAGCAGAAGTAGGCGAAGGAACGCCAGAAGAGCGGCTGGCGGGCGTAGCGTTCCTTCATGGCGCGTTTTCTGCCTGCCTGGCCGTCGATGCCGGAGTCCGCCGCGGAGGAGGAGAGGATGTCTTCAATATCCGCCGCTTCCCGGGAGGAATAGTCCACGTGCTTATGCGCCCACCAGCCCAGGTCATTCAGGTTTTCATCCACGAAGTCATATTCGAATTCAACGGAGTGGCCCCGGCTGAGTTCCATGTGTTCGTCCATATGGCGCTGTTCGCATCTGGCCGCTCCGTAGCGGAACAGGCGCAGCAGCTTGACCGGGTAAACGCCGTGCTTCATCCACCGGCCCAGGAAAATATGCCGGCGCTTGTGGATGATTCCGGTGACGTCCGGGGGAAGGGCGGGCAGTTTTGCCTTCAGTTCTTCCAGGGCTTCCGGCATGAACCATTCGTCCGCATCCAGCCTCAGCACCCATTCTGCGGTGATGGGGCAGTTGTCCAGAGCCCAGTTGAACTGGAGGGCGTACAGGCCGGGCCATTCATGCTGGATGACCTGCACCCTGGGGTATTCCCGGCAGATGGCGGCGGTGTTGTCTGTGGAAAAACAGTCAATGACAAAGACTTCTTTAGCGACGGGAAGAATGTTTTCCAGACAGCGGCGGATATGGAGTTCCTCATTTCTGGCGAGGATGATAACGGAGAGGTCAAGCATGGTTTAGCGGAGCGTGCGTTGTTTGATGAATCGGGCCGGGTTCCCGCCCACAACCGTCCAGGGGGCCACATCCCTGAATACGGCGCTGCGGGCTCCTACCACGGCTCCCCGGCCAACCGTCACCCCCATGCCCACAAAGGCCTGCGCCGCCACCCATGCCTGGTCTTCCACAGTAATGGGGGCGGAGATGAGGGCGTGGGCGGGATCCGAGATGTCATGGGAGGCCGTGCAGAGGAAGGCCCCCTGGGAAATGACGGCGTGGTTTCCGATGGAGATGGGGGCCTTGTTGTAAATTTCTGTATCAGGGCCGATGCAGGCGTATTCCCCTACGGAGAGATTCCATGGCGCCCAGATATTGCTGCTGGGGTAAACGAGGGAGGCAAGCGGTATGTTTGCCCCGAACAGGCGGAGCAGCAGGTTCCGGGGGACTTTCATGGCGTTGGTGACCATGAGCCGGAAGAGCGTCCGGTTGACGATGTACCAGCCATACCGTTTGAGGCGGTGGCTGAGGGAGTAGTGTTCCTGGTAACGGGAAAGATCCATGGCTGGGGATGGGGGTGAGTGGTGAAAGAGGGGTTATGGCCGGGGTGTGGCGGCTGGTTCCGCGTCTGTTTTTATTCCGGTGGAAAAGGCGGCCAGCGGCCCTTCAGCGGATTGGCCCGCCTTCTGGAAATAGATGTTCCGGAAGGCTCCGCTTTCTCCGGCTCCCCAAAGGGGCGCGTTCCAGGGATGTTCCGGATGGTGGAGATGTCCCTTCCATTCCCGCTGCATGTTGGCGAGCCGCGCAGGCTTCGTCAAGGCGAGTGTGGGTGCGGCCTTGGCGAAGACGGAGAGGCTGGGGAGTGCGGCCAGGAGCAGATAACAGACGCACAGTTTGCGCCACCGGGGCGTTCCCACCCGTTCCACGAAGATGCGGGTGAATAGGAGAGCCAGGCAGAAAAAGCTGACGCTGGATGCCTTGTAGCAGAATTCATTGTAGCCGCCCACGGAACCTATGTAAATGAAGTAGGTGAGCGTGAGAATGACCAGGGCTGACCAGAGCAGGGTGTCTTTTTTGAAGCGGCGGAACAGAAGCGCCGCCGGAACGCCGACCGTCAGCAGCCAGGAGCCGGCCATGGCGCCCCAGAATTTCCAGTTGCCGTACTGGAGCAGGTCAAAGGGGGAGTCCTGCCACGTCAGGCGGATGCGGTTGTTTCCGTTGCTGCTTGTAAAATAGATGCCGGCCAGCAGCACCAGCGCGGCGCCCGCCAGCACCGTCCAGGAGGAGAAGTATTGCCTGACGGGAGTACGGTGGACCAGCGTGCGGACGGCGATGAAGACCAGAAGGCCCAGCGAGCCGATGGGAGAGGCGAGCAGGCACAGGGCGGCCAGGAAGAGCTGGTATTTGGGCGGAATGTTCCAGGAGACCGCCATGGCCAGGAACAGCCACAGCAGCGTGGTGTGATGAAAGGTGTAATGAAGCTGCATGGTGGGGGGCACGCCTCCGAAGAAAGCCAGTACCGTCAGGTAGAGTTCGTGGGCCAGGGGCCCCTGCAAATTGAGCAAATGAAGCCCCCACCTGACGATGCCGTCCAGCGGGCCCTGGAAGATGAGCAGGAGCAGGAAGAGCAGGGTGGCCGAGCGGAATCTGCTCCAGAGGACCGTGAGGGTCAGCGCCAGGCCCAACCCCGTCCAGGCGGTCAGGACATAGTTAATGATGAATATGTCCGAACAGGAGAAACATTTGCACGCCAGAGCCGGTGGCAGCCAGAAGGCGAGGTAGTAAATGAAGTGGCTGTCTCCCGCGTCCACCAGCGGCCAGTCGCAACGGATGAGGGTTTCATAAATGGGGTTGCGGACCACAAAGTCCGCGTGCTGGGAAGTGATTCCCGTCATTCCGCCCGCCAGAAGCCACAGGAGGGAAAGGGCGAGGGCACAGAGGTAAATGGCCAGCTGCCGTCTGGTCAGGTGAAGCGTGGGGGCCGGGATTGTTGCGCTCAGCAGGACGGAGGCCGCGGCTACGGCCGCAGCGGCCGGAATGGAAAACAGGGGCCTGACCCATCCCAGCAGGAAAAGGAGGGTGGGGAGCGCCATATAGGCCACGGTGCAGGATGCGGCAAACCTCCCGCTGATGGTTAATGCGATGTCCGTTTGTTTCCGGGTCTGTTCCATGTAGAGAGAAAGGGGGAAGGCGTGTTCAGGAGGCGTCTGGGAGGAAAGCTTTTTCCCACTGGGGAATGATATGTTCCCGCGTGAATTTCCGGCTTTTGGCTATGGCGTTCCTCGCCATGGCGCGCAGGGCGGCCGGTTCCCGCATCAGCCCTGCGGCCATTTCCGCCATCCGATGCGCCTGGAAACCGCCGGCCGCGGGCAGGATGCAGCCGTCTTTTCCGTGGTCCACCAGGTCATAGGCGGCGGAGAAGCTTCCGTAAACAATGGGGGAGACGCCGAAGGACATAGCTTCCACCATAGCGAGAGGAAGTCCTTCATATTCCGAGGTTAAAAAGAGCAGGGAGGCCTGTTCGTAATACGGGGCAGGATTTTGGAAGCCTTCAAAGGAGACGTGCTTCAGGCGGTGTTCCTCGCAGAATTCCTGAAGGGAGCGTTTTTCCGGCCCGTCACCCACCAGGCGGAGAGTCCAGTCCGGGAAGCAGGGTTCCAGCAGCGCCCACGTTTCCAGCACGCGGGAGACCCGTTTCTGGTTGGGTTCCAGCCGTCCGACAAAAAGAACCTCCTTTTTCTTGAGGCCCGGTTCATAGCGGAATTCCGGGTTTTCCACGGTAATGGGGTTGGGAATCGTCAGAAGTTTTCCGGTGTCTTTCAGTCCGGTGATGTTCCGGAAGGCCTGGTGGAAACTGTCTGAAAGGAGGATGTAACGGTCGCTGTGGGCGTAAACGTAACGCAGGCTGGCCCCGGTAGCCATGGCGCAGCCTTTCAGCAGAAGGCGCAGGGACGCCCTGTTCACCGGGTTTCCCGTCCGGGCCATGCGCATCCTGAGGCCTTCCAGCCGTGCGTTGCAGTCCGGGGCGTTATGGTGGACGGCCAGCAGGCGGCAGGGCAGGCCCCTCATGGCTTTCCGGCACAGCCTGGTGACGTGGAAGGGCAGGCACCACTGGTTGATGATGACGTCAATGCGGCAGGTGGCCAGGATGTCCCGCAGGGCATTCCGGTTGGACCGGCTGGAAACGGGGTAGCTCAGCCGGTGCAGCGTGACCCGTTCGTCCAGCGCTGGGGAGGGCTTTTCCGTTACCTGTTCAAAGGAAACCACATGAACCGCATGGCCCCGGGCGGAGAATTCATTCGCCAAAATGGCGGTGACGGTTTCCACGCCGCCTATGGAAGGGAATTTTCCGAGCAAAAAGAGGATGTTCATGGGAGATAGACAAATTCCGGTTTGGCTTCCTGCCCCAGCAGATACCGGTACAGGCGTTTCATGCGGTCGGCCGCGTGGGGGGCGGCGCAGGTTTCCATGACGAGGGAGCGTCCGCGGTCTCCCATGGCGAGCCTTTCCTGCGGGGAGAGGTTGAAGGCGTTTTCCAGGGCTGCGGCCAGGGAAGAGGAATCGTTGCCGCACCACCAGCCGCACCGGCGGGTGTTCAGCGCTTCCCACGGCGTTCCCCGGCTGGCGATGACGGGCGTTCCCGCCAGCAGGGCCTCCGCAATGCTCATTCCAAAGTTTTCCTGGTGGCTGGGGGCGCACAGGACGTCCAGGGAAGAGAGCATTTCATATTTCCGCCTTCCGGAAACAAAGCCCGTGAAGGAGATATTGGAAATGTTTTCCTCCCGGACCAGTTCTTCCAGCCGGGCCTTGTATTCCGGGTCTCCGTCACCGATGAGCAGAAGCTCCGCGTTCGGGAGGCGCAGCTGACCCCAGGCCGTGATCAGGGCCTCCAGATTTTTGATGGGATGGAGTCTGCCCAGGAATCCGGCCCGGAAGCCCTCGTGCCCGGGGCGCCTGATATCCGCAAGATATTCCGGGATCCGCACCGGATTGGGGATGACGGCCACGGGGTTGGAAAAGCCCATGTCCCTGTAGTATTCCATTTCCTTTTCGCAGGTGACGTGGACGCAGGCGGCTCCGGAGATGTCTTTCCGGTGTCCCAGGGCGAGCATGAGTTTCTTTTTCCAGCCGCCGCGCTCCAGCGCCTGGGGGTACAGCATGCCGTGCAGGGAAACGACGCAGGGGGCATCCGTTTTGCGCGCGTGCGCGCATGTGGCGTGGTTGACGTCCAGCCACAGGCCGTTGGTGTGGTAGAGGCGGTACCGGGAGCCGGCCAGAAAGCGGCGTATGTTCCGGGAGACGGCGAGAGGGGTGCGGGCGTCAAACGGGCAGGCATGGATAAAGCTGTCTTCTCCCACCATCCGTTCTTGTGGGGAGCCGGGCTGGAGGGTGAGGATGTCCGTGGGCATGCCGGAAGCGTTCAGGGCTTTGACCAGGTCATAAGTGCAGGTGCTGGTGCCGCCCGAACGGGAGTCAAGGGACGCGATGGTTTGTAATATGGGAGCCATTAATCTAAAAGGGAGGTGTATGCCTTGAGCTGCGTTTCCACGCGGCTGTTCCAGTTGATGTCCGCGACGCGGCGCGCCATGGTTTCATAATTCTTTTCAACTTCATGAATGGCGTTGCTCAGGCCGTCCGGCGCGGACAGGGAAAAGACGGCGCCCGTTTCCAGAGCGGCAACCATGTCGGCCGCGCTGCCCACCTTGTCGCTGGCGATGACGGGCAGCCCCCGGAAGAGGGCCTCTTCCACGACCAGCCCCCACGGCTCATAGCGGGAGGGGAGGATGAACACGTCATGCCGTCCGTATATTTCCGGGAGTCTGTCGTTGGGAACGTGGCCCAGAAAGCGGATATTATCCTTGGCCATGTTTTTGAGAAGTTCTTTTTGAGGGCCGTCCCCCACGATGGACAGAGGCCGCCCATTGGAGTTGAATTCCCTGATGAGCAGTTCCAGATTCTTTTCCGGCGCGAGACGCCCGACGTAAATGTAGTTCAGGGGAGCGGACGGGGAATGGCGGAGGGCACGGCGGCCTTCCATGTTAAAGATGCCTACGCTGCCCGTGACATGGATGTCTCCCGGATAACGAATATGCTCAAACAGGGCGCGGTGGGGGGAACCGGAAGGCAGCGCCGCGCTCATGCGGCGTATGACGGCTTTTTTAAGCAGGCTTTTCCAGCCGCTCATGCCGGAATCAATGGCTGACGATTCGCAAATGACGGCATTGCGGCGCCTGGGGGAAAAAAAGCTGTATATGTTGTATTCCGGCGCCATCCAGCCGGAGAACAGCACTCTGCGGGCCCGAACCCGGGCCATCAGCTTCAGGAGCCTGAGCAGGACAAGAGCCTTGTTTCTTTTTCCCGCATCTCCCTCATGCAGAAAGAAGTAGTCAAAGCCTCCCTCATTGCCGGAGAGCTGGGTATTGACCGCTTCCGCCCCATAGCCGTAAAGAACCAGGAGAACGGAGTGTTTTTTCGCCAGTTCCTCACAAAGCCTTACTTTGTAAAAGGAAGGCGTATTGGTCAGGTAGATGAAGTCATATTGCTTGTTCATAGTTAAAGCAGCGCCTTGAATTCATCCGGAATGCGGGTGCTGTCCCCCAGAACGGCTTCCGGAACGCTGTTCCGGTATACCCGCTTGAAATGCCTTTTGTTGAACAGGATGGGGCGTTCCCCTATGAACGCTCCCCAGGCGGAGAATGTGGAATCCGAAGCAATGACCCATTTGCACCTGCTGATGGCGTACATATCCGCGTAGGCGTTGCCGTAAAACGCGCGCCTGACGTTGGGGAGGGCCAGCAGTTCCCGAAGCTCTTCGTCCGAGCCGTCGGAAAAGATGAGGAATTGCTGGGACGGCTTGATGGACAGGATTTCCCTGACGAGATTCACGTACCAGAGGATATCCACCCGCATCTCCGGAGAATAGTCTCCCAGCCGCACGTGAATGGCGATGCAGTCCTTCAGGGCTTCCGGACGCACGTTTTCAATGATTTCCTTCCTGGTGATTTTTTCTATGAATTCATGCACCAGATCCATGTGTTCATTGAGGTCGTCAAAGTATTCCCCCATGCCGCGGATTTGCTTCACCTTCCCGGAACCGGGGCGCAATTTTTCCGCAAGCAGCAGTTGGACTTTTTTTAATCCTTTGATTCCCAGCTCATTGAAAATTTTGAAATAAACTCTTTTATCTTTCTCCCGGCGAAGGAATGTCCCCGGGCTGAGTTTGGTCCAGGTGGGGGAAATGTAGCCTGCGTTTTCCCGTCTGCTGAGTATGTAGGCGCGAGCCGCCACAAACATGCAGTTGGCAAGCCCCGGTCCTGATAAACGGAACCAGCCGAAGTCATAATCCGAGAGGACAGGGTAGAAATATGTTTTTTCAGATTCCATGTTTAAGGTCTGTCATGCGTTTTTGCAATACGGCGAAGGAGGTGAACAACAGGGTGGTGACCACCTGGTTGATTCCCCATAGATATGATTCGAAGTTGGCGGCGATTAGAACGGAGATGATGACGAACAGGTGTATCCTGTCATAATCGCAGGCGGATTTGTGGAATTTCCGCCAGACGGAGCAGGTATAATACGCCATGAACGCAAACAGGAAAACAGAGTAGGGAATGCCTATCATTTTCATGATGTCAAGATAGCCGTTGTGGGACCCCAGGCCGCTTACCGCCTTGGCTTTTTCGCTCTGTTCCACGTCAAAGCCGTTTCCCAGGATGGGGGATTCGGCGATCATGATGAGAGTCGCTTTCCGTTCGCCTTCCCGGGAGGATGAGAAATCCATATTTTCCACGGATTCCGTGAACCGGTTCAGGCCGGTGGAAGAGATTCCCGCCATGGGCAGGATGATTTGCCAGGCGAGCACTCCGGCCAGGAGTACTGCCAGAAATTTGGCGTTCAGACCGTATTTGATGACGAAGGTCAAACAGAGGATGCCTATGGAAGCCCGGCTTCCGGAGAGGAAGGTGGCCAGGACGCATAGAAGGATGATGGCGATTTTTTTCTTTGAGCGGTCGGAAGAATCCAGAATCATGGCTCCTGCGCATAATGAGGAGATGGCTCCCAGCCCATTCGCGTTGCAGAATCCCAGGGTGTGGCGGCCCTCAAAAATAACGTCGTTGTGAACAAAACCGAGAAGGATGAGCAGGCTGGTGACTACCGACAGAATCGGCATGAGGCGCTGTAAATAGAATGACAGGTCCTTCTGGACGGAAAGCGCAATCATCAGGCAGCAGACGACCTTGGCAATCAGATAAATTCCCGTTTTCTCATTAAGGTCAAAAATACCGAATGTGAATTGATACAGGATGAAAATGAAGACGAAGGAATAAATGAAAGGAGATGATGAGACCGTCTTCCGGTCAAATACGCGTCCGGAGTTGATCAGCAGCAACAGAGCTCCCAGCCCCAGAAGAAGAAAAGACCCCATGGAGCCAATGCCGTTTAAGAGCATGTGCTGCTGGCCAAGCTGGCAGAGAATGAAGGCGAAAGCCCAGTATTTGCAGAGTGCGGCCATGTCCGGATTCGCTGGTTTTGAGTGAAACTGAAAAAGATTGTTACTGCATATATCCCAGTTGGCGCAATTGTGGAAGGAGACGGGTCATTCTTGTCTCCCATGATGCGTTTTCCCGGGCGGCGGCCAGGTTTTTGTCCGCCAGTTCCTGATAGGTGGCGATGTTGTCCAGAATCTGGGAGAGCCGGTTGCCGATGTCCCCGTCTGTCTGGAGTTCAATGACGGGATTGTACCCCAGCAGATCAACCAGTTCTTTGGGGGCTTGGCCGACGATGAGCGTTCCGGAGAGCATGCATTCCCAGTAGCGCTGCGTCAGCGTTTCCACATCGCCCGCCATTTCCGGGTGGGTTCGGCAGCGAGGATAGCAGATGACGATTTTTGTGGAAGCCAGCCCTTCGCACAGCGAAGGAAAATCCGGAAAGACAAGGCGGCCCGGTTCTTCCGGGTAAAGATAGCTGAGGTGTGGCGCCTCCTGCCGCATTTGAAGGATGGCCTCGTGTACAGGCTGCATCAGGCGCCCGATCTGGAGAATGTCCGTCCGGCGCCCCTCCAGGGCTCCTCCGTCCCTATAGCCGGTGGGGTCTATGCCTTCCGGAACGTGAACCGTGTGAATATGCGGAAGTTTTTCAGCCACGTATTCGCAAACCTGGGATGACGTGCACAACAATGTTTGCACATGGTGGCGTTTCAGGGAAGAGATGAGACGCGGCCAGTACCGGGGCCAGACGTCCCACAGCATGGGCACGATTTCATTGGTATAGCCGAACGGCCACGCGAATGAGTCCGGGTATCCGGCCCCCGGAACCAGCAACGCCTTGCGTGAGCTGGTGAACAGGGGGAAATTCCTTGAGAGTCGGGATTTGGCGATCAGCAGACGCAAATTCCATGGGGCGCGAATTCCCCTGACCGTTTTTCCCCCGCTGGCTGCCCATGCGTCCGCGAACCATTGCATGAAGAATTGGTAATTGCCTTCTTTCCTGATAGGTTCCAGTAATGTTAAATGTTTCATGATTTTACTGCGTTGAACATGTTTTCCCATTCAGAGACAGTCTGCTCCAGATTGAACAGAGGCGCCGCGGCCAGGCCGTTTGCCGCATAGGATGAGAGGTCTGAGGCCGTCATTTCACGCATGGCCCGGCACAGGTCTTCCGGATTGTCCGACTCAAAAAGGATGCCGGCGTGATGTTTTTCCACTATTTCCCGACAGATCGGTATATCCGCCGCCAGAATAGGCAGCCCGCAGCACATGGCTTCCACCTGGACGAGTCCGAAGCCTTCGCAGCGGGAGGGAAAGAGCAGGATGGAATGGCGGGGAAATTCTTCCTCCATATTTCCGCAGGGCCCGTGCAGAATGATTCTGTGGTGCAAACCGTTGGAGGATACATATTCTTCAATCCATCCTTTCAGCGGGCCTTCCCCATAGATGTGGAGATTCCATTCCTGATCCGTTTCAATGAATTTGTGGAACGCGCGGACGGCCAGATCAGTCCCTTTCTGGTGGGAGAGAGCCCCGACGTAAACGAACGTTTTGCTGGTAAGGGTCGATTTTCTGGCCGGGTTCATCGTGTTGGGGTTGTAGATTCGACGGGCGGGGAGATGGTGTTTTTCTCTGAATTCTTTTTCGTCCCCGTCAGACAGGACGATGATTTCATCGAAACGATGGTAATATGCCTTGATGGCTTCCTTCATGTACCGGGAGAAGAAGGAACCCATGTTGGTGAAATAGTTGTCATAGGAAGCATGGGACCACGTCAGTATTCTCATGCTGGGCAGGAGCTTGTTTTTGGTGAGGGCGAGAAGCAGGGAGTCTTCAAAGCCGGAACCGAAAATGACCACATCATATTGATGTTTATTGAGATGGTTCGTCAGCGCCTTTTTGAAGCCTGACGTGTAGCGCGCGGCCGCGTATAGCCGGCAGCCAAGGGCGGAGCTGAACAGAGGGGTTTTGCAGACGAGAATGTCCGCCGCGGAGCGGCGAATTTTCTCATATAAATTCATTTCCCTGCAGTAAATATGAATTTGTTCCCGGTTGATTCCTTGGATGCCTGACGGCGGAAGGTTTTTCAGGGAGTAGAGGCTTACGTCATGTTTGCGTGACAAGGCATCCATCAGGCAGGTCAGAACTCTTGGGACGCCTCCTATTCCGAAATCAGACCATGCGACAAAACAAATTTTCATTTTTACAAATGGTTTGATGAAGTTTTTTTGATTTTACAGAATGGCGGCCCACCTGGCCGCCAGGTTTGAGGAGCTGAAGTTTCTGGATGTGACGAGGCTGTGCCGGCTGAATTTTTCCAGTTCGCCGGGATTGTTGATAAGGGATGTGAGGGCGTTCGAGTAAATTTCTTCCTGAAAGGGGGGAACGAGGATGCCGTTTTCCCCGTGGGAGATAATATCCCGGACGGCAGGGTAGCTGTCAAAGGCAACAGGAACGCACCCGTGCTGCATGGCCTCTACAAGAACAAGGCCGAACCCTTCAAACGTGGAAGTCATGCAGAATACGGAGGCTCTGGAATAGTAAGGCTCCGGATTCTGGAAGCCGTGAAAGGCAATTCGGGAAAGCCCCAGTTTTTGGGCGGAATCCTTAAGCATATCTGCATCCGGTCCGTCGCCCACAATGTCCAGATGCCATTCCGGACATGTTTTTTCCACTTTTTCCCATATGCGCAGAAGCCTGTCCACTCCTTTTGAGGGGTTGTCCAGCCTGCCGACAAACAGGCAGCGCGGTTCTTTTCTCTCTTCCTTGGAGAGAACGGCCGGTTCCACGATATTGGGAATGCAGACGAGCTTGTTCCCGGGGACGGAGGGGCACAGTTTTTTGAATTCTTCAATGCCCCCTTTCGAAAGCGTCACTATCCGGTCATAGTCTGAAGCCAGTTCCCGGAACAGGCTGCGCTGAAGCAAAATTGCCCTGTATTTTTTTAATGCCAGTATAAGCGTATGATAGAAAAATGAACATGCCTTGCCGATGAGGCCGCGTCCGGAGGGCCTCCGGTTGACGGTCCGGTAATGTTTCAGATAGGTATATTGGGAACTGTGCTGTACGGCAATGAGTTTGACGGAAACCCCGTTCATGTGCCCGCGATGCCGGAAGATTCCCCACCGCCCCACAATCCCGCCTTCCGTCTGGTCAATGATGCTCTCAATTTCTCTTTCCCGGATAAGGTTAAGCAGGAAATTCTGTTCTTCCTTCCGGCTGAGGGCTGCGGGAATGAACACGAGATCCGTCGGAGGCACGTATTCTTCCCCCAGCCTGTTTTTGTTTCTGCAGAGGAGCGTTACCCGGTGGCCTTCACCGGCAAGCATGGCGGCCAGCTGATGAGTGGCCCGTTCCATGCCTCCCTGTTTGCCCAGGGATTCATTGGGAAGATAGATGACGATGTTGCTCATGGCTGGTCCTGCAGGCATTCCATCCACAGGGGAATGACCTTTTCCGGGTGATAGTTCGTTAATACTTTGGTGCAGGGCGGGATGTAGGGGCCGCTCATCAGTTCATCCAGTTCCCGCGCGAAGAGGCGCAAGCTGAAGGGCGGGATGAGACGTCCCGTCTCCCGGTTCGGCAGCATGTCTTCAGCAGCGTGGAAACTGTTGAAAACTACAGGAAAACAGCCGTAGGAGAGAGCTTCGTTAATTACCATGGGCATGCCTTCGTGGGTGGAGGTGAGGCAGAGTATTCTGGCCTTGCGGTAATAGGGCGCGGGTTCCTGAACTCCCTCAAAATGGACGTTTTCCAGTTTCAGGCGCGCCGCCATCCGCTCCAGATTGCCGCGTTCCGGGCCGTCCCCCACCAGGTACAGATGCCAGTCCGGATGAAGCGGCTGCACTTTCTTCCAGACATTCAGCAGGCGATCCACCTTTTTGGGAGAGTCCGCCATCCGTCCCACATAAAGAACGGCGTTTTCCTTCCCGGAAAGGTCAGGCTGGACGGGATCATAAGTCAGCAGGTTGGGAATGGCGTACAGCCGGGCCCTTTCCGGGGGGCCCGCCAGCTGGAGGGCGTCTTCCGTATACCGGGGGGAGAGAAAGACCACCTTGTCCGACCCGCGGAACATATCCCTGTATTTCCTCCTCTTGTTGCTGACGGCCGCGTGTTTTTTACAGGGTAGCAGCGCATGGCGCAACAGCGTTTTCATGGTATTGCCCCAGGTGGAGAAATCCTTCCGGAGCAGGCAGGAGAAATAATCCAGCCCTGTGCGGACGTCAAAGGAAATCCAGGAAATGATGGAAGCCCGGATGTCAAGGTGTTCATGGCTGAAGAAAAAGGAGTCATCCTGATTGGCCCCGCAGTTGATGATGCCGTCCGTCTTTTGTGCGGAGCATAGATTTTCCACATATTCCCTGTTTTCCCTGCAGAAGAGCGTGTCCTGCCGCGGAAGGGTGAAATAAGGCAGTCCGCCGGGAGGAACATCCGCCTGTTGGAGAGACAGAAAGGAAATACGGTGGCCGTGCCGCGACAGGGCTTGCGCCAGAAGATATGCCGCCCGTTCCGTTCCTCCCGCATGGGGCAGGATGGGTTGGTCAAAATAGAAAATCAGGTTCATGACGGCGTGACGGAAAGGAATGGGAACAGAAAATTTAACGGGTTTTGAACAGATAAAGGATGGGATTGCGCATACTGCCAGCCTTGGCCAGCAGCCGGGTTACTCCGTAATGCCACGGGTAAGGGATGCCGTTTTTTTTGAATGCCTGCTTGTTCTGGCGCGTATTCCTCAGAATGGCTCTCAAGCCCGCCGTACTGGAGCCTCCGGTGCGCATGAATACCATGTCGCGGTCGATATAGGCGGTGGAAATGCTGTTTTTTTCTATAAAGCGCATCATCAGCTCAAAGTCCGCCGCGCTGCCTATAGCAGGATCAAAGCCGCCGTAACGGGTAAAGCAGTCCTTTTTACAATAGAACGTGGGGTGCGCCGGGTTCCAGCCGCGCTGGAAGGAACCGGGAGTGTACTCCGTTCCGCGCCATGTGCGTACGATTTCCCTTGCTCCGTTGATGTAGTGCAGATTGCCGTGCACAGCGTCCGTCCCATGCCGGGCAAACGCTTCGGCGATGGCTTCCAGCACGTTTCCGTCCTGGTAATAGTCATCCGCATTCAGAAAGCCGATGACATCTCCCGTGGCCATGCCTATCCCCTTGTTCATGGCATCATAAATTCCCTTGTCCGGCTCGGATAGCCATTTCATGCGGCCGGAAAATTGATGACTGTATTTTTCAATCAATTCCACGGTTCCATCCTTGCTGGCCCCGTCCACCACAATGCTTTCCACGTCCGGGTAGGTTTGCCGCAGAATGCTTTCCAGCGTGTCTTGCAGCGTTGCAATGCTGTTATAACAAACCGTAATGACTGAAATTTTCATTTTTGGCGGGGGGAGTGGAGGATTTTTATTGGACGCTTTTCTGACGGCTCCTCATGATAAGCTGGGTATTTGCCCTAAGGCCTTTGGTCGGCAGGTCTTTGGGGGTCAAGGGATGGTCGGGTACGCTCAAGGATGGGACGGGTTCTTTTCGGATACTTCTTAAGATGAGTTGCGTATTTTCTTTTAATCCGTAGGTCATCAAATCCCTGGGCTTCAGTACACGGGCCGGTGTGCTCAGGGCATCCGGTCGCTGTTGAATGCCTTCTCTCTCGACAACCTTGAGGAAGGTGTAAAAAAGGATATTCAGGTCGTACCGAAAGGTCAGGTGGCGTTGGTAGCTCAGGTCATAACATACCCGCTGGCGGAAGGTGAGGTTGTTGCGCCCGCGAATCTGGGCCAGCCCCGTGATGCCCGGGCGCAGGGACATTCTTTTTTTCCGGGTGGAAGGGGTAAAAATGGCCATTTGATCGGGAATCCAGGGGCGTGGGCCGATAAAGCTCATGTCCCCCAGCAGAACGTTGATGAGTTCAGGCAGTTCGTCCAGGGAGGTGCTGCGCAGCAGGGAGCCCAGGACTGTTGTGCGTTCTTCGTCCGGGAGCAGGTTCCCTTCCTTGTCCCTGGTGTCTTTCATGGTTTTGAATTTGATGATATGAAAGGGTTTGAGGCCGTGCCCGATGCGCTTTTGCAGGAAGAAGGGAGATGTCCGCTGGACGATGGCCAGCAGAATAGCCAGAATGGCTAATACCGGAAACAGGCATATAAGGCCGAAGAGTGCACCCGTGAAATCCAGGGCGCGTTTTCCGTAGCGTCTGTAAAAATTATGATTACGATACAGCGGGTTGCTGAAGGGGATATTAGTTATAGGGGCTGACATGGGTGTAGTACGAGAGGTTGTTGATAGGGTAGGCGGAGTTAGTTTTTCAGAGGCATGCGTTTGGCCATGGCGATGTTGTGGCTGTCTGTCCCCCACCATTCGTAAAGTTGACGGGTGTGGAACGTTTGTGCCAGGGCTGCGGCGGATTTGCCGTAAAATCCTTTCAGGGAGCCGACATTGCCCTGATATTTGACGCCTTCCTGCCGGGCCAGTTGGAGGAAATCTTCCTGTTGCAGGAGGCGGCCATAGCGTTCAGGGTGCGCCAGGACAGGGACGTATCCCATGTCCCGAACGGAGCTGATCATGTCCTTCCAGGCGCCGGGAAGGTAGTACTGGGGCAGTTCCACCAGCAGGTGGATTCCGTCGTAGGTCAGGGGAGTGTATCGGCGCAGCTGCTCATGGAACTGGTTGTCCAGCATGTATTCCGCCGCGAGCCGAAGCTGGAATTGTTCTTCCCTGGTGTCGGCAAGCAGCTGGTCGAAACGGCGGCGCAGGAAATCGGGCGTATTATCCGGGTAGCGCGCCATGATATGGGGGGTGCAGTAAGCTCCTTTGAGTCCCATGGCCTTGAGTCGGCGAATGATGCCCAGGCTTTCTTCAAGGCAGGCGGCTCCGTCGTCCACCCCCCATAGAATATGGGTGTGCATGTCCATGCCGTCCGGAAAAAGGCTGGATGTCGCATACCGGGGGGTGAACAGGTTGCCGAACATGATTGCTGCCGAAAAGAGTAAAAAGCAGGGAAGAAAGCCTGGGCTTATGTATGGCCTGCGCCTTATTTATCTTGTTTCCTGCTGGTTTGCTGCGGTTCTTTGGTCCCGTAGCCATACTGGTAGCCGTAGCCATAGCCATAGTAGCTGTAGCTGGCGGACTTGAAGTTGACGCCGTTGATGATGTACGCCATATTGGGCAGTTTTCCCTGATCGGCCAGTTGCTGGATTTGGAGCAGATACCGTTTGTCGATTTTTCCGCTGCGCACGGCGTACAGGGTAATATCGCTCAGGGATGCCAGAATGGCGGTGTCTGCCAGAATGCCGTAGGGCGGAGCGTCGATGATGACGGCATCATACTGTTTTTTCAGGATGCCGAGGATATGGCCCAACAGGGGATGGCTGAGCAGGGTGACCGGATTGGGCACCATGGGGCCGGTGTAAAGGATATCCATGCCGCGGGAGTTTTCTCCCAGGGGGCGAATGATGCCGGTGGTGTCGGTGGTCTGTTGGAGCAGGATGGAAGTGAGTCCTTTGCGTCCGGAACCGCCGAGACGCCGGGTCAGGGAGGATTTGCGGAAATCCCCGTCAATAAGCAGTACTTTTTTGCCGGCATAGGCGAAAGCGGCGGCCAGATTGGCGGAGGTGAAGGTTTTCCCTTCTCCGGGGAGGGTGGAGGTGACCAGAATGACGTGTCCTCCCTGTTCCGGCCTGGGGAGCATGGAATCTACGTTATTGCGCAGAATGTGGAAGCATTCCGCGATGACGGAATGTTCGTCCTGAATGAAAAGCTTGGTGTTTTTGCTTTCTTTTTTGCTCATTTGAGGCAGTTCGGCAATGACCGGCTGCCTGTTTGCAGCGGGGAGGTCATGCTTGTTGTTGACCTTATTGTTCAACATGGCCGCTCCCATGAAGGCCAGGATACTGAGCAGGGCTCCGCCTGCCGTTCCTCCGGCGACGTATTTAATGGTTTTAGGAGAGATAGGGAGGTTGGAGCCATGGGCGGTTTCCAGTACCCGGGCATTGGATTCCGTTACCGCCATGGCCAGGGCGTTTTCCTGTTCCTTGCTCAACAGCATCAGGTACAGTTCTTCCTTAACCTTGTGTTCACGGATAAGCGGAATGATTTCCTGTTCCTTGATGGCAGTTTCCGTCAGGCGTTCAGTCAGGGAATTCCTTTTGTTAATAAGCTGGTTAAGTTTGAGATCCAGATTGCTGCGGTAGTTGGAGAGAGCTTTGTTAGCCGCCGCTCTGGTGGAATTCATCCTGTCCCTCAAGCTCACGGCAATCGGGTTTTGGGAGCCGGCGCTTCCGGCGATTTTCTGATATTCCAGATAAGCCTCATTGTAATGTTCTATCTGCCGGGCGATGCCGGAATCGGGAAGACCGGTTTCTACGGAGATCAGCCCATGTTTGCGTTCGCTTTCCTTGAGATTGTCAGCAAGGGTGGACGCCAGTTTGATTTGGGTTTCAAGATCAAAGATTTCCTTTTCCAGCGCCTGGGAGGTGCTGAAGTCCGCGCTCATGGTTGTGTCCGCATCTTTGACGATGTCACTCTTCGTTTTAAATTCGGTAAGTTTTTTGTCCACGTCGCTCAGGGAGGCTCCAAGTTCTTTTAGTCGATCCCTAATGAAGATTTTCGTTTTAAGGGACGCCTTGTTCCGTTCGTCCTTGGAAATTTGGTTGTAAACCTGGATAAGGTGGTTGAGCGTGTCTTCGGCTTTCTGGGGATTGCTGGATGTCAGAGTCATCTCCAGAAGGCTGGATTCCTTGGAGTCTGGACGGGTAATTGTCAGGCCACGGAGCAGGGCGTTGGCGGTTTCAAGAACGGGAGAGTGTCTTACGATGACGGTTTTTCCGTTCCATGCGTCGGTCATCAGGGAGGTGGGATGGACGGAAATGGTGGCAAAGGGAAGCGTAAGCGGTTTTCCGTAAAAACCTTCCAGCAGGATGAGTTCCCCCTGATCATTGGGATGGCCAAGCATGAAGCGTTTTTCATCCAGCGGCGTGATGTTCAGGGTGCAGGCTCGTTGTTTGTCGATCTGTTCAAAGTGCACCAATAAGGGGGTGGCATGGTAAAGATCAAGCTCCCTGAAGTCTTTTTTTTGCCAATAGGATGTGTTGAGGCTGAGGTCTTCCACCACTTTGTTCATTAATGCGGTGGATTTGAGAACGAGGCTTTCATTGGCCAGATTAGCGGCGTTGGGGTCTATGTTCAATTCCGCCATGATGCGTTCGGAAGAGGCGTCGCTGCCTGTTTTGGCATCGCGCATCAGGACGCTGGCCGTTTTTTGGTAAATATAATTCTGTTTGCCGGCCAGGTAATAGGCCGCCGTGCCTCCGGCGAGAGCTGCCAGAATGATGATGAACCAGTAACGGCGCAGGATCGTCAGCACCGTGTCCAGGGAAAGAGCTGTTTCTTCTGTGTTTTCCGTAACAGGCGGAGTGGGAGCGGTATTATTTGTCATGGAGGAAAGAGGGTGGAATGTTGTGTGGAAATACTGAACCCCTGGGGAAGCGGTCCGATGCAATCGGACCGTCCCTATATTTCCGTTCACAGGTATGATTAAGCCGGACGAGAAAGAGGCGGAATGTCCGTTACAGGCACAGGGCGATCACGGCCAGAGTGACACCAAGCCCGGAGAGACCCCAGCCGTACCATTGAGCAGCGTCGCTGCGCGTGTTGACCTTGCGGTCTGAGGGTGTCACGTAAATGATGTCGTTTTGCTGGATGTAATAATAAGGAGAAGTGAACAAATCCTTGCTGCGCAGGTCGATGCTGGCGATTTGACGGGTTCCGTTGGTTTCCCTGATTAACGTGACGTCCCGGTTGCCGTCAATATTAAGGTCTCCGGCCCGGCTGATGGCCTCAAGAATGGTTACGCGCTGGCCTTCAATAGTGTAGGTTCCGGGAGCATTGACTTCGCCCAGAACGGAAAATTTGAAGTTCATGATCTGAACATTGACGGAGGCATCCCGGATGTAGTCATTGCTCTTGAGAGTCGCGGCAATGTCGGAGGCCAGCTGGGAGCAGGTTTTGCCCGCAGCCTTCATTTTGCCGATGACGGGCAGGACGATGCAGCCCTGGGCATCCACCAGATATCCTTTGGGTTTGTTGCTGGAGGTGCCGCTGGCGGAACCGATTTCAGACATGGCAAAGGGGGCGGTGAGCTCCGGCTGCTTGCTGCTGACCGCGATATAGAGCTGGTCATCCTTCTGGATGGTTGTCTGGTAGTTTGCCTTGATGGTTTCTCTGGAGTTTCCGGAAACATCCTGGATATAGAGGACTTCCTTGGGGCTGACGCAGGAAGGCAGGAGAGCGGCTCCGGCCATGGCCAGGGAGCACAGAATGGCTTTATTGATGAGGTTGTTTGTATTCATTTGGTGAGGAAGGAGGAAACGTTGCTTTTAGGAGGAAAGATGATGCTAAAAACAGGGAAAGAGGCCATTCCGGCTCAAAGGATTTTCTTCCTTGCCCCGGAAGCACCACGGGAATGGCGTGATGCCTTCCATGCTTTCAATCTTCCGGAAGTTTGAAAGAAAAAGGCCGCTCTATGTTCAGTCATCATTTTAAATTTGATGATTTTGATTTTTTTTGTTTGAAATAAGAAAGTATTTGAAAAAGGCAGGTATATTTCCCCTCAGATGAAAAAGCAGGGAAATGATCAGCAATAATAAGGGGAGGCTGTCAAGATTGGTTCCGACAGGTAGGCTGGGGAGAGATTGACTGACGCTCCTGCACATAAGGGCCGTATCTGTTTAACAGATTGTAATTGCTGTATCATGGGAAGAGGTTTCTAATTAGCGGATTTCAAATCCTATTAAAAAAATAGGAATATTGTAGTTTAATATAATTAACTAATTGTTAACAACTTAATAAGATTAAACACATAATTTCTACAAAATTCTCCTCTTATCGTTATATCCATAAATAATAATAAACAGTTTTTTTTAAGGGATTACTATTGACACCGAATTTGAAATCCGCCGGATGTTTCATGAAGCATAAAAAATGTCGAACGATACATTTTTTTGTAATAAAAATTTATGCTAATAATAAATAATCAAATAGATATGAAAAATAAGTATTGAAATTGCTTCGGTTTTATTGATTTGGAGATGCGGGACCAGTATTTTCTCAGGTAGGGAAAGGGCTTTTTTCAGAGATGCTCTCCTAGGGAGGAAAAAGTACATAAAGACCGTATTTCCGAGCCGGAAGTTGGCGCTTTCAGGCTTGCGGGAAGTTGATTCGAGCAATTCCTCTTCTTTCCGGTTTGGCCTTGAGTTTGGGGCGGAGAGTTGCTAGGATAGGAACAGGTATGGCATTGGATATGCAGGAGCATCATGCATTTGAGCATGAAGAGGGGCGTTCCCCTGTTTGGATTGGAATGGTATGGGGCGTCGTGTCTTTGTTGGGGGGGGCGGCTCTTCTGGCTGCTATGCTGACATTTGATGTGCGGGAAATAGGCTGGAGTTATTTAAATGGTTCCGGGCAGGTAATTCCGGGTACCTCCAATGTGCTGGGAACGGTAGGATTGTATGGTGCGGGGATTTTTTATTGGACGCTGGGAGGCATGGCTTGGATGCTGGTTGTTCTGTTGGAGTGGTGGGGGCTTTACCGTCTGCTCCACTATGGAAGACTGCCCCGCAGCGTGGTTTACGGCGGTTTGTTCCTGCTGTTGTTCGGATGCCTGTTTCTGGCAGCCGGGCATGTGCCGGGAAATGAGTGGGTGGCTCGCCACCAGGTCCAGGGGGCCGGGGGGCTGGTGGGTCATTTGCTGGGAACTGGTTTGTTTTTTCCGTTGGCCGGCAGATCCGCTGTGCTGGCGTTTTCCGGGCTGGGCTATTTGCTGGCCTTGGTTTATGCCGCCGGGATGCGTCCCCGGCCGTTTTGCCGGGCCATGCTGCGGGAATGGCGTGCCTGGCGTATGAACAGGAAGGAAAAAAGACTGGCGCGACAGACCGCTCTGCTTGCCAGGGAAGCTGCCCGCGTGAGGGCCAGCATGGAAGATGCCGCTTTGTCCGCTCCCAGACCGGTTAGAAAGGGCCGGGCTTCCGTTCCCCGTCTGCAGCGCACCGGGGACGATCTGGAAAGTTTGTATCATGAAGCAGCGGCGGTTGCTCCGTCCAAGCCGGAGGATTCTGTTCCGCCTCCCAGCGCCCCGCGAACCCAGGGCCGCCTTCCCCTGGCTCCGCGCCCCAGGATTACCGTTGCGGAACCGGCGGAAATGAAGCCCGCGCCCAAAGAACAGCCTTTTTCCAAATTGTCCACTCCGCCCACGGAGGAATTCCGCGAGTATGAGCTGCCTCCATTTGAACTGCTGCATTATGAAGAAAAGCCGGAAGGCCCTACGGCAGAGGACAAGGAAGAAATGCTGGAAATACAGCAGAAGATTATTGATACTCTGACGACATTCCGCGTGGACGTGACGCCTGGGGATATTACCCGAGGCCCGACCATCACCCGTTATGAAGTGTATCCCGCGCGCGGCGTGCGCGTAAATACTTTTGACCAGTATGCGAAGGATATTGCGCTGGCGACCAAGGCGGAAAGCGTGAACATCGTGGCCCCCATTCCGGGCAAGGATACGGTAGGTATTGAAATCGTCAACCGGAAGAAGGTGGCCGTTCCCCTGCGGGAACTTTTGCAGGATCCCGCTTTTTGTTCCCCCAAGAAAAAGATTCCGCTGGCGCTGGGGAAGGACGTGTATGGACGTACCGTGATCGGGGACTTGGCGTCCATGCCGCACCTGTTGGTGGCCGGCGCCACCGGATCCGGAAAATCCGTGTGCATTAACAGCATTATTTCCTCCATGCTCCTGAAATTCCGCCCGGATGAACTGAGGCTTATTCTGGTGGATCCGAAAGTGGTGGAAATGCAGCCTTATTCCAAGCTGCCGCATCTGATTGTTCCGGTGGTGACGGATCCCAAGAAAGTTCCCAATGCCCTGCGTTGGTGCGTGAATGAAATGGAGCACCGCTATCATTGCTTTGCCAAGGTGGGTGTGCGAAACTTTGAAGCTTTCAACAAGCGCCCGCCGGATGTTCCTGCGCAAGAGACGGAGGAACCGGAAGACGGGCAGGTGGATGAAGCTTTGGCGGAATCCATTGCCAGAGACCTGGAATCCCAGGGGGAATGGCCTGTGGAAGAAGATGATGAACTGGATCTGGAGGACGACGGAGTTATTCCTGAACGCTTCCCCTACATCGTCATTATTATTGACGAACTTGCGGACCTGATGCAGACAGTAGGAGCGGACATAGAAACGAATATTGGACGTCTTACCCAAAAGGCCCGTGCCGCAGGCATCCACCTTATTGTGGCGACGCAGACGCCAAGAAGGCAGGTGGTGACGGGGACGATCAAGGCCAATATCCCGACGCGCATCGCTTTCCAGGTGGCGAGCGGTACGGATAGCCGTGTGATTTTGGACAGGCAGGGGGCGGAAAAACTGGTGGGCAAGGGAGACCTTCTGTATTTGCCGCCGGGTTCCGCCCAGGTGGAGCGGGCGCAGGGAGCCTTTATCTCTGACGATGAAGTGGAAGCCCTGGTGGCCCACTGTGCTTCCCAGGCCAAGCAGAAATTCCATGAAGAGGTTCAGAAGTCTCTGGACGAGCCTTCCCGCGGAGGTGCGGACAGTCCGCTGGATGACGCGGAAGAGGAATGCTATGCCAAGTGCCTGGAAGTGGCTGTTGTGGAACGTAAGGTAAGCACCTCTCTGCTGCAGCGGCGTTTGAGCATTGGATACGGCCGTGCAGCGCGCATGATGGATTTGCTGGAATCCCGCGGCATTATTGCCCCGGCGGATAATACCAACCGTCCACGCAAGGTGCTGGTGGAATGAAACGATGAAAAAACTCCCCATGAGACGAATTGTTTCCCTGCCTGTTCTGGCGGCGTTTGTGGTGCTGGGGGCCTCCTGTTCCCAGCAGGTGCAGCAGCCCGTTAAGAAAGCAGCCCCTCCCCCCGTATATGTGGGCAAGGTGGAGCAGGTGTATCCTAATCATCATTATGTGCTGATTGCTCTGGCCGGGAATGTTTATGAACCGGGAACCGTGCTTATCTCCCAATCTCCGGGCCGGGAAGAAAAATGCAGAGTCGCCAACCTGATTGTGACGGAGGAGCGAATGGGGCGTGCGCGCATTCCTGCGGATATCCGCAGCGGCGCTGTGGAGGCGGGGGACCTGGTGTTCCTGTATCGGAACCTGGCTGTTCCGGAAAGTACCGGAAAGATGGATGAGCAGAAGCCGGTCAGCCCTGAACCGGAAACGGATGAAGACAGCAAGGTTGTTGCTCCTCCGATTGCCCCGGACGGCGGCAGGATGGCGGACGGGCTGATGCCTCTGCCCGGGGAGCAGCCTGTTCCGGCCTCTGCGGATCAGGAGCGGATTTCCCGGGAGCGGGAGAAAATACTCCGGGAGTTGGAAAGCGTCCCGGACAGGCTGGAAGAACCGTGGAGCGGGACTTTCTCCGGAAAACCGGTGGAAAGATAACCGGATGCGGAGGTATCCGCCATGTTTCCCAGGGCGGGAAGGAGCTCCTGAAGATGAAGCCGGGTATTGGGAATTCAGATATCAGTTTCTTTGAAACGGACGGATGACCTGTTCCAGTATTCCTGATAAACCCGATCCTCCTGTCCATCCAGATTCAACTGGTACAGGCGGAAAGTGACCGGAATATTTTTGGGTTGCCACAGCTCTTCATAGGAATATTGGTAGCGCATGCCCAGCTGTTTCATGACGCCTCCGCTGCGGGGATTCCTGATATCGTGTGTGGCCGTGATGTAGGGCATGCCGTCTTTCTTCAACCGGGCGACAACAGCCCTGGTCGCCTCCGTGGCAAAGCCTCTGTGCCAGAACTCCTGAAGCAATCCGTAGCCGAGGTCATGGCTGTCGTCCGTGCCTGCGTGGATATACCCTGCCGGGAGGTTGCTGTTTTTCGGGCAGATGGCGTAATGATACCCGTAAGGCCGTTTGTACACTTCCCGGTACTTTTCTTTGAACAGGGCCGCCGCTTCTTCCAGGGAAGTTAATGGAAACCACGGCAAATACGTGTTTACCTCTTCATTGCTGTAAATGTTGAACAGGGCCTCCAGATCATTTTCCGTGAATTTTCTCAGTATTAATCTCTCGGTTTCCAATAAGGGGGTATTGGCGGAATTCATGGGTGGAGCTTAAGGTTTTTTTTCGTTTAATTTTACTGTTTGCACAGGGGGTGTCAAATGATCCGGTTCATGCTTAGGCCTGATGCTGCGGTACGGGTTCCTGCCTGTTTCCCAGGATGCCGTTTTGCTGCCGGCGCGTATGGGGGACAGCAGAAGCGTGTATGGCGACAGTTTTCCCAAATGGGGAAACTGCCGTATGTTTTTCCGGATATGCACATTTTTTAGATTCATTCAATATTTGCTTGTTTTTTCACGGCGTCTTATTAGGATGCTTTCGTTTACGCAACCAGATGACTAATTTATGAAATCCATCAAAGGAACAGAAACAGAAAAGAATCTTCTCAAGGCTTTTGCCGGGGAGTCAGAAGCGCGCAACCGCTACACCTACTTTGCCGGCGTAGCCAAGAAGGCCGGTTACGAACAGATTGCCGCTATCTTTCTGGAAACGGCCGACAATGAGAAGGAACATGCCAAGGTATTTTTCAAATTGCTGAAAGACGCTTGCATTGAAGTAACGCACGCCGTCTGCACGGCTCCCCTGGAATCTACGGAGGATTGTCTGCTGGCCGCCGCCGCCGGTGAACATGACGAATGGTCCGACATGTATCCTGCATTTGCCGAAGTAGCGGACAGGGAAGGCTTCCCCGCCATTGCGGAAACTTTCCGCAAGATTGCCTCCGTGGAGCAGCACCATGAAGCCCGCTATCTCAAGCTGGCTGAAAATGTGCGCGAAGGCAGGGTTTTTGCCAAGGAAAAGGAAATCCAGTGGAAGTGCCGCAACTGCGGTTATGTACATACCGGTTCCACTGCCCCCAAGGTATGTCCGGCCTGTGCGCATCCCCAGGCATTCTTTGAAGAACTGGCGGATAACTTTTAATAACCTTTTCTCCAGGAATATGATTGGGGCCGGTTTCACGAGTTGATCGTGCAATCGGCCCTCTTTTTGGACTACGGACGCCTTACGCTGATGGACAGGGAACGAACGGATGCGGTATGGAAAAAATATGGACGCAGCCTCTGGAATTTTGCCGGAAGCTACGGCTTAGGCATTGCCCTGATGCTGATCCTTCTGGTGCTGACCTTTGCCGGGACGCTGCACCAGGTGCGGTTGTCTTCTGCCATGGGGTCGGAGGCTGCCATAGAGTCTTTTTTCGGGGCGGCTTATGTGCTGATACCGCTGGGCGGGGAGAACTCCCTGATTTCCCTGCCTTTGCCCGGCATGGGCATTACTTGTGTCCTGCTGTTCGCCAACCTGCTCATAGGCGGGGTATTCCGTATCCGGTGGACCTGGAGGCACGCAGGCGTGCTGGTGGCTCATGGGGGAATTTTGCTGCTGCTGGCCGGCATCATGCTGGGCAACAAAATGACGGTGGCTGTGGAACAGGTGGAACTGCCCCAGGGGGACCGGGTGCACGAGTATTCCCTTCCGTTTGATTTGCGCCTGAACCGCTTTGTGCCGGAGTTTTATCCGGGGACTTCCAAGCCTAAATCCTATGAATCCCAGATAACCGTTTTTCCGGAATCCGGCGGTCAGTATGACGCCGTTATCCGCATGAATGAGCCTCTGCGCCTTTCCGGCTGGACGCTGTACCAGATGAGCTGGGGCCAGGATTCCCTGCATCCGGGCAGGCTTATCTCCATTCTCCGTGCTTCCCATAATCCCCTGGAGCAAATGCCCAAATGGTCCTCCTACATCATCGCTGTAGGGCTGCTGTGGCATTTTGCCTGTGTTTTTGGCAGATACCTGCGCCGCAAACCCGGTCTGGCATCTGCCGGAACGGCGGCGACGGATGAACTGCAGGCCGTTTCCGCCCCCGGCGGAAAAAAACGTCTGCGCCTGGCTGGCATTTGCCTGCTGGTAGCGGCCATCTTCGGCATCGGCATGCTGGCGGCGCGGCCTGACGTCCATCCGGTTCTGGTGGAACATTATGTGCCCTGGTCTCCCTTTTTGGTGGAGCGGGCCGGGGCCATGGCCGTCCAGGACGGCGGCCGCCTGAAGCCTGTTTCTACTTATGCGGGCTTCCATCTGCTCCGGACACTGGGCAAAAGAAGCTTTGTTGTTGATACGCCGGAAGGGAAAAGGAAGCTCTCCCCGGTGGAATGGATGCTGGACTGCATGTTCCGTCCGGAACTGGCGGAACAATACCCTGTTTTTCTGGTCAATCGGGAAGAGGTGGTCAGGCGCCTGCACCTGCCGGACCAGAAAGACAAGCGTAAAAAATACTCCTACGCGCAGCTTGCGGAACGCTGGGAGGAAATGACCCGTGCCGTCCGGGAAATCCGTTTGCTGGGAGAAACTAATCTGACAGAAGCCCAGAAGGAAATTTTGTCCCTTGCCCGCAACTTTGATGTGATGCGGGGCTGGATGCTTGTCTCCCGGATCATGCTGGAAAACCCTGCCGCCATGGAACGGATGGAATTCCCACGCTGGTTTCCTTCTGCCGGCCGCGATGGAGAACGCCTGTGGACGGCTTCCCCGGATAAAGCTGCCGGAGCCTTTTTGGCAATGGCGTCCCTGCTGGAACGCAAAGCTATCGGCATGGCAGGGGCGGAGGCTTCCGCACTGCGGATGAAAGCGGAAGGACTGCTGCTGGAAAAGCTGGCGCAACCCAATGAAGCCGCCTCCGCCGGAGAGCGGCACAGCCTGGAAAGAGAAATTTTCTACTACCGTCTGGATCCGCTTTATGTTTCCCTGGCCGTTTTTGTGGCGGCGTTCGTGTGTCTGCTGCTCTGCGCACTTTTCCGCCCAGCCGCCAACGCTCCCCTCTGGCGGCGTTTTCTCCGGCCCGGAGGTTTCAGCCTGGCGTGGCTGACAGGCGCGGGCGGAGCCGGAGTGCTGGTTGCGGCGCTGGTCATCCGCGTGCTCATCACCATGAGGTCCCCGGTGGGCAACACGTATGAAACCATCGCCTTTATCGCCTGCATGGGAGTTCTCTGCGCTCTTGTGGTGGAACTTTTCAGTAAAAAGGGAATTGTACTGGCGGCCGGGCTTTTGCTTGGGGCTTTCTCCTGTCAGATGGGTATTTTGTATGAATCCTCCCAGGCTGTGGACCATATGGATCCCCTGGTGGCCATCCTGCGCTCCAACTTCCTGCTTTCCACCCATGTCATTACCATTGTGCTGGGGTACGCGGCCGGGTTGCTGGCGGCGGTGCTCTCCCATATATACCTGCTGGCTTCCCCCTTGCGCCTGATTGGCGGAAAAACGGAACAATCCCTGGACCGCATGGCTTACGGCATCTTGTGTTTTTCCCTGGTGTTTACGCTGGTGGGAACGGTTTTTGGGGGGATTTGGGGCAATGAATCCTGGGGGCGCTTCTGGGGCTGGGATCCCAAGGAAAACGGAGCGTTGATGATTGTACTGTGGCAATTGACCGTATTGCATGCCCGGAAAGCCGGATGGCTGTCTTCCTGGCTGCTCCACTTCAGCAATGTAGTGGGCGGCGTTATCATTGCCTTTGCCTGGTGGGGCGTCAATATGCTGGGAGTGGGGCTGCACTCCTACGGTTTCACTTCCGGTCGGGATGCGTTAGACATGTTCTATTGGTCCGAAGCTGTATTGTGCGTCCTCTTCATTATCCTGCATTACCGCGCGCTCCGGCGCGTAGATGTCAGGTAGGGAAACAGGTTTCGGAAATAATACGGAAACATATTCCCGGAAAGGAACAGGAAATCTTTGTCTGCCTTCTTTCCTTTTTCTGTAATTTGCGGTGTCCGGATTTTACAGGCATGGAGAACAGAGAAATGAGGACGCATTTTTTTCATTTTCTCCTTGCCGGTCCTGCTTTCCCGGTATATATTCCCTCCACCTCACGCACGGATAGCTCAGTGGTAGAGCGGCTGTCTTACACACAGTTGGTCGGGGGTTCGAATCCCTCTCCGTGTACCAAAAGCTTTCTTTTTGAATAAAAAGCCCGCACAATGAAAGTGCGGGCTTTTTCGTTGTTTTTTAGAGGGTTAATTAATAAATAGTTTGTTAGGTGACAGGGTATGACGGGATATGAATAGTTGCTTTTTGATGCTAGTTATGATGCTATAACTCCTCGGATTTTTTAATAAAAACGGCTGCCGCGCCTTTCGACGGGGCAGCCTGTATTGGGAAGCGGTTCCTGAATAAGGAACGAATCTAGGCGCCGAAATCAAGGGTTTTAGGCTCGCGGCTCCAGACGCGGTGCTGTTTCATGGCCGTGATGAAGGAGGGCATCAGGGATTTGGTGTCCTTCGGCATGAGCAGTCCGGCATCATCCATATCCTGGGGCAGGGAGGCTGCCTCAAGCATGGCTTTGGCGTTGCCGGGCAGTCCGATGGCTTTCAGGTGCCTGTAGGCCTGGCGCAAATGGTACTTGGCATCTCCGTCTTTCAGGAGCGCTGCGATGCTTTGTTCTCCTTCCGGGACGATGACGGAGTCAAACAGGACGGAAGGAGTGCCGGACAGAGTCCCGTTAACAGGCAGATCTTCCCCTTCTTCCGTTGTTACGCTTCCCATGTGCGGGGCAATGATTTGGGGGTGGATGCCTTCTTCATGCAGGGCCTCGCAGATTTCTTTCACGGATTTCAGGCTGACGCCGTCCGCTGCCAGTAAAGAGACGCGGAGGCCTTTGAGGTTGCCGTCCGTATGGGCATACAGGCTCAATGACGGATCTTGTTCCAGGCCGCAGACGGGCCTGGGAAGTTCCCTGCTGAGCTGTTCCCTGGTGAGTTGAATTCCCAGGTTGCGGGCCACTCCGCTTGCCAGGTCCGGATCAATGCGTGTCAGAAGGTCCACCACGCGTTCCCGAATATAGGGGCGCGTCACCTTGCCCAGCTCAAAGCTGAACGCGTTGATAATGTGCTCCTGTTCCACCGGAGTTTGACTCATCCAGAACAACCGGGGGTGGGAATAGTATTCCGCGAAGGAGGGGTTCCGCAGACGTTCCTTGACACCGCTTACCGTCTGGGGGCTGGTGGTGAAGCCGCCTTTCTCCGGGGGCGTTTCTCTCGGCCAGTTGTTCCCGATGGAATTGGGATCATAGTTGGCCGGAGAGGCGTCTATCTGCATACGGTGGAAGCCGTCCCTCTGGTTGTTGTGGAAGGGGCAAATGGGGCGGTTGATGGGAATTTCCGTGAAATTGGCTCCTCCCAGCCGGTGCCGCTGGGTATCGCTGTAAGAGAAAATACGGCCCTGGAGCAGCGGATCGTCTGAAAAATCAATGCCCGGCACGATATTGGCGGGGCAGAAGGCTACCTGTTCCGTTTCCGCAAAAAAGTTGTCCGGGTTGCGGTTCAGCACCATTTTCCCGACGATTTCCACGGGAACCAGAGCTTCCGGAATGAGCTTGGTAGCGTCCAGAATATCGAAGTCGAGCTGGTCTGCGTCTTCTTCCGGGATGAGCTGCAGACCCAGCTCGTATTCCGGATAATCTCCGGCTTCAATGGATTGCCAGAGATCCTTGCGGTGGAAGTCAGGATCGCGTCCTGTCAATACCTGGGCTTCATCCCACACCAGGGATTTTTTCCCGTACACCGGTTTCCAGTGGAAACGGACGAAAGTGCTTTTTCCTTCTTCATTGACCAGTTTGTACGTATGGATGCCGAACCCTTCCATCGTACGGAAGCTTCTGGGGATGCCGCGGTCCGACATGGCCCACATGACGTTATGCAGAGTTTCCGGCTGCAGGGAGACGTAGTCCCAGAAAGAGTCATGGGCCGTCTGCCCCTGGGGCATTTCATTGTGGGGTTCCGGTTTGACGGCATGAACGAAATCCGGAAATTTGATGGCATCCTGAATGAAGAAGACGGGCGTGTTATTGCCTACCAGATCATAGTTGCCTTCCTTGGTATAGAATTTGGTAGCCCAACCGCGGATATCCCTTACTGTATCCGGAGATCCTCTGAAGCCCTGCACGGTGGAAAAACGCACAAAGACCGGGGTTTTTTCTCCCGGATCCTGCAAAAAAGCCGCTTTGGTGTACTTGGAAAGGGATTTGTACACCTGAAAATAACCATGTGCCCCGGAACCTCTTGCGTGAACCACGCGTTCCGGTATCCGCTCCTGGTCAAAATGAGCCATTTTCTCCAGAAAGTGGAAGTCTTCAAGCAGAGAGGGGCCTCTGCTTCCTGCTTTAAGTGTGTTTTGATCATCGGATATTTTAACTCCCAGGTTGCTTGTGAGGGCCTGTCCCATGCCGTTGGAGCGCATGGCATCCAGCTCCCTGATTTTTTCCGTAGCGTTATCCGGCATCTTCATGGAACCGGGCGCGGAAGGTTCCGCATTGGGCGGCGTAGGTTTTGGAGTGGGTTTGATCAATTCCGGATCAATTGTATCCGTATAATGGGGAGCAGCTTCTTTTCCATTGGGAAAAGGGGCGGCGCTGTCTTCCATGGGCGGTTTCTTTTTTTTCATTGGCTTGTTCATGAGGGACCGGATTTTTCTATGTGGGTAATAGTTCGACTTCCCTTTTTCCGGGGATGTTCCGTCCTGTTTTGTCATCAGTATTTCTCCGGAGCTGATGAAAATTTTTTTATAGAAACTGTTATTTAAGATTTTATGTAATAAAGAACGGGCTGTGCGGAGATGCCTTTTTGATTGGCATGGCTGTGGATGTCTGTATTCCATGTTTCATTGGCGGCAGGGAGAAGCGGAGATAACCGGGGTACGGCCGCGGGCAGGCAGAAAACAGTCGCCTCCTTTCTGAGCGGTGTTTCCTGCATCTGGTTCCGAAGGAGGAACGGAACCGTGTTGCCGGAAGGCAGGGCAGGGACGGTATTGCGTACATGATATGGAACGGAGCTTCCACAAATTTTCATAGACGAGGGGAATAAATAGGTTATGATTTTTATGTCAATCGGGTATTGGAGAAAAGGCTCGCACCGTCCGGCGCGAGGCGGTTTTCCGGTATGGAACCCTTTTCCTATTAATTTAAAGTAATGACGGTGCAAGAAATAGCTGAACAGAGTTTGAAGAGCCTTCTGGCTTCGCTGGGGTTTTCTGCGGATATCGAAGTAACGGAAACGGACGGCATCGTGTGCCTGAATATTTCCTCCCCGGATTCACAGTATATCATTGGAGGGGACGGGGACAGGCTGGATGACCTTCAGTATCTGGTCAACCGCATGATTCAGCGCAAGATGGAAGATGCTCCCCGCGTGAAGGTGGATTGCGACCATTACCGGGAGCGCAACGAAGCCCGTTTGCTGGAAAAGGCCCGTTCCCTGGCCGAACGCGTCCAGGAGAGCGGCAAGCCGATGAAGATGCCTCCGTTGAATGCCTACCACCGCCGCCTGGTGCATAATGCCCTTCAGTCCATGGAAGGAATTGTGACGGAGTCCGAAGAAGGGGACAGCCGTTACAAGCGCATTACCATCAGAAAGGGCTGATGGATGGCAGTTTATTCATGAGGGCTTTAGCGGTCATTGCGTTTTTGGCGCTGGCGTTTCCGGGACGTGCGGAAATGGATGCCCTTTCCGTCTCCTGTTCTGCGGCTCCCTCCCTTCCCTCCCCTGTTCTGGTTGTGTACGGTTCAGAGGAACCCGGTTCAGCGGAAGCCCGTTGGTTGAAAGCTCTCCAGCCGGGCACGGAAGAACGCCGCGCGCTGGATGAATATGTGCGTGACGTGCAGTTTGTCACGGTTCCCAGACATCCTTCCGTGAAGGATTGGGAAGAAGACGGCAGCCTGTCCCGTGCGGTGATGCATGGTGTGCGCATGCTGCCTTCCGTGGTTTTTCTTGACTCCAAGGGACGTGTATTCGACCTGGTGGAAGGAGGGGCCTCTGCAGCTTCCCTACGGGAAAAAGTGTCCCTGCTTGCGGAAAAAGCGCAGCGCGTGCGGCCGGTGACGCGGGTGAATGATATTCCGAAGGGCGGGGACCCTGCGGCAGAAGCCTCCGCCATTTGCCGGGAGCTGGAACAGGTGCCTCCGGAAGCCTGGTTCCGGGATTATCCTGGCACCATGAAGCGTCTGGAAAAATTGAACTGTACGGTTCCGGCTTTTCTGAACGCCCGGGAGGCGGCCCTTCGTCTGGAGAAAAACAGGAAAACGGCTGAATTGCTTGGCGAGTCTTTCCGGGCCAGCAAAGCTTCTTCCATACGAACATGCCTGGAAGCATGGCGTACCTGCGCGGATGACCCCTCGTTATCCGTGGAGGAGCGCCAGTTAATTCTGCTCTCCATGGTGCATCCCCTCTGGGTGCGGCTGGAAAAGGTTCTGTACCGGGAAGCCCACACTCCGGAAAGCGAGGATGCCTTCAACCAGGCGGTTGCGGTTTTGGAAGAGGTCCGGGACATGAACCGTTCCAGCGTTTGCGGCAGACGGGCGCACCAGCTCAGGGAAGAGCTGAGAAGAGCCCGTCTGGCGGCTGCGCGGTATGATTGATGTGTCTTTCCTGAGTTGCCGGAAATGGACAGGAAGGCCCCCCTGCTTCCGTCACGGAATCAAGGGATGCGTTTTCCTCCGTGATTCCTCTTTCCACAGGAAGGACCGGGCAAATTGGCTTGATTTTGCCCCTGTCCGGGGCTAGTCTTCGAACCGTTATGACAGATTCATCCATCCCGGACATGATGGCGGAGGCTCGCCGAGGCCAATGGACTGACCAGCAACTGGCCGCCAAGGCTGTGGAACTGGCGGAGTCCATTTTAAAGCAGTCGAATGCCGGGATGAGAGGGAAAGAGAAGAGGCAGGCGCAGCAAATGGAGCGCATGATGAATGATCCGGCGGGCAAGGCGTTTACGCTGGCACTGGCGGATCGTGTGTTCCGTCCTTCTTCTCCGGTGCGGGGTGCTGAGTTGTTCCGCTATCTTTTGGACGGATATGGCGTTCCCCGTTATTTGTCTGCGGCGGACCGTTTCGCCATAAAAATGGGGGGGAGGTTTTCCGCTCAATTTCCGGGTGTGGTCATGCCCGTGATTACCAGCCAGTTGAGAAAGGAGAGCTCCAATGTAATTCTTCCTGCCGAGGATGGAAAACTGCGCCCCCACCTGCGCCGCAGGCGCAAGGGCGGCATCCGGATGAATATCAACCAGCTGGGAGAGGCCATTCTGGGTGAAAGCGAGGCGCACCACCGTCTTCAGCAGGTCGTGGACCGGCTGACAGACAAGGACTGTGACTATATTTCCGTCAAGATTTCAGCCATTTTCAGCCAGATTCATCTGGTAGCCTTTGAAGAAACCGTCAAATTGATTCAGGAGCGCCTGCGCATCCTGTACCGGGCGGCCATTACCAATGCGGTAACGTTGCCGGACGGTTCCAGAAAGCCCAAGTTCGTGAATCTGGATATGGAGGAATACCGTGATCTTCATCTGACGGCGGAAGCGTTCAAACGTACGTTGATGGAGGATGAATTCATGCAGCTGGAGGCGGGGATTGTGCTCCAGGCCTATTTGCCGGATTCCTGGGAGGAGCAGATGAAGCTGTGCGCCTGGGCGAAGGAACGCGTGGAGCAGGGGGGGGCGCGCATCAAAATACGCCTGGTGAAAGGCGCCAACCTGGCGATGGAGAAGGTGGAGGCCTCCATGCATGGCTGGGCGCAGGCCCCGTATGGCACGAAAGCCCAGGTGGATGCCAATTACAAGAGAATGCTCCATTACGGCTGCATGCCGGATAATGCCAGATATGTGCAGTTCGGCGTAGCTTCCCACAACCTGTTTGATTTGTGTTATGCCATGCTGCTGCGTGAGCGGGAAGGCGTGCGTGACCAGGTGGAATTCGAAATGCTGGAAGGGATGGCGAACCATCAGGCGCGGGTCATCCGCCAGGCGGCGGACGGTCTGCTCCTTTATGCCCCTGTGGTTTTGAAGGAAGATTTTCACAGCGCTATTGCCTACCTGGTCCGGAGACTGGATGAAAATACCAGTGAGGAGAACTTCCTGCATGATCTCTTCGGTATGACACCGGGGTCCCGGAGCTGGGAGGTCCAGAAAAAGAGGTTTTTGAAGGCTTGTCAGGAAAAGGATGAGGTGAAGTACGGCCCCAACCGCACGCAGAACCGCGCTGCGGATCCCATCCAGCCCTCACATTACCGGGACGCCTTTGCCAACGAGCGGGATACGGACTGGTCCCTGCGGCAGAATGCGGAATGGATCAACGGGCTGATTGCCGCGGAGAAGGAAAAATCCGGCGAGGAAATCCCTCTGGTTATAGATGGTGAGGAAATTACGACTAATCTATGGGGCGTGGGGCGCGATCCGTCCCGCCATAATGAAGTTTCCTATAAATTCGCTTATGCGGATTTTGACCAGGTTGAACATGCCTTGGTCACGGCAGACAGGGTCCGCTCCTCCTGGGCGTCCAAAAGCATTGGCGAACGCGCTGAAATCCTGCACCGGGCGGCGCAGGAGCTGTCCAGAATCAGGGGGGAAGCCATTGCTGCCATGGTGAGGGATGCCGGGAAAGCTCCCACGGAGGCTGATGTGGAGGTGAGCGAGGCCATAGACTTCTGCCGCTATTACGCGGAAGGCTTGGACCGCGACGGAATGAACGACGGCGTGGAAATGTCCCCGCTGGGTATCATTTGCGTGATGTCTCCCTGGAATTTCCCCTTCGCCATTCCGACGGGCGGTGTAGCTGCCGCCCTGATGGCGGGAAATGCCGTGGTGTTCAAACCGTCCGAACTGGCCGTTTATACGGCTTGGCAGATTGTCCAGGCGTTCTGGCGTGCCGGTGTGCCTAAAAACGTCCTTCAATTCGTGCCGATGCCGCGCAATGAAATTTCCTGCAAGTTTCTGATGGATCCCCGTTTGAACGGTGTGATCATGACGGGATCCTACCGCACCGGAAAAATGCTGCGCGAACTGCGGCCTGACCTGCATGTGCTGGCTGAAACCAGCGGAAAGGATGCCATGATCATCACTGCTACGGCTGATCCGGACCAGGCTGTAAAGGATTTGGTGAAAAGCGCTTTCGGTCATTCCGGACAGAAGTGTTCCGCCGCCAGCGTGGCTATTGTGGAGGCTTCCGTTTATGACAATCCCGCCTTTTTGCGTCAGTTGAAGGATGCCGCCGCCAGCCTGAAGGTAGGCGGATCCTGGGAAGTCAACTCCGTGGTGACGCCGCTCATCAGGGAGCCGGAAGGGAATCTGCTCCGTGCGCTGACGCAGCTGGAACCCGGGGAGGAATGGCTGCTCAAGCCGGAACCTTCGGAAGACAACCCGTGCCTCTGGTCTCCCGGCATCCGGCTGGGGGTGAAACCGGGAAGCTGGTTCCATCAGACGGAATGCTTCGGTCCGGTATTGGGAATCATCCGTGCGGAAAACCTGGAGGAAGCCATTGACATCCAAAACGACTCCGAATTTGGCCTTACCGGCGGCCTTCAGTCCCTGGATGAACGGGAAATTGCCTTGTGGAAAACTAAAGTGCAGGTGGGCAACGCGTACATCAACCGTGTCATCACCGGCGCCATTGTCCGCCGCCAGCCGTTCGGCGGGTGGAACCATTCCTCCATGGGGCCTGGAGCCAAGGCCGGAGGTCCCAACTACCTTACCATGCTGGGAAGTTGGGAGGAAAAGGCGCTGCCCCAAAAGCTGCGCACGCCGGGTGAACGTATCTCCGGACTGGTGGAAAAACTGTGTTCCGAGCTGCCGGACTGCGCCAAGCGCATCCGTTCCGCAGCTGGTTCCCAGGCCAAGTGGTGGATGGAGGAATTCGGCGTGGATCATGATCCCTCCCGTGTTTACGGAGAAAATAATACCTTCCGCTATATCCCGGTGAAGGGAATTCTGGCCCGTGTGGAAAACATGTCCGACGATGACGTCGCCATTCTGCTGCTGGGGGCGAAACTGTGCGGGGTACTCCTGCACCTGAGCATAGGGACGAGCCGCCCCTGGATTCAGAAAATGCATGGTTATTATGCTTCCCTGACGGTGGAAACGGAAGCGGAATTGATCGGACGGATGCCGGAAGCCCTTCCAGGCATACGGTTCCTGCGTGGAACAGATATTTCCGAGACTCTGGCCAATGCCGCCCGTGCCCGGGATGTGGAAGTACTGGACCGTCCCGTGCTTGCCAATGGACGGTTGGAACTGCTGGGGTATTTCCGGGAACAGTCTGTTTCCGAAACCGTTCACCGCTATGGCAATCTCATCCCGCCACCAGGCAGTTTTAAAACAGACAGCGTGTGAAGGGTAGGGAAGGCCTGAATCCCGGCTTCCGGGTATCTTAGCCATAAAAATGAAGGGAAATCCTCCTGCCGGTCCAAAAGGAAAACATGGGTGTTGAGTGTGTTCCCCTTCCGTTTCGGAATAGCTCTTCACTGAAAGGAGGAAAAAAATTTTTCTTTGCAAGGAGGGAAGAGGAGTATCCTGTTGAATGAAATATGAACTTCGCCGAATGAGAAAACTTTCACCAGGCCTCACGGTGAACAATTCCGGTGGTGTAGGAAAAGGTTCCGTGATTCTTATGGGGGAAGAGGCGTGGAAGCCTGCAGGAAGCGCAGGCTTTCCCGAAGAGTTTTCCCCTGTTGCCGGGAGGGAGGGATTGGGGGCTTTTTGTTTCTTTTCTCCATTTGATGATAGAACGTTTCCGGGAAACGGGTATATTATCAGGAACGTTTGCGATGACGCGGCGCTTTTTTTCCCACGTAACCATGAACACCAACCAATCATTGAACTCCCGCGGCGGCCACATCGCCTGGGTGGACTTTCTGCGTATTCTGGCCTGCTTCCTCGTTGTCCTAGCCCATTGCTGTGATCCGTTCGTTGGAAGTTTTGACGGTTCCTTCAACTTTAAATCCGCTGTCTTCTGGGGAAGTCTGGTACGGCCGTGCGTGCCTTTGTTTGTCATGATCTCCGGAGTGTTGCTTTTTCCCGTCACCTTGGAAATGGGCGCTTTTTACTCCAGGCGCCTCAAGAGGGTGCTGGTTCCGCTCATTGTCTGGTCACTGGCGCTTCCCTTGCTCTACTTCGGATACTTTGCCGCAGGCGTTCAAACGGCCAGCCCCAACATCGTGATGGACACTTATACTTGGAGTGCCACCGTCGGCAAGCTGTATACCTTCTTCTTCAACTTCAACTATGATACCACGCCCCTGTGGTATGTATACATGCTGGTAGGCCTGTACCTCTTCATGCCCATCATGAGCGCGTGGCTGACGCAAGCCAGAAGGAAAGATGTGAAAATCTTCCTGGGCATCTGGATATTCAGCATGACTCTCCCCTACATCCAGATGCTTGCTCCGGCACTGGGTTATGAGGGCAATTACGGCAACATGGGTATTCTGGGTGTTTGCGATTGGAATCCGTACGGTATGTTTTATAACTTTTCCGGATTCCTGGGATACATGGTGCTGGCGCATTACCTGACCAAATACCCACTGGCCTGGAGCTGGAAAAAAACGCTGTCCATTACTATTCCCCTCTTTTTGATTGGTTTTGCCGTTACGTTCTTCGGCTTTCTGGAAACACAGAAGCACTTCCCCGGCCAGTATTCCAAGCTGGAAGTGCTCTGGTATTTCTCCGGAATCAATGTATTCCTGATGACCTTTGCCATCTTTGCCGTCGTCAGCCGGCTCAGAATCAAGGCTGGTCCAGTGCTGAGCAAGGTGGCGGCGCTTACTTTCGGCGTGTATCTGTGCCACTTCTTCTTTGTCCAGTGCTCCTATGACTTCGTGAACTTCATCGGGCTGGGAGGGCTGCCCTCCGCCGTGAAAATTCCGTTGATGGCCTGTCTGGCCTCCGCTGTCTCCGCGGCGTTGGTATGGCTGTTGAGCCTGAACAGGTGGACGCGCAAAAGCATCATGTAAACCGCGGATATTTTCCGCAGGGCGCTTCGGGACCACGGCTATCCCGGGGTGCCTCTTCTTTTGTGGAAAACAGAATAAAACGGTTTCCGGGGAGAGTCCTACAAAATTCTGGACGGGAAAGAGGGAACAGGCTAGGATGTTTCCGCATCGTGCACAGGCCTTGGTTGCCGGAGATGCGGGCTTTTTAACGTATGAAAAGCTCCTCTCCCGGTCTTCCTTCCGCCGACCCCAAGCTCACAGGAAATTTCCGGAATACCGGCGATTTTCGTAATCCGTTGGGGTTCTGATCTTGACAACTATCATCTCTTTTTACGACCTGGAATCTTTGTACCTCCCATGGGAGGTTGGCGCAAAACGCCCGTTGCACTGTTGATAATCAGTGCCATAGACGCCCAGGAGTCGCACTCTCATGAGTGCGTGGATTGAAACCCCCATATATTATCAGCTACAATGGTCATATTATGTCGCACTCCGCAAGGAGTGCGTGGATTGAAACCTGTACCCCGGATTCCGGAGGATAAAAACAATAGAAAGTCGCACTCCGCAAGGAGTGCGTGGATTGAAACTATTGCTCGTTGCTTGTCTGGCCGTCACAACATCCGTCGCACTCCGTAAGGAGTGCGTGGATTGAAAAAGAAAAAGCTCTTCGAGCTTGTTTGGTCTAGAGAGCTTTTTTTGTTCCATCATCTTGTTAAGTTGTCAGGAAGAGGGGTGATTATTGAGATTGAGTTCTGCCGGGGGGAGGGACTGGAGCAGATCCAGGATGGGGTCCTGTGGTGCAGCGCCCATTTCCCGCTGGCGTTTGAATTCCTCCTCTTCCTGCTGAAGGGCTGCCAGTTTGGTGTCTTCCACCAGCGCCTTGAATTTGTCCGCCTGAGAGTATTCCCCGTCCTCGTCCCGGAAAACACGGGCCAACCAGCGGCGTTTTTCTTCCGTACTGAGCAGAGGATTTTTCATGTGCCGGGGAATGTATTTTTATCCAGCAGGTTTCCGGCAAGCTGTTCTCCATCCGCAGTGGGCCGGTAAACATAAGGGCGACCGTCTCCAATACGGTTGACATATCCCTGCGCAATAAGATCCTGCAGGATATTGGTGACGGTATTAGGGTGCAGGCGTGTGGCTTCCGTAATGGTGCTGTGGCGCCTGTATCCGGCAATGACGGCCAGGATGACCTGGGCACTGCTGAGGCGGAAGTCCAGCCTGCGGACGTTGGAGGCAAATATCTGTATGAAATCCAGTGCTTTCATGAGCATGTATTCACAACTTATTATTATGTTATTTGCTTATTATTCTCATGTTATTCACATTCTTCCGTGCAAGAGGGCGATTTGGTTTTTCTCAGCAAATCCAGCAGCGGGTGGGAATCATTGGAAAAGCACTGCACCGCATTGACGGTAGCCGCCTGCGGAAGAATGATTTTATGGAATTCCTGGTTAAGATTCTGGCGCAGGCTTTGGTTGCCCGTCAGGGGCATGGCCAGTTTTTCTGCCAGCCGGGTGGCCAGTGCGTCCATGAAGAGGGGATCGAATTGGTCGGTGTTTTCAATATCGGCAATGTAGCTTAGGGGCAGCGGGGCGCAGGAAGCATGAATGCGGCGTCCCTGCATTTTCCATTCCGAGCATTCCACATCCAGCACGCGCAGGCAGTCTGCGGGCAGCGTGAATTGATAGGGGGTCAGGGAATTGGGCGCCTGTGCGGAAACGGAGTCCAGAGTGGTTTGCGTGGCGGCGAATGTCCAGCGCGCCATGCAAAGGGTTTCCCTGCGGGCCGGATGGTAATGAAGAACGCAAAGGCGGGATGCCGTGGATTCATTGGCAATCAGCGCGTCCAGAGGTGCCTCCCCTATTTTGGAGAGGGCCGCGTTGCAGATGTCCAGCGCGGATGGCGTATCCGGCTGAAGTAAGGATTCATTGATCATAGCGCCCTATGTTTTGGAGGAAACGGATGCGGAATGCATCACGTTTGGAGGCGACCTCTTTGATGCCACCAATGGCATGTATGCGTCCGGTTTTTCCTCAGGTGCATTTTTTGCCGATTTGTTTATTTGATAAATGCAAGCACTTGCCCGGATTGTTCGGGCAGGTGGAGAGAGCTCCCTTTCCTTCCATGGGAAAAGAACGCTCCCGCCGCATGGATTGTCTGTGAGGCGGGCGTCCGGCATCCTCTGGAGCCTTATATCCGGCAGAAGGGAAGGGGAATCAGTATCAACCATGAATAGAAAGCAAAAGAAATTATGGGATTTATGAAACCGTCCACACCTTCCGCTTCTGCTCCAGAGCAGACCATCCCGGTCAAGGCGGAGAGCGTGGAACAAGAAGTAGGGGAAGATTATCAGGCCCGGGAACGGCAGAGGCAGGGAATGATTTCCACCATTCTGGCGCGCCGTCATTCTTCCTCCGGGCAGGGGGAGGTTAATCCGCGGACTCTGCTTAGGAAAACTCTGGGATAGGCGCTGCCATGGAAGAAAGAACTGCGGAATTGAATTCCGTGTACAAGTCCCTGGCCGCCCAGCGCGCGCCATGGGAAACGTGGTGGGACCGTCTGAGGGATTACGTGCTGCCTCGCCGCCTGAATCGGGAAGGGGAGGTTTCCCTACCCAACAGGGACGCCATGGACCGCATGACGGATACTACTGCCGTGGAGGCATGCCAGAAGCTGGCCAGCGGCCATATGTCCTATATTACGCCCAGCCATGACGTATGGTTCAAGTGGTCGGCTCCGGATGACCGGGGAGGCGACGAGGCGGAGGCCTGGTATAACCAGTGTTCGGAAATTGCCCTGAAAGAATTGTCCGTTTCCAATTTTTATACGGAGATTCATGAGTGTTTTCTGGACCGGGTGGCTTTGGGGACCGGAAGCCTGTTTACGGGCACATCCTCGGACGGAAGGCTGTTGTTTACCAATATTCCGTGCGGACAGTTCGCCTGTGCGGAGAATGCGGAAGGCCGGGTGGATACCTACGTCAGGGAGTTTACCTACACGGCTCATCAGGCACGCTCCATGTTCGGGGTGAAAGCTCTGGGGCCCAAGGCTCGGGAAGTTCTGGAGCGCGGAGGCAATCCGTATGCCACAACTCTGAGGTTTCTGCATGTGGTGCGCCCGCGCACCCGGCGCAGCCGCCGCAGGGAGCAGGCCTCCCACATGCCGTTTGAAAGCGTTTACCTGTCTCTGGACGACCAGGTGATCGTGGAGGAAGGGGGATACATGGAGTTCCCTTATCTGGTAACCCGCTTTTTGAAGTGGGGCAGCGGCCCGTACGGTCTGGCTCCCGGCAGGCTGGTGTTTCCCGCCATCCAGCAGGTGCAGTTCCTGAACCGTATTCTGGACACTCTTGGCGAGGTGGCCGCCTTTCCCCGTATTCTGGAGCTCGCCAACCAGATTGGGGAAGTGGATTTGCGGGCCGGCGGCAGGACCGTCATTACCCCGGAGGCCGCTTCCCTTCACCTTCCCCGGGAATGGGCTACGCAGGGCAAGTATGATGTTGGGATGGACCGTCTGGCACAGAAGCAGGATGCGATACGCCGTGCCTATTATCTGCCCATGCTGGAGCTTTGGAGCGGGCACCGCGGCAATATGACTGCCACGGAGGTCATGGCGCGGGAGAATGAGCGCGTCTTGATGTTTTCTCCTTCCTTCACGCTGTTTGTGAGTGATCTGTATTCCACAATGACACGCATTTTTTCCCTGCTGTTCCGGATGGGCAAGTTTCCCAGGCCACCCCGTGCGGTATTGAGGGTAGGGAGGGACGGCTCCGTTGCCGTGGGAGAACCCAGGGTTGTCTATCAGTCAAAGATTGCCCTGGTGCTCAGGCGCTTGCAGAGTGAAGGGATGGACCGCAGCCTTCAGCGGCTGAATATGATGATGCAGGCTGCCCCGGATTTGGCGGATCATGTGGACTGGGACCACTGTTTCCGCCTGTCCGCCCGTGTGGACGGTGCCCCGGAGAGCATGCTGAGGCCCTGGGCCGATGTCCGTGCCATGCGGAAGGAACGGGAGGACCTCCAGCAGGGAGCCTCCCTGGCTCCGGCGGAAGAGGATCCTTATGCTTCCCTCAATCCCTTGCTTGACCAGTTAACCGCGATTCAGAAATGAACCAGGATACGACATTGCAGCAGGAGGCCTCCGTCCGGGAGGCCCGTTTCAAAAGGCGCCAGCTTCTCCGGGTGTTTGACACCCCGGACGGGCGTGAGACTCTTTCCTTTCTGGAAGCCCGTTTCCAGACTGATTTGCCCGTTTTTCAAGGAAGTCCGGGGAATTACGATCCTCTGGACGCCATGAGAAGGGATGCCTACAGGGAGATCTTTCTGTACATCCGCCGCCAGCTCCAATTAGCCATTAAAGAAACCACAGAAGAAGAGAAAAATGATTGATTCCATTGATAACAGCATGGCCGCTCCTTTCAGGGATGCGGTGGGTTCCGGGGCCGTTTCCCCGGAGACGGACGCGCTGTCCGAAACCGCAGTTCAAACTGAACCTTTTCCTCCCCTTCTGGGTGAGGACGGAGGTTTTGCTCCGGATTGGTACGCCCGGTTTGATGAGTTGAAAGGGATGGAGAAATCTCTTTCCAAGTTTAAGACGCCGGAGGCTCTGGCGAAGAGTTACGCGGAGCTGGAACGCCTGCGACGTTATCCCGGTGTGGAGAATGAAGAACAGATGGCGCGGTTCCGCCGGCTGGCCGGATTGCCGGAGTCGGAGGAAGAATACCGTCTGGAACGTCCTGAATCCACGCCGGAAAGCGAATGGAATGCCGGGCTGGCAGAGCGTATGGCCCGCACGGCCTATCGTTACGGAGTACCGCCGGAGGCAATGAATGCTCTTCAGGAGACAATGGCCCAGGCATATGACGAGGCCCGTGAGCACATGGAAGATGCCCGGATGGAGATGGAAATGCAGGCGGAACAATCCCTTCAGCAGGAATGGGGCGCCAATTATGAACGCAACATGGGCAGGGCTGCCGCCGTTCTTCGGCGGCTTGCCTCTGAAACAGGGGTGGATGCGGATGCTTTACTGGATAATCCGGGACTCGGTTCCAATCCGGATGCAATCCGCCTGTTGTACCAGGCATCACGCCTGCTTGATGAAGCTCCTCTCCATCATACAGGAAATGCGGCGCCTTCCCCTGCGGAGGAAGCCATGCGGATGGAATCGGATCCATCCCATCCTCTTTATGAGGCGTATATGAATGTGAACCATCCCAATCATAAATATGCCAATGAGTTATATGATCGTTTGACTACCCGTTAATTTCCCGGACGTTTTAACCGGCGGAGTCTCATAAAAAGCAAGCCCGGCGGAATGCTTTCCGCCGGGCTTTTAATAGTCATTGTTTCATCAGGGAAGGAGGGGGTAAGGGCTGGGGCCTTAAGCTGCCCTCCTACCATTAGCGTCCCGGGAAGGGGCTTGTGTTCAAAAAAAGTTGGAAAAACATTTTTCCCTGTATGGGAGACTAATGAGGTTAAATGCTCATCATATCTTTCACTGTAAGTGAGTAAAGAGGGAGATATCCGGTATTTTTTCTTATCAGCGCAAACTTCTGCATTAACCGTCTCTTTATGCCGGCATTTTTCAATTGAGCCTGTTACGGGGGAAGGCTGATGCTATGTCTATTGACTGGAGGGAGGCAATGAAAAACCCCGTCCGGAAAGGAACGGGGTTTTAAGAAAAATGGTACGCGGTATAGGATTTGAACCTACGACCTCCACCATGTCAAGGTGTTGCTCTACCACTGAGCTAACCGCGCATTTGTAAGTGCGGGCGGATTATTACCCGATTAAGGAGGAAAGAGCAATACTTTTTTTGAGAACGCCTCATTTTGGGGACGGGGGACGGAAGAGTTCCTTCGAGGAAAAAGACACTGATTTCTCTTCCTATACAAAGTATTTCTGCTAGTCTGAGAGGAACGTTTCACAGAGTATGATGAACAGACATTTTATTTTTGCATTGTGTACTGTGCTGGGGTTCAGCGTTTCCGGCATTTCCATGGCTCAAAGCGTTCCCACGGACAAGGAAGCCGCAGCCAAGGCTGCCAAGGCGGCGAAAGTGAAATTCCGCTGGGGCAAGAGCCTGAAAAGCGCTCAAAAGCAGGCGGAGGAAACCGGCCTTCCCATTGTTCTTCTTTTCACGGGAACGTCCTGGTGCGGCTTTTGTGTTAAGCTGGAGAAAGAAATCCTTTCCAAAAAGGACTTCAAACAAGGCATGGACGGCGTGGCCATTGGCGTCAAATTTGAGTTCGGCAGTTCGGATTTCAGCAAGTCCAAGGAAGCCAAGACGTATAACATTACCGGCGTGCCGGCCATGGTGGTGGTGGATGCGGATGGCAAGGAGCTGGGCCGCACGGGTTATGTTCCCGGCCGTACTCCCGCCCAGTACGTTGAATTTTTCAAGAAATACGCACCCAAGACTGCGGAAGGCAAGTAAGGCAGGTGCTCCGGAGAGGAGCTTGATTAACAGGAGCGGCGGACGAGAATCCGGCGCTCTTTTTTTGTTCCGGCAAGAGAGGCTGGAAATTTGTTCGCTGGACTGCTTTAAGGCCACCATCGTATAAAAGTTATGACAAAGCATATTGAATGAATGGGTTACGTATCAGGTCCCATCTGCATGCCTGAATTTACGAATGCATTTAGCGGCCTAAAGGAGGATCGGAAACTCACCCATGACGAATTGGTGAGAGCCATCCGGTTTATGATCGCAGCGGAATATGAATCCATCCAGCTTTATACCCAGCTTGCCGCCTCCATTGATGACAAGCTGGCTCAAGAGGTGCTTTGGGATATTTCCAATGAGGAAAAGGAACACGCGGGCGAATTTCTCCGCCTCCTCCAGGTGCTGGCCCCTGACGAGCAGGGCTTTTATGACGAGGGGATGGGGGAAACCAATGAAAAGATTGACAAGCTGAAGGCGTCCTGCCCGGACGGCGCATGCAGCAGTTCCGCCGCCCATTGACGGTGCTTTTCATCCTTTGCTGTAAAACGTCCGGTTTTCTTCAGGTGAAGCCGGGCGTTTTTCTGTTCCGGTCTTGCGGTATCTCTTTTCCTTATTACGTGCCAGTGGCGGGAATGTATTGTAAAAGCGAGCAGTATAAGTGAAACCCCGTGCTTCATCCGTATTCGGGATGATACTGGCCTTCTTAGACCATTGGTTATGAATAAAAATTCAAAGAATGTCGCTGAAAATATATGACAGGAACATTTTGAATGTATTCATTGCAGTCTGGGTCATATCTGCATGCCTGAATTTACAAATGCATTTAGCGGATTAAAGGAAAACCGGAAACTCACCCATGGCGAATTGGTGAGAGCCATCCGGTTCATGATTGCAGCGGAATATGAAGCTATCCAGCTTTATACCCAGCTTGCAGAATCCATAGACCATAAGCTGGCCCAGGAAGTTCTGCTGGATATTTCCAATGAGGAAAAGGAACACGCGGGCGAATTTCTCCGCCTCCTCCAGGTGCTGGCCCCTGACGAGCAGGGCTTTTATGACGAGGGGATGGGGGAAACGAATGAAAAGATAGACAAGCTGAAGGCGTCCTGCCCGGACGGCGCATGCAGCAGTTCCGCCTCTCATTGACGGCGCCTTGCGTATGGTTAAAGCGCCCGGTTCCCCTGCAAAGGGGGCCGGGTATTTTCATGATGCCGGGCTTTTGCTTCCAGCTCGGCCGCGCAGCGGGCGCAGAAGGCAATGCAGCGTTCACAGGGGCGGGAGGCGTAATAGGCGGCAGTCCTTTCTCCGGGGCGCGCCGTTTCCGCTGCCAGGCTCTCCGGAGACAGCCCCAGCAGTTCCCGGCAGTAAAGAGTGCCGAATTCCTGTTTGAAGGAGGCGGCCAGGGATTGGACCAGGGAAAAGATTTTTTCCTTTTCTCCAGTTTCCGGGGAACTGTTTCCGTACAGGCTCCCCGCCAGCATGCTCATTCCGCAAAAAGCGCCGCATACCTCCCGCATGCGTCCAATGCCTGCCCCCAGGGGAGAGGACAGTTTCAGGGCCGTTTCTTCCGTCAGGCCGCAGACATCTGCAAAAGCAGCAAAAACGGATTGGGAACAATTATATCCCTGGTGGAAATACTCCAGCGCCCGGGCTGCCCGGTCTTCCTTGGAAGGGATCATGGGAAAAAGGGGGGGTTACTGCTCTTTTTCTGCGGACGTGTCCGCTGCGGCTTTTTCCGGCTTGTTGCGGTCCGTCAGACGAAGCATGAGTATGTAACAGACGGCCAGAACCAGCACGGCCAGAATAAGGGGGAGACTTTCGCTCTTGACGGTGCGGATCAGCTCCTCCGGAGATTTGAGCAATTCCGGATGCCGTTCCCCGATGCGGTGCCCGTACCAGGCGAGCACCGTACACCAGGCAAACGAGCCGAGCACGGTGACCAGGGAGAAAATGCCGAATCCCATGCGGACAATGCCGGCGGGAATGGAAATGAGGTGGCGGATGACGGGCAGAAGGCGGGCGAAGAAGACACCGGAAACTTCGTACCGCTGAAGGAAGATTTCCGCTTTTTCCACCTTGTGGGGCGGCATGAAAAAGAATTTGCCCCAGCGCATGATGACCGGGCGGCCCACGATTCGGGCCACGGCATAGGTTATGGCAGAACCCAGCCAGGAGCCGAACGTTCCGGCAGCCACCACTCCCCAGAAGCTCATGGATGCTCCTTCCTGGGCGGACAGGATGGCCGCGGGCGGGATGACCACTTCGCTGGGAACGGGAAAGATGGAGCTTTCCATGGCCATCAGGACGATGACACCCGCATATCCCCAGTCCTGCACCCAGGACATCCAAAGTGAGATCAACTCATGCATAACGGCGCGTATCTTGCATTAAAATCCTTGAAAGGAAAGTCTTTTATTGCGTCCCGGGAACGGGGCTGGTAAGGTAGGGAGGCGTCCGGCGTGCGCCGATGCAGATAGTGATGAAGCTTTATATTATAGCAGGCGAAAAGAGCGGGGACATTCATGGCGCCCTGCTGTTGAAGAATCTGCTGCGCCTGATGCCCGGCATGGAGGTCGCAGGGTTGGGCGGCCAGGGCATGCACGCGTTATGTCCCGGCGTGGAAGACTGGGCGGATGAAGCCGCCGTTATCGGCGTGGTGGAGGTGCTCAAAAAATACGGATGGTTCAGAAGGCGTTTTCTCTCCATTCTGGAAAGGATACGGCAGGACCAGCCGGATTGCCTTGTTTTGATTGATTATCCGGGGTTTAATCTGCGGCTGGCGGAGAGGGTCCGCAAGTGCTGCCCCCGCACCAGAATCGTTTATTTTATCTCCCCGCAGGTGTGGGCATGGCATCGCGGGCGCATTCCCAAGATGGTGCGCATGCTGGATTTGATGATGTGCATCTTCCCTTTTGAGGCTCCCTTGTTCCAGGAAGCCGGACTGAGAACGGAGTTTGTGGGGCATCCCCTGGTAGATGAAATTGCTTCCATCCGTAAGGAGGGCGTCCGGGATCCGTCACTGGTCGGTCTTTTTCCCGGCAGCCGGAACCGTGAAATTGACAGGCATTTCCCGGTATTTATAGAGGTAGTGAACCGCCTTTCCCGGGAACGTCCGGAACTGTCTTTTGAAACCGCCGCTTCCACGGAGGCTCTGGCGGAAAGAATGCGCGGCATGGTGCGGAAGGCCGGCATGCCTCCGGAACTGTTCCACATTGCGGTGGGAAAATATCATGAGCTGATGGACCGCGCCGCCGTGGGAATTGTGGCTTCCGGCACCGCCACGATGGAAGCCGCCTTGCACCGTCTGCCGTACATGCTGGTGTACAAGGTTCCCCTGCTGACGTACTGGATGGCCCGCATGCTCATCAAAATACGCTTCATCGGCATGGTGAATATCCTGGCGCAGAAACCCGTGGTGAAGGAGCTGGTTCAGTTTGATTTTACACCGGACAAGGTGATTGATGAAATAGAACGCCTGCTTGTTCCGGAAAACAGGGATGTCCTGCTGGAGGAAATGAAACAGGCCTCCGACAAGTTGGGGCAGGGAGGGGCGGCGGAACATGCGGCTCAGGCCGTCTGCCGCCTGTTAAATGAATAACAGTGCCTTTTAAAAATCGGAGCCGGGGAAGCGTTTTTCCGGTTCTTGATGCAGGAACATGAAGAAGGGGAAGAGAATGGCCCTTCAAATTCCGGAGACAGGTCATCTGGCTCGTTTTTGACCGCCCAGTCCAACTCGGAGGGTGCATACCCGGAGACTGCCGTGGTGCAGCAGACAAAGTCCCTGCAGCCGGGAAAAAGTCCTGAGGGTTGCCGGGAGGCTTTTGAAGTCCTTCCGCCGTCATGTCTGGCTCATACAGGAAAAAGGAACTTCCGGAGTGGAGACGTTTCCGCAGAAAAGAGAAGCGCCGGGCGAACCCGGCGCTTCTGGTGTGTTTTACATTGGCAGCAAGTATGTCGGCCGGGGTCAGACTACCCCCTGGTCGATCATGGAATCCGCCACTTTCACGAAGCCGGCGATGTTGGCGCCGGTGACGTAGTTGGTGAAGGATTTGTCGGAGGAGTATTCACGGGCGTGGGCCACGGCGTTTGCGTGGATGTTGGCCATGATGGTCTTCAGCTTGTGGTCCACTTCTTCACGCGTCCAGGAGAGGCGCTGGCTGTTCTGGGACATTTCCAGGCCGGAGGTGGCCACACCGCCGGCATTGGCGGCCTTGGCCGGGCCGTACAGGATTTTGGCGGCCAGGTAGGTTTCAATGCCTTCCAGATCCGTAGGCATGTTGGCGCCTTCCGCTACCAGGGTGCAGCCGTTCTTGATGAGGGTGCGGGCGTCTTCCCCGTTGATTTCATTCTGCGTGGCGGAGGGGAAGGCGCAGTCGCACGGAACGCTCCAGGGACGCTGGCCTTCAAAGTACTGGGCTTTCGGGAATTGCTTCACGTATTCCGCAATGCGTCCGCGGCGCTTGTTCTTGAGTTCCATGACCCAGGCCAGCTTTTCCGGGGAAATGCCGTCCGGATCGTAAATATAGCCGTTGGAGTCGGACATCGTGACCGCTTTCGCGCCCAGTTCGTTAAGTTTTTCCACGGTGTACTGGGCCACATTGCCGGAACCGGACACCAGGCAGACTTTGCCCTGCAAGTCGTCGTTGCGGGTGGCGAGCATGTTCTGGGCGAAGTATACGCAACCGTAGCCGGTGGCTTCCGGGCGGATGAGGGAGCCGCCCCAGTTCAGGCTCTTGCCGGTGAGAACGCCGGTGAATTCGTTGCGGATTCTCTTGTATTGTCCGAACAGGTAGCCGATTTCACGGCCGCCCACGCCGATGTCCCCCGCGGGAACGTCCGTATCCGCGCCGATGTGGCGCTGAAGCTCCGTCATGAAACTCTGGCAGAAGCGCATCACTTCATTATCGCTCTTGCCCTTGGGGTCGAAGTCGGAACCGCCCTTGCCGCCGCCCATGGGGAGGGTGGTGAGGGAGTTTTTGAAAACCTGTTCAAAACCCAGAAACTTCAGGATGCCGAGGTTGACGCTGGGATGGAAGCGGAGGCCGCCCTTGTATGGTCCGATGGCGCTGTTGAATTCCACACGGTATCCGCGGTTCACCTGAACCTTGCCCTGGTCATCGATCCACGGCACGCGGAACAGGATGGTTCTTTCCGGTTCCACGATCCGTTCCAGAATCGCGTGGTCTTCATACTTGGAATTCGCGGCCAAAACCGGTTCGATCGTGCTGAGCACTTCCTGAACGGCCTGGATGAATTCTTTTTCGTGGCTATGCTTGGCCTTAACCAAGTCGAGCACGCGCTGGGAATATGTCTGTGCCATCTTTTCTGTTGTTGTATTTGGGTTGACGCTTTACGCGCAGTTTTTCGCACGCGCCTTCCGTTTATCATTCCGCGAAGCGGACTGGCAATCATTTTTTTCCCTGGCGGACTTCAGGGGTCAGTAAGAAAATAGAAAATATGTTTATATGTTGTGATTTGTAAACTGACCCTATTCTTGCTGATTGATGCTTGCCAGAACTGCGTATTCCGGATGCCGGGACATGGAGTTTGTATGCGGTTATTCGGGTTCCTGTTTCCGTAAGGCGGATTTTGAATCCGGTGTCCATGAAGAATGGGTGACAAAGGAAAAAATTATCAGGAACAGCCAAGGCGGCAGAGATGGAATGTTACAAACAACAAGCTGACCTGGTCAGGTGGGTGGGAGCCATCTTGATTTCCGCATTGGTGGCAGAAGGCCGGAATTGCCTCCATGGCTTTTTCAGTAGTTCCGGAACCGGCTGCGGCATCCGTGGGATTACTTGGGCTGGCCTGCATGATGATGCGCCGGAGAAGGGGCTAACCTTGAGTGCTTCCTGCCGCGGGAGGACGGTTTCATGCCCGGCGCATCCTTGTGTCGGGAGGAAAGTTTTTCCAAATTATTCCGTGGGAGGAACGGAGGTCAGGAGCTCAGGCGCTCGATCCACGCCCTCGTTTTCAAATCCGTTTCCGCCATTTTTTTTGCCCGGTGGAGCAAGGTTCCCATGGATTTGGGAATGCCCATGTGCAGCCGGTTGCTGATCCAGGCATACGGTACCAGCGTGCTTTGCCGGACGGCCAGGGCGATGATGAGCTTGGACGGGTGGCTGTAAGGCGTGACAAGCAGCTCCTCCTCCGAGAGGCCGAAGGCCTTCAGACCGTTTTTTACAATAATTTCCGCCTGGTACTCCCCAATTTCCGACGCTCGCATGCCCGTCGTGACGGGCTTTCTGCGCGCCAGACGGGGAAGTTCCCCCACCAGCCTGGCACGGAAGGCGCTGGAGCCATAGCACCAGCCCCGCTGGACGGTGCCGGGGCCAACGTGGCCGGCGGGCAGCAGGGAGCGTTCATCCATGCGTTCCGCTTCAAAACGGCCCATCAGATGGTTGAGGTATTTTTGGCGGCCGTCTTCCGTGTCGTCGCAGCCGAAGCAGACGAGGCCGCGTTCCGGATGAATCCATTTGGGCCTTTTGGCGGGAGAGGCCAGCCACGCGGGCAGGCTCGTCCATTTGCAGCCGGAAAGGAACGTGTGGCGTCGCGCCAAGCCGGACCGGGCCGGATTCAGGTGGATGTAGTCAATGATGGTTGAAAAATAGTGGGCGTTATCCGCTTCCACCACCATGGAGTGGTATCTGCCCGCAAACAGATGACCCCGCATTCGGTGGCGTGCGTTAAAACGCTGGGTATAGGCAGTCTGGAGCCATTTCATGCCATCCACCAGGTTGGCGCGCGCGGTTTGGAAAAGAATGTGGTAGTGATTGGCCATCAGGGCGTAGGCGTACACAGTCCAGCCGCTTCTGCGGGCTGCCTCCTGAAACGTTCGCAAAAAGGTTTCCCTGTCTTCGTCATCCAGGTAAATGGCATCTCCGCGGTTGCCCTCGCTCTGCACGTGATAGACTGCTCCGGGGTATTCTATTCTCAGGGTGCGGCTCATGCCGGAAGCGTACCGGAAAAGGTCTGAAATGCAAGTCTGTTGTTATTTTTAACCTGACCCCTATTGTGAAAAAAGAGGGTGAAAAAAATGCATTTCCAGGCTTGTCCGCGTTTCCTGGAAGGAGCAAATTTTTCCGGAGGACTTCCGGGCAGAGGATTGCGGAAGAAGCCGGATTCACGTTCCGGGACGGCGGCAGGGCAATTTGCCGGGGAATGCATGCCTTTGCCCCGTGTTTTCTCATGAACGGAGCCCCGGATGCGTCGTTCCCCGGAGGTCATGCCCGGATTAGGGCGTGAAAGGAAGGCTGGACGCTGCAGACACGAAGAATGGGGAAATTGCCTTTTGGACGGGAAGGGTGTTCGGCCTTGAACGGGCATTTCCCGCAAACCGCGGAAGGGAGCGGCGTTTTTTCCGGTATTTCAACGGATACAGCACGGCAAGGCAGATTTTATTGCAGTTTTTCCCTGCGCATGATTTCAGAGAGCACTAGGTAGAGGTCCGTCTTGTTGACTACGCCCAGCAGCAGATTGTTGTTCGGGTTCACAAGGGCCAGGGATTCCGCGCAGTGGGGGCGGGAGAAAATACCCAGGGCTTCCGGGAGGTGCATGTCCGCGGGAAGCGTAGGCATGTCGCTGCGCAGTACATCCATGGCCAGTACGGCCTGGGCCAGCTCCTTGTTGCGGGCAAAGGCCGCCACGTCTTCCGCCACCACGCTTCCCAGGTATTTGCCGGCCGGGGAAGTGACGAAGATGGGCTGGGCCGGGTTTTTAATGAGCATGGCGGCAATGGTGCCGAATTTGTCCAGGGGATGCACCACGGGCGGATCCTTGCGCGCTACATCCTGAAGCTGTACCTGGGCCAGGGGTTTGTCAAAGGTGCTTCTGGGGCCGAAGGCCAGGGAATCATGGTACATGGACTGGGCTTTGGTGAGCCTGGCCATTCCATAGGAAACCAGCACGCCGATGATCAGGGGGAACATCATTTGCCCGGCCATGGTGAATTCCACCACCAGCACCAGGGAGGTGATCGGGGCGTTCGCAGCTGTAGTGAAAAAGGCGGCCATGCCCACCAGGGAATAGGCGATGGCATGGTCCCCGGGCACCCCCAGCTGGGTAAGAGCCGCGCTGAACAGGAAGCCGCAGACGCTCCCGATAGTCAGACTGGGGGTCAGGGCGCCCCCCACGGTTCCCACGCCGAAGACGATGGCGACGGTGAATATTTTCAGGAACAGCAGGACGGCGGCTCTCGCGGCGTCGAATTCATAATGAATGAGGGAGGTGATGATATTTTTGCCGTTCCCTACGATTTCCGGGTAAAAGATGGCGATGGCTCCCACCAGCACGCCTGCCGCCGTCAGGCGCACGGGCAGCCATTGGCGCTTGCCGTTCAGGTACCGGCGCGATTTTTTGAGGATGAGGAGCCAGAAACTGGCGACCAGGGAGGCCAGGGCTCCCAGCAGCACGCACCAGAGCACATGCTGATTGCCCGCCAGAGAAACTTCCTGCTGGAGCTGGTAGATGGGGGCGGGTTCATGGAACAGGCCCATAGTAAAGTACCCCGCGCAGCTGGCAACCAGCAGGGGAGCCAGGAAATCAATAGTCAGCGCGCCCAGAACGATTTCACTTACGAACAGACCGCCCGCCAGGGGCGTATGGAAGGCGGAGGACATGCCGGAGGCGGCGGCGCAGGCCACTACCAGGCGCAGACGAGGAGCTGAGAGGTGGAAGAAACGCCCCAGGGCGGAGCCCGCTACGGCGGCGGCCTGCACCAGCGGGCCTTCACGGCCGATGGATGCGCCGGAACCTACGGAGAAAACGGCGGACAGGGAACGCAGAAGGCTGGGCTTGGGAGGCACGTATCCATTGCCCAGCGCCACGGCTTCCATGTATTCCGTCGCCTTGGCCGGCACAAAGCGGTGGGTGAAGAGAAGCGTAAGCCCCGCCAAAAGGCCGCCCGCCGCCGGAACGAAGATGCACCAGGCCGGGTCCTGGTTGGCCATTTCCTGAAAGACCTGAATTTGCCTGTAGCTGGTCCGCCCCGTCAGGACGTCCTGCACCAGTTCCACGCCCATTTCAAAGACAAGGGCCATCAGGGCACCCAGCGCTCCGACGACGACCGCCCAGATGAAGATGACCTGCTTGTCCCCCAGCTTGATTTTTTCACGCAGGCTCAACGCCATGCGCAGCCATGACCAGGAAAGGCGCGTCTTTTCCGCAGGCTGGTTTTTCTTGTCCGTCATTGCAGGGCTTGTTGAAGGGACGCCAGGAGACTGGCTTCATCTCCCGTCCATTCCCCATTGGGGCCCAGGGGGGCGTTTTTATGCCACCGCAGCAATTTCTGCATGGTGGTCAGGTAGCCGGTCACCATGGCGGCGGGCACGCCCAGCATCACAATGAGATGAGCGTTGCGGGAATCGTCCGGCCAGAGGACGCCCTCTGGGCTGATGCCTACGGTGACCTGCATGGAATCCAGCGCGCTGGTGCGTCCGTGGGGGACGGCCAGGCCGTGATCCAGATAGGTGGTCTGCGTTTCCTCACGCAGAAGAACCGCATTCTTGATGTGTCTTAGCTGTCGGTCGTCAAGGACTTCCGCCATGGAATCCGTCAGGGTTTCCAGAGCCTGTGCCTGAGTGGTTGAGGGCTGGAACGTGCGTACGTGAATTTGAAGATTGTCTGCCACCGGGTCTTCTGAAGGCTTTTGGTTTTTCATTCTATGAAGGGAGGCATGATTATCAAGGAAATTCTGGCCTGCATACGGGGGAAGGAGGCTTTCCCCCGTGAATGGGAGGCGGGAAAAAGGGGGGAAGAGACCTTTCCGGAGGGGCTTTTTTGACACAATGGCGGCGGAAGAGCCTGCTTTTAGGCTTTTTCTTCAGCGGGAATGAAGATACCCTGCCGCCATGATGCAGGATTCAGAAGTCATCAAACTCGTCAAGCCCGTACCTTCCGACCGCCTGGCAACCCAGGTGCTGGTGGCATGGTACCATGCGGTGCGCCCCAGGTGGAAAAAGCCGCTGGACCTGGCCATTACGGCCTTTTTTGTATTGATGTCGCTGTATTCCTTTTCCCTGCGCCCACTGCCCTTATTCGCCTGGCTGTCCCTGGCCGGGGCGCTGATGGCGATTATCCTGTCCTGGTTTTACGTCCCCTTTCTGGCAAAGGCCGCTCTGGCCGCCAATAAAAAGGTGCCCATGTACCATCAGGAAAAGGATTACGTTTTTCATGAGGATTACCTGACGTTCTCCAGCAAGGGCGTTGCCCCCATGAATATTCCCTACGACCGTTTTTCCACGTTGTGCAGGACGCGCCACGCGCTGCTGTTCCTGTTCGGCAAGAAGCTGGTGCTGTGGCTGCCGCTCCATCTCATGGATGTGGAACAGCTGGAAAGCATCATGCGCAGGTTCCGGAATCATGGCGTGGAAGTGAAGGATGTCTCCTGATGCGGAGGGGCAGCCCGCGCCTTCCTGAAGGAAGGGGCAAATTTGCCGTTTCAGCGCCTTTTTTGTTGAGCGCGGGATGAAAACGGGTAGGGTGTTTCCATGTCACGTTACCATGGAGAACAGGTTCTGGTGGTTCCCCGCGCCGCCTTTGAGGAAGCGGGTTATTTCCAGGGACACCGGGAAGGCGGGGATCATTATCTGAATGCGTTCATGAAGCCGGGCGTCGCCTCGTTCATGGACCGGGAGGCTGCGGAAAATGATCCTTCCCACAAACAGATCATCGCCTATGCCATTTTCTGCCACCAGGGCCGCATTCTGCATTACACGCGCGGAGGCTCCGGCGGCGAGGCCCGCCTGCATGACAAGGGCTCCATTGGCATCGGAGGCCATATCAATCCGGTGGACCGCCAATCCGGCCATGACGACGTTTCCACCTATCTGGCCGGAGTGGAGCGCGAAATCCGCGAGGAACTGGTTATTGACGGGAACTGCACCCAGCGGGTTCTCGGCGTGATTAATGACGATACCAATGACGTGGGGGCCGTGCATCTGGGCATTGTCCACCTGTTTGAGCTGGATACGGATCGTGTGCGCGCGAATGAAGCGGCTCTGGCCAATCTCCGTTTTGTTTCTCCGGAGGAATTGTCCGGGGAAATGTTTGAGAAACTGGAGACCTGGTCCCAGCTTGCACTGGAACTGTTTAAAAACAGAGGGGCCTGATCCCCCCGTTCCATGAAAAACGCCCGGGGAGGGGTGGATGCTTTTCCTTTTCTTCTCCGCCGTTTTTCCGCATGGGAAGCCCCCGCCGGCGTTGCGCCGGCGGGGGCTTCTTTTGTCCATCAGGGCCTGAAGAAAACGAAGGGCCTCAATGGGACATTTTTCTGCGCCTCCTCCACAGGAGGGGGGCCAGTCCTGCCAGGGCCAGGGCGGCGCTTCCGGGTTCCGGCACCTGGGCGAAAAGCATGGCGGAATTGGCCTGAAGATCCATGGACATGGCCGCGTCGTACAGAACGCCGTCGTTCAGGAATTTGATATTGTCCAGGCTGGCAGGTATCTCTGTCAGGGAGAGTGTGTAATTGGTTGTTCCCGTAATGTCCACGATGACCGCATCTGCGGTGAGCCCCTGAAGCGTCAGGGAGGCGTGTTCCCCCAGAATAAGCGTGGTCAGGTCAGAGGTTCCGTTCAGGATAAGGCTGCTTCCCGCCTCAATGGTTACGGTGAGCGCCTCGCCCAGGGAATCCAGCGAGGTGCGGGTCTGGTTGACGGCGGAGATATGGGTGAAGTCACTCAGGGAAGCCAGGAGGCTGTCCACGGTTACATGGTCCAGCACCAGGCTCCTGTCTCCGCTTACGTTGGTTCCTCCGCTGATGTTTCCGGCGTATTTGTCAAAGCCGTAGGCCGTCGTTCCTGAGGAAAGATTCTGGATGCGTACGGTGGAGTTTCCCTCCACCGTTCCGCCGGAACCGCCGCCGGAGATGCTGCCCCAGGAGCTCCCGTTATAAAGCGTGGCCGTGTTTCCGGTGATGGTGACGGACGTGTCCCCCTGAATGGAACCCGCCTTGCCTCCGGCGTAGACGTCCCCTTTAACCAGGCCTCCTGTCAAGCAAACCGAGCTTCCTGCCAGGATGGAGCCGCCCTGGCCCGCGCCGTAAACGGAACCGCTGATAACGCCGCCTGTGACGGTGACGTTGGCGCCGCCGGAAATGGAGCCTGTCAGGCCGCCGCCCATAACATTTCCGGTGACGGAGCCGCCGTTGATGTAAACATGCGTGTTTCCTCCAATGGTGGTGGTTCCGGTCCTGGCATTTGCGAAGATGCCGCCCATGATTTGATGGTTGAAGGTGCCGGAGTTGACCACAATGTCCACATTCCCCTGGATATCCGTGGCATAGGAGCCGACCACAGAGGAGGAATTACTGCTGGTAAAGGTGCCGAAGGAGGCGTTTTCCGCAGAGAATTCCAGATAAACGTTTCCGGTGACGCCGGCGGCGTTCACGGCTCCGAAGACCGTGCTTCCGCCTGTGGCGGCATCCGTGAAACGGAGGAAGGCGTTCCCGTTGAGCGTGCCGGAAGCTCCGTGAGCTCCGTACCAGGCGGAGGCCTGTCCCTCCTTGGAGATGGTCAGCCAGACGTCTCCCGTGTAGTTGCCGCTGTTCGCATAAATATGAGTGGCGTTTCCGGAGGTAATGGAGACGTTTACGGAATTCCCCGTTCCCCCTGCGGAGGAATCCGCCTGGGAGCGGGCATTAAAGGTACCGGAGCTGGCCAGATTATCAGCGGTTTTGGTGAATCCCTCCGTTTTCCACTCAATATTGCCTTCCGGTGTTCCACCCTGGGTGAAGGAGCCGGAAGAAATAAAAGACTTTTCCGCGTTAAGCATTCCGGAAGTGGCAGGGGCATAGGAACCCGTGCCGTCCAGGGCCAGGTCGTGCAGAACAGCGGTTCCGCTGCCGTTGTATTGAATGGTGAGGCCGTTGCAGCCGGAGCCGGAGGTAACGGAAAGCGCTTCCCCAATCAGCATGTCTCCCAGCCAGACGTAATAACCGCCTTTCAGTCCTTCCATATCATTGCCGCAGATATATGCCATACGCAGGTTTTCCGCATTGGCGGACATGTCCAGGGAATACAGAATGGCATCGCCCCATTTGATGTAGGCCTCATTAATATTGAGCGTGCCGTAAAAGGAGCTGTTCCCCAGGCTGATGCTGAAATCGGAGGCAGTATCCCATCCGTCTGCTGCGCCGTTTCCCAGAACCAGGTTGCAATCAAAGGTGAAGCCGTTTTGCAGCTCCGTCCCTTCCGCCCAGGAATAGGAAATGGAGCTTTCCCCGGATTGCCCCAGGCTGATGCCGTTCTCGTCCACAGTAACGTTGGCGAGGGAAAACCCTTTATTTTCCAACTGGCTGTTCGAGCTCCATGCGGGGGATTGCCCGCCCTGGTGAAAATTGATGGCCAGGCCGCCAGCGTCTTTTCTTTCCTGTCCGGCGGTGCGCCCCGCATAGCCCATGGCCCTGGCGATATTGCCGGCCATAAGCAGATCTCCCTGGGCATTGGGATGGAGGCCGTCGCTGCCGGGGTTGTTGAACATGGAGCTCACGCCGTAGAACGGCGTGGAGGATGTTACGTCAATGAGGCCGGCATTGATGTCAATGACCGTGACGTTCTGCCTGCCATTCCCCCATGTTTTCAGACGATCATTGTAATCAGCCACGGCCTGGTGGGTGGCGTCCGAATTGCCGTTGGAATGCCGGGTCCAGCAGGGAATGGTAAGGATGATGACATTTGCATGTTCATTGGCCTGGAACATGGCCTCCACGATGGTGTCCATATCGTTCAGGAGGTTTTGGGAAACGGAGTCAAGGCGGTCCGCCAGCGTGGCGTTGTTTCCGTCGGAAAGGAGATCGTTGGTGCCGATCATCATGAAAAAGGTATCCGGCGTATTGTCCCCGGTGAATGTCTGGCCTGAATAGGCGTTTCCGTTTGCCTTGGTGCCGGAAAGCCCCAGCCAGTTGTAAATGTTGGAGCCGTCAAACCTGCTTCCGCTGTTCCTGCCGGATATTTCCCAGGCCCTGGCGCTTGCCTGGGAGGAATGTTCATTGTTGAATATCTGGCCCCCGTAGGAGGTCCCCGCAGTAACGCCCCCGGAATAATTGCCGGTTTTGACTCCTTCCGCCTGGTAGGAAATACCGTTGTCTGTAAATATTTTATGGAGGGCCCAGCGGTAGGAGGCGCTGTTGACCCCGTGGGTGATGGAGTCCCCTACGTACATGACGTTTCCCAGTTCCGTGCCCGCCGGGGCGGCGGTTGCTGCGGGAAATGCCGCCGCCAGGGCAGCCAGGAGGGGGAGAGGGAGCCGGATTTTCATCAGAGCGTCAAGGAAAAATGAAAAGGATATTTGAAAAAGAGTTAAGAAAACGTCCATCCCTGAACGGAGCAGGAATGGACGCGATAAGGAAAAAGTCAGGCCCTGCGGCGGCGCATCAGAAAGATACCCAGCCCCAGCAGGCCGAGAGAGGCCGCAGCCGGTTCCGGAACGGCGCTCAGGGCATATTCCCTCATCTGGTCTTCTGTCAAAACGGCCGTGTACAGGTCAAAATTATTCAAGGTGTATTCTCCCGTGATTCCGTTCGGAGCGCTCCATGTGTTTCCGGAGGCGTCTTTGGCGGAAAAATTGATCTGGGTCATGTTTTGGTTGCTGAAGGAAGCGCCGCTGCTCAATGTGGTCAGCGTGGTCAGTGTGGATGTGTCGTTGCCCAGCATGGCGGAGATAGAGACATTCCCTGCATTGAATGTGTAAAACAGGGTCAGAGGCTTGCTGGTGGAATAATCGGAAAACGTTTGTGCTTTCCAGGGGGAGGAATTAGAGCCTCCGTTGTAAGCAAAACCTCCGGCGCACAGGGTGAGATCTCCTGACTCCGAAAGTTGAAACCCCAACCCTTCCAGATTTTTGTAAGAGCCGGTATTATAGGTAAACAGCAATCCTACATTTGACTCTGAAGTGCTTCCCAGACCGGAAATCGTGAAAGCCATTGTCCAGTGGGCGGTGTTGTTTACGCCAATAGTCGTGGGGGAGGATACAGTCAACGCATCGCCGGAGGTTCCGTCATAGACGGTGGAATCTTTTGAATAAGCCGCGTCCAGGCCGTCGATGGAAGCCCCGAAGGACAGGCTGCTTCCCATGGCGGCGATCAGGAGGGCAAGATATTTAGTCTTCATGTCAATTGGTAGAAAAGCCCTTGCATAAAGGGATTCCGCTTTTTATCGGATTCCTAATCCGCCAACAATTAAAAATATTGATGATAAGTGTGTTATTTGATGTAATGCATTAACTTTCATTAGTATTGCCGGGTGCTGGTCTTTTCCGGTCCATTTCTTTTGCCATGATTTTCCTGCCTTGACTCCTGTTGGAAGGGCAGGATGCCGCAAACGGATTAGGAATCCGGCAGGAGGTTGAACATCAGGGATAAAAAAGCAGGAGATGCCTTGCCTTATTGGAAATGATGGAATATCGGGAGCAACGGTCATTCATTCCTGAAAAACGAAATGAAATTGTTCCGCGGCCTGTTGACCGTGAGTGGGCGGAAATTGAATCGATTCCGACAAGGCCTCCGTTTCTGCGGGGAAAGAAGAGAGGGGGACAGCTGGAGACCTTGCACTTTCCGGATGTGAGGAAGAACAGGAGAAAGGGCCTCTCCGTTGGGAATTCCGTTCCCGGCCCGCGGTTCCTGCGGCCGGGTGAAGGAGGCCCGCAGTCTCCGGACAGGACGGGGAGGCAGTTGGAGAACCGGCGTTTTCCCCATGGCCGGAAAACAAATCCTCCGGCAAGCCGTACTTGCCGGAGGATGAAAAAACAGTCAGGAAAATTCCCTGTTTTAAGGGGCGCGTTTTACTGCCTGGCAGGGCCGTCCATGATAGCCTTGTGGCTCATGTTCCAGCCGCCGCCCAGGGCCGTGTACAGGGAAACCAGCGTGCTGGCGTGCTGGTAATAATACTGTGAAAGCTGAATCTGAGCGGGGTACAGGTTCTGCTGGGCGTACAATACTTCAATGTAATTGGAAAGGCCCGTGCGGTAGCGTTCAAAGGAGAGTTTCACCGCCGTGTGGTAGGCTTCCACGGCCTCGGACTGGGTGGCGGTGATGCTGCGCAGCTTGTCCCTCTGGATAAGCGTGCTGGAAACTTCCGCCAGGGCATTGAGAACCGTTTGTTCATAATCGTTTCTGGCCGCCAGGAATTCGGCCTTGGCCGCCTTTTCGGAAGCCGTCAGCTTGCCCGCCTGGAAGAGGGGGCCGGTCAGATTGGCTCCCAGGCCCCAGCCGCCGCGGCGCCCCTGCACGTGGCGCAGATCCGCGGAGGCGAGGCCGCCCGCCGCCGTCAGGGAGATGGTCGGGAAGTAATTGGCAATGGCCACGCCCACTTCCGCATTGGCGGCGCGCAGCTGGTATTCGCTCTGGCGGACGTCAGGCCTTCTGGAAAGGATGTAGGCCGGAATGCCGGCGGGAACCTTGACGTTATAGGCGATGTCCCGGGTGCTGCCGGAACGGCGGATATGGCCGGGAGCGCGTCCGGCCAGGACGGAGACTGCATTTTCCAGATTGGCAATTTGCACCTGAATGGCGGGAATCTGGGCCTGGGAGGAGGCCAGAGCCGCCTTGGCGGAAGCCACCTGAAGCCTGTCGCCTACCTGGCCTTCAAGCTGTTCGTCAAACAGGCGCAGGCTTTCGGAATAGGATTCCACGGATTTCTGCACGATGGCAAGCTGTTCGTCCAGCTGGAGGAGCTGGAGGTAGGAGTCCGCCACCTGGCGGAGCAGGGAAAGCATGAGCGCGCGCTGGCCTTCGTCGGAAGCCAGATAATCCGCGCGGGCCGCTTCCGTCATCCGGCGCGTTTTGCCCCAGATATCCAGTTCCCAGGAAATGCCGGCATCAATCGCTCCAGGCGTCAGTGTGGTTCCGGTAGTCTGGGCGATGCTGCCGCCGGTATAGTTGGAGCCTTTGCTGACGGAGCCGGAATAATCCGCCCACGGGAAGAGCGGGGCCTCCGTGATGGTGATGTACTGGCGTGCCTTTTCCACGCGCGCCATGGTAGCTTTCAAATCGCGGTTGTTATTGTAGGTGTCCGTCAGGAGGTCCTGAAGGTCCTTGTTTTTGAAAACTTTCCACCAGGGAAGGTCCGCAATGGATTCCGTCGCTGCAGGGGCTCCCCTGAATGCCGCAGGCATGGGCATGTCCACCGGTTTGAAGTCGGGGCCCATCATGCAGGAGGAGGCGGCAAAAGCCGTTCCCAGCAGGATGGCGCGTGTGATGTATGGGTTTGTTCGCATATGCGTTTAGTCTGTTTTTAGATGGTTGCAGGGGCGGTTTTACCCTTTTAATGATTCATGGGCTTCGTGGAACAGGTGTTTGCGGGCGATGATTTCGTCCGGGTCTTCCGTTTCCACCGTCTTCCGGGCGATGCGTACGCGGAAGAGCTTCATGATGAAGTAGAAGGAGCACGGAATCAGGAAAATGCCCACGACCGTCGCCATCGTCATCCCGGCAATGACCACGATTCCGATGATATTGCGGGAATAAGCGCCGGAACCGGAGGCCAGCGCCAGCGGAACGCAGCCCAGAATGAAAGCGAAGGATGTCATCAGGATGGGGCGCAGGCGGATTCTTGCGGCGGAAAGCGTCGCTTCCATCAGCGTTTTGCCGCGTTCCATTTCAATGACGGCGAATTCCACAATCAGAATGGCATTCTTGGCCGCCAGGCCGATGAGCATCACCAGGCCGATTTGCGCGTACAGGTTCAATTCATAACCGAACCAGTACAGGCCCAGGAACGCGCCGAGGGCAGCGATGGGCACCGTCATGAAGATGCTGAGGGGCAGGGACCACCGTTCATACAGGGCCGCCAGAATCAGGAAGACAAAGACGGAGGAGAGCAGGAAAATCTGCACGATGCCGATACCGTTCTGGATTTTTTGTTCCTGGTAGCTCATGTCCGCATAGCTGTAGCCCATGTCGGAAGGCATGCTGGCTTCAAAGGTTTTTTCCAGCGCCTCCATGGCCTGGGAGTTGGAGTAGCCCTGGGCGGGCGTGACCATGAGCTTGGATGAGTTGTACAGGTTTTGGCGCAGCAGGAATTCCGGCCCTTTGATATCCGTGATTTTCACGAGGGTGGAGAGGGGGACGGAGCTTCCCGTGTTGTTCTTCACGTAGAAGTTTTTGAGCATGTCCGTTCCGGTGCGGTCACTGCCCTGCGCCTGGATGTACACTTGCCACTGCTGGCCGTAAAGGGTGATGTAGTTGATGAACAGGGAACCCATGTAGGCCTGGAGCAGGCTGTTGGCTTCACTGATGCTGACGCCCAGCGTGGCGCATTTTTCTTCATCCAGCCGCACATCTTTCTGTTCCACGGCGAAGGACATCACGCTGCGCACGCCGCCGTTGTTGTTCGGGTCGAATATCGGAAGCTTGTTCGCTTCCTTCACAAAGATGTCCGTTTGTTCCGCCAGGTATTCCGTGCCCTTGCCGTCGCGGTCTTCCAGCATGAAGGTGACGCCGTTGGCGGAACCTACCCCCGCAATGGCCGGAGGCTGGAAGCACATGGTGATGCCTTCGGAAACTTTCGTGGTCAGCAGGGCGTTCAGCTGGGCGGTGACCGCCTGGGCGCTCTGGTCCGGATTGGGGCGTTCCTCCCAGGGCTTGAGCATGACGAAGAAGAAGGCGTTGTTCGTGCTCTGCACGCCCGTCAGCAGGCTGAAGCCGGAGATGGCAATCACGTCTTTTACGTTCGGGTTCTGGCGGATGAGTTCGGAAACTTTGTCCGCGGCGGCCGTAGTCAGCTGGAGGGAACGGGCTTCCGGCATGATCAGGGCCGCGAACAGGTAGCCCTGGTCTTCGTCCGGCAGGAAGCCGTTGGGGATTTTCTTGGCTACGGGGACAATCGCGTAGGCGATCAGAGCCAGCAGCGGAATGGAGATGATGAGCTTGCGGGTCAGGAAGTGGCACACTTTGGTGTAGCCACTGGCCGTGGCGTCATAACTGCGGTTGAAAACGCGGTAGAAGAATTTCAGCGGGCCGCCCTTGGTCGGGTCCTTGGGTTTGAGCAGAATGGCGGACAGCGCCGGGGAGAGCGTCAGCGCGTTGAACGCGGAAATGAGCATGGAAATGGCGATGGTCACGGCAAACTGCTGGAAGAGCGTGCCTGTAATGCCCGGCAGCAGCAGGGAGGGCAGGAACACCGCCGCCAGCACCAGGGCGATGGCGATGACGGGGCCGGATACTTCCTCCATGGCGGCGAAGGCCGCCTGGCGGGGCGTGAGGCCGCGCTCCATGTGGGATTCCACGGCTTCCACCACCACAATGGCGTCATCCACCACCAGGCCGATGGCCAGCACCATGCCCATGAGGCAGATGGTATTCAACGTGAAGCCCAGGAGCGGAAACAGCGCGAAGGTGGCGATGATGGAAACCGGAACGGCGATGGCCGGAATCAGCGTGGCGCGCCAGCCTTGCAGGAAGACGAACACCACCAGAACCACCAGCAGGAGGGCTTCCAGCAGCGTGTGCTCAATTTCCTCAATGGAGGCGCGCACGGCCAGCGTGGTGTCCAGCGTCAGGTTGTATTCCATTCCGGCGGGGAAGCTGCGGGAGCGGTCTTCAAAGAGCTTGACCAGGGCGTCCACTGTGTTGATGGCGTTGGAGCCGGGAGCGGCGTACACGGCGATGGCGCCGGAATCCCTGCCGTTGTATTTACTGGATACGTTATAAGTCTGGGAACCCAGCTCCACCTTGGCGATGTCTTTCAGGTAAAGAAGCTTGTTCCCGTCCGCACGGATGATGATGTTGCCGAATTCTTCAGCCGTCTGAAGGCGTCCCTTGGTCTGGATGCTGTATGTGAATTCCGTTCCGGGAGGGGCCGGCTCCGCGCCGATCTGGCCGCCGGGAATCACGGTGTTCTGCGCCTGGATGGCGGATTGGACTTCTCCCACGGAGATGTTCTGAGCGGCCATTTTGGTGGTGTCCAGCCAGATGCGCATGGCGTAGCGGCCTGCGCCGAACACCTGCACGTCGCCCACGCCGGGAACGCGTTTCACGGGGTCCACCAGGCTCACGTAGGCATAGTTGCTCAGGAAGATGGCGTTCAGGCTGTCATCCGGAGAATACAGGTTGATTACGGCCAGCGGGCTGCCTGTGGACTGCGTGATGGTGATGCCCATCTGGGAGACCTCCGCGGGAATCTGGGCGGTGGCCTGCCCGTAGCGCATGTAGGCCAGAGTCTGGTCCATGTTGGGGTCCGTGCCAACTTCAAAGACGATGCTCAGGGAGCAAATGCCGTTGTTGGCGTTGGTGGAAGTCATGTAATCCATCCCCACGACGCCGGAAATGGACTGCTCAATGGGGGAGGCTACGGAATTGGCCACCGTCTCCGCATTCGCGCCCGGGTAGGTCGCCTGCATCTTGATGGTGGGCGGGACGATGTTCGGATACTGCTCAATGGGCAGCCCCATCAGGGACAGGCCGCCGAGCAGGATCATCACGATCGAGATGACGATGGCAATGGTCGGGTGTTTGATGAAGAAGCTGGACATGGCGTTAAATCATGAAAATGCGCGGGAAAAGGGAAGATGGTGGGTCTCCGGATAAGGGAGGTTACTTGGCGGACGGCTGGGCTTCTCCATCCTTCATGCCTTCTGGCGTCCTGGCCTTTTCAAAGGACTGGGCCCCTATGGAGGGCATGACGGGCTGGGAAACTACGGGCTTGTAGGGAAGCGGCTTGACGGGGGCTTGTCCCTGCACCTTGGCCGCCTGCATGATTCCCTCCACCACGATGGGGCTGTCCTTCGTGAAGGTGGAGTGCGGCATGGGAATGATGTTGATTACCTGCATGCCGTCAACAACGGGGCCGAGGTTGACGACCTGCATGTGGGGAATGTTCTTGTCATCCAGGTAAATGATGAATTTGGCGCTCTGGGCGGACAGAATGGCGCGCGGAGGCACCAGCGCGGCGTTTTCCAGCGTTTTCACCGTGGCGCGGACGCGGACGAACATGCCGGGCCGCAGCGTCAGGTTCGGATTGGGAATATGCCCGACGATGTTGATGGTACCGGTCTGGGCATCCACATTCCTGTCAATGGCCACGGGTTCGCCCTGCATGGGATATTCCGTGCCGTTGGCAAGAATCACGTCAAATTTGAGGTGCTTCTGCCTGGTCAGATTATTGTCCATGGAGTTCAGGAAGTCCCGTTCGCTTACGGAGAAATCCACCCGAATGGGGTCAATGGAGGAAATGGTGGTCAGCGGCGTGGGGCTGGAGGGCGTCAGCAGGTTGCCGATGGAAGGGGTTGCCAGGCCGGCCAGGCCGGAAATGGGGGCTGTAATGGTGGTGAATTTAAGATTGATTTTTGCTTCATCCACCTGGGCCTTTGCCGTGGCGATGGCGGCTTCCGTTTCCTGGACCTGCTGCAGGGCGTCGTCCAGCTGCTTGCGGCTGACGGAGCCGGTTTTCACCAGCGGGGTATAGCGTTCCACGTCCAGCTTGTATTTTTTCAGCGTGGCTTCATATTGTTCCAGTCTCCCCTGGGCCTGGTCCAGCGTTGCCTGGAACGGGCGGGGATCAATCTGGAAAAGCACCTGGCCCTTCTTGACATAAGCGCCGTCCCGGTAATCCTTGGAAAGAAGGTATCCCGTCACCTGGGAGCGGATTTCGGCATCTTCCGTGCCGCGCAGGGTGCCCACCCATTCCTGCCTGATGGGAACATCCTTCGTGACCAGTTTGGTCACCTGCACTTCGGGAACGAGCGCCGGCGCCTGGGCTGCGGAATCCTTTTCCCCTTCGCAGGAAGTTAATATCATCACCGGGGAGCAAAGGAGCAGGGTTGTTGCGGCAAACGTCAAAGGCTTATTATACATAAATGAATGCGGTTGGTTGCGGCTGGTGCCGGAAGATGCGGCAAAGCGGAAGAATTTTCTCTTCTTTTTCTTGCAAAGTCAACGCAAAGATGTGTTCTGAATTCTGCAAAATATCTGTAACCTTTGCATAATGAAGGGATAATTTAATTAAACAAATGTATAATATGTGACTTGCCTCTGTGCCGCGCGGAAGAGGCTGCTGCGGTTTGGGGCTCCTTTATTTCAGGATGCCAGCCGCCTCTTGCGGAGCATGGCGTCCATGCGCGGCTTTCTTCCCATGAAATCCATGAACTGCCGCATGGGCGGGACAGCATAGCCTTTTTCCAGAATGGTTTTCCGGAATTTTCCTGCCGTTTCCCTGTCCTGGCCTCCGGCCCGTTCAAAGGCTTCAAAAATATCTTTGTCCAAAACTTCCGCCCATTGGTAGGAGAAATAAAAGGAGGCATAGCCCGCAGGAGAGGAAAACAAGTGACGCGCCGTGCGCAGCTTGCCGGCTCTTTTGAAATCTTTGAAATAATCCATATCTCCCGCTACGGCGGAATCCACATCATCAAGAGAGCCGGCGGAGAAGCGTTCCGGTTCCGAATGCACGGCCAGGTCCATCTTTGCGTACAGGAGCTGCCCGGCCAGCGCGAGGGCAGGCGTATTGCCGCGGGAGGCGTCCAGAGAGTTCAGCATTTCCTCCGGAATGGGGAGTCCCGTTCGTTCATGGCGCGCAAAGCTTTTCAGCACGTCCGGCCGCCAGCACCAGTTTTCCATGAATTGGGAGGGGACTTCCACAAAATCCCGCGGCACGCTGGTCCCCGCCAGGGAAGGAATGGAAACCCTGGTAAACATCAGGTGCAGCAAGTGGCCGAACTCATGGAATAAAGTCCTGACTTCCCGGTGGGACAGTATCACCGTGTCTCCTGCCGCGGGGGGATGGATATTGAGGCAGACCATGCCCAGGCGCGGCTTGCCCGGGGTCTCCGGCGTGGACGGGCTGCCCGTATCCAGGGTGTTCATCCACGCTCCGGCCCGTTTATTGCTACGGGAGAAAAGATCCAGGTAAAAGGAACCCAGTTGGTTGCCGTTGCCGTCGTCAATCGTGAAAAAGCGTACGTCCGGATGCCATACTTCCACGGTTCCGGCGGATTCGCCTGCCGGGATGCCGGAGAGGGACTGCCGCGCCGGAACTTCCTTCACGCGGATGCCGTACAGCCGCTCCGCCAGGGAAAACAGGCCGTCCAGCACGCGGGGAAGGGGAAAGTGGCGGCGCAGCTCCTCCTGGTCCAGCCGGAAATGTTCTTCTGCCCGGAGATTGGCGTAATATGCCACGTCCCAGGGATTCAGGCGGGCGTTTTCCTGCCCCGTAAGGCGGGCCTTCAGGCTGCGGAGCGTTTCCATTTCACGGAAAAAGGGGGCCTTGATCTTGTCCAGCAGCTCATTGACGAACTTTATGGCGTTTTCCCCGTTTTCCGCCATGCTCTCGCGCAGGGCGTAATCCGGGTATTCCTTATATCCGCACAAATGCGCCTTTTCACGGCGCAGGGAGAGGATTTCCCTGATGACGGGTTCCGTGTCGCATGTTCCCGTAGCCAGAGACTGGCGGTGTTCCCATAAATCTTTCCGGCATTCTTCCCTCCGGGCTTTTTCCATGACCCGGGCGGAAGCCGCGGAATCAAGCGTGAACGTCCAGCCCGGACCGGACTGGCCGGGCTGGCGCTTCAGAAATTCTTCACGCGCCTGCTGCAGGGCGCTTCCGTCTATCCCTTCCAGAAGGGCGGCGTTCCGCACCGTCCAGGTCCAGGATTTCCTGGCATCCATATACAAATTGTTGAAACGCTGGGAGGCGAGCGTCAGTTCCCTGTCAATGGACTCAAGCCGTGCGCGCTTGTCCGGCGGCAGATCAGCGCCGTTATCCCGGAAGCTCTGCATGCTTAGCTCCATGTACCGTTCCTGTTCGGGGTTCAGGTGAGTTTGCCGCAGGCGTTCCTCCGCGGTTTTCAGGACTTTCCACAGGGCCTGGTCTTTCGTGACGGAGGAAAGGAAGGCGGACACGCGGGGAGCGACCGAATCCATGGCCTTGCGAAGTTCCCCGCTGTCGCACAGGCTTTTCAGGACATAAGCCTTGCACATGCCTTCCGTAAGGAGGTCATTGCTTTTCTCCAGCGCGCCGAACGTATTTTCATACGTCATTTCTTCCGGACGGAGGCGGCTGATTTCCTCTATGGCTGTCCGGGTGAGGCGCATGGCTTCCTGAATATCCGGTTCCAGCTTGTCCTGGGTCAGCCGGCTCCAGCGGATGGGACGCTCCCTGTCCAGGAAAGGGTGGGCGGAAGTGGCCGCCGGGGAGGGAAGGGCCACGGAGAGGAAGAGGAAAAAGAGATGAAGAGACTGCCTGAGTAAACTCATGGCGGCCATCCTACCGGAAGCAGGTTTCTCCTTCAAGCCTTGCGCTTTTCGTGTCTGCATCAGGGGAAAAGCCGGGGCCCGGTCTTGAACGGCTTCCCGTTTGCATGTATGAATCAAGGGGATGTCCACCAAAATCTTTCTCTATGATACTACGTTGCGGGACGGCGCGCAGAGTGAAGACGTCAATTTGAGCGCGACGGACAAGGTCCGCATCGCCCGCCAGCTGGATTATCTGGGCATGGATTACATTGAGGGCGGCTGGCCCGGCGCCAATCCGGTGGAAACGGAATTTTTCAACGCCATGAGAGGTGTCGGACTAAGGAATGCAAAGCTGGCCGCCTTTGGAAGCACGCACCATCCTTCCCATACTCCGGAGACGGACCCCACGCTGACCGCCCTGATATCCAGCGGTGCGCGGGTGGCCGCGGTTTTTGGGAAATCCTGCCCCCGCCATGTGGAAGTGGCCCTGGGCATTTCCCGGGAACGCAATCTGGAAATCATCGGCAATTCCATTTCCTTCCTTAAGAAAAATATGGAAGAAGCCTTTTTTGACGCAGAACACTTTTTTGACGGCTTCAAGCGGGATCAGGAATACGCCCTGGCTGTGCTCCGGACAGCCTGGGAACATGGAGCGGACTGCCTGGTGCTGTGCGATACCAACGGAGGCACCATGCCGGAGGAAATCAGCTCCATTATCAGGACGGTCAGGGAACGCCTGCCGCATGCCCTTCTGGGCATCCACGCCCACAATGACTGTGAACTGGCCGTCGCCAACAGCCTGGCCGCGGTAAACAGCGGAGCCATCCAGGTGCAGGGGACCGTGAACGGCATCGGGGAGCGTTGCGGAAATGCCAATCTTTGTTCCGTCATCCCCAACCTCCAGGTGAAGATGAAAGGCTTTTCCTGCCTCAGCGGCGCCTCCCTGACGCGGCTCAAATCCACTGCCGCCTTTGTCTCGGAAGTATCCAATCTGGCGCCTTTCCGGCGGCAGCCCTTCGTGGGGAACGCCGCGTTCGCCCATAAGGGCGGAGTGCATGTCAGCGCGATCATGAAGGAAGCCGCTTTGTACGAGCACATCGACCCCTCCCTGGTGGGGAACGCCCAGCGCGTGCTGATGACGGAGCAGGGCGGCAGGAGCAACATCCTTTCCCTGTCCCGCACCCTGGGTTTTGAACTGGAAAAGGGAGACCCCCTTCTGGACGTGCTTTCCGCCGCCGTGAAGAAAAATGCCGCGCTGGGGTATGATTACGTGGCCGCCCCGGCCAGCGCGGAGCTGCTCTTCCTGCGGCACATGCCGGACAATGCCTTGAAACCGTATTTCAACATCCTGCGCACTGTGGTGCTGACCTCACGCCATGAAATGGACCCGGACATGATGGTGGAAGCCTCCCTCAAGCTGGATGTCCACGGCAATGTGGAGCACACCGCCGCCGGGGGCTTTGGCCCCGTGCATGCGCTGGACAGGGCTCTGCGCCGCGCCCTGACGCGCTGGTATCCGGAATTGGAGCAGATGCACCTCATCGACTACAAGGTGCGCGTGCTTTCCCCCACCCGGACGAACATTCCGGAGGCGGAGGATGAAAACGGAACCGGCTCCAATGTCCGCGTGCTTATTGAGTCCTCGGACGGCGTCGCCACCTGGACCACTGTGGGCGTTTCCTACAACATTATTGAGGCCAGCCTGGAAGCCCTGGCGGACGCCGTCACGTACAAGCTCTACAAGACGGAACAGGCCAGATGGCGTGCGGAATGCTGATGGGCGGCGCTCCTTTCCGGGGGACGTGGGCGGTTCTCATGGCTTTTCCATTTTCTTCCCGTTCCCTTGCGTGGGGCGGGCCGGAAGCTGAAGGGCGGAAAAAGCTCCTCCTGCCGGTTGGATGGCTCAAAATGAACAGGAAGAGGATCAATGAGCTTCGTGAACAGGCCCGGGCGACAGTGTTCTTTTTTGAGACGGCTCCTGTGTTCTTTCCTGTTCTCCATTCATGTTGGTCAATCACGTTGCCGCAGTTAACGCCGGGACGCCGGATTGCTGCCAGTTTGCCCGAAGAACGGATGCCCTGCCGGAAAAATACCGTTATTTTTCCGGTTTTTGCTTCCCGGCCGCATCTGCCGGGGTAAATAAAACATTGACCCGCCAGCGGGGAAGCTTTATCCTGAAATCCTCATTCAACCAGAGGTAGATTACAGCCGTGGAGGACGATATTATTTGTACAGAAAAAATCATTGCGGAACGCAAGACGTTCTTTCTTGATCTCAAACAGAATGCGCGCGGCAAAGTGGTGCGTATTACGGAAAAGGTGAGCTCCAACCGGGACCGGATTATGGTGCCTGCGGAAATTTTGGATGATTTCATCGCCGCTCTCCAGGATATCCGGGAGACACTGAAGCAGCAGGGGGAATAAATTTTCCCCCTCCCTCCTGTTTTTTATTTCACCAATAGCGGGGCTGCGGCCGTCCCGCCATTTCTTAGTATCCGGGTCATTGCAAATCCGGCGGGCAAAAAGCCGTTTTGTCTGAATTAGGCGTTGTCAAAAATAAAAAAGGGAGTATTTTTACTTCCCGGTTTTGCCGTCCCCTTTTTTCATATTCCGGAGCATTCTGCATGCCGGAGGCACGGGGCCGGAATGTTGATGCAACCATGAATATTTCAGATATATGACGACACAACAGGAATTGACTCCGGAATTGATACGGGCTGCGCTGACCACGGTAAAATTTCCGGGGTTCAGCCGTGATATCGTATCTTTCGGGCTGGTGAAAAAGATTGACATTGACGCTGAAAACAACGTCACGATTGATTTAGTGATTGAGAGCAAGAATGCGGATATTCCCCGTTACATTTTTGAAGGCGTTCACGGCGTGATGAAACATTTGCCCGGCGTGAAGCATTGTGACGTCAATATCGAGCATAAGGCTCCGGAAGCCAGGAAGGGAATCAATGACGACCCCTCTACCTGGAAATCCTCCGTTCCCGGAGCCAAGCATGTCATTGCCGTGGCTTCCGGCAAGGGCGGCGTGGGCAAATCCACCGTTTCCGCGAACCTGGCGGTGGCTCTGAGCAAGCTGGGGTATTCCGTCGGTCTGGTGGACCTGGATATTTACGGCCCTTCCATGTCCCTGATGTTCGGCACCAAGGAACGCCCCGGAGCCAATGAGAATGACGAATTTATCCCGGTAACGGCCCATGGCGTGAAACTTCTTTCCATGGGGCTGCTGATTAATGAATCCGATCCTGTGGCGGTGCGCGGTCCCCTGGCGACACGCTACGTCCAGCAGTTCCTGCGCAACGTGGCATGGGGGGATGTGGATTTTCTGATTCTGGACCTGCCTCCCGGCACCGGAGACATTCAGCTGACTATTGTCCAGACGGCCGAACTGGACGGCGTGGTGGTGGTGACCACCCCGCAGGAAGTGGCGCTGATTGATGCCCGCAAGGCGATCGGTCTCTTTGAACGGGTGGAAACCCCCATTCTGGGCATAATTGAAAACATGAGTTATTTCCAGTGCCCCTCTGACGGCAAGATTTACCATATCTTTGGCGAAGGAGGCGGCGAACGGGAAGCGGCTAAGCTGGGAGTGCCCCTGCTCGGCAAGATTCCGCTGGATATTTCCACCCGCTCCGGCGGGGACGAAGGCCGCCCCGTGGCCCTGGAAGAGCCCGGGCAGAATCCGGTTTCCGCCGCGTTCCGCCAGGTGGCTGAACAATGCGCTCGTGTGGTGCTTGACCGCTGAATGCCCGGACGGGGCGGGAGGCCCGGTACGGTTGGCAACCTTTAACTTTAAAGCCGGATTGGAGCCTGCCGCTCTGGTCCGGCTTGTTTGCCGGCATGTTCCGGCTTTTTGAGTGAGGATGCATGGAAGGGAATAAAAAAATGAATAAGACGTGGAATTTGAAGGAAATGAAAAAGTTGATACCGCTGGCCCTTCCGGTGCTGGTGGTCAACCTCTCCATTGTGGGCATGGGGGCGGTGGACGCTATTGTGGCCGGGCGCGCCGGCGTGACGGACATGGCCGCCGTGGCCCTGGGGTCTTCCGTGTACCTGCCCGTGGCTCTCTTCGCCTGCGGCGTGTTGATGATCATCGGCCCCGTAATTGCCAACATGCGGGGGAAAAGCCATGAAAGCCGCGTGGGCTACATGACCAACCACGGCCTGTGGCTGGCGTTCATGCTCAGTCTGGTTTCCATGCCGGTCATTTATGTGTTGAGAAATGTGTTCGGCTGGATTTCCGATGACGCCGCCATGTGCCAGATGGCCTCCGCCTACATGTTCGCCATTATGTGGGGCCTTCCCGCCAACCTGGGGTTCGTGGCCCTGAAGAGCCTGAACGAAGGCTCCAACATGACACGTCCCGCCATGTACGTGGGATTGTGCGGCCTGTTGCTCAACATTCCCCTGAACTACATGTTCGTCTTTGGCATGTACGGTTTTCCCCGCATGGGTGGAGCGGGGTGCGGTGCGGCCACGGCAGTCATTTTCTACATTGAATTCCTGCTGATGTTCCTGCTGGTTTACTTCAATCCCAAGCACAGGCCGTACCGCAGGCACATCATTTCCTGGCGGCGGCCTACGCCTTCCGTCATCACGCACCTGGTGCGGCTGGGCGTGCCTATAGGCGTTTCCCAGCTGTGCGAGGTGATGCTCTTCTGCGCGGCGGCTCTGGTGCTGGCTCCGCTGGGAGAGACGCAGGTGGCTAGCCACCAGATTGCCGGGAACGTGGGCGGCCTGGTGTTCATGCTCCCGCTTTCCGTAGGGCTGGCGGCTTCCATCCGCGTGGCGTACCATCACGGCAGGAATGACCTGGCAGGCACCAGATCCGCCATTCTGTCTTCCTATGTGCTGGTGCTCACCATCTGTCTGTGCACCTTTGGAGGCATCACCCTGTTCCGCGAGCAGATCGTGCACCTGTACAATGACTCGGAGCTGATTGTCAGCACGGCTTCCGTCCTGCTGGTTCTGGCGGCGGCCTACCAGCTTCCGGACTGTTTGCAGGTGCTTTCCGTCGGGGTTCTGAGAGGATTCCGGGATACGGCGTCCATTACCTTCATTACGTTTTTCTCTTATTGGATGGTAGGATTTCCGGCGTGCTACATCCTTGCCCGTACGGACTGGATTGTCCCGGCCATGGGAGCGCGGGGCATCTGGACGGGATTCATCATCGGCCTGGCAGTAGCGGCGGTGCTGCTGCTCTGGCGCGTAAGGCGCACTACCAGGCGGGAATTTTCCCTGATGAGGCAGGCGGGGGAATAACTTTCATCTTCTTCATTCCCGATATTAAAAGGGCGGCTTTCTGGGAGAATTAAGTTTCCTAAGCATTTCCCTTCCGAGAGGAGGAATGCGATGTTCCGGAAAGTAAACATGGTCGGAGGCATGGCGGAGCGTGCGTCAAGCGCGTTCCGGTGATGTGATGATGGCGTGCGGGAAATGAATCCCCACGCCATCATTATTGAATTATGTCTATTACAGTTACCAATCCGGAAGGCCGGAACGTTGAATTCAAGGACCAGCGGGGGCCGACCTGCGGTCTCTACGCCTTGTCCTTTGTCCTAGAATATCTTTATGATATTAAAATCCCCGCCACGGCAGACGGGGACAAGACTAGTGAGTCCCTGAGGAACAAGTTCAAAAAGGACGGGAAAACCGTTATTGGAGAATTATATGACGCTACTTCAAGCATGGCCACTTATATAGAGAAGCTGGCCCCGTCCAAAATCAAGTGTCAGTCTGTTGCCTGTGACGTCACTTCCATCATTGAAACGCTGAATGGCGGAGGCCTCTGCATGGTTCCTTTTTGCGTGGATGCCTCTGGCAAACCCGATCATTCAGGAATTCACGCTCATTGGTGCGTTTTACTGAACGTCTGGGAAGTAGACGGAACCGCAGTTGCCTGTCATTGGGGAAAGGATCATGTTTTTAACTTGAGCCAATTGGAGGAAAGCAACAAAGCCATCAAGGATGTGGAAGAACAGTATTGGGGTAAAATTCCTGCCGCCTCTTATTCTTTTTCCATTCCCATTGAGGGATTGAATTATGTTCAGTGCAAAACGAATACAGATACTTCCTGTAAATGTGAGTACCCTCTTCCATTCCCCATCAAGTCCGGTTCCATCAAAAGTATTCCGGCAAAGCCTCTCAGCCAGACACTGGCCGGAAAGATGCTGGTTTTTAGGAATAACGGGAGCTGTGACGAAAACGCCGTTTCTCAATAAACAGTAAAGCGGGCAGTCCCTTTATGGAGGGGCTGCCCGCAAACGGTTTGATCAGATGCTTCGGAGATTTTAGCCGATGCGTTCCACTTTCACGGAGTGGGCCTGGCCGTTGATGATGATGGTCAGGTCACGGGAACCGGAAGGGCCGCTTACCCGGGCGGTGATTCCGTTGTCAATGACGGTCATGGACGGCGCGGCAGACGCAGGCGTTGCGGCAGGAGCGGTGTTTACCTGTACGGGGGCTTCTTCCTTAGGTTCCGGCTTTTTGTAGAAGTCTTCCACCTGCTGCGGGAACATGGCGTAGATGACGCAGTGTTCGTCGTCCGTGGGGAGCCCCTTTTCCGCAAGCTTCTTGCGCAGGTCTTCCATGCCGGGCTTGATCAGGTCCGCCGGACGGCAGGTGATCGGGTCCTTGCCCATCTTTTCCGCGCAGAGTTTCTGCACTTCCGGGTCCACGGGAGCCGAGGTGCGGCCGTAGTAGCCCAGGGCAATGTCCGCCGCCTGGGGGGTGATGTTCTTCCAACGGCCGAACTTGACGTTCAGCATCGCCTGCACGCCTACGATCTGGGAGGTGGGGGTCACCAGCGGAATCCAGCCCAGAGCCTTGCGGACTACCGGGATTTCCGCGAATACTTCCTCAAATTTGTCTTCCATGCCCTGTTCCTTGAGCTGGGTGCGGAAGTTGGAAAGCATGCCGCCGGGGACCTGGTAGCGGAGCGTGTCGGAGTCCACCACTTCGTTGCGGTGGGAGGCGAATTTGCCCAGACCTTCATAGACGGGTTTGAGCATTTCGGAAACTTCAATGAGCTTGTCCGCGTCGTAATCCGGCTTGCGGGGATTGCCGTTCAGCAAGGCAAGCATGCGCAGGCAGTCCGGCTGGCCCGTGCCGTTGGCGAAGGGGGAGATGGAGACATCGCACGCGTCCACTCCGGCATCAATGGCGCTGAGGTAGGTGGAGGCGCCGAGGCCGGCAGTGTCATGCGTGTGGATCCAGACGGGGATGTTCAGGTCTTTCTTCAGGGCGCTGACCAGTTCCTGGGTGACATACGGAGGAATGAGGCCGGCCATATCCTTGATGACGATGGCGTCCGCTCCCATATCCGCGAGTTCCCGCCCCATGTCCACAAAAGTCTGCGTGGTGTGCACGGGAGAAGTCGTGTAGCAGATGGTGCCGTGGGCCTGAGCTCCGGCTTTCTTGGCGGCGCGGATGGAGGTTTCCATGTTGCGCGGGTCGTTCACGCAGTCGAAAATGCGGAAGATGTTCATGCCGTGCTTGGCGCTCATGGCGACAAAGGCTTCCACCACGTCGTCCGCATAGTTGGTGTAGCCCACGATATTCTGACCGCGCAGCAGCATCATGTGCGGCGTCTTGGGGGCCGCTTTTTTCAGGGCGTCCAGCCGGTCGAAAGGCCATTCTTTCAAGAAGCGCAGCCCGGCGTCGATGGTGGCGCCGCCCCAGGTTTCCAGGGCGCTGAAGCCCATGGAGTCCAGAATGGGGGCGATGGGCAGCATGTCTGCCGTCTTCATGCGGGTTGCCGCCAGGGATTGATGCCCGTCGCGCAGAACGGTGCAATTGAATGTAACAGGATTCATTATTTAGTTAACTGTTGTTAAAAATTGAAGAGGTGGCTTCTGGAGGGTGATTTTCTCACAGCCTCCCTTGCAGGTCAAGCATACAACAGCGGATTCGCCGGAAGAACTACTGGACGGGGGCCGTCAGTCGCGCCAGGTTGCAGAGCATTTTGAAGCCCAGGGATTTATTGTTGTAATCCGCCAGGGATTCCCTCTTGGAGGAGGAAAAATCCTGCTCCAGCATGGCTTTTACCTCCGCGCAGGCGGAGGGGGAATGGATAACGGCGGTGATTTCAAAGTTCAGGGCCAGGGAACGGTTGTCCAGATTGGCGGTTCCCACGGTGGCTATGTCATCGTCCATCAGAACTACTTTCTGATGCAGGAACCCCTTTTGATAGGCCCAGAGCTGGATGCCGTATGTGTCCAGGTCCCGAAGGAAAGTAAAGGAGGACAGTTTCACCAGAATATGGTCTGCCCGCTCCGGACGCAGGATGCGCACATCCACGTTCCGCAGGGCCGCCGCCTGCAGGGCGGCCATGACTCCCTCGTCCGGGACGAAGTAGGGGGTGGATATCCAGAGCCGCCGGGTGGCGCTGTTCGCCAGGGCGATGAGCGCGGTTTTCCAGGCGGGAATGACGTCTGCGGGGCCGGAGGGCAGGATGAGCAGGGTTTCATCCTCCGGCTGGGGCGTGATTTCCCAGCGGAGGCGGGGAAGGGAGGAGGGGCCGCATTTCAGCATGGCCCAGTTCCAGTCTTCCAGAAAGCTGATTTGCGTTTGCTGGACGGAGGGGCCTTCAAGCTGGACAAACGTGTCGCGCCAGTAGCCCAGAGCTCCCTTGCCCAGGTATTCCCTGCCTATATTCATGCCTCCGATGAAGGCGGTGGAACCGTCCACCACCACCAGTTTCCGGTGGTTGCGGAAGTTCAGCCGCAGGATGTTGCTCAGGAAATGGCGCTTCCCGTTGAAAGGTTCAATGTTCACTCCTGCTTTCCGCAGGGCGGAAATGTAACCGGGGGGGAGCTTGTGGGAGCCGATTTCATCATACAGCATGTAAATGCGGATGCCGGCCTTGGCCCGTTCAATCAGCAGGTCCTTCAGGTTCTGCCCCACGGAGTCGTTTTTGATGATGAAGAATTCAATCAGGATGTAATGCTCTGCGTTCTTGATGGCGTCGTAGATGCGCGGGAAAGCGTTGGCCGCGTCAATAAGCAGGCGGCAGGAATTGCCGCGGCAGACGGGCAGCCGCACGATATTGGAAAGCGTGTGCATGATTTTTCCCGCCGTGTCGGATGACTGTACGGCATACGGAACCATGCAGTTTGTAATTTTATCCGTCAGTTCCCCCCATGCGGATTCGGGGTCCGTCTGGCGGCGGCGCGTTTCCACATATCCGCTGAATCTCCGGCGTCCCAGGATCAGGTAAAAGGGGACGGCAATATATGGAAATGCCAGCAGGGAAATGAGCCACGCGATTGTTCCCTGAGGCGTGCGCGTATGGAGCAGGGCCGGAATCAGGCAGAAGGCGCCTGCAATGTGGCAAAAGGCGGCAAATCCCAAATATGGCTCTTCAGGAATGATCATGGAACGGAAAACCGGAAAAGATGCGGGGGATGAAAACGGCGGGGAGAAGTGAAAAGGCTGGCTTTTGGAGCAGGAGATGATACTAAGGTGACGCATGCTCGTATTATCACGGGTCCAGGGATTAGAAAAGCGTAATTTAAGGGAATGAAGCAGTATTTGGCACTTTTGGAGGATGTCCTGAGCAATGGAGCGGGGCGGGAGGACCGTACCGGAACGGGCACTATCGGCGTGTTCGGGCGGCAGAGCAGGTATGATTTGCGCGACGGTTTTCCATGCCTTACCACCAAGAAGCTTCATTTACGCTCCATCATTTATGAGCTGCTCTGGTTCCTGAAAGGAGAGACCAATATCAAGTTTTTGAAAGACAACGGCGTCAGCATCTGGGATGAATGGGCCGACGAAAACGGGGATCTGGGGCCCGTGTACGGCGCGCAGTGGCGCTGCTGGCCGGGAAACGACGGCAAACCCATTGACCAGATTGCCAGACTGGTTGACGGCCTGAAACACAATCCATGGTCTCGGAGGCACATCGTCAGTGCGTGGAATGTGGCCCTGGTGGATGACATGGCCCTCCCTCCGTGCCATTCCCTGTTCCAGTTTTGCGTGATTCCCGCCCAGCCGGGAGAAAAAAAGCACGGCCTTTCCCTCCAGCTTTACCAGCGCAGCGCGGATCTTTTTCTGGGGGTTCCCTTCAACATTGCTTCCTATGCGCTGCTGTTGCTTATGACCGCCCAGGTATGCGGGTATGAAGCCCGGGAATTCATCCATACGTTCGGAGATCTGCACCTGTACCGGAACCATCTGGACCAGGCGAGGGAACAACTCTCCCGCACGCCCCGTCCTCTCCCGGTCATGAAGCTCAATCCGGAGGTAAAAACCATTGACGGATTCCATTATGAAGATTTTGAGCTCGTGGGGTATGATCCCCTGCCGCACATCAAGGCTCCCATCTCCGTTTAGAACATTCATCCCTTAATCCATCATGTCACAACCCGTTACTTATACAGGAGTGGTCGCCATGGCTCCCGACCGCGGCATTGGTTACCGGGGGGCGCTCCCCTGGCATTTGCCGGACGACCTCAAGACGTTCAAGCGCATTACGACGGGGCACCCCGTGCTGATGGGCCGGAAAACGTATGAGAGCATAGGCAGGCCTCTTCCCGGCAGGCAGAACATCGTGCTGACCCGTGACCCGGCGTGGACGGCGGAAGGCGTTCAGGTGGTTCATTCCGCAGGGGAGTTGGAATGTCTGGAATTGATGGACCCGGAAATCATGGTGATCGGGGGTGCGGAGATTTTTTCCCTGATGATGCCGGCCATGTCCCGCATGTGGGTTTCCAAAGTAAAGGGGGAATATCCGGCGGATACTTTTCTTCCTCCGTTTGAGAACCGGCTGGAGCGTGCCGTCCTGAAGGAACATTTTGAAGATTTTGACCTGTATTTGTACGAGCAGGTCAAATAGCCGCTCTTGTCCGTAACTCCGCGGGAGGCGCTGAAGCATAAAAAAGAAAAAGACGGGGCGGCCAAGGCCGCCCCGTCCTTCATGGAGCAGTCTTCCTTTACATTTATTCCGCCTTTCTGGCAAACAGGCCTTTCACCCATTCGCGGTAACGCTGGAACATGGCGTACAGGGCCGGAATGAACAGAATGCCCACTACTGTTGCGAGAATCATGCCGTAGAAGGTGGAGATGCCAATGGCTTTGCGGCTTGCCGCGCCCGCTCCGGAGGCGATGACCATGGGGAATACCCCGATGATGAAGGAAATGGCCGTCATCATCACGGCGCGGAAGCGCTGCCGGGCTCCTTCCAGGGCGGCTTCCTGGATGGGAACGCCGCGCTCCCGCTCCATTTTGGAGAACTCCACCATCAGAATAGCGTTTTTCCCGGCCAGGCCCACCAGCATCACCAGGCCGAGCTGAGCGTAAATGCTCAGGGGCGTGTTGCAGATAATCAGGCCGAGCAAAGCGCCCAACAGGGCGACGGAGACGGAGACAATGACGGAAATGGGAACCGTCCAGCTTTCATATTGCGCCACCAGGAACAGGTAGCCGAAGAGCAGGGCCATACCCATCAGCAGGACGATTTTCCCATCGTTCTGCCGTTCCTGATAGCTCATGTCCGTCCAGGTGATGGAGTAATTTTCCGGCAGCGGAATAGCCTCAATCTGGTTCATCAGCTCGCCGCTGCTGACGCCGGGTTTTGCCTGGGCGGTCACTTCTGCGGACATGAGCTGGTTGAAACGGGATATTTGCCGCGGCCCCACCATGTAAGACAGGGTGGCTACGGAGCTGAGAGGCACCATCTGGCCCTGATCGTTCTGAATGTAGGTGTTCATGATGTCATTGATGGTGGTGCGGTCCTCTGCCGCGGACTGCATCTTCACCTTGAACGTGTAGCCGATCAGGTTGAAATCATTGATGTACATGGAGGCCAGCTTGCTTTGAAGCGTCGTGAAGATGCGGCTGACGGGCACGTGCATGCTCTGCGCCTTTTCACGGTCGATGTTCAGGAAAAGCTGGGGGGTGTTCGCCTCATACGCGCTGCGGGCGTACATGGTTCCCGGCAGTTTGTTGATTTTGTCCAGCAGGTCGTTGGTCACTCGTTCCAGGTCCTTGGGAGTTTCCTCCCCGCTGGCCTGGAGCATGAAGGAGACGCCGCCCGTCAGGCCCAGCCCCATGATGGCGGGCGGGCTGAACACGGTGGCCTTGGCCGCCGGAATTTCATCACACAGGATGGAAGCTTTCTGCATGATGGAATCCAGGGAAAGCTCCGGCGTCTTGCGTTTGTCCCAGGGGTCAAGCTGGGCGATGCACATGCCCAGGTTTTCCCCGTTGCCGCCCATGAAGCTGAATCCGGAAGTGGAGGAAACCTGGCGCACGCCGGGGATGCTCATCAGCTTCTGTTCCGCACTGCGCATGGCCTGTTCCGTACGGCCCAGCGTGGCGCCAGGGGCCAGCTGGATATCACAGAAAACGGTGCCCTTGTCTTCCGGAGGAAGGAAGGATTTGGGTACGGTCTCAAACAGTTTCCAGTTGCCGACCAGGACAGCGGCCAGCAGAATCAGCGTAAGCCACGCGCGGCGCACCATGATGCCGGCGCATTTGATATAGCTTTTGCGCGCCCATTCCAGAGAGACATTGAAGGGGCGGAAGAGGCTGAACCTGCTCTGTTTCTTTTGCTTCCTTTTCAGCAGCAGAACGCACAGCGCGGGGCTGAGCGTCAGGGAATTGATGGCGGAAAGGCAGAGGGCCACGCACATGGTTACGGAGAATTGCATGTAAATGTTCCCTACCATGCCGCCGAAGAAGGCGATGGGCACGTAAATGGCGACCGTCACCAGCGTGGTGGCGATGATGGCGCCTGTAATCTGGTGCATGCTCTTCCTGGTGGCTTCTTCCGGCGAGAGATCCTCCGTCTCCAGAATGCGCATCGTATTTTCCACTACGATGATGCCGTCGTCCACCAGGGACCCGATTACTAGAATAAGGCCGAACATGGTCAGCACATTGATGGAAAAGCCCAGGGGCAGCAGGATGGCGAAGGTGCCTATCAGGGAGACGGGAATGGCGAGCGCCGGAATGAGCGTGGCACGCCAGTCCTGCAGGAACAGGTACGTGATGCCCACCACCAGAATCAGGGCGATGACAAGCGTTTCCACGATTTCCGCCATGGTGGCGGAAATGTATTGCGTGGGGTCGTAGCTCACGACGTAGCTCACACCTTCCGGAAAACGTTTTTCCAGCTTCTCCAGCGTGTCTTTCACGCCGTTCATGGCTTCCAGGGCATTGGCGTCATCCAGGCGGTACACAGCCATGTTCACGGAGTCTTCCCCGTTGTTGCGGCTGCTGCCCGTGTAGGTTTCCGCGCCCAGCTCAATGCGGGCAATGTCGTCCAGCCGGGTAACGTGGCCATCCTGGCCCGTGCGGACGATAATCTTGCTGAATTCCTCCACGGTCTGCAGTCGTCCGGTGACGTTCACCTTGTATTGGATGAAGTTGTTTTCCCCTTCCGAGCCGATGGAGCCGGCCGCGGCCTGAACGTTCTGCGCCTTGATGGCATTGGAAACGTCATCCGGCGTGATATTCAGGGCGGACATGCGCAGGGCGTCCAGCCAGATGCGCATGCTGTAATTCTTTTCCGGCATCAGGTTGACGGCAGAGATTCCCGGTACGCGGGCAACCTCATCCTTCACCCTGGTCTTGACGAAGTTGTTCAGCTCCAGGGAACTCATGCTGGTGGACCGGAAAGCGAAGAATCCCAGGATGTCAGAGGAGCGTTTCTTGATCTTGATGCCCTGGTCCGTCACCTCCTTGGGAAGTTTGTATTCCACCCGTTTCAAGGCGTTCTGAACGTTCACCATGTTGATGTCCGAATTCGTGCCGCTCTTGAACGTCAGGGACAGGGAATACCCGCCGGTGTTATCTGACTTGGAGGAGAAATAGAGCAGGTTTTCCAACCCGTTGAGTTCTTCCTCAATGGGGGAGGCCAGCGTTTCCATCACTACCTGGGCGCTGGCACCCGTATAGGTGGCCTGCACGTTGATGCTGGTGGGCGCGATTTCCGGATACTCCGCAATGGGGAGCTGGTTCAGGCAGATGCCGCCAGCCAGCATCATCAGGATGGCGATGACGATGGCGAATTTGGGGCGTTTGATAAACAGGTCCGCAATCATGGGTAGCTCAGTTTTGAACGGAATATACCGGATTCACCTTGGCGCCGGGACGCACCTTGTGCATGCCGTCGATGATGACGACTTCCCCTTCCTTAACGCCGGAACTGAAACACTGTTCATTATTGACCGTGTTGCCCAGCGTAACGTCCCGGCGTTCCACGACGCCCTGGTCGTTGACGATGTAAACGTAGCTCTTGTAGGCATCGTGCATCACGGAGGAAATGTTGGCAGCCGGGAAGCGGTCCACGTTTTTCTTGGAAAGATTAACCGTGACTACGCCGCCGGGCGTCAGCACGTCTTCCGGATTGGGGAATTTTGCCCAGACATTCAGGGTGTCCGTGGTCGTCTGGACGGTATTGTCCGTCATGAAAATCCTGCCCGGCTGGTCGTATGCCTTGCCGTTGGCGAGGTTGACGGACACAAGGGCGTCTTTCTTCATATTTTCCTGGGTACCGAACAGGGAAAGGAAATCGCGTTCGCTGATAGGGAACTTCACGTACACTTCATCGATGCCTGTAATGGTCACCAGGGAACCGGAGGTGGGGGTGATGTAATTGCCCGTGGAAAAGGTGACGCGGCCTGTGCGGCCCGTGATGGGAGCCGTGAGCCTGGTATAGTTAAGATCGTCCTTCGCTACCGTAATGGCGGCGTTTGCGGACTGGATTTCCGCTTCCAGGGCATGCATGGTGCTCTTGGCGTTTTCCACCGTGTCCATGGAGACGGATTTGGAGGCCAGCAACCTGTTATAGCGTTCAAAACTATTTTTTGCGTAAAGCAGTTTGGCTTCAAGCTGGGCCTTTTTGGCTACCGCTTCCTCCACAGCCGCCCTGTAGCGCGTATCCTCAATTTCGAACAGGAGATCCCCCTTCTTCACGACCTTTCCTTCCCGGAAACGGGTGGCTACGATGTTGCCGGAGACGCGGGGCTGCACAGTCACCCGGTCAATGGCTTCCACCTGGCCGATGTACTTCTTGTTCACCGCGCTGTCAATAGCGGCGGCTTTCTGGACGAGTACGGTACTGGGTTTGGCTGCAGCCCCTCCCGGCGTTCCTTGGGAATAACCCGGAACAAACAGGGAAAAAAGCAGGCCGGAACCGGCCAGCAGGCGGAGGGGCGCCTTCCGATGATGCGTGTGTTTTTTCATATGGTATTATTTACTGTAAACGTGGTTGTAAAGGGTATCCACAATACGGCAGAAATTCTCCTTGTCCTCTTGCGACAGAGTGCTGAACAGGGTATCCAGTTTTTCCTTCATGCCGTTGAAAAGCATCTGGAACCTGGATTCGCCTTCCTCGGAAAGGCGGATGCACAGGGAACGCCTGTCGCGGGGATTCTCCTTGCGGTCGAACAGGCCTTTCTTCACCATGCTGTCCACCAGCAGGGAGGTGGAGGGAATGCTCATGCGGAGATAATGGGCAAGCTCTTTCAGGGGAATGCCTTCCTGGCGGTTGGTCATCAGGTGGTTCAGGGCACCCAGGGCGTTCATCTGCCGGACGGAAAGCCCCATGATTTTCTGGTAATGGCTCTGGTCCACCTCATTCAGGTTATCCCTTTTGAACTGGTGAAGGATCGTCTCGAATTTGTGAACGGAGGCTGTGATATCCGCGGCAGTCTGAAGCATGGGGGTGTTATGTCAAAACCGGTTAATTGTTGTCAAACTAAAACAAATAAAGTTGAGAAGTTATTGCTGTATTGAAATAAATCGGGTAACTGAAAAGTTACGGTTTCTTCACCGTACAAACCGCCGACGGTTGCAGAAGTTGCAAAAAAAGTCTTTTTTTCTTGTCACCGGGGTATAAAGGCGTGTATAAGCCTCCACGTCCCCGCCGCAAGGCAGGGACGGCATCCAAGGTTATGGAGCGGTAGCTCAGTTCGGTTAGAGCGCCAGCCTGTCACGCTGGAGGTCGCGGGTTCGAGCCCCGTCCGCTTCGCCACCTTGTTCAGGAAAAACAGCCGCCTCCGGGCGGCTTTTTTTCATTCGGACTTTTACTGTTCCTGCATTCCGTCTGCTGTTTCAAGAAAGCCGTTCGGGAGAACAGCGTTTTTCTGAGGCATTGGGACAGAATTTGCTTTTACGATTCGTTTCCCGGCGATTTTGCCTTGTCGCAACAGCAGCAAAGAGTACCGCATCCCTTCCGGTTTGCGGGAAAATGCCCGTTTTCCCTGCCCGTTGGAGAATTGCTTTCCTGCAGGGCGGGGGAGCGTGCTTGATTTAGGCGCAATCTTCCCTCATGATGTCGGCATGATTCTGGAACTGCACTCCCCGCTGGACATGCATCTTCACCTGAGGGACGGCGATATGATGAAGCTGGTCGCTCCGTTAAGTTCCGCCTCTTTTGCCGGGGCGGTCATCATGCCCAACCTGGTGCCTCCGGTGGCTGATGCGGGTGCGGTGCAGGCTTACCGGCAGCGGGTGCTGGACGCTTGCGGAGACGATGTATTCCAGCCGTACATGACGGCATTTTTTCGCTCCTATTCAGAAAAGGAATTGTCCCGGCTCAAGGAACTGGTGTTCGGCATCAAGCTGTACCCGGCAGGAGCCACCACGAACAGCGAGGGCGGCGTGAAGGCCATGAAGGATGCGGAAGCTACCCTGTCCATCATGCAGGAAATGGATATTCCTTTGCTGGTGCATGGCGAAAGCCACGGCTTCGTGATGGACCGGGAGGCCGAATTCCTGGATGTTTACCGTGATTTGGCTACGCGCTTCCCCCGGCTGACTATCTGCATGGAACATATTACCACGGCCGCCGCCGTGCAGCTGCTGGACGAATTTGAAAACCTGGCCGCCACGGTAACCCTCCAGCATCTTCTCATTACTTTGGACGATGTGGCCGGTGGCATGCTGAGGCCGCATCTGTTCTGCAAGCCGATCGCCAAAAGGCCGGAAGACCGGGAAGCCCTGTTGCAGGCTGCCCTTTCCGGGCATCCCCGCCTCATGTTCGGCAGTGACTCCGCCCCCCATCCCATCCATGCCAAGGAAGCGTGCGGATGCGCCGCCGGCGTGTTTACCGCCCCCATCGCTCTTCCTCGTCTGGCGGCCCTGTTTGACGAACACGGGGCCCTGGACCGGTTGCAGGGCTTTGTTTCCGGTCATGCCTGCGCTTTGTACGGGTTGAATCCGCCTGCCAGGACGGTCCGTCTGCAGCGGCGTGAAATGCTGGTGCCGGACGCTTATGAAGGACATGGACAGAAAGTGGTGCCGATGGATGCCGGATGCACCATTCCTTGGAGACTGATATGAGGGGCTTTTCCAGGGGAAGATGACAGAAAGCTATTTAAGGGAACCGTCTTTATACTGGATATTCCGGGCAATCTCACTACAATCCCTGCCCATGGATCGGATTCGCGTTTATACGGGTGGAGTTGCTTCCTGTAATGGTTACCTCTTTAAGACGAGGGATAACGCTTACGTGGCGGTGGACGCTCCGTCCGGCTTTGCGGACTGGATCTATTCCAAAAAGCCCGATATCATCATCACGGATCTTCTCATCACCCACCAGCATTTTGACCATGTGGAGGATGCCTGCCGCATGCGCCAGATTTTCGACTGCCGCATTCATGCCGGGCAACCTTACAATGAAAGCCTGACGCTGGAAAAAATGGCCCGCGACGCCTGGGGACTTCCCCTCAATGTTCAGCCGTTTGTGGTGGATGAAATACTTACTCCGGACATTCACACGGCGAATTGGGGCGGCCTGTTGTGGCATCTCCACCAGGTGCCCGGCCATTCTCCGGACAGCATTGTTTACGATTTGCCGGATGAAGGAATCATGTTCACAGGTGACGTCATTTTTGCCGGCTCCATCGGGCGGACGGATCTCCCGGGAGGAAACCTGCGCCTGCTGAAACAGGGCATTGAAAAGAAAGTGCTCAACCAGCCCGCCACGACCATGATTTTCCCGGGCCACGGTCCATATACCAACGTGAAAAACGAACTGCTGACCAATCCGTTCATCTCCTGACCGCGATTCCCGCGCCGCTGTACGGAATCGTGTTCTACTCTTTAGCAAGCATACAAGATCAATGTTATTTTCAGAATTAGGTTTATCGGAACCCGTCTTGAAGGCGGTGGAGAAATGCGGTTATGAACATCCCACCCCCATTCAGGAGCAGGCCATTCCCATCATTCTGGAAGGCAGGGACCTCATTGGGGCCTCCCAGACGGGGACGGGGAAAACCGCTGCTTTCGCCCTCCCGCTGCTGACAAGGATTCAGCCCATCGGCAAACCTCAGATACTGGTGCTGGAACCCACCAGGGAACTGGCCGACCAGGTGGCGGAATCCTTTGCCGAATACGGTGAATTCACCGGGTTGAAAGTAGCGTTGCTGTATGGCGGCGTGGGGTACGGAAAGCAGACGGAAGACCTGAAAAAAGGGGCGGACATCGTTGTGGCCACTCCCGGCCGGCTGGTGGACCACTTCTACCGCTGCACCATGCGCTTCGGAGAAGTCAAGGCCCTGGTTCTGGATGAAGTGGACCGAATGCTGGACATGGGGTTCCTGCCCATTGTCCGTAAAATCGTCAACCTTTGTCCGTGGGAAGGAAGGCAAACCCTCTTCTTCTCCGCCACCATGCCTCCGGTCATCGCGGGATTTGCCAAATGGTGCCTGACGGACCCTGCGGAAGTTACCATCGCCCGGCGTGAAGTGGCCGCCACCATCAGCCATGCCTTTTATCCGGTAGCTCTGGACCAGCGGGATGAACTGCTGTTGGCCCTGCTCAAGGGGACGGACTTCCGTTCCGTCATGATTTTCACCCGCACCCGCAAGGAGGCGGACGCGGTATGCGGCATGCTCAAGCATCATGGCTACCGCGGGGAGGTGGCCGTCATGCACTCCGACATTCCCCAGAAGGAACGCATGGAGGCGCTTAAGGGATTCAAGAGCGGAAAATATGATATTCTGGTGGCTACGGATGTGGCGGCGCGCGGCATTGACATCAGCGGTGTGACCCACGTCATCAACTACCGCGTTCCGGAAAACGCGGAAGACTATGTGCACCGCATCGGCCGTACCGGCCGCGCGGAAGCTTCCGGGGATGCGTTCACGATCATGACGGCGGATGAGCTGGATTTTGCTGCGGCTGTGGAAAATTTCATTGGGAAACCCATTGAACGCAAAAAACTGGACGGGTTCAACTACACGTACACCGCCCTGTTGGAAGACAAGCCCGTCAAATCCGTCCGCAAGCCCAAACCCGCAGGTCCCAAGCGCCGCAGGCGCTAAGGAGGGGGGGGAAAACATGATGTTTCTCTCTGATGGAATGAAGATCATCCCATGCGCATTCTTGCCATAGACCCGGCCATCCGCAACACGGGTTATGCCGTGGTGGAGGGGGATTACCGGCGCGCGCGCGCCCTGGACTATGGAACGCTATCCATTCCCCGGAGCGTGTCCCAGTCCGGCTGCCTGCTTGCCATCAAGCAGCATTTGGGCAATCTCATTGACAAATGGAACCCGGATGAAATGGCGGTGGAGCGCATCATCTATGTCCAGTCTCATCAGACGGCCATCACGATGGGTGCGGCCAAGGCGGCCGTGGTCATTGCCGCGGCGGAAGCCGGGCTGCGTATTATGGAATATTCCCCCAAAAGCGTGAAGCTCTCCGTCGTAGGGCGCGGGGCCGCTCAAAAAACGCAGGTCGCCTTCATGGTGCGGGCTCTTTTGGAACTCCGGGAAACGCCGGAATCCGATGCCGCCGACGCCCTGGCGATCGGCCTCACCCACCTCTTTTCTGCGGACCCTTTGAAGGCCCACATGATGGAGAGGAAATACATTTAGTAGTGATGAGATATGAGTGTAAAAACCGTACTTGCAGCCCGCGGATTGAAATCTGACCGCCCGGCGCTGTTCTCTAATCACTGATTCAAGCCGTCAGGGCCTGAACGTCCTCCCTTTTCCGTCCTGCCACGCCTTGAGAAGGGAAGCATACATTTTGTTGAGCTGCTCCAGGGTAGCTACACGGAATTCCACGGTATTCGTATTCGGGTAAGCTTTTGCGACGGTTGTATCCGGGTCAATGCTGCCTCCCGTTGCCCGGTTGACGGCGCCGGCCCCAAGCTCCTTCGCACGGTCAGTCACATTCTTGATGGCGTTGATACCGGAATTTTGACCCAGCGTTTCCAGATAATAAAACTTGGTGGGCGTATTCCCCAGGGTAATCAGCGTTACTTCATACACCATGCAGGCATTGTCCAGAATATACCTGTGCTGCGCCACCGCTACAATCCGGCTGAGATGCACCACATACTGCCCCTCCGGAAAATTGCCTATCCAGAACTGGCTCTGGTTGTAGTCATCCGTGGACGGGACGGCGGCTCCTTTCTTGGACTGGGCGGAAAGAGGTGCGGCTGCACAAACAAATAGAGCTAAAACAGGAAGGCAGAATCGTTTCATGCTTTCTATTTAATATCAGCTCTTACTGTATGGGAAGGAAAAATCGTTGAATGTTTGCGGGGGAGAACATGTCTGTTCATGGATAAATGTCATCCCTTTTTTCAGTTGCTCCCTTGCGCCGGAATACATGACTGTTTGAATAATATTTACTGGCACAGTTCATGATATTGATAGAAAATGCCAATACTCCTGTTTCCGGATGAAAAACCTGAAACGTACGTAAAAAGGTAATGGAATCAGGGTGTTATGGCATGGAAATTTCCATGGAACTTATCCATGCATCCGAGCAATTCCCTGAATTTATCCGTATTGCCTTCAATTTTAATCATGCCTTTGTCCAGAGCTGTCTTTAAGGGCATTGCCCGCATGGCGACCAGGGCGAAGTGGAGCCTGTCTCCGGTGATGACTGCGTCGGGATGTTTGACCAGTTTTCCTTCGCGGTACATCAGCACTTCGTTTTCAATCCAGAAGCCGTATGATCTTCCGTTTTGGGCAATCCAGTTGAAAGCCAGTTTTTTCCCTTTGGATTTCTCACTATTCAGGCTGACGCCCAAATAGTCGAACAGCAGTTCCGGAGTCAGGGCATATAAAGTGTCCGTCAACGTAAGTTCGCGGGAGTTTTTAAGCAGCCCGATTCCCGGTTCTCCGGCATTGACGAGAAGTTCATCGTTCCGGAATACGGGTTCCGTTTGATAACCGAACTGTTTCAACATATTTCTTACCAGATTCCTTATGTTTCCTCTTTTTAGATGGGCAGACATAACGTTCCTTAATGTCCCGGCGTCTTGACGATAGTCCTTTTGCCCGGTGATTTCCGGAGGGCTATTCCTGATTCTGCCGCTTTCCGGAATCGGATTGATTATTCCCTCAATTTCTGCGGGGGAATACCCTTTGCTAATCAGGTTCAATATCCGGTCATGCATGTATTTGCAGTTGCGGCATTCCCTGGCCAGGAACCGTTTGATATTTTCTTTTCCTATTCTGGGCCAATGGTGTTGTGAGAACAAAATCTCTATTTTGTCTTCATAACGCTGAATGGCTTGATCAAGGGCTTTCCACCTGTTTTTTGCATCCCTTATTTTGGATACTCCCAGAGTGCAGATATCATGTATGGCGCTTGCCGTGTCCTCTCCATAAAAAAGCGCCTTGAATTGGGGAAAATACATCAGTGCGGCAGAAGAGGCCCCCATTCCGGGAACCGCCATGAATTCCATTTCTATGCCGTCTATGTCCAGCCCGGATGCCGTTCTTTTGGTACTGGCAAAATAGTTGGTATGTGGATGTGCATCTACAACAGCCTTGATTGGCCGTTTTCCCGCCTTCCGGTAATAGAGGTCAAGACTCTCGGCCATGGTTTCCTTCGGGACGAAAGGGGCAATGATCATGATGCCTTCCCGTCCTTCAATAATAGTTATGTTCGGAAAACCTCCGCCGTGAATCTGGTAAATTCCTTTTGTGACTTCAGACAGCGCGTTTTTGGCATTGGGACGGGAAATGCTCCACGTAACCGGTTTGTCCCCGGGGCTTTGTTCCGCATCTTGAATGCCTTGACGGTCATTTTGATTCGCATCGTAAACTCCGGGAGATTTTTTGTTGTCTTCAACGGGATGCCTTAGCGCCTTTTTGGATTGTTTTGCCATACCGACGCCTGTACCGCCCCATGCAAATATTGCCAGAAGCGTGGCTGTCAAATAGTTCATTTTTGTTTTCATGATCGGAGTTTTATTAACGGAACGCGTGAAAAGTAAAAGGAAGGCCGGTTCCCATATTTTACTTTGCAGGAACAATAGACTTGCCAATAAAGAACAATGTTCGAAAAATGGCAGTATGTTAATATCTGATTACTAAAGTTTTTAGCTGATTGGCCGGAATTCCCGCCGCAAACGGGAAGTTTTTCGTTTTTTTATACCGCTTATTCTTCTGGTGGAAGGCGGTTGATATTCGGAGTGCCTTGAAGTAGGGGGGGAAATCTGTGAAAGGATTTTTTTGCCCGTTTTCAACGGGTTTATGGAAGGAACATGGCTGGAAATGCGGAAAAGGGTATGTTAATGAACAGGGCATGGAAAGATTGTATCGTCCGAATGTTGCGGGGATGATGGTCCGGCAGGACGGGAAATTGTTGATTTGCGAGCGTTCCGGGCAGAAAGGAGCCTGGCAGTTTCCCCAGGGCGGAATTGACCCGGGGGAAACGGCTTTGGAAGCCGTGCGGCGCGAGATTGGGGAGGAAGTGGGGTTTTTGCCGTCCCAGTATAATATTGTGGAATCCCGGAAGGGGTATCGTTACGATTATCCGCCGGAGGTGCTGGAGTATGTTCGTGAAAAGCGGCGGCAGCCTTTTGTTGGGCAGGCGCAGGAGTATTTCCTGTGCTGGCTGCATGCGGACGCTCCGGAACCCGTCCTGGATGACCGGGAGTTTTGCGATTACAAGTGGATAGCCCCAGCCGAATTTAAGCTGGAGTGGCTGCCGGAGTTTAAAAAGAAAGTTTACGCCAGGGTTCTGGAAGATTTCTTTAATGTCCGGGCGCGGGATAAGTAAAGTGGCTCAGCAGGTCATGTGCGGCGGAAACGGGGTCCATTTTGTCCCCCGCCACCATGTTTTCCAGAATGGGCATGCGGGACGCTACGGCGGGGTGCTGTTCAAAAGCGGTGAGCAGGGCTTCATGCACCAGGGACTGGACCCATGAAAGGGACTGGCTCCGGCGGCGGCTGTACCAGAATCCGGATTCCTTCATGCTGTCCCGGAAGCGGAAGAGCGTCTCTTCAATGGTGTCCAGGCCGCGTCCCTCCAGGGAGGAACAGGTGAGGACGGAGGGCGTCCAGCCGGGAGTGGGGCTTTGCAGGTAGTGGAGTACCATTTTCAGTTCCTGGCAGTGGGCTGCGGCGCGCTGGCGGTTGTCGCCGTCATCTTTGGTAACTACTAGGATATCCGCCAGTTCCATGATGCCCCGCTTGATGCCCTGGAGATCGTCCCCGGCTCCGGTGATGAGCAGGAGCATGAAAATGTCCACCATGGAGCGCACCGTAGTTTCCGACTGGCCGACTCCCACGGTTTCAATGAGAATAATGTCAAAGCCCGCAGCTTCGCATGCAATCATGGTTTCACGCGTTTTCCGGGCTACGCCGCCCAAAGAGCCGCCGGAGGGGGAAGGGCGGATGAAGGCGTTTTCCTCTCCGGAGAGTTCCTCCATGCGTGTTTTGTCTCCCATAATGGAACCGCGGGAGACTGAAGAAGACGGGTCAATAGCCAGCACAGCCACCTTGAACCCTTTTTTGCACAGGTAAGTGCCGAAGGCTTCAATGAAAGAGGATTTCCCGGCGCCCGGAACGCCCGTAATGCCGATGCGGACGGCGTTGCCCGAATGGGGAAGGAGCCTGGAGATGAGGGCGCGGGAAGATTCCTGGTCCCGGACGGCATTGCTTTCTATCAGTGTAATGGCCCTTCCCAGCAGGGCGCGGTTTCCGGCCAGTACTCCCTGGGCCAGTTCTTCTACGGAAGGGCGGTGCGGACGTGCAAATTTGATGTTGCTCATGGGAAAAGAGAGTGCGGATTATTTGAAAGGCGGTTCGTTTTCTTTGGTGCGCTCCATATCATAATTGAAGCGTTTGAGGATGAATTGACGGTGGTCGGCCAGCTTGCGCCGGAAGTTTTCCCAGGAGCGCACGTTCATCGGTGACCAGCCGGCTTCCGCAATGGCGCAGGCACGCGGATAGGCGCGGTAGAGAATGTGGTTCAGGGTAGGGAGATGTTCTCCCCACACGGTGCCCTGAACGCCGGTGATATGGTTTGTTTCCTTTTCTGGTCTGCCGTAGGCGGGGTCCAGCCTGTAGCTTTGCTCCAGCGTGGTGGTGGGCATCCATCCCCGGTTGCTTTGCCCTGGAAGTTGCGGATAGTCCAGGTAACAGTATTCCCCGGCAGCAATGATCAGGGAGAGCCCCTGCTTTTTCGTCTCCGTGATGGTGGACGGTGTCAGTCCCATGCGCCAGGTGAAGACGGTGTCTCCTTTGTTGTAGATGTTGGCCCTGGCCCACGGTTTTTCATACCATAGTTGGATGCGCTTGCCGTGAACAGCCAGCATGGAGGACATTTTTTTGATGAATTCCTTCAATTCCTCGTGGACGTCCTTCATGCCTTTTTGCTCCCGGTACTGGATGCTGAGGGGGCATTTGGCCCAGGTTTTTTCCAGGGGTGCTTCATCGCCGCCCAGATGGACGATGCCGGACGGGAAAATATCTTTGAGTTCCTTGAAAACAGCGGCATAAAATTTCCAGACTTCCGGTTTATGCGGGCAGATGAGGTGGAGGGTGACGCCTTCATCGGTCTTCACTTTCGTATCCGGGTTCGGGAAGCAGAAGAATTCAGGGTAGGCTGCCGCCAGGGCTTGGTTGTGCCCCGGCACGTCTATTTCAGGGATGACCTCAATGCCGCGCGCTGCGCAGTACGCCACCAGCTCTTTCAGTTCCTGTTTGGTGTACATCCCTTCATGGGGGATTCCGTTGCGCATGCTTTCTTTCCGTTTGGAGGAGATGCTTTTGAGTTTGGGGTAGCCGGGCACCGGAAGACGCCACCCCTGGTCGTCCGTCAAGTGGATCTGGAGCTTGTTGAATTTGTAGTAGGCCATCATATCCACAAATTTTTTCAGATCGGCCGTGGGGATGAAAAAGCGTGCGGGATCTACCATGAGGCCGCGCCACGGATAGCGCGGCTTGTCCGTGATGACGCCGCAGGGGATGCCCTCCGGCTGTCCCGCCAGCTGGTCCCGGAGCTGGCGGAGGGTTGCCAGCCCGTAAATTCTGCCTTCCCTTCCTCCGGAAGCAAGGTGCGCCCCCTGCGGGGTGACTGTGAGCCGGTAGGCGTCCGTTCCCAGGGTCGGAGCCTCCTGGTCGGAAAGAAGTTTTAAGGTTCTGGTACTGTTGTGCTGCAGCTCCGTTTTTTCCGGTTCAGGGATAACGCTGTATTTGTCCGCTGCGGCGGCACATGCCATGTGGGCGGAAAAAATGGCGCAGGCCAGGATGAGGGGCAGTTTAAACATCATGAAGAACTGTTTCGGAAAAGATTCTACCATGGTAAGGGATGCGTGATAAGGAAAAACGGTGAAATTACTTGTTGTTTTCCCAGCGGAAGGCCGGTTCATTCCCCTGAGTGCGCTCCATATCATAATTGAAGCGTTTGAGGATGAATTGACGGTGGTCGGCCAGCTTGCGCCGGAAGTTTTCCCAGGAGCGCACGCCCATCGGTGACCAGCCGGCTTCCGCAATGGCGCAGGCGCGGGGATAGGCGCGGTAAAGCAAGTGGTTCAAGTCCGGCAGGCGTTCCGCCCATACGGGGGCATGCACGCCCCGGATATGGCCTGCCTCTTTCTCCGGTTTTCCAAAAGCGGGATCCAGGTCATAACATTTTTGCAGGGTGGTGGTTTTCATCCATCCCCAGTTGCGCTGCCCCTGAATCTGGGGAAAATCCAGGTAACAGTATTCGCTGGAGGCCATAATCAGGTTCAATCCCGCCTTTTTCGTCTTCTCAATGGACTGGAGGGCCTGGCCTTGCCGCCATGCGTAAACCGTTTCCCCCGGATGGTAAATGCCGGCGTTCCCCTCATACCAGAATTGCGGCGTTTGCCCGTTTTTGGCAAGCAGAGCTGCCGTTTTCGCAAAAAAGGCTTTCATCTGTTCCTGTTCGTCTTTCATGGCTGCCCTGGTCCGGGCTTCCCGGCACAGAGGGCATTTTTCCCAGAGTTCCGTGGGGGCCTCGTCCCCGCCCAGATGAACGATACCGGACGGGAAGATATCCTTGAGTTCATTAAAGACGGAGGCATAAAATTTCCAGACTTCCGGCTTCTGGGGACAGACCAGTTCCTTGCTGTTTCCCGCTGTCGTCCGCACGTTCATGTCCGGTTTGGGGAAGCAGAAAAATTCCGGGTAGGCGGCATGAAGCGCCTGGTTGTGGCCCGGCATGTCTATTTCAGGGATGACATCAATGCCGCGCGCTGCGCAGTACGCCACCAGTTCCTTCAGTTCCTGTTTGGTGTACATCCCTTCGTGGGGGATTCCGTCTCCGAAGCTTTCCTCCCGCCTGGATGCGACGCTTTTCAATTTGGGGTAGCCGGGCACGGGCAGCCTCCAGCCCTGGTTGTCCGTCAGATGCAGGTGCAGCCTGTTGAATTTGTAGTAGGCCATCATATCCACAAATTTTTTCAGATCGGCCGCGGGGATGAAATGCCGCGCGGGATCCACCATGAGGCCGCGCCACGGATAGCGCGGCTTGTCCGTGATGACGCCGCAGGGAATGCCCTCCGGCTGTCCCGCCAGCTGGTCCCGGAGCTGGCGGAGGGTTGCCAGCCCGTAAATTCTGCCTTCCCTTCCTCCGGAAGCAAGGTGCGCCCCCTGCGGGGTGACCGTGAGCCGGTAGGCGTCCGTTTCCAGGGTCGGAACTTCCTGGTCGGAAAGAAGCTGTAAAGTTTTAGCTGTTTCCTGTCTGAGTTCCGTTCTGGACGGCTCAGGGATAATGCTGTATTGGGCTGTTGCTTCTGCCGGAGGGGAGAAGGATAGCAGAATGCCGCCGAGAATGGGTAAGGGACGTGCCATATTTCCAATATAAACGGGGAGGAAACAGGTTCTGTCAAAGAATCATCTTTTGCTTCCAGATTTTTTGCCGTCTCCTTGTTGTCCAGAGCGGAATCGGTAATAGAAAGAAAATAAAAAGGCCGCCTCCGGAGAGACGGCCTTTTTATTAGAAGTGGTAGCCCTATGAGGACTCGAACCCCAAAATACGGAACCAGAATCCGCTGTGTTACCGATTACACTATAGGGCTATGTAACGGGCGCTTTTGCGGCGCGGGCGCATTAAAGCGGAAGAGGCCGTTTTTTGCAAGTTTTTTTTTACTCAAAGATATGTTTTGATTGGAAAAAGGCTGTACAGGTAAGCGGCAGGCTGTTTTTTCCGGAACTATCCGGCCAGGCTTTTAAAGTACGCCTGTACGTGCTCCTCCGTGATTTGCTGGCGGTGCGCCTGTTCATGCTTGCCCTGGGACTGCTTCCATGGGGAGGACGGGGCGGTGTTGATGCGTCCGAGCTGCTGGGCCGTATATTTGCCATAGACGTTCCAGATATGCTCCAGAAAGGGGATAATGTCCGTTTCCTCCTCCAAAGGGGGCTGGCGGCGGCTGGGATGCTCTATGGAAGAGTAGGGCGGCTGATCCTTGTATTCATGATAAATGGAAGGAAGTACCGGACCGGAAGGCCAGGCTTCCACCCGTTCATTGATCAGGAAAGCGCCAGTCCGGTGCAGATGCCACCAGTCCGCCAGAATGACCAGATGGTTCAGTTTGACGGGCGTCAGGATGAGCTCCTTGGCGTTCGCCTGCTGAATGAACCAGTTGCAGAGTTTTTGCGTGGTAGTGGAGTTTGCCATGCTGAAATGGGTTGCCTCCATTATAAAAGGCCGCAGGTATTTCTCAACACTAAATCCGCTTGCGGTTCCGGCGCTCTGGCGGTCGGCATAGGCAAATGGCTGTGCCGGGATTCGTCAGGTCCCCGGCATGCCGCTTCCTGCTCCGCAGGCGGAATGCCTGAAAATATGGCGCAGGTTGTTCTAGCGGGGAGGGTGCCGGAGGTTCCCCTCTCCCGGGCAGCTCCTGGTGATGTGCTTCCCCTTCCGGAGATTTCCGGGTCAGGCCGTGTGCATGGCAGCGGAGTTGCTTTCCGGGGAAGAGAAGACTGTCAAAGGGAAAGAAAGCGCGCTCTGCGGACAACGTCTTCCGGAGAAAGGGCGTAAAGGCTGTCCAGCAATGATACGGCAAAGGAACCGGGGGAGGGGCTTTGTTCAAAGGCCATTTCTCCGGCAATGCCCATGAGTACGGCTGTGGAAACGGCCGCCTGCAGGGGGGTGGGGGAGACGGCGGCGCAGGCGGCGGACAGGGCTCCCATGGAACAGCCCACGCCCGTAACCCGGGACATCATGGCGTGGCCGTTTTCCGTGGCGGTTACCTGGCGGCCGTCAGTGGAATAATCCGTACGCCCCGTAACGAGCACGGCCGCCCCCGTGTGCAGGGCCAGTTCCCTGGCCGCATGCAGGGCGTCTGCGCTGGAGCTGGTGCTTTCCGGCCCTTTCGTGACGGAGGAATAGCCGGCCAGGGCCATGATTTCAGAAGCGTTTCCGCGGATGATGCGGGGGGATTGTTCCTTCAATTGCCCCGCCAGCCGCGTGCGCAGGGAAAGAGCCCCTACGGCCACAGGATCCAGCACCCAGGGGATATTCAGCCGGTTGGCTTCCCGCACCGCCGTTTGCATGGCGGCTCCCTGTTCACGCGTCACGGTGCCCAGGTTGACCAGCAGGGCGCCTGTTCCGCTGCGGAGCATGTCCACCGCTTCTTCCGCGTCGTTGAGCATGGCGGGGACGGCGCCTATGGCCAGCAGGAGATTGGCCGTCAGGGGCTGGACGACGGAATTGGTCAGGGAGAGAACCAGCGGGGCCGTTTCCCGGATTTTTCCCAAATCGGCGGTAACGGCTTGAACAAGGTCTGTCGATGAAAGCATGGCGTAAAAAAGTGCTTGATTGTCCGGTATTTCCTGCGGTACGTCCGTCAGGCAAGAGCCCGTGCGGCGGTTTCCGGATTCTCCGCTCCGCAAATGGCGGAGACAACGGCAATTCCGGAGGCGGTTCCCGTGGCGCGCACTTGACGGGCCCGTTCCGCGTCCAGTCCGCCGATGGCGACAACGGGCAGGGGAGATTGGGAAGCCAGAGCGGCGAAGCCTTCCACGCCCAGCACGGGAGGCGCGTTCAGCTTGGAAATGGTGGGGAAGACGGGGCCCATGCCCAGGTAGTCCACCAGGGAGGCATCCACGGCGCGGAGCTGTTCCTTATTGGAGACGGACAGTCCCAGGATTTTATCCGGGCCGATCATGGCTCTGACGGATGGAACCGGAAGATCCCTCTGGCCGATGTGGACGCCGTCTGCTTCCAGCGCCAGAGCCAGGTCAATGCGGTTGTTGACGATGAAGGGAATACCGCGGGAAGCCAGGAAATCCCGTATGGGCAAAGCTTCCCGGTAACAGGTTCCCGCATCCGGATTGGTGGAGCGGTACTGCACGATGGTAACTCCTCCGTCCGCCGCTTTCCGTACGGTTTCCAGAAGGCTGAGGCGGCATTTGGATGCTTCATCCGTAACCAGGTAGAGATGGAGATTGAATTTTTTCATGGCAGGGAATGGAAGGAATCAGTCCGTAAACAGAGGGGTGGAAAGATAGCGGTCCCCCGTGTCCGGCAGCAGGACGACGATGGTCTTTCCTTCATTCTCCGGGCGCCGCGCCACCTGTGTGGCGGCCCAGAGAGCTGCTCCGGAGGAAATACCCGTCAGCACGCCGTCCGTGCGCGCCAGTTCCTTCCCTGTGGAGAAAGCGTCTTCATTGGTAACGGCGATGACTTCATCGTACACGGAGGTGTCCAGCGTTCCCGGCACGAAGCCCGCGCCAATGCCCTGAATCTTGTGGGGGCCGGCCGTGCCCTGGGTCAGCACGGGGGAGGAGAACGGCTCCACAGCCACGATCCGGATGTCCGGATTACGGGTTTTAAGGTACTTGCCCACGCCTGTGATGGTGCCTCCGGTACCCACGCCCGCCACAAAAATATCCGCTTTGCCTTCTGTATCATTCCAGATTTCCGGGCCTGTGGTGCGGAAATGCGCTTCCGGGTTGGACGGGTTGGCGAACTGGCCGGGGATAAAGCTGTTGGGCAGTCCCGCGGCCAGTTCCTCCGCCTTGGAGATGGCTCCCTTCATGCCCAGCGCGCCGTCCGTCAGCACCAGTTCCGCGCCGTAGGCTTTCAGAAGGTTGCGGCGTTCCACGCTCATCGTCTCCGGCATGGTCAATATAATCCGGTACCCGCGTGAAGTGGCCACCGCCGCCAGGCCGATGCCCGTGTTTCCGCTGGTGGGCTCAATGATGACGGAATCCGGCTTCAGCTTCCCGGCGGCTTCCGCCGCATCAATCATGGCCTGGGCAATGCGGTCTTTCACGCTGCCGGCAGGGTTCAGGTATTCCAGCTTGGCCAGGAGCGTGGCGTTCAGGCCATTCCTGCGTTCGTAATTGGTCAGTTCCAGCAACGGGGTGCCGCCGATCAGTTCCGTAATGTTTTTGTAAATTCTCATGGCTTGTAGGAAAAGAGCGTTGCTGCCGTTAAATCGTTAGAGAATGGCGCGGAAGCCTTGTTCCAGATCTTCCAGAATATCGTCGATATGTTCCGTCCCGATGGAAAGCCGCACGGTGGATGGCGTAATGCCTCCCGCCTTCAGTTCCTCCTCCGTCATCTGGGAATGGGTGGTGGAGGCCGGATGAATCACCAGGGACTTGACGTCCGCCACGTTCGCGAGCAGGGAGAATAGTTCCAGGCTTTCGCAGAATTTGCGAGCTTTTTCCGCGCCACCCTTGATTTCAAAGGTGAAGATGGAGCCGCCCCCGTTCGGGTAGTATCTCTTGTAAAGGTCGTGGTCCGGATGGTCCGGCAGGGAGGGATGGTTCACCCTCTCCACCTGGGGATGGGAGGCCAGATAGTCCGCTACGCGCAGGGCGTTCTGCACATGGCGTTCCACCCGCAGGGAGAGTGTTTCCAGCCCCTGGAGCAGCAGGAAGGAGTTGAACGGGCTGATGGTGGCTCCCGTATCCCGCAGCAGGGTGGCCCGGATTTTGACGATATAGGCCAGATTGCCGCATACCTCAGCGAACACGGCTCCGTGGTAATTGGGGTTGGGCTTGCTGATGCCGGGGAACTTGTCGTTCTGCGTCCAGTCGAATTTACCGCCGTCCACAATCACGCCGCCCATCACCGTGCCGTGGCCGCCGATGAATTTGGTAGCGGAATGCACCACGATGTCCGCTCCGTGTTCCAGGGGGCGGAACAGGAAGGGCGTGGCGAACGTGCTGTCCACAATGAGCGGGATGCCGTGGGCGTGCGCCACTTCCGCCAGCGCTTCCATATCCACGATGTCGCAGTTCGGGTTGCCCAGGCTTTCCACGTACAGGGCCTTGGTATTGTTCCGGATGGCCCTGGAAAAATTCTGAACGTCCCTTGCATCCACGAAAGTGGTTTCTATGCCGGCGTCCGCCAGCGTATTGGCAAAGAGATTATACGTCCCGCCATATACGGTGGAAGAAGAAACGATGTGGTCCCCGGCCCGGGCGATGTTCTGGATGGCATACGTGACAGCGGCAGCCCCGGTGGAGACGGCCAGCGCGGCCGTCCCTCCTTCCAGGGAGGCGATGCGTTTTTCAAAAACATCTGCGGTAGGGTTCATCAGGCGGTTATAAATATTGCCCGGCTCCGCCAGGGCAAAACGGCCTGCCGCCTGTTCCGAGTCTTTGAAGACATACGAAGTGGTGGCGTAAATAGGCACGGCGCGCGCATCGGTGGCCGGATCCGGACTTTCCTGACCCACATGGATCTGGCGTGTTTCAAATCGATGGTTCTTACTCATGGTTTTTATATTCCTATCGGAAAACTAGGGAATAAATAATGAAAAGGAAAGCAAATGTCAAGCTCCGGGTAAAAAAAACGGGACATGGGCCGGAATGGGAAAGGAAAGGGAAATGTTCAGGCCCGCGGCCGCTGCTTAAATACCTGCTCCGTAGTCGCAGCCGATTTCCTTCTGCTGTTCGGCCAGATCTTCCAGCGTTACGCGACGCAAATAATTCTCAATGACTTGTTGCAGCCCGCGCCAGAAAGGCAGCGTGGCGCAGCCGGCCGCCCGCGGGCACGGATTCTCGTGGGAAGCCGTGCAGGAAAGGGGCAGGAGGGAGCCTTCCGTCAGTTTCAGGATATCTTCCGTAGTATATTCGCGCGGATGCCTGGAAAGGCGGTATCCGCCGGCCTTTCCCCGGAAGCTCTGGACGAATCCCGCTTTCAAAAGGATGGCGATAATCTGTTCCAGATAACGTACGGTAACGTCCTGCCTGGCGGAAATCTCCTTCAGGGAGATGTAACCCTCGTCGCGGTGCTGGGCGAGGTCAATCATCAGGCGCAGCGCGTAACGTCCTCTGGTGGAAACCTTCATCATACTGGCTAACTAAACGATATTTCTGTCTGTCCGTCAATCGGGAAAGAAGCCCCCAGAAATGGGCGGCCGGCTTGGCCCTTTTCCCTCCTGCCTGGTTTAGTGGGTGTAGTGGCGGGGTACCCGGGGGCCTATTCCGGTAAAAATCTCCCAGGAAATGGTGCCGGCCTTTTCCGCCAGTTCCGTCACGGGGATATGCGGCCCCATGATTTCTGCGGTCATGCCCGGTTCCGCGTGCGGCGCCCGGCTGACGTCCACCATGATCTGGTCCATCGTCACGCGCCCGAGAAGGGGGCAGGAAACGCCGTCCACCATGACGCGGGCGCCCTTGTGGGCCAGGGAACGCAGGTAGCCGTCCGCATAGCCTATGCCTACGGTCGCCACCCTGGTGGGGTGGTCCGTCACAAAGGTACCCCCGTAGGAAATGCCGTGGCCTTCCGGCAGCGTGCGCACCACCGTCAGGCGGGAAAAAAGGGCCATGGCCGGCTTCAATTGCGCGGCCCATGGGGAGGGAATGGGGGAAAAACCGTACAGCACCAGGCCGGGGCGGCACATGTTGTTGGAGGGAATTTCATAATCCAGGGAGGCGGCGCTGTTGGCCAGGTGGCAGTACTTCAAAGGCAGTTTTTCCCGGATGCGGGCGGCCATCTGTTCAAAGCGGGAGATTTGCCTGAGCGTAATCTCCCGGTCCTCGTCCGCGCAGGGAAGGTGAGCGCCCAGGCCTTCCAGATGCAGGCTGTCCAGTTCTCCCAGGCGGGAAAGCAGTTCTTCAAGCTGGTCCGGCAGGAATCCGCCGCGGCCCATTCCCGTATCCACGGAAAGGTGGATGGGCAGCGTCTTTCCGTACAGCCGCGCCAGGGAATTGTAATGCGCGGCTTCCTCCATGGTGGAAATGAAGGAGCGCCAGCCGTTCAGCACGATTTCCTCCCGTTCCTCCGGGAACGCGGGGCCCAGGATGTAAGGGCGGGTGCGGCAGCCCGCCTGGCTGATGCGCCGGGCTTCTCCCACATTGGCCACCCCGAAGAAAGCGATGCCTTCCGAATCCAGCGTGCGGCAAACCTGTTCCAGGCCGTGGCCATAGGCGCCGGCCTTCACGACGGGCATGTAATATTCCCCTTTGGCCGCCTGTTTGACGACATTCAGGTTATGGCGGATGGCCCCAAGGTCGATTTCGGCCCAGGCGCGGGGAGGGCTGGTTGCTGGCATGGTTGGAGAATGGCGGAAAGGTTGAAAAAAAGAGGGGCGACGGACGCTCCCGGCGCAGGGGATTGTCCGCCTTTGGCCGCGCAATTCCAGACGGATTTTTGTCAGTCTTTCGAACTTTCAGAAGGTGTAAAAACTGCCATGTGCTGAAACACATGGCAGTTTGATAAAAATGCTTTTGTTACCGGTGTGACTGGCTGGCAGTCAGGAAAATCGGTTTGCATTTCAAATTTTGTCTTGAATCCGTTGGGAGTTAAAGTGATGTTCAGATGTTTTGTCAACTGTTTTTTTTCTGAATGGAATAATTTTTAAAATACTTGATGGAATGCAATATTGGCATATAATATGAATTAAAGCAGTTTTTTTGTGATGTCGCGTTCTCTCACTTTTTCGTTTGATATTGGTTATGCATCCATTGGATGGGCTGTCATTGCTTCCGCATCCCATGATGATGCGGATCCCTCGGTTTGCGGTTGCGGTACGGTTCTGTTTCCGAAAGATGATTGTCAGGCATTTAAAAGGCGTGAATACAGACGTTTGAGACGCAATATCCGCTCCCGGCGCGTTCGCATTGAGCGTATCGGCAGATTGCTGGTTCAGGCGCAAATCATCACGCCGGAAATGAAAGAAACTTCCGGGCACCCCGCTCCCTTTTATTTGGCGTCAGAAGCGTTAAAAGGGCATCGAACTCTCGCCCCGATTGAGCTTTGGCATGTTCTCCGCTGGTATGCTCATAACAGAGGGTACGACAATAATGCCTCATGGTCTAACAGCCTTTCAGAAGATGGCGGGAACGGTGAGGATACCGAGAGAGTGAAGCATGCTCAAGATTTGATGGATAAACATGGGACGGCGACCATGGCGGAAACCATTTGCCGGGAGTTGAAACTGGAAGAAGGCAAAGCGGATGCTCCGATGGAGGTTTCAACGCCGGCTTATAAAAATCTCAATACCGCCTTTCCTCGCTTAATCGTGGAAAAGGAGGTACGGCGCATATTGGAGCTTTCCGCGCCTCTGATTCCTGGGCTGACTGCGGAGATCATAGAGTTGATTGCGCAGCATCATCCCCTGACAACGGAACAGCGCGGCGTGTTGCTTCAGCACGGGATAAAATTGGCTCGGCGTTATCGTGGAAGTCTTTTGTTCGGGCAGTTAATCCCCCGTTTTGATAACCGCATCATCAGCCGCTGCCCTGTCACGTGGGCGCAGGTGTATGAAGCTGAGTTGAAGAAAGGCAATTCTGAGCAAAGCGCCCGTGAACGGGCAGAAAAACTATCCAAGGTGCCCACGGCGAATTGCCCGGAATTTTATGAATACCGCATGGCCCGGATTTTATGCAATATCCGTGCAGACGGAGAACCTCTTTCTGCAGAGATACGCAGAGAATTGATGAATCAGGCCCGACAGGAAGGCAAGTTGACCAAAGCCTCTCTGGAGAAGGCTATTTCTTCCCGTCTGGGAAAGGAGACAGAGACTAATGTAAGCAACTATTTTACTTTGCATCCTGACAGCGAAGAGGCTCTTTACCTGAACCCTGCCGTGGAAGTTCTGCAAAGAAGCGGCATCGGGCAAATTCTTTCGCCGTCTGTGTATCGAATTGCCGCCAATCGCCTGCGTCGCGGGAAGTCCGTTACTCCAAACTATTTGTTGAATTTGCTTAAGTCTCGTGGGGAATCTGGCGAGGCGTTGGAAAAGAAAATAGAGAAAGAATCTAAAAAGAAAGAGGCGGATTATGCCGACACTCCGTTAAAACCCAAATATGCGACGGGGCGTGCGCCGTATGCCCGCACCGTCTTGAAAAAAGTGGTGGAAGAAATTCTTGATGGAGAAGATCCGACGCGTCCTGCCCGGGGGGAAGCGCATCCGGATGGGGAACTGAAAGCGCATGACGGTTGCCTGTATTGCCTCCTTGATACGGATTCTTCCGTGAATCAGCACCAGAAAGAGCGCCGTCTTGATACGATGACCAACAACCACCTTGTGCGTCACCGTATGTTGATTCTGGATCGCTTGCTGAAGGATCTGATTCAAGATTTCGCTGACGGGCAAAAAGACAGAATCTCCCGCGTTTGCGTGGAAGTTGGCAAGGAGCTGACGACGTTTTCCGCCATGGACAGCAAAAAAATTCAGAGAGAACTAACTCTGCGCCAGAAAAGCCATACGGATGCCGTCAATAGATTAAAACGGAAGTTGCCGGGGAAAGCGCTTTCTGCCAACCTGATACGCAAGTGCCGCATTGCCATGGACATGAACTGGACATGCCCGTTCACCGGCGCAACGTATGGCGATCATGAGCTGGAAAATCTGGAGCTGGAACATATCGTGCCCCATTCTTTCCGGCAGTCTAACGCGCTTTCTTCTCTGGTTCTTACCTGGCCGGGAGTCAATAGGATGAAAGGTCAGCGCACCGGGTACGACTTTGTGGAGCAGGAGCAGGAGAATCCTGTGCCGGATAAACCCAACCTGCATATTTGTTCCCTGAATAATTACAGGGAATTGGTTGAAAAGTTGGATGACAAGAAGGGGCATGAAGATGACCGCAGGCGCAAAAAGAAGCGCAAAGCCTTACTGATGGTGAGGGGATTGTCTCATAAACATCAATCACAAAATCACGAGGCCATGAAGGAAATAGGCATGACGGAAGGCATGATGACGCAGAGTTCCCACCTGATGAAACTGGCATGCAAGTCTATTAAAACCTCTCTGCCGGATGCGCACATCGACATGATTCCCGGCGCTGTTACTGCTGAAGTTCGCAAGGCGTGGGATGTTTTTGGGGTCTTTAAGGAATTATGCCCGGAAGCTGCCGACCCGGACTCCGGCAAGATTCTTAAGGAAAACCTGCGTTCTCTCACTCATTTGCATCATGCCTTGGATGCCTGTGTGCTGGGGCTTATTCCCTATATCATACCCGCTCATCATAATGGTTTGCTGAGACGTGTTCTTGCCATGCGCCGAATTCCGGAAAAACTGATACCTCAAGTCAGGCCTGTTGCGAATCAGCGTCATTATGTCCTGAATGATGATGGACGCATGATGTTGCGTGATCTTTCCGCCTCTCTTAAAGAAAATATTCGTGAACAATTGATGGAGCAGAGGGTCATTCAGCATGTCCCTGCAGACATGGGCGGCGCTTTACTCAAGGAAACCATGCAGAGAGTGCTTTCTGTTGATGGAAGCGGGGAGGATGCCATGGTTTCTCTTTCCAAAAAGAAAGATGGGAAGAAGGAAAAAAATCAGGTAAAAGCAAGCAAATTGGTCGGAGTGTTTCCGGAAGGCCCGTCAAAATTGAAGGCTCTTAAGGCAGCCATAGAAATTGATGGCAATTATGGAGTGGCGTTAGATCCCAAGCCGGTGGTGATCAGACATATTAAGGTGTTTAAGCGAATCATGGCCCTGAAAGAACAGAACGGCGGCAAGCCGGTGCGCATTTTGAAAAAAGGCATGTTGATTCATTTAACCTCGTCTAAAGATCCCAAGCATGCAGGTGTATGGAGAATTGAATCCATACAGGATTCAAAAGGTGGCGTAAAATTAGATCTTCAGAGAGCGCATTGCGCTGTACCTAAAAATAAGACGCATGAATGTAATTGGCGTGAAGTAGATCTCATTTCTTTATTAAAAAAATACCAGATGAAAAGATACCCTACTTCTTATACGGGAACTCCACGATAAGGCATTTTACATGTCATACCATATTCTAAGCATAGATGCCTATACATGCCATCTGAGCTGCGACAAGGGCCAACTCAGATGCGCGGATGGAGAGAATTCTCCCCGAACGATTCCGCTGGAGGATGTGGGGGCTGTTGTGCTCAGTTCTTTTAAGGCGACGCTCACGAGCAATTTGCTGATAGAACTGGCCAGGAAGAGAATAGGATTTGTGCTGTGTGAAAGCTACAGGCCTGCCGTGCTGCTCCTGCCAGCGGATCGGTCTACGGATACCGGTCTGCTAAGACATCTGGCGGATATGCCGGCCCGTTTGCGGAACCGCCTTTGGCAAAAGACTTTGGATGCCAAGTGTGGGAATCAGACGGCTCTGGCCCAAGCATGGAATCCGCATCATCCCGCCATTGCGGAGCTGAAGAGAATGGCCGTGACGGAAAAGACGGCGAGGGAAGCAGAGTGCGCCCGCCTGTTCTGGAGCGTATTTGCGGATACATGGGCAAACTCCGATTTTCGCAGGGGACGTCATGAGGAGGGGTTTAATAACCTCTTCAACTATGCGTACGCTATTCTGTTGTCTTGCATATTGCAATATCTCTTTGCTCTGGGGCTGGATCCCTGCTTCGGCATTTTTCATCAATCCCGGGAACATGCGGCGCCTTTGGCTTATGATCTGATGGAACCCTTCAGGCCTGCCTTTGACGCCAATGTGGCCCGTTGGATTCATTTGTGCCTGCGGGAAGGAAAAACAGAAGAGAGAGCAGGAGAAATCACCCGTGAGTTCAGGCAACATATTACAGCCACCTTGCAGGCTTCTGTCATGTACCGGGATAAACAGCTGCCGTTGAAAGCGGCGGTAGAGGCCGTTTGCCGCAGTTTCCGCAAAGCAGTTCTTGCCGGACAATCCGAACCGTATGAACCATGGCTTATGACAACTATAAAATGGGCTGGCTAGTTGTGTTCTTTGATCTTCCCACAACCACGCCGGAAGATAAAAAAAACTATCAATATTTCCGTAAGGCTCTTTTAGAAGACGGCTATACGATGATTCAGTATAGCGTCTATGCCCGCGCGTGCGTTACTCAGGAAAGAATGGCTACCCACTCCCGCAGAATCCAGAAAATGATACCGCCTGATGGTTCTGTCCGCTGTCTTTTCGTTACGAATATCCAGTGGGATAAGATGTTCGTTTTTCATGGCAGGTCTTGTCCCCGACAGGAGGTTTCCCTGCCTCAGCAGATGCTCCTCTGGTAAAAATATCGGACGCCGTATTTTTTTATAAGTCGCTGAACATAAAAATAAGGCACAGTATCTGTTGTACTGTGCCTTATTTTGGATTCAAGGCAAAACATGATAAGCATTATTTTCGGCATCAAAGTCGTTGTACTGTGCCTTATTTTGGATTCAAGGCAAAACATGATCATCCGTCAGCTCTACCTGCGCTACGTTGTACTGTGCCTTATTTTGGATTCAAGGCAAAACCAATGGCCGCGGCGCATGCTGCGCCACAAGTTGTACTGTGCCTTATTTTGGATTCAAGGCAAAACAGCAGGTCCGTAGGGGTAGAAGGTTCCTCCGTTGTACTGTGCCTTATTTTGGATTCAAGGCAAAACCGGTGTAGAGGTTTGAGGATTTTAGATATTGTTGTACTGTGCCTTATTTTGGATTCAAGGCAAAACTGAGCTTATGGAAGTCTCCCCTGTCAAATGGTTGTACTGTGCCTTATTTTGGATTCAAGGCAAAACGATGAGGGGAACGCCGGAAAGAGTGATGAGTTGTACTGTGCCTTATTTTGGATTCAAGGCAAAACCCGACTTTGCATTATGTGTGTTATGCGAAGGTTGTACTGTGCCTTATTTTGGATTCAAGGCAAAACAACGGTGTTCTTTCCATTAGGAACAAAGACGTTGTACTGTGCCTTATTTTGGATTCAAGGCAAAACCTCTGGCTCTGGATATTATGCTGTAGTGCTGTTGTACTGTGCCTTATTTTGGATTCAAGGCAAAACCCTCCACGTATTTGTCCCCCAGCCCTGTCTGTTGTACTGTGCCTTATTTTGGATTCAAGGCAAAACAAATGCGCCTCCGGTCTGATGGCGCAGGGGATTGCTCCGCCTTTGGCCGCGCAATTCCAGACGGATTTTTGTCAGTCTTCCTTTAACGGAGCGGGAGAAACAAAGCTGTGCGTCCAGAACATGGCGCCGGTTGCGGAGGTGATGCCCTCCATATTAAGATAGCGGGCCAGCAGCAGGGAGGGGGAGGAGTGTCCCATCTCCTTCTGGAGAAGGTTTTGATTGCAGAAATGGGCCAGGTGGTAGGAGGCGTAGGTATGCCTCAGCACGTCCTGAACCCATCCGCTTTTCTTCAGGATGCCGGACCGGCGCCTTACTTCCTTCCATTTCTTTTCCCAGTTGGGCGGGCAGACGGAACGGGCGGGGGAACCGGCGGAAGACATCCGGCTGAGGATGGAACCCAGCACGGGAAGGATGGAAACATGGCGGCTCCCTCCCGTTTTGGTATGGGTGGGCGCCAGTGAAACCAGGCCGGATTTCAGATTGATATGCTTCCACGTCAGCCTTTTGACCTCGTGGGGGCGTATACCCGCGTACAGCATCAGGGCGCAGGCCGGCAGGCATTCCCCTCGGAACAACTGTTCCGCAGTGTGGAGAAGCCGCTTTGCCTCGTACAGGGAAAGGGCCCTGATGCGTTTTTCCCTGAGGATGGGGGGAGGAACCAGAAAGGCCGCGTTTCTGCGGCACCATCCGCGCTTCAGGGAATAATTCAGGATGCCGCTCAGGATCAGCCGCCCCTTGTGCCGCTGGCGGGGAGTGGGAAAGCTTTTGCGGAGATAACGCCCGCAATCTTCCGGAGTGATGGAACGGACCTGTTTCCTTGCCAGCTCCGGGCATTTTTTCATCATCCGGGCGGCCATATAGCGGATTTCCTGCAGCGTGCGGGGACGGCGGTGTTTCCTTGCTTCCAGGCTGGCGCGGACAGCCTGGGAAAACGATACGCTTTTTTCCCTGTCGGCAAGAGCCTCTCCTCCCAGCCGTATGCAGCGTTTGGCCCGGGTTATTCTGTCGCCTCTTCCGCGGCTGGTGTCCAGGAGATCCTTTAAAAGAAGGAAAGCGTCCATGGGCGGAATGCCCAGGGAACGGATGAGGAAGATTCCGGCCTGGTCTGCGTCAGTTGGGAAAGAGGAAGTAGGTATGTTCATGAAGAACGTTGTAACAGAGGATTCCCAATCCGTACACAAGTCTAAAATGTGCTGATAACAGCTATAAAAATCAAACAAGAACGAGAGAGGAGATGGAAGTGGATAAACAATGATTTATGAAAATATGTTAGATTTTTTTCTACATTATTCAATATAAGTGTACGGATTGGGAATCCGTTAGAACAGGTAAAAATGAATATCTCTATTTCCACATTAATCATATTTGGAACAGTCTTTCTGATGGGTGAACATGTTTTAGCTCGAACCTTGGAAACGGGAAGCCCAGAGGATGCTGGGAGACTGTTATTTTTTTGGAAACGGAGTTGGGAAAAATAAAAGAGAAGCCGTAAACTGGTATTTTTTGTCAGCCAAAAAAGGAAATGCAGAAGCACAAAGAAGATTGGGCGCATGTTTCTATTTTGGGCATGGAGTCGCTAAAAACAGGCAAGAAGCAATACGTTGGTATCGTCTGGCTGCGGAACAGGGAAATACCGTTGCCATCTCCATGCTGAAGAAGCTGGGAGTAATGTAAAGGGAAGAGAGAAGAGGCATAGTTACTGTATTTATAAAAAGATCACCAATGAAAAAAGTTATGGAACAGTCGGAAGAAAGGCTATCCCGTATTGATGCATACAATAAACTTGTGGACGTCGCAATATTGACAAAAACGAGTTCTAAAGCAGTTGCAGACATCGTGAATAATGAGTTGGGAATAGAGTGTAATGCGTCTGACGTACAGGAGATTTTGAAGTCTTCCGTATCTGCTTCCGATATGCATAAAATCCGCAGAGAGATAGAGGGAAATGCTTCTATAAAAATGGGGAATGCGAATAGAAATTTATTTTTGAAAAAATATGTCAGTTTTTCCGGTCGTATTTCCAGATCTGAATATTGGGTGCTAAAGTTGCTGATATTGCCAATGATGGCTAGTATTCTTCTTTGTGGAGTTGTAATGATGTGGAGTAAAACAGGGAATGATGCAGGAATGTTGGTGTTGACAGTTATTATTTTTATTTGTTTTATATATTTCAATATTGTTGCGGATGTCCGAAGGCTTCATGATATAGGAGAGAGCGGATGGTGGGTGTTTTTAAAACTGGTTCCTTTGGCCAACATTGTTATTGCGGCGTTTCTTTTTTTTAAAGGTGGCCAAGCAGTTGGTAATCAACATAGAGACTTAAGAGCTTCTCACTGAAAAACGGTTGAGTATTTGGTGTTTGCCCTGGTACGGACAGGACGTCTTTTCCGATGTAATACCAAACGGATCTTTTCAGTTTTTTCCGGAATGGATATCAGGCGTTTCCTCTTTTTCCGCTGGAGGTGCCGAGGATGCGTCCCGCAGGGTCTTCAGCAGGGCCGCCATGGTGTCTATGTCTTCATCCGTCATGGAGGAAAGGTCGTCCAGTTTCTTTTTGATGGCCTCAATTTCCTCCTCCCGGTACGGCAGCGCTTCTCCGCCGTGGGGACTCAGAAAGAAGGAAGTGATGGTGCTGGTGAGCGTTCCCACGAATCCAATGCCCGTGAGCATCAGGAATACAGCCAGGAATTTGCCTGAAGTGGTGACCGGATAGGTATCCCCGTAGCCTACCGTGGTAGCCGTGACGAAGGACCACCAGATGCCGTTGGGCAGGCTCATGCCTTCCGCCAGATGGATGCCTACGGCCCCCAGCAGGATGATGACCAGGGCGGCGATGCAGATATACTTGAATCCGTTCGTGTTGAAGAAACGCCGGATGCGCGTGGTGAACCTCATGGCATAGGAAAACAGGTCCAGATATCTGGCGAGCCTTAAGATTTCTCCCAGCGAGGCGAATCTGAACAGGCGGAACAGGGCGTCAAAGGGAATAATGGCCAGCAAATCCCAGGGGTGTTCTTTAACGAAGAGCCATTTGGACCGGCTGATGGAGAAGCGGATCACATAATCCAGCACAAAAATCCAGTAGATGATGCGGTCCGCCGTGACTTCCCATTCCGCCGCTTCCGTTGTCAGGTCAATGGCGGTCAGCGTTACGGCGACCAGGGCCAGCAGGCACATGCCCGCTTGATAGGCCAGCCTCAGGAATAGAACGTGGCGGGGCATGTGGCGTAACGAGTTCATGGCGGGAAGAGAAATGAAAAAGCCGCCCCCGGCGGGGAGGGCAGGGAGCGGCGTTGGCGTTGGGGAAGGAAGCTGTTTCTTCCGGGGCCCCTACTTCAGCAGGAGCTGTTCCATCAGGGCCTGGGAGGACTGGGCCAGCACGGCGGGATCGTCCAGCATGCCGGCGCGGAGCAGGGCGGTATTCGCGATCTGGTCCGCCACCATTTGCGCCAGTTCCGGGTTTTCCGTCCGCAGGGCGGAAAGCTTTTTCACCAGAGGGTTGGAGGGGTTCAGTTCCAGCTGCGGGTGGCTTTCCGGCACTTCCTGCCCCATGGCTTTCATGTACGCCCTCATTTCCGGCCCCATGTCATTGCCGCTTTGCAGGGCTACGGCGGCTCCGCTGACCAGGCGCTTGCCCAGGGTGACTTTGGAGAATTTGTCCGGGTACAGTCCTTTCAGCCATTCTTCCAGGGCCGCGGCTTCCTCCTGGGGCAGGGCGTCCTTCTGTTCCTCTTCCAGGGCGGGGAGTTCCACGTCGGCGCGGTCGATCATCGTGACGGGCTTGCCGTCCACGCTGGACAGGGAGTCCAGCACGAATTCGTCCCCGTGGTCCGTGAAGAAGGCCACTTCATAGCCGCGGGCCTTGAAGGCTTCCAGGTACGGGCTGTTTTCCAGATGGGAGCGGGAAGGGCCGGTAAGCGCGTAAATGGCCGTCTGCCCTTCCTTCATGCGGGTAAGGTATTCCTCAAATGAGGTCGTTTCCCCCGGTTCCGTGGACGTGGATTCAAAACGGAGCAGCTTGCCCAGGGATTCCTTGTTCGGCCAGGAGGTGACGACGCCTTCTTTCAGGTAGCGGGAGAATTGCGCGTAGAATTCCCTGTAGGTTTCCTTGTCGTCCTTCGCCAGTTTTTCCAGATGCTTGATGAAGCGCCTGGTGATGATGTCGCTGATTTTGCGTACCAGGGAATTGTCCTGAAGCATTTCGCGGGAAATGTTCAGGGGCAGGTCTTCGCTGTCCACCACGCCGTTCAGGAAGCGGAGCCATTCCGGCAGCAGGCCTTCCGGCTTGGCGTCAATCAGCACGCGCTTGCAGTACAGGGCCACGTTGGCGTCCACGCGGCCGAATCCGAACATTTCCGGATTGCGCCTGGGGATGAAAAGCAGGGCATTCAGGGCAATAGGGGCGTCCGCGCTGAAGTGCATGTAGGACAGGGGCTTTTCATCCGTATGGGAGATGAACTGGTAAAACTCGTCATATTCCTCCGGCTTCACGTCGGATTTGGACTTGGACCAGATGGCCTGGACGGTGTTGATGTGTTCTCCGTTGAAGTTGAGGGGGAACCCCACGAAGTTGGAGTAGCGGCGCAGGAGTTCCTTGACGCGGTATTCCTGGGAAAATTCTTCATATTCGTCTTTCAGGCGGATGACGATGCGGGTGCCCCGGTCCAGCGGTTCCGCCAGCGTTTCGATGCTGTAGCCTTCCCGTCCGTCGGAAGACCAGCGCAGGGAGGCGGCTTCCGGTTCATAGGAGCGGGTGAACACTTCCACGCGGTCCGCCACCATGAAAGAGCTGTAGAAGCCCACGCCGAACTGACCGATCAGGTCCGCTCCGCCTTCCTGCTTCTGCTTAAGGGCTTCCATGAATTTTTTGGTGCCGGAGTGGGCGATGGTTCCCAGGTTTTCCACCAGGTCCGCTTCCGTCATCCCGATGCCGGTATCCGCGATGGTGATGGTTTTGTTTTCCTTATCCGTGGCTACAGTGATTTCCAGGGGCTTGTCCGGCTGGTAAATATTGGAGTCCGTCAGCTGCTTCAGGCGCAGTTTTTCCAGGGCGTCGGAAGCGTTGGAGACAAGTTCGCGGACAAAGATTTCACGGTCGCTGTAAAGGGCGTTGATGACAATGTCCAGCAGCTGCCGGACTTCCGCCTGAAATTGATGTGTTTCTGTATTCATATGGAAAAATGTTTTGCGAGCGTCATTATACGGCCCCCGTCAAGGGGGATGGACAGTTTTTTTCCCTGGGCCTGAGCGTTCCATGTCACACAAAGGGGCTTTTTCCCGGGCATGGGAGGGGCCGGGCGTTTTTCCTTGAAACAATTCCGGAAACTGAACAGTATTATTTAACAAATATGATTTTCTCACCATTGTTGAAAAAGGGGGTTCTTTTATTGGCCCTCTGCGGCGTGCTGGGCGGCGGCGTGCTTTCCGCCCAGGAAGCAGGGGGTGCGCCGATTACGGAGGAGGGTTTGAAAGCATTGGATTCCAATGTGTTCGCCAATGAATACATGCTGGCGTTGAAGCCCAATGTCACGCGCGACCGCATCGCCAGAATCAAGGACCCCTTTGTGCGCGGGCTCGCCACGCGGATGGCGGAGAAGAAATTTGACCGCAAGGCCCGCGCCCTTACGGCGGAACCGTATGAACCGGTCAAGGATCTGGCGGAACGCCTGCGTACCAGCCAGTACAGCAAATTTGAAAATCCCACCGGCATCTTTTTTGAGGAGGGGGAGGACGTGTTGCTGGTCATGGGGGATCCCAAAGGTGAAAAGCTGAATCTGGTTATCCACAACTTCGGGCGGGACGGAGGCCACAGCTCCTATCCGCTGAAGGAGGGGGTCAACATCATCAGGGCGAAGAACAAGGGGCTTGGCTACATTGAGTATTTCACCCCCAATTATAAGAAGGCTCCCAAGGTGCATTTATCCATTTTGTCCGGCAAGGTGAACGGAGTTTTCGTGGGAGGAGTCAGCAAAAACAGCGACTGGAAGAAGATGCTGGAAAACTCCCCCACGGAAGTTGTGGACATCGTGGGCAGCCGCGTGCATCTGGTGTATCCGGTGGAGGAACTTAAACAATTCTGTCCGGACAAGGGGGAGGAGCTTATTGCCCTGTACGACAGGATTATCGGCATGGAGCAGCAGATCATGGGCTTGTACAAGTACAGGATGCTGCCCAAAAACCGCATGTTCGGCCGTGTGATCTGGAACGGGTTCATGCACGCGGACGGCACGGGGGCCGCCTTTCATAACGGCACCATGAAGGAGGTCGGCAATCCGGACAGGATTCCCGGCAGCGCCTGGGGGATTGCCCATGAGTTCGGCCACGTCAACCAGGTGCGCCCCGCCATGAAATGGGTCTCCACCGGAGAAGTGACCAATAACATTTACTCCGCTTACGTGAATTACATGCTGAATCCCTCCAGCATGCGCCTGGAGCATGAACGCATCAACGGCGGGGACGGCAACATGATTGGCGGACGCTTCAACGCCTATCTGAACAACGGCATTTTGAAGGGGGAAAACTGGCTTGTCCAGAGCGGGCCGGACAAGCGTTCCGGCGGGGATAACCGTCCGATGGTGCACGACCATTTTGTCAAGCTGGCCCCCCTGTGGCAGCTTGAGCTGTATTTCAAGGTAGCCGGGAAGGGTAATCCCGACTTTTATCCGGATATCTTTTATAAGGCCATCAAGATGGATACCAGGGGCAAGAAGGACGGCGAGCTCCAGCTTGCGTTCATGAAGAACGCCTGCGACGCCGCCAGACAGGACCTGACGGATTTTTTCCGGAAAACGGGCATGCTCAAGCCCATTGACCAGGAATTGGACGACTACACCTGCGCCCGCATGACCATCACGGAGGCCGACTGCAAGAACCTGATTGCCTACGCCAGGAAGTACAAAAAGCCGGAAAGCCCCGTCATTTACTATATTTCCGTCAACAGCGCGGAAGCATATAAGAACCGACTGCCTGTCCGCGGCGTTTACAACCAGGGCGTTACGGAGCAGGGCAACAGGCGCGTTGTTTCCCATGACGTGTGGAAAAACGCCGTCGTCTTTGAAACATACAAAGACAGGGAAATGGTCCGCATCACCATGGTGGGGACAGATTCCAGGGATAATTCCTCCACCACGGTTCCCTATCCGGAAGGTTCTACGCGGATTGAAGCCGTTTCCTGGGACGGCAGGCGGACGCTGGTGTACGGCAAACGCCCTGCCAAATGAAAGCTTAAGAGGTTAGCGTGTTCGGGCGCCGCCGTTCTCCGGGACGGCGGCGCTTTTTCATGGCAGGGGGGATGGAAAACCGCAGGGAGATTGTTTCCCCTGATGGTCTTTCCGTCATGCCGTGTTTCCGGACCGCTGACAGCCGGAAGGCTGTTACTTTTGAACAGGGGCGGGGGCAAGGATGTATAACATGGGATGGATAAGGCAGGGACTTCCGGAGGCATCAGGGGAAAGATGCTGCTGTTTGTCGCCTTTTTAATCGTGTGCTTCAATTTGCGTACCGGGTTTGATTCTCCCGATCCGCTGCTGGGAACGATTGAAAGGGATATGGGGCTTTCCCTGGAAAATTCAGGGCTGTTCGCCCTGTTGCCCGTCTTTGTGCTGGGGGTGGCGGCTCCCATTTCTCCACGCGTGGCGCGCTGGATGACGCCGTGGAAAATCATTTTCTGGTTCCAGCTTCTGGCGGTGGCCGGAATTTTCTGGCGCAGCTGGGACGGCGTAGCGGGGTTATACGGCGGCATGGTTCTGATGGGGCTGGGCATGGGAATTGCCGGGGCGGCCATTCCCGGACTGATTAAGCACCAGTTTCCTGACCATGCTTCCGCCATGATGGGGGTTTACAGCGCCATGATCGGCGTGGGCAGCGCTGCGGCTTCCGGATTGTCCGTTCCCATTTCCAACATGCTGGGAGGCTGGCGTTTCGGCCTGGGGGTCTGGATTATCCCCATTCTGCTGGGAATGCTGGTATGGGGCGCTTATTTTCTCAGGCACCCGGCCGGCGTGTTTCAAAGCGATCCGGCGGCTTCCGGTCACAACCTGCTGCGCAGCGGCAAAGCATGGCAGGTTACCGTTTTTTACTTGAGCCGCGTTGGGGCGGCCTATTTCTTTTATACTTGGATTCCCATCTTTCTGAGGCAGCGGGGCATGAGCTATGAGGATGCCGGGTTCATCCTTTCCGTGGCCATGTTCGCCCAGCTGCCCGCCACGCTTTCCGCACACGTGCTGGAAAAGGCTACGGGCGGCCGGGGGCTCCTCATCGTGATGGCCATGGCATTGGCGGCCCTTTCCTGCTGGGGCATCCTGTATCTCCCTCCGGACTGGGCTCTCTGGATGGCTATTCTGTTCGGTCTGGCGACGGGAACCGTATTCAGCCGCGGAATGGCGCTGATGGTGGAACGGGCCCGGACCCCTTCCGAATCAATCAGGCTTTCCGGCATGTCCCAGGGAATAGGCTTTACCATGGGCGCCCTGTTGAGCCTGCTGTTTACCTCCTTCCTGCATCAGGGCGGCTCCTTTTTGCCGTTCTGCCTGGTTTATACCTTTTTCTGCGTGCTCGGCATGGTTTCCGGCCGCATGTCCGCCCGGCCGGGATACGTGTAATTTGCTGGGGAGATTTAATGGTTAAGGATTAGTGACTAGGAAGAGAGGTTCATTGTTCTTTTCCCCCCTTTCCGGGGTCCGCCATTTTCTTTTGAGTGACCTCCCCGCGGCCCGAAGGGCTTGACGCTGGCGGGGGGGACGGGTAAGCTCTTGCCCGTCAAATTTTATGAAGGAAGAGATTGTACGCATCCAACGGGACGCCCTGGCACGCATCGCCCAGGCGTCTGACAGGCGCGGCGTGGAAGACGCGCGCGTGGCCATCCTCGGCAAAAAAGGGGAACTGACCCTGGCCCAGACGGGCATGAAGGACGTTCCCAGAGAGGAAAAGCCCGCTGTCGGCCAGTTGCTTAACGAGGCCCGCAAGGCCATTACGGAAGCTCTGGACGCCAAGCTGGAGGAAGTGCAGGCCCAGGCGGACAAGGCCGCCGTGGCCGGTGTGGACCTGACGCTTCCGGCCCGCTCCCTGCCGCCTGGCGGTCTGCACCCCCTCACCATCGTTAGGGATGAAGCCGTCCGCATTCTGCGCCACATGGGCTTTGCCCTGGCGGACGGCCCGGAGATTGAGGACGAGTTCCACTGCTTTGACGCGCTGAACACGCCGGAAGATCACCCGGCCCGCAATGAGAAGGATACATTTTACTTTGATTCCGGCAAGCTTCTGCGTACGCACACGTCTTCCGTGCAGATCCGCTCCATGGAAAAGCAGCTGCCGCCCGTGCGTGTCATCGCTCCCGGTTCCGCCTACCGCCGCGACGAAATTGACGCCACGCACCTTTCCGCCTTCAATCAGCTTGAAGGCCTGTATGTGGATACGGACGTTTCCGTGGGCGACCTGAAAGGAACGCTGGAATATTTTCTGCGCGCCCTTTTCGGTTCCGGAACGGAGGTGCGCTTCCGCCCCCATTTCTTCCCGTTCACGGAACCCAGCTTTGAAATTGACGTCAAGCTGAAGGTGGACGGCCAGGCCCCCCGCTGGGTGGAGATTGCCGGCTGCGGCATGGTGGATCCCAATGTTTTTGAAGCCGTGGACCGCGAACTGGGCCTGGACCCCGGAGCGCAGGCCCGCTACACGGGGCTGACCGGCTTTGCCTTCGGCATCGGCCTGGACCGCCTGGCGATGATCCGCTGGGGCATCAGGGACATTCGCGCCCTGATTGAGAATGATGTGCGCTTCCTTGCCCAATTCCAATAATTTTTACCTGTTTTCCCGTTATGAAGATTTCCCTTAACTGGCTTTCCCAGTACATTGACCTGTCCGGCCTGAGCGTGGATGAAATGTCTGACATGCTGACTTTTGCCGGCATTGAGGTGGAAGACATCCGCCAGCAGGGCGTGGATTCCCCATACGTGGTGGTGGCCCGCGTGGCTTCCGCGGAACAGCATCCCCAGGCGGACCGGCTGAAAGTCTGCCAGGTGGACGTGGGCGACGGCACGCTGCACCAGATTGTGTGCGGCGCTCAGAACTACAAGGTGGGGGACAAGGTCCCCTGCGCCCTGCCGGGAGCGGTGCTGCCCGGCAACGTTGAAATCAAGGTGGGCAAGCTGCGCGGCGTGGAGTCCCGCGGCATGCTCTGTTCCGCCTCCGAGCTGGGGCTTCCCGACAAGGAGCACGGTCTCTGGATTCTCCCTCAGGAACTGGAACCCGGTACGCCGATTTCCCAGGTTGTCAAGGCGGATACCCTGGTGGAAGTGGAAGTAACGCCCAACCGGCCGGATTTGCTTTCCCACAACGGCATGGCGTATGAACTGGCCGCTATCTCCGGCCGGGGGTACAGGCCTGTTTCCATTGACGACGCCGGAGTGGCGCTGGAACCTGCCGGAGACTTCGTGCGGCTGGACCAGCCGGAGCTGAACCCGTACTACACCGCCGTAAAAATCAGCGGCGTGAAAGTGCAGGAAAGCCCGGAATGGCTGAAGGAACGCCTGGTAGCCGTCGGCCTGCGCCCCATCAACAACATCGTGGATATTACCAACTTCGTCCTGCATGAACTGGGAACGCCCCTCCATGCCTTTGACGCGGCGAAAGTGCAGGGCGGCATCGTCACCCGCACCGCTTATGAAGGGGAAACCATCAAGGCCCTGGACGGGCAGGAATACACGCTTAACTGCACGGATCTGGTTGTTGCGGACCAGTCCGGCAAGGCGCTCGCCATCGGCGGCGTGATGGGTGGGGAGGAAAGCGGCGTGACGGACGCCACTACGGATATCATTCTGGAGTCCGCCTGGTTCAAGCCCTCCTCCGTCCGCGCCACGTCCCGCAGGCTGGCCCTGTCCTCCGACTCTTCCTACCGCTTTGAACGCGGCACTTCCGCCTGGAATGTCCTGCGCGGTTCCGTGCGCGCCGTGGAACTGATTCTTCAGCTGGCGGGCGGAACGGCCTCCCCAACGTATGTGGCCGGTTCTCCCGTTCCTAATCCGGCTCATGCTTCCATGCCTTCCTGCGGAGGGGCGGACGGCCCCGTTTCCGTGTTCGCTTCCCTGAAGCAGGGGAAGGGCGCCACGGTGACTAATGAACTGGGCTTTGTACAACTTCCCTGGAAAGCGCTGGATCAGATTTCCGGCGGTTCCATTTCTCATGAGGAAGGGACTCGCATCCTGACGGCGCTGGGCCTGAAGCAGGTTCCGGATTCACCGGAATGCTGGCTGATCCCCCCCCACCGCCTGGATCTCACGCGCCCGTGCGACCTTCTGGAGGAAATCGTGCGCGTTTTCGGCCTGGACGGCATACCGTCCCGCTTCTCCGGCCCCTTCGTGGCGGAATCCCCGGTAGATGTGGCCTATAACTTCCAGATGGAGCTGCGCCGCAAGCTGGCGGCCCTGGGATTTTATGAAACCCAGACCATCAAGCTCATCGCCTCCGAATCCGCGGACGGCACCATCGCCCAGGTGAAGGACGCTTTGCCTCTGCGCCCCCTTCAGGACGGTGACCTCATCCGCGTATCCCTGCCGCTCAGCGAGGATCACTCCGTGCTGCGCCCCGCCCATACGCCCGGCCTGATTGCCGCCGCCGTGCGCAACAGCAACCAGGGCGTTTCCGGCCTGCGCTTCTTTGAACTTGGACGCGTCTTCCGCAATACGGGCGGCGGCAAGGGCAGGGACATTGAAACGGATACCCTGGGTATCCTGGTTTCCGGGGACCGCACGGCGCGTTCCTGGGCGGATCCCAGGCCGGAGCAGGCCTCCTTTGAGGATCTGCTGGCCGTGATGGCGGCTCTGGCGCCGGGCCACCGTTTTACGCTCACGCCTGCCAGACCGCGCGAACAGGCCGCCCTGGGGGCGGACGTACAGCTGGACGGGAAAGCCTGCGGCTATTTCGCCCGCCTGTCCCTGGCGCGTTGCCGGGAGCTGGGCCTGGGTCAGCCCGTGTACGTGGCGGAACTGGATCTCCGCAAAATGCAGGAAATCCTGACCGCGCCCGTGAAGGCTGCGGAATTGCCCCAGTTTCCCGGTTCTTCCCGCGATGCGGCCATGGAACTGCCCCTCTCCACGCCCAATGCGGACATTGTCAAGGCCGTGGAATCCGCACGGGAAAAACTGCTTGTCAGTTATTTCTGCTTTGACGTGTTCACGGACCCCTCCGGCGAAAAGCTGCCGGCGGACCGCAAATCCATTGCCTATACCTTCCTGTACAGGGATCCGGCCAAGACCCTCACGGCCGCGGAAGTGGATGCAGCGCACCAGCGCGTGCTGAAAGCCCTGACGGACAAAGTGAAGGGCCTTTCCTTCAGGTAATCCCCGTTAACGGGCCGCGCGTTTCATGGGCTGGAGCGCGCGGCCTGCTTTTCATTTTCCATGCATTTGACTTTCCTGCGCCGCGCGTGCCCGGCCGCCGCCCGCATCCTGATGACGGCGGCGTGGTTCTGTTTCTCCGTATGGGCGGCGGGCGTGGTTTTTTACAACGTATGGGGGGGAGCCGTGCTGGTGTGGCTGTACGTGGCGGCCATGGCATGCGCCTTCGCCCTCCGCGGAAAACGGCCCGTATTATGGCGCGCTTCCTGGGGAGTGCCGGCCCTGCTGCTGGCGTACTACCTGTGCATACCGGCGACGAACGATAAGGAATGGCAGCCGTCCTGGAGTCGCCTGCCCTCCGTGGAAATCAACGGAAATGAAATCGTGGTGAAGGACGTGCGCAGTTTTATCTACCGGACGGAGCGGGACTTCGACGCGCGCTATGTGACGCGCCGCTTTGACCTGGACAAGCTGGCTACGCTGGATTTTGCCGTGAGCCACTGGGATGGGATGGAATTCGTGGCCCATACCATGTTGTCCTTCGGTTTTGAGGATGGGAAGCATCTGGCCTTGTCCGTGGAAACGCGCCTGCCGGAGGGGGTGGAGCAGGGAACTGTCCCTGGCCTTTACAAGCAATTCAACGTGATTTACATCCTGGCGGACGAAGAAGACCTGTTCGCCCTGCGCACCAATTACCGGAAAGAGGACATGTACCTGTACCGCATCAACATCGGCAGGGAAAGCCTGAAAAAGGCCTTTCTGGGGTTTGCGGAAAAAATCAACAGCCTCCATGAACGCCCGCGCTATTATCATACCGTCACCGCCAACTGCACGACGGAACTGGTAGATACATTCAAAAGTTATCTGGGCGTGCGCCGCTGGCAGTGGACTCCCGTTTTTAACGGCATGTGTGATCAGAATGCCTATGACCGCGGGGAACTTCTCCACCTTCCCGGAGAAAGTTTCCGGGAGCTGAAAAAGCGCTCTTTCCTGGGGCATGGAGGGAACGGTGAGGACTGGCCAGCCCTCCGCCGCCGCTGGGAGGAGGGCTGGAGGACGTTCGCGTCCACTCCGGTCAAAGAGTAGAGAACTGGAAGTGCATCCAGTCGTAGTCGCGGGAGCGTCCCAGGGATACGGCCCCCTCCGCTTCCACGAATTGCCAGAAGGCGGCGTACTCCGGTCCGGACAATACCGCTTTCGGCGCGGGGATGTTCAGGCCGTTTCTGTCCGGGTCTATGTCCACGGCGATTCCCCAGGCGTGCATGGATGTGGCCTTTCCGCCGATGATGGAGCGGTTGTTGAAGCAGCCGCCGTACAGGTCCAGCCCCAGTTCCCTGATTTTCTCCATGCCGTAATGGTCCAGAGTAGCCTGGAAGATGCGGACGAGCGGTTCCGCCACCAGCTTGTGGCAGCGCATGGTGGAAACGGTCGTGTTTGTTTCCCACGCCAGCCGCATGATATAAGGCAGCTTGATGCTGGTCATGTTGCTTTCATCACCCGCACGGCCGAAGACGGATTTCCCGGAGCGCACTTCCTCCTGGCTGGGCCAGGATTGTTCCGGTTGGCGGATGCCCAGCCTGTCCAGCAGGGCCAGCGCCGTCTTGGGGCCGGGGATGCCGTCCGCATCCACGCTCAGGTGCTGTTGAATCAATTTCCAGTATTTTTTCATAGGGAGCCACGCTAGAAACTCCCTCCGGAAAGTTCCACATTTTTCCTTCCAGCGTCATTCCTGCCTTTACGGCGGGAGGCAAAAAAAGGCCGTTTGTCCTTTTATGTTGCGGAAAAGATTCATTCTGCTACACTTTTGTTTACCTTTTATTTTATGAATTCAGAACCATCCAACGTTGTCAAATTTTACAATGGGGAACAAATTCCCCTGGAACTGCATAAAGTCCGCGTGGTGCAGAAGCTGCATCTTGTCCCCGTGGAACGCCGCCTGGAAGCCGCACGGGAAGCCGGGTTCAACACCTTCCAGCTCAGCACGAACGATGTCTATCTGGACATGCTGACGGATTCCGGCGTCAACGCCATGAGCGACAACCAGATCGCCGCCATGTTCCGGGCGGATGACGCCTATGCCGGTTCCCAGAGCTTTGACCGCCTGAAGCAGGCTGTCCGGGATGTCTTCGGCAAGGAATACCTTCTGCCCGCCCACCAGGGGCGCGCCTGTGAAAACATCATTGCCCGCACCTTCGTGAAGCCCGGGGACGTGGTTCCAATGAACTACCATTTCACCACCACGCACGCCCATATTGACCTGAACGGCGGCAAGATTGAGGAACTGGTGGCTGATGAAGCCGTCAATCCGGTCAGCACCAATCCCTTCAAGGGCAATCTGGACCCCGGCAAGCTGCGGGACTGCATTGCCCGTCACGGGGCGGGCAAAATCCCCTTCGTGCGCATGGAAGCCTCAACCAACCTGATTGGCGGCCAGCCCTTCTCCATTGCCAACATGCGGGAAATCCGCGGCATTTGCGATGAATTCGGCATCATGCTGGTGCTGGACGCCTCCCTGATCGGGGAAAACGCCTACTTCATCAAGATGCGTGAAGACGAGTTCAGGGATGCGTCCTGCGCGGACATCCTGAAGACCATGTGCGGACTGGCGGATCTGGTGTATTTTTCCGCCCGCAAGGTTTCCTCCTCCCGCGGCGGCGGCATCTGCACGAACGACCGGGCCATTGCCAAGAAAATGGAGCATCTCGTTCCCCTCTTTGAAGGCTTTTTGACTTATGGCGGCATCTCCGTGCGGGAAATTGAGGCCATGGCCGTAGGCCTGTATGAAACCACGGATTTGACTGTGATTTCCCAGAGCCCCTCCTTCATTGAATATTTCATCGGCCAGATGGTGGACATGGGCATTCCCTGCGTAACCCCCGCTGGCGGTCTGGGCGCCCATATTGACGCAGGGCGTTTCCTGCCCCATATCCCGCAGGAGGACTATCCCGCCGGGGCTCTGGCGGCGGCTTTCTTCATCGCCTCCGGCGTGCGCGGCATGGAACGCGGCACGCTTTCCAGCGTCCGCGACGAAAAAGGCAAGGACATTCTGGCGGATGTGGAACTGCTCCGCCTGGCCTTCCCGCGCCGTGTTTTCACGTTATCCCAGGTGAAATATGTGGCGGACCGCATGAAGTGGCTCTATGACAACCGCGATTTGATTGGCGGCCTGGAATTTGTGGAGGAACCGCCCGTCCTGCGCTTCTTCATGGGCAAGCTCCGCGCCAAGAGCGACTGGCCTGAAAAACTGGCGGCCAAATACCGCCGGGACTTCGGGGAAAGCCTGTAAAGGCTGGTTCTCCCGTTCAATTCCGGATTGGCAAGGGCTGGACCGTCAGGTTCAGCCCTTGTTGCGTTGGGGGGGGCGTGTCTTTGCGGACATCACCCTTCAATGTTTCCGCCGGAAAGCGGCCGGAATCAGAAGTTAAGCAGACCCTGTTTCCAGCATACCCAGCCGATTGCCGTTGCGATGAGCAGGATGATGAGGAAAGCCGTGCCTGCGGAAGATTTTTTCCTGGCCTGGGGAAGAGCCTTCCTCGATACTCCGCCGGCCTGCAGGGTGCCTGCCGCCGCCATGGCGTTGATATAGTCATTCCATGCCTTGGCGGAATGGAAGCGGTTGCGTTCGTCCGGCGACAGGGCTTTGTCAATTCCGGAAAGGAAGTTCATGGGATAAGTTTTCCGCAGGGCCGCGTAACTAGTCACTTTCGGGTTGCGGTCCACCACGGAACGCTGGTCCGCAGGATGGGGAACCTGGCCCGTGAGCAATTCGTAGAACGTGGCGCCCAGTTCGTACATATCGCACCAGGGACCTATTTCGCTCCGGCGTCCGGGGTAGAATTCCGGCGGGGTATAGCCGGGCGTGATCTGGACGAGCCCCTGATGCTGGAGGGTCTTGGTGCGCACGGCGCCGAAGTCGATGAGCTTGGGCGTTCCGTCCGGCTGGATGAAGATGTTGCTCGGCTTGATGTCGCAATGGTACACACCCATGGAGTGAAGGTAGTGCAGGATGTCCAGCAGGCGGAACAGAAGATCCGTGGCCTGGGCCGGTTCCATGGTTTGCCCGGTGGCGTGCATGGTGGTCATCAGGTCGAACAGGGTCTGTCCCTGGATATTCTCCATGACGTAATAGCAGGTGCCGTTGGCGTCAAACATGTCAAACACCTGGACAATGCCGGGATGGTTGAGCTGGGACAGGACGGAAGCCTCCTGCCGGGAATTGGAAACGCTCTGGGAAAAATTGACGGCGGTCTGTTCGTTCCGGGGATGGACAACGCCGGTTTCCATATCCCGGCAGGCGTAGGCGTCCGGCATGCATTCCTTGATGACGACATACCGGGAACCGGGGTTGTCCAGAGCCAGGTACGTGATGCCGAAGCCGCCGGCGTTCAGCACGCTCAATATCGTATATTTGTCTTGCAGAACAGTATTGTCCGCAAGCGGGTAAACCAGTGTTTCTTGTTCCATGTCAGGGGGAAGGGCGGGTTGGAGCCGGGAAAATCTTTAATTTAATACGCAAGTTCTGTCAAGAATCTCTCCGCCGCATTCAGTAACAGGAGACGCGGAATTCATATTCTTCCACGCTGCCGCGTTCCAGGCAGGCGGCCAGCCAGTCGAACAGGGCTCCGAATTCCCCGCCCAGGGTTTCCCCCGTATCTGCCTCCAGCGTCTTCAGCCTTCCGGCGGCCAGCCGTACGGGTGTGAGTTCCGCCAGCAGGGCGGCGCATTCTTCATCTCCGGCTTTGAAAATTTCCTCCGCGCCGGGGAGTTCTCCCAGGCGTTCGTCCGCAATTTCCAGGCAAAGCACTCCTACGCCGAACTCGGCGGCCAGCCCGCGGAGGGCGGCGCATTCGGAATCATCCGGCAGTTCCCCCACAATGACCAGTTCTCCGCACTGTGCCCAGCGGGACGTGGCCAGAGTCCTGAAAAATTCCCTTCTGCCGTCTTCTCCACCGGGCATGCGGGCTACGCAGACGCTGCGGATGCCCATCATGGGTGCCCCGATCATGCGGCGGCGCTGAAGTGCGCTTTTGTCAAAAACAAGCGCGTTTCCCTCCCATTCCCCCTCCGGCCATTCCACAACGGCCAGATCCGGTTTTACCCAGGAAGTTCCGGTTTCACTGGTACTGAACACGAAAACGCCGCGGCCCGTGGTATCGTACTGGCGCACGGCCAGGGCCAGCGCCTTGGCGCGGCAGTTCAGGGCGTCCGGTTCGTTTTCCCCGAGGAACAGGGGCAAAAGCCCTCTGGGAGCGCGCTGCCCGTCCCGTTCCCTCATGCGCCTGTAATAGCCCTGGCCGCGTTCCACCTTGGCGATTTCCGAATCCGGCTCGGAAGCCATGAAAGAAAAATGGTAGCGCAGGGATGCGTCCGAATATTCCTCTCCCAGCCTCAGGCGCACCAGGCGGATGAGTTCTGTTCCCTTAATGGCCTGGGTCGGATCGGAAGGCAAAAGTTCCGGGAGCAGTTCTTCCAGCTGGGATCGTAAACTCATACGCGCTCCATGAGAACACGGGAGAAGCGCTTCTTCAAGGCGGAAGGAGTTCAGCACATGAAATAAAAAGCTCTTTTATTTGCTCCGGAATACGGCAAGATGATCCGCATGGCATGGATTACCTCCGGTTATATACCTTCGCCCGGGCGCATGGCCGTAATCGCCGGTACCACCTTTACGCAGCTGGTGCGCATGAAGGTGTTTCTCTTTCTTGGGCTCTTCGCCGTGGCGTTGCTGGCTCTGAGTTCCTTCCGCCTGAGCGCGGTGCTGGGACCTGAAACCGGGGGAATCAATGAACTCGTGCTGCTGAAAAACTCCGCCTACGGCGCCATGCGGGTGTTCGGCCTCTTTTTCTGCGTGGCGGCCACGGCCCTGATTATTCCCAGGGATGCGGAGGACCGTATTCTATACACTATCCTTTGCAAACCGGTGCCGCGCATCGACTATCTGATGGGGAAGGTTCTGGGGGTGCTGGCCCTGACCCTGGTTGCCGTTCTGCTGATGGATGCCGTAATGACGCTGGTGCTGTGGATGCGGACGGATACGGTGGTGGCGGAGCAGATAGCCTCGCTGAAAGGCCGTTATACGTTGGAGGAAATGCAGCCGTACCTGGACAGGATCCGCCTCCAGGGAGCTACCTGGAACGTGCAGACGGGGCTGGGCGTGATGATGTGCGAGTTTGTCGTGCTTTCCTCCCTCACGCTGTTGATGTCCTGCGTGACGAACGGCACCATTATCAGCGCGCTGCTGACGTTCATGATCTATCTGGCGGGACTGTTCCAGACGCAGGCTCTTTCCCTGTGGGTGGGATCCGGCACGGATGGCCTTTCCTGGTGGGAGGTGGCGGGCAGCAGGCTCTTTTCCCTGGTTTTTCCGAATTTCCAGATTTATTCCGTGACGGATTCCGCCCTGAACGGACGGCTTATTCCCCTTTCCCTGTTCGGAACCCTGGCCCTGATTACGCTGGGATACTTCGTCTTTCACATGACGCTGGCGGCGTGGCTGTTCAGGAAAAAGGAATTCTAAGGCGCAACCGTATGAAGGATATCATCAATGCGCGTTGCGGCTGGGCCGGAACCGATGAACTTTACATAAAATACCATGATGAAGAATGGGGCAGGCCTGTTTCCGATGACAAAACCCTATTTGAATTTCTGGTGCTGGAGAGCGCCCAGGCGGGATTATCCTGGCTTACTATCCTCCGGAAGCGCGAAGGATACCGGAGAGCCTTCCATGGCTTTGATGTGGAGAAAGTGGCGCGGATGACGGCAGAAGATGTGGAACGGTTGATGCGATTTGATGGAATTGTCAAAAACCGTTTGAAAATCAACAGCGCTGTCAATAATGCGAAACTGTTTATGGCCGTTCAGGAAGAATTCGGCAGTTTTTACCGGTACGTCTTGTCGTTTTTCCCCAATCATCAGCCCGTTGTTAACCATTTCAGCGCTCTGGCTCAGATTCCCGCTGTTTCTCCGGAGTCGGAAGCCATGAGCAGGGACATGAAAAGGCGGGGATTCAGGTTTTTCGGTCCGACGATCTGTTATGCGTTTTTCCAGGCAACCGGGTTTGTCAACGACCATATTGAGGGCTGTTTCTGCAACGCGGCCCAGTACGCAAAATCCCAACCGCAGGTCCAGCCAGAGACGTTGATAACAGGGCCGGAGGGAACAAACGCGGAAATGACGCATTCTCGTCCATAACCATGGGCCTTAATTGGCATTTCCATTTTCTATAAATCGCTTATATGTTGACTGTAAAAAATTATCAACCATGAAAACAGGTATCATCGGACTTGGAAAAATGGGAGGCGCCCTGTTGCGGGGCATGCTGAAATCCGGAGCAGCGGTTCCGGAGGAAGTTTGGGTGTACGATCATCATCATGAAAACGTGCAGGCCCTGCAGGAGGAATACCCCGGAGTTCATGAAGCTGCCTCGGAGGCGGATGCGGCGGACGCCGTGGAAGTCCTGATTCTGGCCGTGAAGCCGCACGGCGTCCTTCCGCTCATTTCCTCTCTTTCCGAACGGGGGGCGGAGCTTCCCCTTCTGATTTCTATCGCAGCCGCCGTTTCCCTGGATGATATGGAAGCCTGTGCCAGCGACGGAACGCGCATTATACGCGCCATGCCCAATACCCCGTGCATGGTGCTGGCCGGCGTCATCGCCTACAGTACGGGAAACGGCGTAAAAGATGAAGATGAAGAGGCTGCCCGGATGCTGCTTTCCGGCTGCGGCTCCGTTTACAAGGTGGCGGAATCCGGGATGAATGCCGTTTCCGCCATTTCCGGTTGCGGTCCTGCCTACATGTTTACGGCTCTGGATGCGCTTGCGGACGCAGGGGTAGCCATGGGATTGTCCAGGAAAACCGCTTTGGGGCTGGCTGCGGAAACCATGCGGGGGGCTTCCCTGATGCTGGAACGGACCGGGAAGCATCCCATGGCGCTCCGGGATGAGGTCACTTCCCCCGGAGGGACCACGATTGCCGCCCTGAATGCGCTGGATGAATGCGGCTTCCGCAATGCCTGGATTCAGGCGGTGAAAAGTGCCGTACGGCGCGCGGAGGAAATGGAGGAGCGGTAACGGATGCTTCTTCTGGCTTTCCCGGCAGCCGGCTTTCTCCGGAAAGGACGGCCTGGCGGAGAAGCCTTTATTTGCACCGGAACGGCGTTTCCCTCTGCTTCCTCAGCTCCGGGTTTTGCAGGTTGAACTGGACCTTTCTGACGGATTGGAGCGGAATCCGGACCTTGCCGACTGCGGATGAGCGCCCTTCCATGACCCCGTTCCGGATAGTTTCCAGGGCCAGGGAAAGGACGCTCTGGTCCGTCAGGAAAACGCGGGTGTCTGAGCTGTCTTCTGGAAGGTCCTTCTCTTCATGGCCTTTTTGGTCCAGTGCGCGTACCCTGGCGGTGGGAACGGTGACGTCATAATGGTCGGACTTGATGCGGATGGAGCCTTCCTCCTGAAGGGAAATGGCTCCCCTGAGCACGTCTCCGTTTACCAGCAGGGCCTTGTCTCTGGGGGCGGTCGGGTCGTAACGGGAAATGATGTCCAGCTCCTCCTCCAGATGGGGAATGGCTCCATTCCAGTCAAATACATTCAAATGGAATACGGCCATGTTCAAGCTGTCATAACCTCCCAGGGCAAGAGTGTTTCCCGGTTTGAATTCGTATTTCCCGGCGCTTTCTCCATCTTCCCCTTCATTGTCTCCGCTCTCGTTTTCAAAGATAGTGTCCATCTCTTTGACTTCCTCCCACCGGGCTACCTGTTCACCGTTGACGTACAGGTAATAATTGCCCTTTTCCGGATCGGCGTAAAAATGAACGTCGGAACGCTTGACGCTCTTGTCGGCATACCAGTTCCGCTCCGTGTTCCTTTTCACCCTGCCAAGCGTTCGGTACTGGCCGGAACTGTTCTTGGAAAGTTCCGCTTTTTCCAGGGAGAGATCCAGGTTGATGCTGTTTCCGGATTCGGAATCCTTCCAGAGGGCAAGATTAATCCGGAACGTATTGGTATGGTAAAGGGAGAACTGCACATGGAGGCGGGGTGGCATGGGGAAGGAAGTTTGCAGTTCCGTATTATTGGAGCCGCGCATGAGCCAGTATCCGTTGCGGCATTCGGGCAGCGTGCTTTTGGCTGAAGACTCCCAGCCCTGCAGGGATTCCGTAGCGTTGCGCAGGTAGGCTTTTTGTGAGTCGAACCCGATGTGGCGCACATATTTGCGGTCCATCTGAAGCAGGCCGCCCCAAGCGGTTTGGAGTTGAAGATTTTCCGCATCCAGCGCCTTCAGGGTGCCGTAAACCTCGTCCCCATTGGCCAGCCTGATGATGGAAAACTGTTCCGGTATTTCCAGCGGACGGGAAGAGGACAGCTCGTCAAGCTCTCCCATATGGACATCCACGGGTTTGGAAAGAATGCTGGAACGGACCTTTAGGTAAGGGCGGTTCATCGTATCCATGCTGCCCGGCAGTTTTTCCCCGGATTTAAGCGTAATGACACCTTCCGCACGAGCATGGGGCAGAAGGAGAGCGGTCGGCAGGGCGCAGGCGCACAGGAAAAGCGTAATTGCCTGTTTCATGGCGGGATCAATCAGGGAGTGGAACGGGATGGCTGGGCGGGATTCAGGAATTCCACGCGGGTGATGTTTTTCAGCGGCAGGGAAATCTGTCCGAGCTGCGGATGCCGCAGGATGATATTCAGGGAATCCATGCTCAGAATATCTCCGTGCAGGCGGGAACCGTCCTTCATCTGGAGGCTGTGGCGGGCTGGGGGGCGGGAGTCGTCTTTCCTGTTCTGTTCCGCAAAAAAGACGGTATCCAGATACTTGGCCGGGATGGAAAAATCACGGGGAATGCCCGGATAATCCTTGTCCGTGGAAAGCGTCAGCGTTCCGGTTTTGCTGTCGTAACCGCTGACGGAACCCGGAATGGCGTCTTCTTCCTTTGTCAGGACAAGGTCTGTCTCTGCATTCCCGTTTTTGGCCACGGATTTGGCGCTCAGGGTGATGGAGGAAAGGGCCAGTTTGCTGATGGTCAGGGACACGTGCCCTTCCATCTGGAGGCCGAAGGCGTCTCCCTGTAATGGCTGTTCCGGCGGGCTGGGGTCTGTTATCAGTCTGGGCGGCAGATCGCCTATCAACAGCTCGTAAACCTGCTTGTTTCCACCCTGGCGGGAGGCTGTCAATTGAATATCCACGCCCTCCGTCAGAATGGGGGCCGGAATGGCCGCTTCCCCCAGCACGAGGATGCCGGATTTCTGTTCCCGGAGCAGGGTGCATTTTCCGGGCGAGATGCTGAGCATGAGCCTGTTCAGGTTGCTGCCGGAATTGGACCGGAAAGGAATATTTTCATTCCCCCCGAAACAGAAGACAATGCCGGAGCGGTCATTATTGCCGTCCATGGTGATGGTGGTGCGGAAGGTGAAGGAGGAAGGATCCAGGCCGATATTCTTGTACAGGGGTATCCAGGTGGGGTAATCATTGTTGCCCAGCCGGTACTGGTACTTGTCCCCCTGGACTTTCGGCTTCAGGGCATTCATCAGTTTTCTCCCCGCCTGGGTGCGGTAGTCTTCCTCCCGGTTGCCGGAATAAACCCAGCTGTTGTCAAAAATCAGCGGTTCCTGCCAGAAGCCCTTTTCCTGCAGCGTATTCAGCCGGAACCCGGCCACCTGGCTGCGGGGAACGGAACGTTCATGGCCCAGCATGTCCCGGTACTGCACTTTGTCCTGTGTGATGGAAATGATATTGCACGGGATAATGTCCCTGTGCCCCGCAGCCATGAAAATTTTGTCCCGGGCGCGAAGATCCGGAGAGGCGGTTCCTGTAAAGTAAAGAGCGCGGATTCCCGACGGGAGAATGACGGCGTTCTGGCGCATGGCCGGGTGCTTGATGACGATGCCCTGTTTCCCGTAAGAAATGATTTCCCCGCGGAGGCGGTAATTGTTATCCGTAACCACGTCGATGACGGAATTGGCCCAGGCGGTCAGCAGGCAGGCCGGGGCCAGCAGCAGGGAAAGGCGGATTCTATTGTTCATAGATGGGTAGAAATCTGTAATTAAGCGCAAGGGAAAGCAGGGCGGCGGAAGTGGAATATGCCGCGGAATGATCGGAAAGCCAGGACCCGTTGGGCGCCTGGGAGGCTCCCAGATAGCGCATATTTTTGTAATTCCATTCCTTCCACACTTCCTGGTCCGCATGGAACAGGGCCTGTGACATGTAATATTCAAAATAAAACGGATAAGTGGAATCCCGGTAATTCAGGTGCTTTTTCAGGTAGGCCAGGGAATCCTTGAAGGACGGGTCCGTTTTAAGGCGCGCCAGGGACAGCGTCAGGGAACCGATGGCCGTGAGGGTGACGCGGGGACCCGCCGGCCCGGTGTAGCCGTAGGCGCCTTTCTTGTCGCGGCAGGAAGCCATGTACTTGAGGCCGCGTTCAAAAGCCTCGTCCGGCACGGGAATGCCCGCGTTGCGCGCCGCGAACAGGGAGACAAGCTGGCAGCCGGTCACCGTGCTGTCTGCGTCCGTGGATTCCGGGGAATAGCGCCAGCCTCCCGTTTTGTTTTTTTTCTGGGCGGTCAGTGTCAGAGCTACGGCCTTGCGGAGGGCGGGGCCTATGCGGTCGTCCCGCACCATGCCGTAGGCTTCCGCCAGGGCGAGAGTGGCGAAGCCGTGGTTGTACATGGAATCCCCAATGTAGCCGGATACCTTGTTCTGCTTGGACAGGATGTAATCTACGCAGCGGCGCACCATGGTGGCGTACGGCCCCGCGTTCGGATCGTCTCCGTGAGCCAGCACGGACATAAGGCAAAAGCCGATGATGCCGGGCTCCCTCCCGTAAGTTCCATCATAGGTTCCATCCGTTTTCTGGGCATTCTGAAGATAGCGTAGTCCCTTCACATACATCAGTTCCACCTGGGGAGGCACGGAAGAAGACGTTCTCATGGGGGATTGGGCCGCTGCGTTTTGCGGTGCGGCCGTCATGCAGCAGGTCAAGAAAGCGGTAAGCAGGAGGCGGGGATTTTTCATGGAAACGGGAAGTTGCTGTTCATGCGTGAAAGGGCTGTGTCCGGAGAGGGGCGTTTTACCTCTGTAAAGTCTTGTTGTAGGCGTCCAGCGCCTTGCGGAATTCGGAAGGCATGTCGTCTGCGGACATGCCGGTGGATTTGGGAACGGAACGCGTTTCCACAGCCGTGTCCGGATTGGAAACGCCTTTATCCTGGGAGGAGGCCATATTGGATTTTCCATTCGTTCCGCGTCCGGAATTGTTGCCGCTGCCTTTCTGGGAACCTTCCTGCCCTTTTTCATCCCCTTCCTGCTGTTCTGCGGACTGGGCGTCATGATCCATGCCGAGCAGTTGGCGCAGCATGTCCATAAGAGCTCTTCCTCCCGGCTTGGGCTGGCCGTCGGCCCCGGTCATCTTGGCCTTGGCTGCCTGGTAAATCAATTCAATCACATCCGACTGCGCGGCCAGCGTCTGGCCTCCGGTATTGTAAACTTCCAGCAGGTCCACGGCGTCATTCATGGCATGGCGGCATTTTTTCAGCAGTTCCACTACTTCCTCATTGGTTTCTCCCAGGATAAGGTCGGAAGTGTCCGCCTGGAGCTCGTCCTGTTGTACTGCCAGTTTGGATGCCGTTTCCTTGTGCTTGGCGGAATATTCCGGAGCAGGGGCCGGAGCGGCGGCGCAGGGCAGGGAAAGTGCCAGAATCATGGCTGGGAAATTGGCGGTATTCATGGGGCAGGTAGGGTAAATTTTTTGCGGTGTTCCTGTTCGGCGGCGCGGGTGCGCATGCGGATATCCTGTTCCTGTTGGATCATGCGGATGAGTTTCAGCATGAATTCAAACTCGGCATCGGAAATGGAGGACTGGCTGCCTCCCCCGCCGCCTCCTCCTCCCCCGCCGCCGCGGCGGCTCTTCTTATAGTCGTCTATCAATTTGGCCCAATGGCGCAGGGTGGAGGCATACAGGCGGGACTCGTCAATGGAGCGGGCCGTGATTGCGTTCAGGATATTGCCGTGCACCAGGTCCAGCTTATCCCGGAGGGAGAAAGCGTTCATCTGGTTGTACAGGTCGCTGTAAATGCGCTCCCCGGTGCGTGACTTGTAATAGCTGAGGTCTTCCAGAATCCAGCCTATGTCCTGCGTGGAGGCGTTTTGAAGGGTGGCGATGGTTTCCATTTCACGCCTGGTGGAAGGGTCAAGCTCCTCCATGGTCATGCCCGCAATGGTGTTGATCTGGCCGGCCAGTGCATGGGCGATGGAATCCTCCTTGGATGCGGCCTGCCTGAGCCGTGCCACGAATGTGCTGGCCTCCATGTCCTGCGCGGACTTGGAGAGCTGGTTCATGGTGTCTTTCAGCGCCTGTGTGGCTTCGGAATGGGAATTCTCCCCGTCGTTCAGGTCCTTCCTGCTTTCCTGCTCGGAGCGGCTCTCGGAGGCGGAATCCCGGAACTGCTTCTGGGCCATCTTCATGGGCCCGTCGGGAATGGGTTTGAGCATGGAAATTCCTTTCATGAATTCCTTCATGCCGGCCGGGTCTATCTGGGAATTGCGGGAGGCTTCCTTAAACAGGCTTTCCGAGCGGTTGAGCAAGTCTCCCAACTCGCGCCTGTTGGCCTGCTCTTCATCGGCCAGGGCGTGCAGGCGTTCCTGGGACTCCGCATCTTTCAATTTGCCGCTTTCCATTCCTTTCAGCCGTTTTGCCTCGTCCGCCATGGCGTCCATGCGGCGGATCATGCCTTCCAGCTCGCTGGTGATGCGTTCCAGTTCATTGCGGATCATCTGGGCGTGCTCGGACTTGGAAAGGACGAAAATAATCATGGGTTCCGAATAAACGCGCCTGCCTCCCGGTTTGTAATCCTGCGTAAACCCGCGGATGACGACGCGCTGGGGAGATAACTTCAGCGCCCTGGCCTGGAACAGGAATGTTCCTTTCAGCCCGGTCTGCGTGGGCTGTCCGTCCGCCAGCACTTTCTCCCCGCGGAGGCCGGGCGCCGGTTTGTCCGCACCGGCCGGTTTTGGAGCTGAGGCCCCGTTTTCACCCTCATTGCCGTCGTAAAAGGATTTTTCACCCTGCCATTCCACCCCCATTTCCCGGAGGCCGAAATCGTCCGCCGCCTCTACCTCCAGTTCAATGCTGGTATCCTCCAGCACGTAGCGGTCGTTTTCGCCGCCTCTCAGGTAAATTGAAGGCTGTTTGTCTTCAATGGGTTCCAGTCGTATCTTCACGGGCCGGGAAGCAGCCAGCCCGTCGCTGTCCATCCAGTCAAGCTCTATTTCCCTGGGCTCTTTCTCCAAAAGGATGTTCGGAATGATGACGCTGCTTCCGTCCACCCGGAGCGGCTGGCCCTGCGCGTCCTCCGCAGACTGCAGGCGCTGGGAGGCGGACACCTTCAACGTCAGCGTAGAGCCTTCCGGGGCGGAAATAACTCCTGCTCTCATGGCTTCCCTGCCGTTGGCGCGCGCCATATAGGCAGGATAGGCCACGCCGGCTTCGGCCCCCAGCAGGGAAGGGCGCCCCTTCGGGATGATGTTCAGCCGTCGCACGGCATCCCCTGCAAAAAACTCCAGGTTGTCCGCCTGTTGCATGGGGGGGATGTGGATCTTGTATGTGCCGTCCGCAAGAGGCGCCTGCTGGCTCACCCTGTTGCGGAAAAAATACTCTGCCGTCTGCGGGCGGGTTTTGGTTCCCTCCGCCAGCCGGATCTCATACAGGCAGCTCTCTCCCAGGGGAATGACCAGGGAATCCGGGGTGGGGGCCAGCTGGGTGAACGTATAGCGTTCCGGAGGATTGAACGGGCGGACCCAGCGTTTCAGGGCATTCCCTGCCGCTTCCGGGCTTACCGCACATACGGCCGCCGTGCATGCGGCGAGAACCGTCAGCAGGACGAACAGCTTTCTGTGGCTGGGCCGGGGGATGTTAGCCGTCAGGTCCCGGGCGGACACTTCGCGGGCCACCTGCTCCATGGCCGCCTCTTTCAGTTTTTCGGAACCGTATTGGCGGCCGTGCTTTTCGGAATCCAGTTCGATGACGCCCAGGAGACGATCCCCCAGGGCCGCGTCCGTCCGGGAAATCAGCCGCGCCAGCTGGGATTCCGTGCGCCTCTGCCACACCCACCGGAAACTCCACCAGGGAATAAACACCGCCAGGCCGGACACGGCGATGAAAAACAGGAGCCAGCCGACGGCGGGGGGCGTCTCCCACAATCTGTCGGAAAGGTACAGGAGCGCGTAGGAAAGAATGACGGCAATGCCTGCAAGGCATACGGCTTCCAGCATCTTCGCCGTTCTGAGGCGGCGCCGGAAAGTTCGGAGCTGCCGGACCAGCTGGGGAGGGAGTTTGACGGTAGTAGAAGGGGGCATGCTTATTCCCGTATTTACGCCATGGACAGCGTTTTTGCAAGTTTGCCTCGCGTGATGCAGCAAATTCGCATTTGCGGGCGGACGGGAGTATTTTTCTCGCTGGACTTTACACTTTGATTTCCTAAAATAATGTTGCGCTTTAAACTTGGCCTGGTTTGCGCATAGTTAAAAACCAACATATTAGGCCTTACCCATTGACTTCGCCATGCAACAGGGAAATAAAACAACGGCTCCGGAAATTGATTTCGGAGAATTCGCACCAGCCACATACGCCGAATGGCGCGAGGCAGCAGTCGCTGCCCTGAAAGGGGCTGATTTTGACAAAAAGCTTTTTACCAAGCTTGTGGAGGGAATTACCCTGCATCCCATCTATAACAAATGGGATGAACATTCCCCGGTAATGCCTGCCGGGCAATTTCCGTACCGCCGCGGAACGCGCGCCCTGGGCTATATGGAAAAGCCCTGCGAAATCGCCCAGAGCATTCCCGCTTCCTCTCCGGAAGACTTCAACGCCAAGCTTCTGCATGACCTGGACCGCGGCCTGACCGCCGTAAACGTTCAGCTCAACTGCAAATGCGGCCTGAAGCTGCGCAAGCAGGCTGACTGGGATGCGGCCCTCAGGGGCGTCCGGCTGGACGGGCTTCCCGTATATGTCACTCCCGGTTCCTGCGGCCTGGGAACCCTCTCCATGTTCCTGAACACCTGCAAGGCCGCCGGCGTCAAGACGGCGGACCTCAAGGGCGGCGTTCTGTATGACCCGGTGGGGAAAGCTGTGATGAAGGGCTCCCTTTGCGGGGGGAAGGGCATCTGCGCCTACTATGACCAGATGGCCGTGATGACCAAATGGGCTGTTGCCAACGCTCCCGGCTTCCAGACCATCGGCGTCAGCGGGCTGCCTTACGCGGACTCCGGAGCTTCCGCCTTTGAGGAAGTGGGCGCCATGCTGTCCACTGCCGTGGCCTACCTGCGCGCCATGGAGGAACGCGGCCTCTCCGTGGATGAAACTGCGGCGCACATGCGCTTTACGGTTTCCATCGGCGCCAACCTGTTCCTGGAAATCGCCAAAATCCGCGCTCTGCGCGAACTTTGGGCCATCATCGTAAAAGAATGCGGCGGCAGCGAGGAAGCTGCCAAAATCAAGCTCCATGCCCGCACCTCCTTCTGGACCCTCTCCAAGGTGGATCCCTGGGTCAACCTGCTGCGCGGCTCCGCCCAGGCGTTCTCCGCCATCATGGGCGGCGTGGACAGTATTGACGTTCTTCCCTTTGACGCTGCCGTGCGCATGCCGGACGAATTCTCTCGCCGCATTGCCCGCAACTGCCCGCTGATTCTGCTGGGCGAATGCAATCTGGACAAGGTCGTTGACCCCGCCGGCGGTTCCTGGTACCTGGAAAACCTGACGGATGAAGCCTCCCGGAAGATATGGGAATTCTTCCAGGGCATCGAAAAGGAAGGCGGCATCGTCAAGGCCCTCAAAGCCGGCAGCATCCAGAAGAAGGTGAACGCCACCGCCGCCAGGCGTTACGAGCTGGCGGACCAGCGCCGGCAGTCCATCGTGGGCGTCAACCAGTATGTCAACCTGGCGGAGAAAAAGCTGGAAGTTCCGGAAGGCTCCTGCTGTTCCGCCCACAAGGGCCACGGCTGCTGCAAGAATGCGGATATTCAGCTCCCGGTCGTGGAAATGAGCGTGGACTCCGCCTGCAAGGCCGCCGAAGAAGGCTTTTCCACCTGCCTTATCAACAAGGCCCTGGTGGCCGGCGCTGACTGCAAGTGCGGCGAACCCCTGGAAATGGAAGCCCTGCCGAAGCGCCGCCTGGCGGAACGTTTTGAATCCCTGCTCGCCAAGGCTGACGCCTGGGTGGCAGAAAAGGGTTCCCGCCCGATGGTCTTCTTCGCCAACATGGGGCCGCTCCGCCAGCACAAGGCCCGCGCGGACTTCTCCCGCGACTTCCTGCGCGCCGGCGGTCTGGATGTGGTTTATCCGGCCGGCTTCCAAACTCCGGAAGACGCGGCCAGGGCAGCTGCGGAAAGCGGCTGCGCCGTGTGCGTCATCTGCTCCACGGATGACACTTATCCGGAAATCGTCCCCGCCTTCTGCAAGGCTCTCAGGGAGACCAGACCGGACATGATGGTGGCCCTTGCCGGTTATCCGGCCGACTATGTGGAAGCATTCAAGGAAGCCGGCGTGGACATCTTCATCCACGTCAAGGCCAACTGCTACAACACCGTTGAAGCCATTCAAAACAAAATCGGCCTTTAATAACCACCAACCTATTCCACCCAATGAGCAATATTCCTGATTTTGCATCCGCCTCCTATCCTGAAATCAAGGCTGGTGCCCCGTCCCCGGCTTCCGAAACGGAAACCTGGATGACCAATGAACAAATTCCCGTGCCGCCCACCTACTCGGAAAGCGTGTACGACGACTGCCTGCACCTGGACTTTACGGCCGGTGTGGCTCCCAACCTCCGCGGACCGTATGCCACCATGTATGTGGCGCGCCCCTGGACGGTGCGCCAGTACGCCGGCTTTTCCACGGCTGAGGAATCCAATGCCTTCTACCGCCGCAACCTGGCGGCGGGCCAGAAGGGCCTTTCCATTGCCTTTGACCTGGCGACGCACCGCGGCTATGACTCCGATCACCCCCGCGTGGTGGGTGACGTGGGCAAGGCCGGCGTGGCCGTGGACTCCATTCTGGACATGGAAATCCTCTTCAAGGGCATTCCCCTGGACAAAATGTCCGTTTCCATGACCATGAACGGCGCCGTGTTGCCCGTGCTGGCCTTCTACATCGTCGCCGCCCAGGAACAGGGCTGCACGCTGGACCAGCTCTCCGGCACGATCCAGAATGACATTCTCAAGGAATACATGGTGCGCAACACCTACATTTACCCGCCTGATCCCTCCATGAGGATTATTGCGGACATCTTTGAGTTCACCTCCAAGTACATGCCCAAGTTTAACTCCATTTCCATCTCCGGCTACCACATGCAGGAGGCCGGCGCTACGGCGGACCTGGAAATGGCCTACACCCTTGCGGACGGCCTAGAATATGTCCGCACCGGGATCAAGGCGGGCATTGACATTGACGCCTTCGCGCCGCGTCTTTCCTTCTTCTGGGCCCAGGGCAAGAATTACTTCATGGAAGTGGCCAAAATGCGCGCCGCCCGCGTGCTGTGGGCCAAACTCATCAAGCAGTTCAATCCCAAGAACCCGAAGTCCCTGGCCTTGCGCACGCACTCCCAGACTTCCGGCTGGTCCCTCACGGAACAGGACCCGTTCAACAACGTCACCCGCACCTGCATTGAGGCCCTAGCCGCTGCCTGCGGCCATACGCAGTCCCTGCACACGAACTCCCTGGACGAAGCGATTGCCCTGCCGACGGACTTCTCCGCCCGCATCGCCCGCAACACCCAGCTTCATCTTCAGGATGAAACCACCATCTGCAAGGTAATCGACCCGTGGGGCGGTTCCTACTATGTGGAATACCTGACCAATGAGCTCATTCGCAAGGGCTGGGCCCACCTTCAGGAAGTGGAAAAACTCGGAGGCATGGCCAAGGCCATTGAAACCGGGCTGCCCAAGATGCGCATTGAAGAAGCCGCAGCGCGCCGCCAGGCCGCCATTGACTCCGGAAAGGAACCCATCATCGGCGTTAACAAATACCGTCTGGAACAGGAAGCCCAGATCGATATTCTGGAAGTGGACAACACCACCGTCCGGGAAGCCCAGATCGCCCGCCTGCAGAAACTGCGCGCGGAACGGGACTCCGCCGCGTGCGAAGCCGCGCTGGAAGCCCTGTCCGAATGCGCCCGCACGGGGGAAGGCAATCTCCTTGACCTTGCCATCAAGGCGGCCAAGGCCCGCGCCTCCCTGGGTGAAATCTCCTCCGCCCTGGAAAAACACTTCGGGCGTCATAAAGCACCAATCAAACTCATTACCGGCGTGTACGCTCAATCCTATGGTCAAGATCCGCTGGTGGAGGAAGTCCGCAAGATGACGGATGACTTCGCCGAACGCACGGGGCGTCGTCCCCGCATCCTTGTCGCCAAAATGGGCCAGGACGGCCATGACCGCGGCGCCAAGGTGGTCTCCTCCGCCTATGCCGACCTCGGTTTTGACGTGGACGTGGGCCCGCTCTTCCAGACGCCGGAGGAAACTGCCAAAATGGCGATTGAAAACGACGTGCACATGATCGGCATGAGCTCTCTGGCCGCCGGCCACAAGGTTCTCCTTCCCGCCCTGGTGGAGGAACTTGCCAAGCAGGGCCGTCCGGATATCCTGGTCTTCTGCGGCGGCGTTATTCCCGCCCAGGACTATGACTTCCTGAAGGAACACGGAGCTGTGGCCATCTTCGGCCCGGGCACCAACATTCCGGAAGCTTCCAGGGAAATCATGGAAGCTCTTAACGAACAGTACGCTGACTAAACGGAATTTCCTGTTTATCAGGTAAATACCTGTTGCGAGAGGCCGGATGAAAAATCCGGCCTCTTTTTTGTGAGCGGATTGACTATCCGGTGAAAAAAAGCGGACATTGAAAATATTCAGGAGTAGCAGCTATTATCGACTTCAAATTATTGATAATAAATAGCATATTATTTATTTAAAATAAACGTCGCAACCAATATTTTTGGAGATATTTTTATTTATTATTTTTTCTATACTCCGTTTTTTCATCTGTTCCGTCCGCATAACCCCCTCTTTTTTTTAAAAAATAATTTGACACCGGATAGTCAATCCGTTACTGACTGAAATCAGTTGCTGTTTACCTGCTATTTATGAGAAGAATCGCCTCTATTTCCATGTTGGCTGTGGTATCCGCGCTTTCCGCGAGTGCTGCTACTGTATTATTTGATTTTAACAGTTCTTTGCTTCCGGAAACTCCCGCCAAGACTGTTTCTGTAACCGATTCCGGTTCCGGATTTGTTGCAACCCTGGCTACGGCAGCCTCTTCCGCTAATCTGGGTTCTACTTCTTCCGCCGCTTCTGGGGACTGGGTTTCCTCCGGAACTTCTTTTGATACACAGGGATTGGATTCTTTTATGGAAAACCAGATCTCTTTCGGAAACTCTTGGCAGACCTTTATCTCCGGCCCCAAAGGAGCTTCTCTTTCCCTGACTATTTCCGGTCTGGTGGCTGGTGCTTCCTACCAGATTGCCCTTGTTACCGGGTGTCCTTTTGAGGGGGCCGGTGCCTGGAATTCCCTGGTGACTTCCAATACCTACGACAGCGCGGCTCCTTCCATAGGTGCGAACTCTCAGACAATTCAGGCCCGGACTCCCACGGGGTACACCATTAGTGACGTTATTGCCAATGAAGATGGCGAAATTATTCTGACGGTGAATACTCCGGGTTCCTCCCACACGCCTACGTTCAATGCTCTGGCTATTTCTGGAGAAACAGCCAGCGTTCCGGAACCGGCCACGGCGTCCCTGAGTCTGCTGGGGCTGACGGCCCTGATGGCTCGCCGCCGAAGAGCTTGAGAACCTCTTTTCCGGCAGTAAAAAATGTTGTTGCCTGCAAGGTCTAGCCTTGCAGGCGATTTTTTTAATGTCTCTGTTGATGAAGGAGGGCCGTCCGAATAACCGTTTTTCCCTGGCGGAACTCTTGCTCCGGAGGAAATGAGGCTCCTGCTTCTTTGACATTGCGGGAACGTTCTTCATCCGTTACTCTTTGCTCTGCCGTAGAGAGAAATGATCATCATTGCGTGGAACGCAACAGGGAATTGATTCCGCCGGATACGGGTATGTTCCGGGTCATGGACGGGGCGGGGGATGGATCTTTGTGGATCAGATGGCGGATCGTCTTCTCGTCTCTACGCGCGGCTGTTCCATTCCTGCGGACCTGGAAAGCGAACTCCGGGATACGGGCATGCCCGTATTCCACAAAAAACTGGAACAAAACCAGAAAGAAACGTTCTGAACATCATTGGTCTTCTGTGGCAGCGTTATTCCCGTCCGGGACTATGACTTCCTGAAGGAACACGGAGCTGTGGCCATCTTCGGACCGGGCACCAACATTCCGGAAGCTTCCAGGGAAATCATGGAAGCTCTTAACGAACAGTATGCTGAATAAGCGGAAATCGTTGTTGGTCAGTGTAATGACCTGTGAGAAGCCGAATGAAAAATCCGGCCTCTTTTTTTGTGAGCGGATTAACTATCCGCTGTCAAACTATTTTTTTAAAAAAAAGGAATTTACGCAGATTCACAGACAGAAAAAACAGATTGGCAAATCGTAGAAAATATCTGTGAATGTTTTTTGGACGAGTTTATTTCAAATTCCATGATATATAATAGATATAATTTGATTTTCAATTAATTACGATATTTGTTCATCATTTTTTGAGAACATTGTGCAATACCTGTTTTTTCCCAACGGATAGTTAATCCGCACAATGTCGCATATGAAGTTTTCAACTTTTATCTCTCTCTTATTGGGGGGGCTTCTTCAAGGCAGTGCTGTTGCCGCTACTACATTTTTTACGGATCTGTCGCAGAATTTTTCTGGTGGGGATATCTCCTACTCTTCTCCGGAAGATGACAGCGTCAACGGGTTTGCTGCAGGTGCCATTTCTTCCGCAGTTACCACCGGTGGGGAGCGTCATCCTTCCTCCATCACGCTCAGCCTGAATCTCTCGGCTATGCGGAGCGCCATACATGAAGCAGATTTTTTCAACATTTTGCTGGTTGATTTAAGAATAAGCGAAAACTCAACTTCCGGTTCCATAGGCTTGATGTTGACGGCGGATGGTCTTAAGTTTGCCTACCAGGGATCTGTGTGGAGTCCTGGTGCTTCTGCTTACCTTTCTCTGGAGAGTTTGGCGAATCTTTCCTACACCGTGGAAGAGACTGATTACGTCACCCTTACTCTCGTGGCGGCTGTCCAGTCAGACGGAGCAAAGGGAACAAAAGTAGTTGATGACAAGGGTAATGGAGTGCCATGCAATAATGGTCGGAATTTTGCCTACACCGATTTGACGACATCCCAAAACTATCAAACTGTGCTTGTTAACACGGACTATGTAACGGGCATGGGCATTACGCCGGGCGTAGCGACCCCTGAAGAAATTGTTGCTGCAACCAGGAGTCTTGCCGTGCCGGAACCTGCTACGGCGTCCCTGAGTCTGCTGGGGCTGGCGGCCCTGATGGTTCGCCGCCGAAGAGCTTGAGAACCTCTTTTCCGGCAGTAAAAAATGTTGTTGCCTGCAAGGTCTAGCCTTGCAGGCGATTTTTTTAATGTCTCTGTTGATGAAGGAGGGCCGTCCGAATAACCGTTTTTCCCTGGCGGAACTCTTGCTCCGGAGGAAATGAGGCTCCTGCTTCTTTGACATTGCGGGAACGTTCTTCATCCGTTACTCTTTGCTCTGCCGTGGAGAGAAATTATCATTATTGCGTGGAACGCAACAGGGAATTGATTCCGCCGGATACGGATATGTTCCGGGTCATGGACGGGGTGGGGGATGGAATCCCCGGTGTCTTTGTGGATCAGATGGCGGATCGTCTTCTCGTCTCCACACGCGGCTGTTCCATTCCTGCGGACCTGGAAAGCGAACTCCGGGATACGGGCATGCCCGTATTCCACAAAAAACTGGAACAAAACCAGAAAGACGCGCCCGTCCAGATCGCCGGGCCGCTCCTTCCCCTGCAATTTACGGCCTTGGAGCAGGGAGTGCGTTTTAAAATAGACATGTCCGCCGGTTATTCCCAGGGAATTTTTCTGGATCAGCGCGACCACCGCCGCCGGGTGAGGGAAAAAAGCGCTCCGGGCATGAGGGTGCTGAATACTTTTGCCTATACGGGAGCCTTTTCCGTTTATGCGGCCCTGGGCGGAGCGCAGACAACCACGCTGGATCTGGCGCAGCCGTGCCTGGACTGGGCCAGGGAAAATTTCATGCTGAACGGCATTGAGCCCTCCGCCCAGTATTTCTGCAAGGGGGACGCGCGCCGCTGGCTGGAACGGTTCGCCAGGCAGGGCCGCACCTTTCACGGCATTATTCTGGACCCTCCCACGTTTTCCCGGGATGACCGCGGAAAGGTGTTCCGGGTGGAATCCCACTACGGGGAGCTGGTGGCGCTGGCTCGCGAATGCCTGGAACCGGGCGGCTGGATGCTGTGCACCAGCAACTGCCGCAAGCTGGGCCACGAGGACTTCCGCAGGATGGTGGCCCGTGCCGTTCCCGGTTTCCGCCTGACTCATGACCCCATGCCCCCGGATTTCTCCGGGGAGGATTATTTGAAAAGACTGTGGGTAGACTGGAAATGAATATTTTATGAAAAATTTTCCTCTGCATCGCTGACGCATTTTATCCTTTTGAAAACTCTTCCGGTCTGGTAGAAAACCGCCCAATTGCTTTTTCTATGAAAAAACTAGCCTATGTTGCTGGACTCTTCGCTCTCACATGTTCCCCTTTGCTTGCCGCCCTTTATGAGGGACTGGAGGTGGGGATGGACAAGGACCAGGTGCTGAAAACCCTGAGGCGGAGCAAGCAGCTTGAAGGGCCGCCCACGGACGCCCTCCTTTCACGCACCGGGCTCAACGGCGTGTTTAAAACCAGGCAGTCCATAGGCGGCCAGACTTTTTCCCTGAACTTTGACTATGACCCCTCCGGCGGCTTGAGGGCCGTTGTCCTCTACTCCCGGAGCAAATACCGTGGTTCCGAATATGAGACCAGGCTGAAATCCGCCTATAAGGCTCTTCTGGTGGGCCTGACGGAACAATTCGGGGAACCGGCGAACATGCCGGAGTGGGTGGCCAGGGAATCCCTTCAGGAAGGCCGCATCCAGTACATGCACATGTGGAAGGTCTCTCCCGGCGTTTTTCTGATGTCTGGCCTGGGCAACATGGGAGCCATGGAGGGTTACTTCCCCCTTTTCCGTTTTTCCGGTCCGTCCGGCATGCCTCCCAAGTCCAAAAGGGACAGGGAGGAACTGAAAAGGGAATGGGCGGCTATTCCGGAATTCCTAGGCTTGAAGGAGGCGGAACTCCATATTTCCGACGCCGTGCGCGCCATGGGTTCCAAAAAATATAAAGATGCCTTTGAATGCTTCCAGCAGGCGGCGGAGTTGGGCTGCCCCCGTGGCTACTGGGGCATGGCGTTCCTGTATGACCAGGGCAAATACGGCGTGAAGAGGGATAAGAAAAAAGCGGAGGAAATGCACCGCAAGGCCGGAGCCGCCGGCTATGCCCCTTCCGCTTCCAGATTCGGAGCCGCGTGGCCGGACGCGGCGCGGGTTCTGGGCCTTACCGCTGCGGAAGCCAGGGAACAGTCCCGCACGCGCCGCCGGGCGGCTGCGGAAGGCTATGCCTCGGAGCAATACAACCTGGGCGTGATGTATCAGACCGGTTTCGGCCTGCCCAAGGACATGGCCAAAGCCCGGGAATGGTTCCAGAAAGCGGCGGACCAGGGCGACGTGCAGGCCAAAAGCATCCTGAAAAAACTCCGGTAACCCTTTTTCCAATCCATGACCATCATGAGCTTATACGCAAAACAACTCGTTCGCTACCCTGAACTGGGCATTTCCCTTGATTTTTCAAAACTTCCGCTGGACGACGCATTCCTGTCTTCCATGCAGGGACGGATAGACAGGGCGTTTGCCGACATGAAGGCGCTGGAATCCGGCGCCATCGCCAATCCGGATGAAAAACGCATGGTGGGGCACTACTGGCTGCGCAACTCCTCCCTGGCTCCCACGCCGGAATTGAAAGCCGCCATTGACGGCCCCCTGGCGGACGTCAAAGCCTTCGGACGGGACGTTCTGGACGGCAAAATAACGCCTCCCCGCGCGGAACAATATTCCGCCGCCCTCGTCATCGGCATCGGCGGTTCCGCTCTTGGCCCGGAGCTGGTGGCGGATGCCATTCCGGCGGCAGGGCTGGACATGTTCTTTCTGGACAACACGGATCCGGACGGCATGTACCGGGTGCTGGAATCCCTCCCTCTGGAAGAAACGCTTGTCATTGTCATTTCCAAATCTGGCGGCACGCCGGAAACCCGCAACGGCATGCTGGTGGCCCAGGACTTCTTCAGGAAGAACGGGCTGGAATTCGCACCCCAGGCGGTCGCCGTCACGGGAACGGGTTCCCGGCTGGACAAAACGGCTGAGGCGGAAGGCTGGCTCAGGCGTTTCCCGATGGAAGACTGGGTGGGCGGCCGCACCTCCGTCATGTCCGTGGTAGGGCTGGTTCCCGCCGTGCTTCAGGGCGTGAACGTGGATGATCTGCTGGAAGGCGCGCGCCTGATGGACGAAAAGACCCGCCGGGACTGCGTGAAATGCAACGCCTCCATGAAACTGGCGCTGGCCTGGTACAAGGCCACCGGCGGCAAGGGGGAAAAGGATATGGTGGTTCTCCCTTATAAGGATGCCCTGGTGCTCTTCTCCAAATACCTCCAGCAGCTCATTATGGAATCCCTCGGCAAGCGGCTGGACCTGGAGGGCAACGAAGTCTGCCAGGGCATTTCCGTGTACGGCAACAAGGGCTCCACGGATCAGCATGCCTATGTGCAGCAGCTCCGTGACGGCGTGAACAACTTCTTCGCCACCTTCATTGAAGTGCGCGAATGTTCCGCGGATGCGGTGGAAGTGGAAGCGGGCGCCACCTGCGGAGACTTCCTCCAGGGCTTCCTGCGCGGCACCCGCCAGGCTCTGGCGGAATCCGGCCGTTCCTCCATCACCATTTCCATCCCGGAGGTGAACGCCAAAACGCTTGGCATGCTGATTGCTCTGTTTGAGCGCGCCGTCTCCTTCTATGCTTCCCTGGTCAACATCAACGCCTACCACCAGCCCGGCGTGGAAGCCGGCAAAAAAGCGGCGGGTTCCTTCCTGGCCCTGCTGGGCAGGGTAAGGGGGGCTCTGGGAACCGCCCCGGAAACCGCCGCCCAGATGGCTGCCCGGCTGGATGCGGACCAGGAAGCCGTGTACCATTGCCTCGTGCATATAGCTTCCGGTGATTCCTCCGTCAAGTGGGTTCAGGCTGACTGTGCGGATGAAGACACCTTCTGCAAGGCATAAAAAACAGGGCATATTATTTCCGGCGGACGCTTATCCGGTTGATAAGCGTCCGTTTTTCTTTTCCGGACAGCCATGAAAAGAAACTCGCTGCGCTTTTCTTTCCAGGTAATTTCGGGGCCGCCGGAAAACAGGAAGCGGCGTTGCCCGGAGGAAGAGCGGTTCCGGACGGGACAGGCTGGAAAAGCAGGGTTTTGGCATGCATTCTTTTCCCCAAAAACTCTGAAAAATATTTTTGTTTTCCGTACAATTTCGAATTGACAAAGCAAGGAGCCGAAGGCATCCTTATTCGACCCTAACTCGCTATTGGGTCTTTTGTTGGCTCCTTTGGTCGATGTTTGGGCAGAATCATTAATTCGACTACAATAATCGATATGTCCACCAATTCCTGCGCGTGTAGCGCATCTACTGACAAATTCGTCTATTCTTTCGGCGGAGGGTCCGCCGACGGCAATGGCAGCATGAAAAATCTTTTGGGCGGCAAGGGCGCCAACCTTGCGGAAATGGCCCGTATCGGCCTTCCTGTCCCTCCCGGATTCACCATCACTACGGAAGTTTGCACTTACTACTACGATCACGGCTGCACTTATCCCGCCCAGCTTGACGCGCAGGTCAAGGAAGGCATTGCCAAAATGGAACAGATCCTGGGACGCAAGTTCGGCGATACGGAAGCTATGCCCCTGCTGGTGGCCGTGCGTTCCGGCGCCCGTGAATCCATGCCCGGCATGATGGACACGATTTTGAACCTCGGCCTGAATGAAAAATCCGTGGAAGCCATGGTGAAGGCTACGAACAACCCCCGCTTCGCCTGGGACTGCTACCGCCGCTTCGTGCAGATGTACGGCGACGTGGTGCTGGGTGTGCAGAAAACCCCGGATGAAGACCACGAACCCTTTGAAACCGCCATCGCTGCCATCAAGAAAGAACGCTTTGGCAGCGAGGACGTGGAAGACACCAAGCTCTCTGCCGATGACCTGAAGGAACTTGTCTCCCGCTTCAAGGCCCTGGTGCTGGAACGCACCGGCCATGAATTCCCGGAATGCCCCTGGGAACAGCTTCAGGGAGCCATTGGCGCCGTGTTCGGTTCCTGGAACAATGACCGCGCCATCGTGTACCGCCAGAAATACGGCATTCCGTCCGAATGGGGCACCGCCGTCAACGTGCAGGCCATGGTCTTCGGCAACACGGGTGAGGAATCCGGTTCCGGCGTGGCGTTCACCCGCAACCCCGCCTCCGGCGAAAACGAATTCTATGGCGAATTCCTGATGAACGCCCAGGGTGAAGACGTCGTGGCCGGCGTGCGTACGCCCGCCCCCGTTGCTGCCCTTCATGAAGTGATGCCCGCCGCCTTCAATGAACTGGTGCGCATTCGCGAAGTGCTGGAAAACCACTTCCATGACATGCAGGACTTTGAATTCACCATTCAGGACCGCACCGTCTACATGCTCCAGACCCGCAACGGAAAGCGCACCGGCGTGGCCGCTTTCCGCATTGCCTGTGAAATGGTGGAACAGGGCCTGATTGACTGGAAAACCGCCGTGCGCCGCATTCCTGCGGACCAGGTGGACCAGCTGCTGACCCCCATCTTTGACCGTGAAGCCATCAAGAGTGCCAAGGTTCTGACCCGCGGTCTTCCCGCCGGGCCCGGCGCCGCCACCGGACGCATCTACCTGAACGCGGAACGCTGTGTGGAAGCCGCGGATAGAGGTGAAAAGGTTCTGCTGGTCCGTCTGGAAACCTCTCCGGAAGACCTGCGCGGCATGATTGCCGCTGAAGGCATCCTGACCGCCCGCGGCGGCGTTTCCTCCCATGCCGCCCTCGTTGCCCGCCAGATGGGCAAAGTCTGCGTTTGCGGCGCGGATGAAATCATTGTGGACTACAACAACCGCACCGTTTCCGTTGGCGACGTAACCATCAGCGAAGGTGACTACCTCTCCATTGACGGAACGAGCGGCCTGGTATACGCCGGCAAGGTGGAAACTTCCCCCTCTGAAATCATCCAGGTCCTGATTTCCAAGACCATGAAGCCGGAAGACAGCCGCACCTACCAGAACTTCGCCAAGCTCATGCAGTGGTGCGACGACTGTACCAAAATGAAAGTGCGCACCAATGCGGACTCTCCCAAGCAGACGGAAACCGCCATCGCCTTCGGCGCCACCGGCATCGGCCTCTGCCGCACGGAACACATGTTCTTTGAAGGGGACCGGATCGACTTCGTCCGTGAAATGATCCTCTCCACCAAGAAGAGCGACCGCGTAGCCGCCGTTTCCAAGCTCCTTCCCTACCAGAAGGGGGACTTCAAGGGCATCTTCAAGGCGCTCAAGGGCCTGCCGGGCACCATCCGCCTTCTGGACCCGCCCCTGCACGAATTCCTTCCCCAGACGAAGGAACAGCAGCTTGACCTGGCCCAGAAAATCGGCATGCCTGTGGAAGTTATCATGCGCCGCGTGTCCGAACTCCATGAGTTCAACCCGATGCTCGGCCACCGCGGCTGCCGTCTCGGCATCGCCTATCCGGAAATCACGGAAATGCAGGCCCGCGCCATCTTTGAAGCCGCTGTGGAAGTCTCCCAGGAAGAAGGATTTGCCGTGGTGCCTGAAATCATGGTTCCTCTGGTGGCCTTCAAGAAGGAACTGGACATCCAGAAAGCCATCATTGACAAGGTGGCCCAGCAGGTATTTGAGGAAAAAGGCGTCAAAGTGGACTACCTCGTCGGCACCATGATTGAAATCCCGCGCGCTGCCGTCACGGCTGACGAAATCGCGGAAACCGCCCAGTTCTTCTCCTTCGGCACCAATGACCTGACCCAGACGGGCCTGGGCATGAGCCGCGACGACTCCGGCTCCTTCCTGCCGCAGTACCAGGAACTGGAAATCATCAAGAAGAACGTCTTCGCTTCCATTGACCAGAACGGCGTCGGCAAGCTGATGAAGATTGCCGTGGAACTCGGCCGCTCCACCCGCCCGGACATCAAACTGGGCATCTGCGGCGAACACGGCGGCGACCCCGCTTCCGTCAAGTTCTGCAACACGCTGGGCCTGACTTATGTGAGCTGCTCGCCCTACCGCGTCCCGACCGCCCGTCTGGCCGCGGCCCAGGCTGCTCTGGAACAGGAATAAACCTTTTTGTTAAGGGTTAATAAACAGCCCGTGGTTCTTCGGAACCACGGGCTGTTTTAGCGGATGGAACGGTCTTGTCAGATATGGCTTGAACCTTGCGGGCCAAACTGCTCCATGCGTTTGGTTTGGGCATGTTTGACGGCTTCCGCCTTGCTGCAAAAAATCATGTTAATGGCATCATGGGCCGAAGCTCTCCTGGCGGAAGAGGAAGTGCATCTTTCCCAAAATACTCCGCAGTCTTTCCCGGAGTGCCGTTGATGTCGATTCCGGAGTTTTTTATGCCGGAGCCATGCTTCCTGAACGTTTGGTCGTAAGGGGTGGCATGGGGGGCAAGTATTGATGGCAAAGCCCGAAGAAAAATCATCAGCAGGTTATGAAATCCGGTGCGCTGTCGGATCTCCCATAATTGGGAATCAATCTCATGACCGTTTACACCGGACAGTAAAATATAGTTTATTGTTCCTCCAGTGCCCTCTTCAGAAGCTTCCGGTATTCCTTGGCCGGCACTTCATAGGTTCCGAATTTCAGCAGATGCGGCGTAGTCCACTGGGTATCCAGAAAAAGGAACCGATGCGCCCGTAGGTATTGCACCAGAGCCACCAGGGCGATCTTGCTGGCGTCCGTTTTCCGGTGGAACATGCTTTCCCCGAAAAAAGCCTTCCCCAGGGCTACTCCGTACAGTCCTCCCTGCAGCCCTTCCTCGTCCCAGCATTCCACACTGTGGGCGAAGCCCATCTCGTGAAGCTTGCCGTATGCTTCTTCAATCTGTCCGTCTATCCATTGTTCTTCCGGCTGGTCCGTCCGGGCGCAGGCATGGACCACCTCCGGAAAAGCGGTATCCATCCGGAGTTCAAAGGGTTTTTTATTCAAAGCCCGTTTGAGGCCGTGGGGGATGTGGAAGCGGTCGTCCAGCGGAATCAGGGCGCGCGGGTCCGGTTCGTAAAAGGAGATTTCTCCCGTTTCCGGGTCCGCCATGGGAAAACACCCCTGGCAATAGGCGGAGAGGACAAGTTCCGGCGTCAATCTGTCATTCATCTGATATGGTCCAGCAGTTTGCCGAGGGTGGGGGAGTTCAGTGCCTTGCGGTCCGGTGAGGCCATGGGCAGCCCGTGGATTTTGTCCAACGGCACGAATTCCTCTCCTTCCCTGAGGAGAGGCGTATCCGTCACATGGTGGATGTAGCGGGTCACCCTGTAGCGGGTAATGCTGTAGGTTTGTTTCAGGACATGGGGCAGGGAAAGGGTGTGCTCGTCCTCCCTCTGGGGGAAGCGGTACATGCCGGCATGGCGCTTGCCTTCCGGGCATTTGGCCAGCAGGACGGATTTGCCGCGGATGTAAAGAATATCGTGGTGTTCCACCCGGGTGACTTGAGGCTTGGGATTTTTGACGGGAAGCGTTTCCGGCCGTTCCGCAGAGCAGAAGGGGCGCACGGGGCACAGCAGGCAGTCTGGAGAACTGATGCTGCAGCAGGTTTGCCCAAGTTCCATGATGGCTGAATTGAATTCACGGGCATGTTCCGGATCCACCAGGCTTTCCGCGCGGCTCCACAGGTATTTCTGGCCTTCCGTGGAATCCACGGGAACGGAATAATTGTCAATGCGGGCCAGGACGCGCGCGACATTGGCGTCTACAATGGGAGCCGCCTTGTTGAAGGCGAAGGAGAGGAGCGCTCCCGACGTGTAGGGGCCGATGCCCGGCAGGCGTTTCAGCCCTTCCGCATTGTCCGGGAACCGCCCTCCGAATTCGTTGACGATTTCCCTGGCGATGGCCTGGAGGGAACGCACGCGGCGGTAATAGCCCAACCCTTCCCAGGAGCGCAGGGCCGTCTGTTCGTCCACGGCAGCCAGATGCGCCGGAGTGGGGAACTGGCGCATCCATCTGTCATATCTTCCCAAAACGGTGGGAATGGTAGTCTGCTGCAGCATCAGCTCGGAAACAAGGATGTGCCACGGATCCGTTGTCCGCCGCCACGGGTAATCCCTCCCTTCGCGCCTGAACCATTCTACCAGCGCGTTCCGGAAAGCATGGATGTTAAAATGGGGGGTGCCGTCAGTCATGCTTTTGTTCAAGAGCCTGGCGCATGGCGGAAATATCCGGCTTGATGCCGAACCAGCGTTCAAAGGAAAGGGCCCCCTGGTGAACCAGCATGGAAAGGCCGTTGGAAACTCTGGCGCCCTGAAAGCGGGCTTCCATCTGGAAGGCATCGTCATGCGTCTGTAAATCATAAACCAGATGGTGGGCGGAAAGCAGTGCAGGGGGGACGGGGGAAGGGTCCGTAGGCTTCAGGCCGAGGGAGGTGGCGTTGACGATCAGGTCCGCTTCCTCCACGGCGGCATTGAAACGGGGCGTATTGTTCTGGTGGGCCGCCAGGCGGTCGGAGGCCCCTTCCAGCCTGTGTTCGTCAATGAAAAAGGAACTCAGCCTGTTTTTAAGCTCCTGAAGCTTTTCTTCCGATCTTCCGGCCAGCGTCAGCCGTTCGCAACGCTGCATGGCGCAGGTGTAGGCCAGGGCAAGCCCGGCCCCGCCGCAGGAGCCCAGAAGGGCCACTTTCAAATCGCGCAAATCCACGGAAAATTCCTCCCGGATGGCGCGGGCGAACCCCGGGCCGTCCGTATTGAATCCGGAGACGGAACCGTCCTGTTGGAAAACAAGAGTATTGACGGAGCCGGTAGCGCGGGAAAGGGCGTCTGTGTCACTGCACAGGGAACAGGCCGCCTGCTTGTGGGGAACCGTAACGTTGGCCCCCGTGAATCCCCTTTTCCTGAGGAGCCGCACCACCTCCCCGAATTCTTCCGGAGCGGCCTGGATGCGGATATACCGGGCGCGAATGCCCGCCGCATCCAGCGCGGCCTGCTGCATGGCGGGGGATTTGGAATGGGCAATGGGGAAACCGATTACGACCAGTCTGGCGGGAACGGTTTCCCCGGCGTCAAACGGATGTTCTTCATCCAGAAGATCGGCCAGGGTATAGTAGGGTTTCATGGAAAATGTGGGAACGGCTTCAGGCGTACGCGCCGGACTATGAATGAAATGCTGCCGGATTTCAAGGCAAACGCCTATCATTCCTTTTCCCCGCGCGGCGGTTTCCGTTCGCTTCTTTCCGGAAAGTTCATGCCGGGCGGGAGCCGGGAGGGCCGGAAAACCGTCTCTCCCGGAAAGAATGCCTTCTCCGTAAATTCACCAGGCGGAACCCGGCAGCTGCCGGGTTCCGCCTGGAAAGAGCGGGTATGGAATGATCTGGTTACCGTTTATTCCCCGCAGCCGCCGTCCTTGTATCCGCAGGAGCGGCAGGATTTGCATTTGCCGTCCTGGACATAGGCCAGGGAGTGGCACTGCGGGCAGAGGGAGGCGCCGTTGAGCATCGTTCCTTCCGGAACCTTTCCGGCGGGAATTTCCGGCAGGGCCGGAGTAGCGGGATGCGCCGGAGTGGTGATGATGCGGGGGGGCAGCACGCTTACCGTCGTATCCGGAGCCTGGCCCGGAAGGCTGACGCTGGGGATGGAGAATACGTCCCGCAGGCGGTAGCCGTTGCTTTCCGGGAAAAGCCACGCCAGGATTTTGGCAATCAAATCCACCACGGAAGCGCAGGAGCGGATTTCCGTGCAGGTGTCCGCCTCCGTGTCGTCCCCCACGCGGCAGAACCCGGAGGGCTCGAAGGAGTAATTGCGGAAACCCTTGACCACTTCCTTGAGAGGCACGCCGAACTGAAGGGCGGTGGAAAGGAGTTTGCAGTAAGCTTCAAACATGCCGGAGGCGAAGGAGCCGACTTGTCCCAGGCGTCCGAAAACTTCCCCGCAGGTGCCGTCCGCATAAACGCCTACCGTCAGGTAGCCCGTCAGCTGGCCGCCTACGGAGAATTTTACGGTCTGGCCCAGACGGCGACCGGGCAGCTTGCGCTGGCGCGGCTTGGATGCCTCCGCGATGATTTCGTCAATGGCGTCCGATCCGGCATTCACCAGCTGTTCCCAGACGTGGTTGGCCTTGAACATGCGCGTTTCCGGGGTATCCACCACGTAAACGGCATTCGCCTTGGATCCGGCGCGGAAGATGGCGATGCACTTCACGCCCAGCTCGTGGGACATGATGAGGGAATCGTAAATATCCTGCACGCTGGCGGAGACGGGCATGTTGACCGTCTTGGAGCACGCGCCGGAGATGAAGGGCTGGAGGGCGCCCAGCATCAGCACATGGCCGGCGGGGGAAATGGCACGGATGCCGTTGCCGTTGGTGGCGGCGCAGTCAAAGACCGGCAGGTCCTTCTTATTCAGCCACGGTATGGATTCAATATGGGCGGCTCCGTTGACTACGGCGAGTTCATCCGCCGTCAGCACGGCCATGTTGGCCGGGTTGCTGATATAAGCCACTTTTTCCTGAATTTCACTGCGGGATTCCGTTCCGGAGAGCAGGCGGCGCCACGCGAGGCGCACGGGGCCGGCCTGGTCATTGCAGGGGTCCACAATGAGCTGGTTCACGACGTAATCCATATTCCCCTGGAACGCGGAAATCAGGCCGTCCAGGCCCGCCACTTCCAGAGCGGCTTCATTGACGAAGTCTTCCGGGTAACCCAGGGAGCGGAGGCCTTCCAGGGCCAGGCGGTTGAACATCTTCAGGGAGCCTCCGCCCGCCAGCTGCTTCCATTTCACCAGCGTGTAATCCGGCTCAATGGAAGTAGTGCCTTCATCATAGCAGCCCAGCGGGGCGGAAATGGTGCCCGTGGGTGCCATCACGGAAACAAACGCGTTGCGGTGCGCCGTGGCCTTGATCACCTTCGCCCACATGTCGGAAGCGGCTTCCGCCAGCTTGGCCGCAGGGGCGATGCGCTCCCTGTTCATCATGGTGGGGGCCTTGAAGCTCTTGAGGTAGGCATGCAGGGCATAGGAGGCGGTGAGCCCCTGCGCTTCCGGCAGGATCCCTCCGGCATTGGCGATGATGTTCTCAATCAGGTCGTCCAGCGTCTTGGAGTCCTTCTGGGAGGGCAGGGCGCTTGCCAGTTTCTGGGCTGCGTTGTGCAGGCGCAGCACGGCGAGCAGGTCTTTCTTGCTGGCGGGGTATTCCACGTAGGAACCCAGTTCCGCGCCCATTTCCGCGGAGGCCGTCCAGCAGGCCGCCGTCAGGGCACTGCAAAGCTGGGAGGCAATCCAGCGGCCTTCGTCGGAATCGTAAGGCACGCCCAGGGCCATCAGGGAGCCGCCCACGTTGGCGAAGCCGATGCCCGTGGTGCGGTACTTGTAGGTGCCCTCCGCGATTTCTTCAATCGGGAAGCCGCCGCGTTCCACATTCAGGTCCGCGCAGACCATGGCCAGGCGGGCGGCGTGGGTCAGGGCGTCCGCATCAAAAACGGGCTTGCCGTCCTCTCCCTTGATCAGGAAGCGATAGGCGTTGAAGGAGGAAAGGTTGCAGCTCGTATTGTTCAGGAAGACGTATTCCGAGCAGGGATTGGACGTAGTGATGGTGCCGATGGATTTGACGGGATTCCACAGGTTGATCACGTCGTTATTGTGCACGCCGGGTTCCCCGTTGTCCCAGATGGACTGGGCCATGGCTTCCAGAAGTTCCTGGGCGCGGAACGTCTGTTCGATGTGGGCCGGATTCGTGACCCAGCGCGTGTAGGTATTGCCGTTATTGGCGAGCGCCTGCCAGAAATCCCCCTTCAGGGAAACGGAATGGTTCGCGTTCTGGTGGGAAAGCGTTTCCCCGTACAGCAGGGCGTCCATGTGCGGGTCAAAACTGTTCCGGGTGGCCAGGGGAAGGGAAAGAATGACGCGGGCGGCGGCCTTTTCCGCCGGAGTGCCGGCAACCAGCTTGGTCTCCGCAATCTGCTTGAGCTCCACATGCACGTTGTGTTCGCGCAGGATAACCTTGGCGATGTCTTCCTGGCGGTTTTTCGTATTGATGAATTCGAAAATATCCGGGTGGTCGCTGAACATCAGGACCATGCGTGCGGCGCGGCGCGTCTTGCCTCCGGATTTGATGGCTCCGGCCATGCGGTCCCAGCCGCGGTCGAAAGAGATGGGGCCGGAGGAGCGGCCCTTGCCGCTGATGGGCTCCTTAGAGGACCGGAGGGTGGACAGGTTGATGCCTACTCCGGAACCGGACGCGAAAATACGGCCTTCCGTCGTCAGGTGGTCCAGAATATCCTCCATGCTGTCTCCCACTTCCGTCAGGAAGCAGGCGGAACACTGGGGGTATTCATACGTAGACTGGACCATGAAGGTTTTCAGATTGTTCTTGGTCCCTTTGGTATGGTAGGCCTTGTTGCCGTGGCCTGTATAGTTTTCCCTCAGGTCCGGGCGTCCCCAGCGCCACTGCTCCCAGTGGCCGATGTTGAACCAGACGGGGGAGTTGGGCGCCCATATCTGCTGCACCAGCATGGCCTTGATTTCCTCATTGAAAATTTCCGCGTCCTCCAGCGTGGCGAAGTAGCCTTCCTCCCATCCCCATACGGTATAGGTATTGGAAATGCGGTCGTAGATATTGCGGAAGCTGTCTTCATATTCTAGGGAGCCGGGTTCACTGCCGAAAAGGTACTTGTCCGCCGTGATTTTGACGGCGTTGTCATCCCAGTGGGCCGGAGCTTCCAGACCCAGGCGCTCGTAAATGGTCTTGCCGGTTTTCCAATCCATAATGCGGACGTCGCGGCGTGTCCAGTCCACTTCATCATAGGGGTGGACTTCATTGTGTGAAAATCTTCTGGTGAATTTCAAACCGCCCAGCAGGTCTTTCCTCTGGGGGAGGATGATTTCCTGGCCTGTACGCAGTTTGAGTATGGTTTGCGAGTTGTCTGTGATCATTGGATTGCGAAGTAGAAAGGTTTGGGAATAATCCCGTAGGCTTTTGCGCTTCGTCATGGGGCGGCGGCGCGTAGCGTGTGCATTATCTACTGAAAAATAATCCTGATGAAAAGGAAATATTGTACAGTATTTTTTTATATACACTATATATTGTATTATTTGTTCTGTTTTCTAGAAAAAATTCTCCTGTCTTGCGTGATTTTTTCTGTCTTCCGCATGCTTCTTTTTTGTTTGGCGAAGGGGGGCGGCTGGGCGTTTTGGCTCTCCCCCGGAAACGGGCTTTTCATGAAAAACCCTGGTAATAAGAGTACGTTAACGGCGCCTGGAAAGCGGAAGAACACGGTCTTTCTGCAAATATGCAACAATGGATGTCGATTGTTGTTAATGAGTTAATTATGCTGGTTTGTGGCGGAAAAGGCCCTCCGATGCCCCTCAGTTGGTTTTTACCTGTCATGTGCCATGGGCCATCTTTCCGCTTCTCCGGCAGAGAGACGTCCAGGCGGAACCCCGGAACCCGCTTCCAAGGGCATGAAGCGACCAATTCCGGAGTTTGGAACGAATGTTTTCCTGCTGCGGGCGTCGCTGGTTCAAAGGAGGGCCGCCCTTGTTTGTTCAGGGAAAAGGGCGGGTACGAAGGGACCTTTCCCCCTCCCCTAAATGGACTTGATGAACGGGCTGCCACGCGTTAATCTAACGGCCATGAGATTGGCTACCCTGATCTGGCTGGCCGGCATTGCATGCTGCGTGCCGGGCATGGCCGCCGAACCCCAGCAGAAGGAACAGACCGCCGCGGAAAAAGCGGACCGCCCCCGCCAGCAGGAGATATCCTTTCAATGCATCGCTCCGGTTCCCGGCTTGCCCGTTCCCATGGATTTGACGCAGGCGGACGGAATCCGGCTGAACGCGCTGGACGTTACTGTTTCCCTGAAGCAGCACCAGGCTTTCCTCATTTACACCTGCGCGCTGGATATTCCCAGGGGAATCAGGGGGAAAACCATTTCCGTAGGCGTGCCGTTCCAGTACGAACCGCCTGATGAACAGGCCAATGCCGCCAGGCAGGAACCCATACGCAGCCTCCCTTTTACGAAAGCGGTGCAGGACGTCGTCACATCCGTGGATGATCTGAAATGTGATTTTTCCCTGGTGGAGGGGCGGCATCTCCAGGCGGACGCTCCCTCCATGTTTCCCATTGCCGGCATAACTCACTGGCTGGTGGCCCAGGTTCCCAACAAGGCGGGAATCCATGTTCTTACCTTCCAGTTCTCCGTTCCTTATACGCAGGACGTTGCCATTACGCCGGAACCGAAGGTCCACATGGGGGAACCGCGCCTGACGCTGCTTACCTCTCCGGTAATAACCTGGACAGGGGGCACCCCCAGGGCGGTGGTCAATGTGTACAGCTCGGAGATGACCAACCAGTCCGTCAAGCTGGATCCCTCCGCGGATGCCAAATCCATCATGACGACGCCCAAAGGCGTTTATACCTGGTCTTTGCTGGGAGCGGACGGCAGGCCCTACGCTCCCTCCTTGGTGCTTACTCCGGGGCCCGGGTGGGTGCTGGACAAGGATGGGCGGATGACCGTCCGCGGAGAAAGGGGCGTCCTGACGGACCAGTATGACGTGACTGCCAGCTCCACCCTGGACAGGGACCCCTACGGGGTTCCATGTTCCCCGGACAATCTGAAAAAAAGTTCCGGCTATTGGGCGGAAAGCGTTTCCGGGGACGGCCAGGGGGAAACCCTGGAGATCAGGCTCAGGAAACCCGGCCGGCTGCTGGGAATCATGCTGGAGACCGGCATTTCCCCGGTGACCGACCCGGAAAAGGATTCGGAAGCCCGGAGGCACCCGAATATTGCCTACTCCATGTTCAGCCGCCCCAAAGGCATTCAGGTGACGCTGAACGGAACTTATACTTTTGACGCCACGCTGCGGGATGACTGGACTCCGCAGATTGTCGTGCCTCCGTATTACAGGCAGCCTGTGCACACCATCAAAATCAGGATTAATTCCATTTATCGCGGAACAGGGACATCGGACACCTACATCGGCATCCTCAAGCCGATTATACAATAAAGAACTTTCCGGGGCTCTTTTTTCCGGAAGCGGGCGGGCCGTTTTGCGGGGATTCCGTCGGAAGCGGCGGGGCAGGGAAAAAAGATTCCCTTTCAATGGCGGAACAGGGAACTGCCCGTGCGGCCTCTGGGATAACGGCGGAAGGGGAGCGTGAGCAGATACATCAGCGCCAGCGCCGGAACCTGCATCCACAGCAGGTACCAGGGCCATGGCCCGAGAAAGTCCAGCACGGACCCTCCGGCGGGAGTGGCCACGGTAAACCCGTAATTGGTTCCCAGGAGCATGTTGACGGGATGAATGGCCACCAGGTACGCATTCGCCAGCAAAAAAGCCCACAGGAAGTCCCAGCGCGCCGGCTTCCATTCCAGAGCCAGAGGCAGGTAAAGCGCCGTGATGACTGTCACGCCGTGGGAAAGGAAAAAGGCAAAATACGTCCATGAGGGGAAATCATGGGCCACGGAAGGAGTCACCAGCCCCTGGAGGGTGGCGCACAGCACGCAGTAATAGGCCACGGAGCGCAGCCGCCGGGAGGGTATCCACAGGCTCAGGGCGCACACCACCTGCATGACGGAGCAGAAATGCAGGGGGAGCATCCATGTCCAGTTCTTTTCCGGTTCATCGGCCAGCATGGCGGCCAGGTCGGGAACCAGGCTGAACAGGCAGGCCGCCCCCAGCCAGAAGGTAGTGCGGTTTCTGACGGTTTTCTTGTAGGACTGCCCCAGCTCCAGGATGCAGGCTCCCGCCGCCAGGAGGACGGCCAGGGCCGCCCAGTGGGAAACCCCTGCGAATTCCAGTGGAGGGACGCCATTCATGCAACCTTCACCATAACAGCAAGAAGGGGGAGGGGCAACGCGAAAAGCGGGATGGGTTTCAGGCTTGCAAATTCGCCTTCTCCGGGCATACTTGCCTGCGGATGAAACAGGGCTTGTTCATATTGGTCTGCGGTTTGCTGGCGGCCGGCCTGACCGGGTGCGACGATTCCAGTGAACGGCGCGCCCGTTATGCGGAAAAAAAGCCCGCTCCGCGCCCTCTGGAAAGGACGTTTGACCCTCCCAAAAAAGTCCTCCCTCCTTCAAAACCTAAGAAAAAGGCCCCCGTATGGATGGATTACAAAGGTGAGGACATGCGGCAGCTTACGGAATTATCCGGCCGCAAGGTGCTCCTTGTTTTTTACGCTTCGTGGAGCCGCCCGGCCATGGATTACGTCCAGGCGGTAAAATCTTATGCCGAATCGCAGGACGGCAAGGCGTTTGCCGTGTTGATTGATGCGGATGCCTATCCGGACATAGCTCGCAAATATGGCCTGGAAGCCGTCCCTCTGACGGTTCTGTATCTGGAAGGGATGAAGCTGAAGGATATGGTCGGCGGCATTACTGCGCCGCGCCTGAACGAACTGATTGAGCAGACGATACGGGTGCAATAGAAGGGATGGGCTGCGGCAGCCTCTGCGCGGTGCGGGGGGCGGTTGATCCCCTGTAAATGAACCTTTTGTTTGTTGTGCTTTTTTTGCTCCGTACCTGTAAGGACTTCCCTTTCCTGCATGGAGAACCGGAGAATTTCCGTTCCTGAAGGTATGGATTTTATGGGAACTCTGAAAAACGCAGGCGGCAAGCCGGTAAAACTGGAACAGGGAAAGGGCGGCGTCATTCTCCTGTGTTCCTGAGACGGCCATTACGCCCGCAACAGCATGCGGAGAGAGACGCCCTTCCTTCTTTCGAAAATTGGAAGGAAACGGGGGGATGGCGTTCCTTTTCCGGGAAGGGGCTGCTTTTTTTGCCGCATGAAAAAGCCGGTTCACGGGGACGTGAACCGGCGTGGAAAAGAGAGTTGATAAATATTGAGAAAATCAGGCTCCCAGGTTGAACGCCTTATGTACGACCCGGGCCGCTTCCTCAATATCGGATTCGTCCACCATCACGGCAATCTTGATTTCCGAGGTGGAAATCATGCCGGTCTTGATGTTGGCGTCCGCCAGGGCCTTGAAAGCGGTGGCTCCCACGCCTGAGTGGGAACGCATGCCGATGCCGACCAGGGAAAGCTTGGCCAGCCCCGCTTCCGTTTCCACCTTGACGGTGGAGCCGAGGGCGGCCATGACCGGTTTAAGGGCGGCTTGGGCGCGGCCCAGTTCGTTGGAGGGCATCGTAAAGGACTGGCGGACATAGCCGTCGTGGGCAGTATTGGCCAGAATCATATCCAGGTTGATTTCCGCTTCTGCCAGGGCGCCCAGTATCTGGGCCGTGTAGCCGATTTGGTCCGGAATGCCGGTAATGGTGACGCGGGCCTGGTTGCGGTCAATGGAAATGCCGCGGATGACGACGGCTTCCATGGAGGGAGTTTCTTCTTGCACGATTGTACCGGGGTTGTTGTTCATGGAGTTGCGAACTTCAAAGACGACACCGAATTTTTTGGCGAATTCCACGGAACGCGACTGCATCACCTTGGACCCGTTGGAAGCCATTTCCAGCATCTCGTCATATGAAAGGGTTTGTATCTTCTTGGCGTCTTTGACCACGCGGGGGTCACAGGTATAGACGCCGTCCACATCTGTAAAAATCTGGCACACGTCCGCTTTCAGAGCGGCCGCGATGGCGATGGCGGAGAGGTCGGAACCTCCGCGGCCCAGCGTCTGGACCATTCCTTCTTCCGTAACCCCCTGAAAGCCGGCGCAGATAAGGATGTTGCCTTCCTGCAGGTACTTGTTCATCAGCGTCGGGTCAATGCTGTGGATGCGCCCCCGCGTGTGGCTGCCGAAGGTGGTGATTCCGGCCTGCGCCCCCGTAAAGGACATGGCTTTTTCACCCAGTTCATGCAGGGCCATGCAGAGCAGGGCGATGGACTGCTGTTCGCCGGTGGCCATCAGCACGTCAAGTTCACGTTCGCAAGGCGTTTCAGACAATTCCCTGGCAAGCCCGATCAGCTTGTCCGTCACGCCGCTCATGGCGGAAACGACGGCGACCACCTGGTTGCCTTCCCTGGCGGTTTCATGGATGCGGCGCGCTACATTGCGGATGCGGTCAATGGTGCCGACGGAGCTGCCCCCGAATTTTTGAACGATAAGAGCCATGTAACAGGATGATATGTAGGTTAGGATTGAGGAAGAAGATGTTCTATGCGCAGGACACGGGGCTCCGCCGCCACGCAGGAAATGCGGGTTATTTCCTCCAGAGCCTTCTGGAGCTGGCCCCACGGGCAGGAATGGAGGATGAAAACGAGGTCGTTCCAGGGGGCTCCGCCTTCATCAATATGGCTGGGAGCGGAAGAGGTGGCGGAAATGCCGATGCCGAAGGTGGCCAGAATGCGGGCTATTTCCGCAATGACTCCCGGCTGGTCCGCTACCTGGAAGCGGACGTAATACGGAGTGACCGTATCATTGATATGCATGATCCCGCAGGCCTTGGCATAGGGATTGAAGCCCGTATGGTATTCCGGATAGCGGCTTTCGCGCATGGCGGTGATGATGTCGCTGATGACGGCGGAAGCTGTGGGGTTCTTGCCCGCTCCCCGGCCGTAAAACAGCGTTTCCCCCACAATGTCCCCGTTGACGGAAATAGCGTTGAACACGCCGTTCACGGAAGCCAGGATATGCCAGTCATGGACAAAACAGGGCTGGACACGCAGTTCCAGAGCGTCTTCCTGCCCCTCATGGTAGCGGATGACGACAAGGAGCTTGATGGTATAGCCCAGTTTTTTGGCAAATTCGAAATCCCGGCTGGTGATATTCTCAATGCCTCTGACGTAAATTTTATCCGGGGAAATGGTTGTTCCGTAGGCCAGCATCGCCAGGATGAGCGCCTTATGGGCGGCGTCCCAGCCGTTGACGTCCAGGGAGGGGTCTTCTTCCGCGAAGCCCAGCTTCTGGGCCTGGGCCAGGGCGTCCGCGTAATCGGCCCCGTGTTCCCCCATGGCGGAGAGAATATAGTTGGACGTTCCGTTGATAATGCCCACAATGGAATTGATGTGGTTGCAAATCAGGGAATTCTGCAAGCTCTGGATAATGGGGATGCCGCCGCCGGCGGACGCTTCGAAATAAATGGGGGTGCCCATTTCCGCGGAAAGCTTGAAAATCTCCGCTCCATATTCGGCCAGAAGAGCCTTGTTCCCCGTAACGACGGGCTTGCCGGCACGGAGGGCCAGCGTCACCAGATCGTAAGCCTGGCGCGTTCCGCCAATCAGCTCAATAATGATGTCTATCTCCGGGTCGTTTACCAAATCCTGCCAATCGTCCGTCAGCAGTTCCCGGGGAACGACGGTTTCCCTGGGCTTTTCCAGGTTGCGCACGGCGATGCGCTTGAGCCTGAAAGGAATCTTGCTCCGGGCTTCCAGAAGGGCGTGATTGCGGCACAGCGTTTCATAAACGCCGGAACCGACCGTTCCCAGCCCGGCAAGCCCAAGTTGTATAGGTTTTTCCGTCATTCCTGCCGGGGGATTATGCAAAAAAATCCCTGTAACGCAAGAGCTTTTACCGCCCCGGAATGCCGTGTGTGCGATGCTCATGGAATACCCTTCTTTCCGGCATTTCCCTCCACCCCCGCATGTTCCATGCGCGGCAGGACGATTGCTGGATTTTCAAGAATCTGTGCGGATGATGGGGGAATGGCGTTCAAGCTTGCTCCGGGAGAGGATGAATCCTGAAAAAAGGCAACAAAAAACCCTCCTTGAAGGAGGGTTGGATTGGCAGCCCCACCAGGACTCGAACCTAGAAATACTGAACCAAAATCAGGTGTGTTACCAATTACACTATGGGGCTGTCTGCTCAGGCGTTTCTGCCGTTGCGGGGCGTAGTAAACCACACGGGGCGCAGTCTGGCAAGAGAAAAATGCCCTGTCTCCCTTGTTTGAAGGTCAATGCCCCGGCTTGATGATGCGTGTATAGCTCAACCGTTTGAACATCAGCATGGGTATGGCTACTCCGATAACCAGCGAAAAGATGATGAAGAAGGCGGTGATGCCGTTTTTGCAGATGTCCACAATCAGACGGTTCATGACGGCCGCGTCCTGGTTCTCCTGCATAAACTGCATCAGGGCCAGGATGGTCTTATAGGCGTACACGCCGGGAATCATGGGAAGCAGGGAAGGGAAAGCGAATATTTCCGCCGGGCACTTCACCAGCTTGGCCGTCATGACGCCCAGCATGCCTATGGTGAAGGCGGCAATGAAGGTGGCGCTGGAAATGTCAATGGTCCAGGAGTGCAGCATGTAAAAGCGGAAAGCGTGGCCGACGGCCGCCAGAACGGCGGAAACGGCAATGGCGCGCCTGGGCGGATTGGAGATGACGGCAAATCCCGTGGCGGCAATGGCGGCCATCAGCCCGTCCAGAAGGATGGAGGAAATAAGATCCGGATTCATAAGCTGTTTACCCCTACGATGAGCATGGTTGCGGAGAGGCCGATGGCGATGCAGGCAATCATCATGATGGAATGGATGCCGCGGGAGATGCCCATCAGGATGTGGCCGTGCATCAGGTCCATGATGGAGTTGATCATCTGGACGCCGGGCACCAGGAACAGGACGCTGGCTGCCAGGGCGATCTGCGGCGTGGAGCCTATCTGGAAAAGGACGGCGCACGCGGCTGCCATGGAAGCGGTGAAGGCGGAAAGGATGATGACCCCCAGCGGGTTGTATTTCAACCGGGTAAGCTGCTGCTTGGCCAGAAAGCCCAGCATGGTGGCGGCGAACACGGTCAGCATGGCCCACAGGTCTCCGTTAAACAGGCGGCAGAAGGCGGCGTTGCCTACGCTGACCAGGAGCAGGTCCGTCCAGCGGGAAAATCTTTTGGTGCGCACCATGGAGCGGAATGCCTGTTCCATTTCCGCAATGCTGACGTTGTTGTCCACCGGGAGCCAGCTCAATTCACTGAGCTGCTGGATCAGGTTCAGGTTGAACGCCAGGGGTTTCAGTTTCCGGACGGAGGTGCGGCGCAGCGTCTCGTCATCCTTGCAGATCAGGCTCATGGTGATATTGCGCTGGAAAATGGTCATGTCCGCGCTGTATCCGTACGCGGAGGCAATGCGGGAAATGTTGCGCACGGCGCGGTTGGTGTGCACCCCCGCGCCCATGAGGGTGGTGGCGTATTCCAGCAGGAATTCCGAAAGGGCCTGTATCTGGTCGGTATGCTGCATAAAAGGGAAAGGGGAGGTCAGGGCCGGGAGGCCCGTTTTCTGGAGGCGTAATCCTCCTGCTGGTCTTCCCCGGTGACGCCCACGGAGAAATAAGTGCTTTCCGGATGGGAGAAGACGAGGGCGCAGACGGAAGAAACGGGCTGCATCATCCATGTTTCCGTCAGGCTCATGCCCGCTTCCTCCCGGGCGTGGAGCAGGGTGAAGACGGTTTCCTTTTCCTGGTGGTCCGGCTGGCTGGGGTACCCGCAGGCAGGTCGCACGCCGGACCCTTCCGGAATATTCCACAAAAGGCGCAGCTTGTCATGGGCGATGGCCGCGAAAGCCTCCACCAGGCGGTCCGCCAGAGAGCTGACCAGCAGGGCGCGGTAGGAGTCGTTTCTGGCTTCCCATTCCTTTGCCCAGCGGCGGGAGCCGTGGATGCTGACCGCCATGGCCCCCACGTAATCCCTGACGCCTTCGGGAGCGATGAAGTCCGCCAGCGCCAGCCGGGGTTTCCCCTGTTTGTCCAGTTGCTGGCGCTGCGTCAGCAGCGTAGCCAGGGGAATGGTTCTGGATTCATCAGCCCAGACGGTGATGTCGTCATGGCTGGCTGTTGAATTGGCCGGGAAAATGCCTATGACGCCGCGCGCCTGGTAGCGGTTTTCCTTCACGGCCTGTTCCAGCAAGCGGAGGGCGTCCTGGTACAGCGCCGCGGCCGCCTCAGCCTTGGACGGGTCTTTGGTGCGGAACTCCCGGCGGGCGCGGTCCCATGTGCCGTGCAGCTCCCAGGCGTGGAAAAAAGGCGTCCAGTCCATGCGCTCGATAAGCTCCTGAACAGTTACGTAATAACGTGGATCGTCACTGCAGCAGCCGCAGCTTACGGAGCTGTGCAGGCTGCCGATGGAAACCGGGCCAAGACGGGCGGGAACGGGGGGGAGATAGCCGCCTTCCGCTCCCTTCCAGCGCAATTCCCTGGCTTTCTCCAGGGGCAGGAGGTCCCGGACGGGTTTGTTTTCATGATTGTTGCGCAATTCCTCCTGCCGGGCCTTCACGGCGGCAATGTAGGAATCCTTTTTTTCTCCCACCAGGGAGGCGGCTGCGGGAACCACCTGGGAGGCATCCTCCGTATGCACCACGGCTCCTTGATAATGGGGGGCTATTTTCAGGGCCGTATGCAGGGCTGACGTCGTAGCTCCCCCCACCATCAGGGGAATGGTCATCCCCCGGCGTTCCATCTCCGCGGCTACATGGGACATCTCTTCCAGGGAAGGGGTGATCAGCCCGGAAAGCATCACCAGGTCCGCCTGTTCCGCTTCCGCCCGGTCCAGAATGGTATCGCAATGGACCATGACGCCCAGGTCAATCATTTCAAAACCATTGCAGCTCAACACCACGCCGACGATATTTTTGCCGATGTCATGCACGTCCCCCTTCACGGTGGCGATCACGGCTTTTCCCGCCTTGGCGGCTCCTTTGCTGTCCGCTTCTATATAGGGGGTGAGCCAGGCTACAGCCTGTTTCATGACGCGGGCGCTTTTCACCACCTGCGGCAGGAACATTTTGCCGTCCCCGAACAGTTGCCCGACGACCTTCATGCCGGCCATCAGAGGGCCTTCAATCACGTTCAGCGGAGACCCCAGCTCCTGAAAAGCCTCCTCCGTATCCGCGTCAACAAATTCGGTAATGCCCTTGATAAGAGAATATTCCAGACGTTTGGCAACGTCCTGCTCCCTCCAGGCCTGTACGGTTTTTTTCTCCTTTCCGTCTCCGGTTTTTTCCGCAGCCAGTTTTTCCGCGTAATCCGTCAGGCGTTCCGTGGCGTCCGTCCTCCGGTTCAGCAGAACGTCTTCAATCAGCTCCAGCCTGTCCTTGGGAATATTGTCGTACACCTCCAGCATCCCGGCATTCACGATGCACATGTCCAGCCCCTGCTGCGTAGCGTGGTACAGGAAAGCGGAATGCATGGCTTCCCGCACCGGGTTGTTGCCGCGGAAAGCAAAGGAGACATTGGAAATGCCGCCGGAAATGTGGGCATGCGGCAGGTTCCGGGAGATCCAGCCTGCGGCCTTGAAGAAATCAAGAGCGTAATCGGCGTGTTCCGCAATGCCGGTGCCTACGGTCAGGACGTTCGGGTCAAAAATGATGTCTTCCGGAGGAAACTGCACCCGGTTTACCAGCAAGTCATAGGCCCGTCTGGAGATGCGGACGCGGTCCTCGTAATTGGCGGCCTGTCCCTGTTCGTCAAACGCCATGACCACGACCGCTGCGCCGTACTTTTTAATCAGCGCCGCTTTCTTCAGGAATTCTTCTTCCCCCTCCTTCAGAGAAATGGAATTCACGATTCCCTTGCCCTGCATGCATTGGAGCCCCGCTTCCAGCACCTCCCACTTGGAGGAATCCACCATGAAAGGAACGCGGGCGATATCCGGCTCTGCGGAAACAAGGTTCAGGAAGCGGACCATGGCCTGCGGCCCGTCGATCAGGCCGTCGTCAAAACAGAAATCCAATACCAGCGCGCCGTTTTCCACCTGCTGCCGGGCAATGGATACCGCTTCCTCGTAATTTCCTTCACGAATCAGGCGGGCGAATTTGGGGGAACCCGCCACATTGCAGCGTTCCCCGACAAAGAGGGTGTTTTTTTCCCGCGTATGGTTGTACGCTTCATATCCGGACAGGCGAAGCGCGGGCGTTTGGGGAGCCGGAACGCGCGGAGGCATTCCTTCCACGGCAGCCGCAATGGCGCCGATATGCTCCGGAGTGGTTCCGCAGCAGCCGCCCACGATGTTCAGCAGGCCCTGTTCCGCGTATTCCTTCATGAACCGGGCCATATCCGCCGGCAGAAGGTCGTAGCCGGTAGGGCTGAGCGGGTTGGGAAGCCCGGCATTCGCATAAATGGACATGTGGCAATCTGCCAGTCCGGACAGTTCTTCCGCAAAGGGGCGCATCAGGTCCGGCCCCAGGGCGCAATTGATGCCTACGGAGAAGGGGCGAACGTGGCGGATGGAGTTCCAGAATGCTTCAATCGTCTGGCCGGACAGCGTGCGTCCGGCTTTGTCCGTCAGCGTTACGGATACCATGACCGGAACAGAGCTTTCCGGTTGTTCCTCAAAAATTTCTTCAATGGCGAACAGGGCTGCCTTGGCGTTCAGCGTGTCGAAAATCGTCTCCACCAGCAGCATGTCCACCCCCCCTTCCAGCAGGGCCAGCACCTGATCCCGGTACGCCTGCCTGAGCTGGCGGAAATTCACGGCGCGGAAACCGGGATCATTCACGTCGGGGGACAGGGAACAGGTGACGGGCATGGGGCCGATGGACCCGGCCACCAGGCGGGGCTTGCCGTCTGCAGCTTCCGCTTCGTCGCATGCCTGCCGGGCCAGTGCGGCTGCCGCCAAATTCAATTCCCGGACAAGGGCCTTCAATTCGGGGGCGTCCACCACTTCCTGGAAATACTGCTGGTCCTTGTGGCTGCCTTCCTCCGGACGGTGCCAGAAATAATCATGCTGGCCGATGCTGGTAGCTCCGAATGTGCAGGTTTCCAGAATATCCGTCCGTCCCGTGTCAAGAAAGCGGCGGTGAATATCAAGAATGATATCCGGCCTGGTCAGAACCAGAAGGTCGTTATTATTCTTTAAATCGTTGGGATAGCATTCCGCATCCGCAAAACGTTCTCCGCGGTAATCTCCCTCTCCCAGCCTGAATTTTTGGATATTGGTGCCCATGGCGCCATCCAGGATGACAACCCTTTTACGTAACTGGTCTTTCAGGTAATCAAGGCGTTCTGTTCTGGATGCTCTGCTCATATGGCGCGGAAAATCTACCGTCCGTCCGTCATTGGAACAAGGACAATTGTCGTCACGTTTTTCCCGTATTGCTCCGGGGAAATGGGAGGAACCTGTTTTCAAGGGAATGGAAAAGGTATGGGGATGATTTACGGAAAGTAAAAACGCCTGTGAAAATTTTATGTTTCATTCCAGATTTTCTGGAAGGATGGGAAATTTCCATTTTTTTATTCCGTTTCCGTATGTCCCTTTCCTGTTTCACGCTGTTCCCGGGAAAAAGAATGCGGGGACTGGAGAAAAAGGAAGAAAAATTGTGAATAAAATGATAATAACATGTGTATAACTGGAATGACTATTTATGTTTCAATAGCGGAAAATTCATTCATGCCGAACATAGGGAAGGGATGAAAGCGTACTTTTTCAGTAACATCATTTGCTGGCAGGCATTCTGAATATTACCCGATAAAGAAACATTTTCTTTTCCAGAAATGAAGAGCGGATTTCTAATCCGCAACCTTCATCATGATAAAAAATTTTCAGGGAGAGAAGCTTTTCTCCTCTGAGAAGCAATGCTGGTCATTATGAATTCAAAGAGAAGGGAATCTTTGAAAACAAATGATTCCCGGATTTTGAAACGACATGAATAGCAAAAATTCCTTTTTCCTTCTTATACTTCACTTGAAAAAGAGAGAGGTTTTTTACTCCAAGATGGATAGCCCCGTGAAACATCGGGACTTTTTCTCAAAGCCTTTCCTTTCAAACTGGGAACTTGACCTCGGATTAGAAATCCGCTAGATTTGGATTCAGAAGGTGTTTTGGCATTTTTCTGTGTCAGGCCGCTTCAATTAACTACATGATATACGACGAGAAAAAACCGGGCTTCCCCGATGGAGGGAGGTCCGGTTTTTTTTCGTATTGGAAATGATTGATTGATGGAGTTTTATGGAAAATATCTATTTTCTCGTCGGCAAATTGATGATGTCTCCTCGGCGGGAAGGTAATCAAAAAACCTTTCAGTCCGCTTTGGCTGGGGATTGTTTTTTTTCTTCCGGCAAGATACCGGGCGGTATGAACAGCGCCGTGGCAGGAATGATGACAGGGGCGGGGATGCCCGGCCCGGACCAGGCGACGGACATATGGTCCGGGCCTCCATCCTCCTTGTGAATCACCTGAAGAAAATAAAACCGGTCAGCTTCCAGCTGGACAGGTTCGGAAGCCTGGTTGGGCTGGTTGCCCCAATTATGGATGTCGGAATATCCTTTGACGGTGGCGATGCAGGCCATGTCCTTCTGGGTGGCATCCTTGCCCAGCCATAACTCTGCGGAATCGTCGGAAGACAGGTAAAGGCGGTACTTCCCGCTTGCCGGGACTTTCAGCAGGGCGGAGTAACGGGCTCCGTACCTGTCTCCCTGGTTTTCCACATCCAGATGGCTGATCGTGCGGACATCCGGGGCCGCCGTTTCAAAAATCTTCCTGTGGGTCAGGTCCTTTACGGATGCCCCCGGAATGCCGAACCACAATTCCTGCACTACGCCGGGAGAAGGCTTTCCCTCCTCAGAAGAGCCGGAAGCTGTTTCCGTCAGCATGACACCGCACAGAAAGCTCAGGATGGGTAGAATAATGTTCATGGCCGGAGACTCCTTTCCTGCAACGACTACGGCAGGAACCAGGGCAACCTTTCAAAAACGGCGTCATTCCCGGGGTGCCTCCTGGTCATGGCCTCCGTCCTTCTGGCGGCTGGAACCGCTCCTCCAAATCATCCAGCCGATCAGGAATGCCAGAACGCCCAGTCCGGCGACTCTGCGGGGAGTGGAAATGCCGCTGTCCTCCGTCTGGGCCGGCGGTCCTTCCGCAGCTGGAGTCTCCTGGGCGTGAACGGAACAGGACAGGGACAAAATTGCCAGAGCGCAGGCGAATATCATACGATGAGTAAAAAGAGGGCGTTTCATCATTTATGGAAAGGTAAAACAGGAATGAGTCTCATTCAAACACATTTGTTCAGACTGTCCCTGTTTTCGTCTGCATGGGATTTGCAGCCCTTTCCGGATTCAGTATTTTTCGGAAAAATCATCCCGGGGCAATTTTTTTGTAGAAAAAGCTTGCATGCCCGCTTTGGAAATGATAATTTCTCCCCGTCCTCAACAGGACGCACCAAGACGAAAGTCAAAGGGGTATTAGCTCAGTTGGTAGAGCGCTTCAATGGCATTGAAGAGGTCAGCGGTTCGAACCCGCTATGCTCCACCAAATAAAGGCCTTAAAGCACAAATGCTTTAAGGCCTTTTCCTTTGCCGGGCATGTTTTTTCACCGTATGGGCCTGAAGAATTAAAAGGTTGGAAAGGGTCTTGCAATAATTCTGCTCGCTGCAGTGACTGCCCGGGTGATGAGATGGAAATGGCGTATGCCTGTGGTTTTATCCCCGTCACTATGAAAAGATGCCAAACCGGATCAATAGTTTCCAGCGGGAATAAGGGGGCATTCCAAAAATATTTATTGGAAGGCAACCTTTCCCGGAGAAGAAAATGAAGTCATGTTAATGACGAAACAGGCTTTTTCTCCCAGGAGCAAATATCTCCTGGCGTTATTTGAAAAAGCGGATGGGGATGGGGGACTGCGGTTTGCCGCAACAGGGAATATTGCCGGGGGAACCTTTCCTTGAGCTTGTCCAGAAGATGAAGGAATTCGTATTCGAGCTGTTTATCCGGCAGGAGAAGGGAATGGGGACGGCTTTCGCAGGGAGAAATTTTGCTTAAATCAAAATTGTAGCCTCTGCGGATGGATTCGTCATGGACGGTTTTCAGGTAGAAATCCAGGACATGAATGGGGTTTTCCGTCTCCCGGAAGCGGAAGAGCTGAGAATGATGGATATATCCTTTTGTCTGCCCCTGCAAAACTTTGCGTGCCAGGAGGCCTTCCCTCCACAGGGCAACCAGGCCGACAGCATCCAGGTAAGAGGGGTGGAGTGACCAGAGTCTCATGTTTTTTGGACTCAGAAAGGCTGCCTTTTGTTGTTTTGAATTATGCAGCCGGCAAAAAAACGGGGAGTTGGGAGGGGCAGCCTTTTGTGTGGAAGGGGCCATTCGTTTTCCAGCCGGTTTTTCATCTGAAGGAGATACGGAATCTTTCCCTTTGCGGGGATTATGGAAAGGGGGAGAGAGTTTCCTATTTATCGGCCAGGCAGTTTTTTCAGACAACGGATTCTGTTACCGGTGAACAAGGTGCCGGGAGGGCAGTTGTTACATAAGTATTGGCTGTTGGAGACATTTGCCCCTGTCAGGCGAGGGATATTTCTCCGGGAATGCTGTCCTCTTCCGGTTCGGGAAAAGATGCGGAGCGGACGGGAACCGTTTCTACAGCGGAAGATTGTTCGGTTCTGGTATTGATGGCTTCCAGAATCAGTTCCACCGTGCGTTTCAGTCCGTAATCGGACGTGTTGACGCACAAGTCGTAGAGGCGTGCATTGCCCAGTTCCTGCCCGGTGTAGTGCAGGCAGTGGGTGCGGCGGCGGGAGTCCATGATGTCCATGGCCCGGGCTGCCCCGCCAGGTTCTACCCCATAGTTTTCAATAACGCGCTGCATGCGCGTGGCCCGGTCCGCATGAAGGAAAACACTGAACAGGTTGGGTCTCCCTTTCAGGATGAAGTTGGCGCAGCGGCCCACGATGACGCATGCCTGACTGGCCGTAATGTCCCGGATGACTTTGCTCTGTGCCAGGAAGGTGGCGTCTTCAGGGGGCATTTCCTCCGCCGTGTAGGCATAGTTCTGGGCGTAAAGTTCGTGCAGGAAGCGGCTGGAAAGCTGTTGTTCGTGCTTGCGGATGTAGTCCGGAGTGAGGCCGCTCCGGGAGGCTGTGAGGTACACCAGTTCCGAGTCGTAGAATCGGATGCCCAGCTTTTCCGCCAGCATTTTCCCGATGGCATGGCCGCCGGAACCGTATTCCCGGTCAATGGAAATGACCAGAGGGGCGTCCGGAGCATAAGCGGCCGTTTGTGCCAGCGGAGGAAGCTCGCTTGCTGCTCCGGGGCGCGCCAGCCGTTCCAGGAGCCTGTCCGGCCAGAAGACGTGCCTGTTGAAAAAACGGACGATCATTCCCACCAGGACGGCGGCCACCACGGTTCCTTCCCGTATGCCTGTCAGTCCGGGCAGGAAGATGAGGGAACAGGCCAGGCCGATGCAGACGAGCGTGCAGTCCATCCCGGTTTTTACGGCTCCGAATTCCCATTTGAAGAGTTTGACGAAGGCCAGGCTCATGCCTTCCCCTGCCAGAAGAACGGAATCCGCCTTAACCTGAAGAAAGACGCCGAATCCGATTACCACGCAGCTGAACAGGCAGAGAATAACGGACCACAGGTATCCGTCCGGTTCCAGAGGCGCTATGATCCACATGGAAAAATCCGTCAGAAAGCCGAAGATAAAAGCTATGGGAATCTGGAGCAGATGCGCCGGACGGAATTGCCTTTTCAGCAGGGCCGCCTGCACGGCCACAAAGCTCAGGTGCATGAGGATGGTGACGGTCCCCATGGTTAGAGGGAATGCCAGGCTGAGCACATAGGGCGTGCAGGAGATGGGGGAGACTCCCAGGTCTGCCTTGGTGGACAGAGCGATGCCCAGAGACATGATGAAGAGCGCAGCAATCAGGACGGAGCAGCGCAGGACATGTTCTCCAAGGCTTCTCCGGACACGATAATCTTCCATGATACCGGATGTTATCTTTTCTGCCAGCGGCAAGTCAAGGGTTCTGAGGAAATGAGGCGTTTTTTCCTTTTTCTTTTTCGCCGTCCTCCGTTTCTGAAATTCTCCGCTGTGAACGGGCTGCACTGGGGGAACGGCGTTGCTGTCCTTACCGCTCTTTCAGAGAAATTCCCGTTTCCGTTCCACTTTTTCATAGGGGCCGTCGGGGGGCTCGGCCTTGTCAAAGGAAGGCTTTTTTTCTATGTTACCGGGACGTTCCCTTTTCAAGTTTATGTCCAAAAAGAAGGAGGCAAAGACAAATGCTATGCGCCTGCTGGATGCGCTGCATATCCCGTACAGGCATTATTCCTATGAATGCCGCGAGTTTGTGGATGCGCGGCATACGGCGGAAGCACTGAACCTGGCGGAGGAGAAGATGTACAAGACGCTGGTAACGGAGGGAGCTCCTCGGCAGTATTACGTGTTCGTGATACCCATAGGCGCGGAGCTTTCCTTGAAAAAGGCTGCCCGCACCGTGGGAGAAAAGGCTCTTTCCATGCTTCCGGTGAAGGATATTACCGCCGTGACGGGGTACGTGCGCGGCGGCTGCACGGCTTTGGGGATGAAAAGGAAATACCCTACGGTGATTGATGCCAGCGCGGAAGCCCTGCCGGAGATGGTGGTGAGCGGCGGACGTCTGGGGTGCCAGATTGAATTGAATCCTGTGGATTTATGCCGTGCGGCGGAGGGCTTTTTTGCGGATGTGGCGGATATTTCCGTTTCATGATGGACATCCTGGTTCCGGAAATGCGGAGGGAAGAGGGCAAAAAGCTTTTCCCGGAGGATTTTTTTCTATATTCCTTGCTGAGGTTCATCCTTCGTCGCCATGAGTAGCCGTTCAGCATCCCGCACTTGCCTGGCCCTGCGCCATGTGGCTTTTGAAGATCTCGGTACGCTGGAACCTCTTTTCAGGGACAGGGGCTTCCGAACACGGTACATTCGGGCGGGCGCTCCCTGTCCTTCCGTCCGGGAATGGCTGGAGGCTGACCTGTGCGTGGTGCTGGGCGGTCCCGTAGGGGTGGGGGATACGGAATCGTATCCCTATTTGAAGACGGAACTGGATTTGGTCCGCATGCGTCTGGAAAGTCGGCAGCCTCTGCTGGGCGTATGCCTCGGAGCTCAAATGATGGCCCATGCCCTCGGCAGCCGCGTTTATCCCGGAAAGGCCAGGGAAATAGGGTGGGGAACCGTATCCCTGACGGGGGACGGGCGTTTGTCCCCTCTCCGTTATCTGGAGGGGGTGCCCGTCCTGCATTGGCATGGGGATACGTTTGATGTCCCTTCCGGAGCGCACCTGCTGGCATCCACGGAGGTAACTCCCCATCAGGCTTTTTGCATAGGGAGGCATGCCCTGGCTCTCCAGTTCCATGTGGAGGCGGATGTTTCCCGGATGGAGGAGTGGCTGACCGGCCATGCCTGTGAATTGATGCAGGCGGGGACGGATATTTGCGGACTTCGGGCGGCTTCCGTACGGAATGGCTCCCTGCTGGCCGGACGTGCCGCCCTTTGCATGAATGAATGGATGGAGGGCGCCGGCTTATGAGAAGAAAAGACAGGGAAGTGACCCGGCACGGGGATTTGATGGAAATGGTCGCCCGGTTCAAGGTGTGCCGCCTGGGACTGTGGGACGGCAGGGAGGTGTATGTAGTTCCCCTCAACTTCGGATATGAAGAAAAAAATGGTTCCCTGAGCCTGTTTTTCCACTGCGCCAGGGAAGGGAGGAAGCTGGATATCCTGCAAAACCGTCCGGAGGTTTCTTTTGAAATGGATGGGGATCATGTGTTGCTGGAGGGGGATGTCCCGTGCCGGTACAGTTACGCCTACGGCTGCGTCATGGGGCGTGGCGTCGTCGAATTTCTCCGGGAGGATGAGGAAAAGATGCATGCCTTGCGCCGCATCATGCTACACCAGACGGGCAGGGATGCGGATTTTACCCCCGGCATGGTCCGTTCCGTATGTGTTCTGCGTCTTAAGGTGGAGGCCGTCAGCGCCAAACTTCATGCGTGCCCGGAACCTCCTCCTTCCCGTTGATGGATTTTTTTATGACCGGAGAAATTGCGCCCCTGTTTGTCCGTTGGAGCCTGCCGCACTGGGCTGCCCTGGGCATCGTGGCGCTGGCAGCAGGGGGGCTCCTGTGGGGATGCCGGCGGCTCCGGATGGAGAGCCGTTTGCTTGTGGGAAAGGTTCTGGGAAGCTTTTTCCTGCTGACTTTCCTGATGGAAACATTCGGCCGCATCGTCAGAGAACATTGGGAGCCCTGGCAGGACAGGCTTCCGCTGCATTTTTGCAGTCTGATGGCTCTGGTCTGTTTTATCGCCCTGTGGTTCCGTACACCCTGGGCATGCGCCGTGGCGTATTTCGGCGTGCTGACGGCAAGCGTCCAGGGATTGATTACCCCCATGCTTCACGACGGTTTCCCCTCCGTCGCCTTTTTCGCCTTTTTCATCGGGCATGGGCTTTTATTGATTTCCGCTCTTTACCTTCCCGCCGTCCTGCAATGGCGTGCGCGGCCGTGGGATGACATGCGGGCGCTGGGTTTGTGCGACGCCTACCTGGTTTGTATTATTCCGGTGAATATCTGGCTGGATACGAATTACGGTTTTACCCGGTATGCTCCGGCAGGGACCGTACTGGAATATTTCGGGCCCGCTCCGTGGTATTTCCTGACGCTTCAGATTCCGGCACTGGCTCTTTTGCGGCTGTTGTACCTGACTGTCCGCGTCAGGAAGAAATAAAAGAATCTCCTCTGCGGGAATGATGATTGCTGAGGAAACGGGGAAAGAAGACGGCTCCTCCGTTTTGGAGCGGCCTGGCGTTTTTGCCCCTCCCGGCTTTGCGGAGTGAGTTCCCGCATCATCCTTGCGGTCAGGCAAATCCGTTATTTCAGCGTTTTCAGGTCTTCCTTCGTAAACAGGTGGATATCTTTTTCCCGCGCATGGCGTATTTTTTCCGCCCATTCCGCATCCGCCAGCAGGGCGCGGCCTACGGCAATCAGGTCAAATTCCCCTGCTTTCAGCCGTTCCACCAGAGGTTCCACACTGGCGGCCTCCGCTTCCGGCCCCCCGTCAAAGGCATTCGTAAAATCTCCCTTAAGCCCCACGGAGCCGACGGAGATCGTGGGCTTTCCGGTAAGCTTCCTGGTCCAGCCGGCCAGATTGAGGCGGGTACCTTCAAACTCCGGTTCCCAAAACCGGCGCGTGGAACAGTCAAAGATATCCACGCCCGCATCCGTCAGCGGAGCCAGAAAAGCTTCCAGTTCCATGGGGGTATACGCCAGCTTGGCGTTATAATGGACTGTTTTCCATTGGGAGAAGCGGAAGATGATGGGGAACTGGCTGCCCACTGCCTTGCGGACGGCATGGATGATGCGGCTGGCAAAACGGGTCCGGCCTACCAGGTCGCCTCCGTATTCGTCCGTGCGCCTGTTGGTCTCCTTCCAGAAAAACTGGTCAATCAGGTAGCCGTGCGCTCCATGCAGTTCCACACCGTCAAAACCCAGCCGCTTGGCGTCCGCAGCCGCCCTCGCAAAAGCATTGATAACCTCCTCAATTTTAGCGATGCTCATCGGTTCCGCCGTCTGTTCCAGCGTGTTTACGTCAATTCCGGAAGGGCCGATGGGCGGCAACTCCGGATTGGGCAGGTTTTCTCCCTTGAAGGGCCGGGCCATACCCACATGCCAGAGTTGCGGGGCTATTTTACAATCCGTGGTGTGGACGGCTTCCAGCACCTTTTTCCATCCCCGCAGGGAAGCGCCCCCGAAGAAATTGGGATAGTTGGAGGAAGGCGAGGCGCTGGGCTCGTCAATGAAAGTGCCCTCCGTGATGATGAGCCCTACTTCATGTCTGGCCCGCCTTTTGTAATAAGCGGCTACCTGGTCCGTGGGAACCCCGTTGGGAGAAAATCCCCGGGTCATGGCCGGAAGGACGATGCGGGTGGGAGTGCTGAGCTTGCGTGAGTGGAAGGGCTGGAACAGGATTTCCATGTCCCTGATCTTGAGTTCGTCCTGTGCATTCATAAAGGTGAAAAACGTTATCTCTGAAGCGGCCGGGCATGGGAACCGGAACCGCACGGGAGTGAGACACTTTCCGGTCTTGTCCCGTTCATCCCTGATGCCAGGCGGCTGGAATTGAATCATTTGATGCGCCGTTTTTCCCTGCTGCCTGCCGGAAGGGACAGGAAGTTCCGGAGCAGCGCTTCTCCGTCCGGCGTCAGGATGGATTCCGGATGGAACTGAATGCCGTAAAGGGGGAGGTGCCTGTGGCGGATGGCCTGCACGTTTTTCCCGGAATCCCTCGCCGTGACAATCAGCTCCGCCGGCCAGGGAAAAGCGGCAAGGCGCCAGGAATGGTAAAGCGCGGCAGGAAATTGCTCCGGCAATCCTTCCAGGAGGGGACACTGCTCCGTCCTGCATATGACTTCCCGCGCTCCGTGAAGGGGGCGGGAAAGGTGTTCCAGACGGGCTCCGAAGCGCACGCCCAGGATCTGATGCCCCAGGCATACGCCCAGCACCGGGGTAAAGCGGGGCAGGCGGTCCAGAAGACGGAAGGTGGCCCGGTGGCAGGCATCCTCCACCGTTCCCGGACCGGGAGACAGGATAAGCTTTTCCCCCGCCTGAACCGCCTGTTCCAGTTCCGGGGATTCATTGGAAACCACGCGCGGAACGGCCATTCCCGTCATTCTGACGAGTTCCGCAAGATTCCAGGTGAAGGAATCCCGGTGGTCGATGATCCAGACGTTCGGTTGACTCATGGCGCGCACATGATAGAGTAATTCCCGACAATGTACACACGGGAACAGACCATCAGCCGCATGAATGCCCTGGGCCGTGCGGAGTGTCCGTTCTTTTTTGTCATCTCCCATGATATGGGCCATAACCTGCTGTTTGAACCTTCGGAAACGGAGGGGGAGCGCATGGCTGCTTTTTCCCTGCCGCTGGGCACGATGGGAAATCAGGACGGCGGCCCTCCGCTTCCGGAACGGCTGCGGTTCATTCCATCCCCCCATCCCGTGTCCCGGTATGCGGCATCCTTCGCCTCCGTCCGGAACCATCTGATGAGGGGGGATTCCTACCTGCTGAATTTATGCGTGTCCACCCCCGTGGAAACCAACCTGACGCTGCGCCATCTGTTCCGGTTTGCCCGCGCGCCTTACCGGATGCTGCTGGGGCCGGACGCGCGGATTTCCGGAGTGCACGGCCGCGGCTGCGTCTGCTTTTCTCCGGAACCGTTTGTCACGGTGCGCGGCCGCTCCATTTCCACGTTTCCCATGAAGGGAACGGTTCCGTCCGCTACGCAGGAAGCGCGCCGCTGGCTGGAAACGGATGAAAAGGAGAATAGGGAATCCGCCACCATTGTGGATCTGATGCGCAATGATCTTTCCATGGTGGCAACCGGCGTGAGGGTGAAGCGTTACCGCTATATCAGCCCTGTAGAAACGTCCAAAGGGCCTATTCTTCAATGCAGTTCCGAGATTTCCGGGCTGTTGCCGGAAAACTGGCGTTCCCGCCTGGGGGAAATCCTTCTGAAGCTGCTTCCTGCCGGGAGCGTGACCGGAGCGCCCAAGGAAGCCACCTGCCGGGCCATCGCGGAAGCGGAGGATATGGAGAGGGGGTTTTATACCGGAATTTTCGGCTTTTTCAACGGGCGGGATTTGGATTCCGCCGTCTCCATCCGCTTCATGGAGGAGGATGAACGGGGAATGGTATACAAGAGCGGTGGAGGAATTACCGTCATGAGCCGGATGGAAGAGGAATACCAGGAAGCTGTTGCCAAAGTTTATGTGCCGTTTGATTTTTGAAACCGTTAAATGGGAGAATGGCGCTCCCTGTCTGCTTCCCTGGCACCAGCGGAGGATGGAGGCCGCCATCGGCGTTCATGGTTCGGACGGAGCTTCCGTCCCCGATCTGGCTTCCGTTCTTTCGGACTGTCCCGGCCCGGAGGGCCGTGGTGTTTACAAATGCCATATCACGTATGATACGCGGGGAAGGGTGCGCCGCACCTCCTTTGAGCCCTACCGTCCCCGGCAGGTGAAGACGCTGACGTGTGTGGAAATGCCCGGGCTGGATTACTCATGCAAGTGGGAGGATCGGACAGGGCTTCTGGCGGCAGGGGCGGCGTTGGGCTGTGACGAAGAAGCGCTGATTCTCCGGAACGGGATGGTGACGGATACGCGGTACAGCAACGTGGTGTTCGGGGACGGGTCTTTCTGGGTTACTCCGGAAACTTTCCTGCTCCCGGGAACCAAGCGCGCCTTCCTGCTGTCCCGCGGAGACATTCAGGAATGTTCCGTAAGAGCGGAAGATATAGGCAAATTCCGCTTCTGTTCCCTGATTAATTCCATGCTGGATCCCGGCGATGTGGTGGTGCGGACGGAGGATATTATCCTGTGTTGAGGGTGGAAAACGGATAGATTGTTTTATCCGGAACCCTCTGAATTTTGGTATTGAGGGCATAAAAAAGCGGCCGTTCCATGGATATGGAATGACCGCCTGACGCCTTCTTAAATGGCGCCGCAGTAGTGGGCGCAGCACCACATGGCGCGGGGATGGTGGAAGAAGGATTTCCAGAGGCTCCCCTTGAGGGTGTTAGCCCTGGAACCGTCCTTGTTCAGATAGCCGAACCAGTCGCCATGCTGAACGTCCTGGAAGTGGGAGAAAGCCCAGTTGCGCACCATGTCGTGACGGATGGCATAGCGTTCTTCCCCTGTGAGCTTGTAGGCGAGCGTCATGGCGATGAGCGCTTCATCATGCGGCCACCAGAACTTCATGTTGTGCCAGTATTCCTGAACGGGCTTGTTGTACACGTCCGTGTAGTACAGCATGCCGCCGTTTTCCTTGTCCCAGCCGCGGGCGAATGCCCAGTCGATCATGTCGCAGCCCACCTTGATGAGTTCGGGGTCATTGCCGCGATGGCGGGCTTCTTCCAGCACGAACCACCCACCCTCCGTAGTGTGGCCGGGGTTCAGGGTGCGTTCGTCGAAGTGGTCGATGATGGAACCGTCCGTTCCCACCACTTCCATGACTGCCTGGATGTCAGGTTTCATGAACAGGGTGCGGAGGTCGTTGATGCAGCGGTCTGTCCAGCCGGTATAGAAGCCGTCGTCATCTTCCAGGTACTTGCGCATTTCCTGAGCTGTGTTCAGGGTAATCATGCGGGTGCCCAGACCGGTCGTAGGGCGTTCCCCGGTGAATTTGGGAACCATTTTGCCGGGAGTGAAGCAGTTGTCCGTGAAGATGTCGAACCAGTGGCGGGCTTCACGGGCGGAATCCCGGCTGCCGGTCGCCCTGGCGTGCGCTGCAAAGGCGATGGCGGCGAAAGATTCGCTGTAGGCGTAGCGGCGTTTGCGGATGGGGGTGCCGTCGGCAGCCACATGAAAGAACATGCGGCCGTCCGCCGGGTCAACGCACTTGGTTTTCAGGAATTCCAAGGCGCTTTCCGCCCATTTGAGCCAGTCCGTATTCTTTTCGATGCTGTTGTACATTGTCAGCAGCATCCATGCCATGCGGCCCTGGGCCCAGACGGATTTGTCGGAGTCCACCAGCGTGCCGTCTGCGTCAAAGCAGTGGTAAAGACCACCGTTTTTTTCGTCGTAGGCGCGGGGGAACCAGAACGGCAGAACGTCTTCCAGAAGCTGGCGGCGGTAGAACTTGCCCAAAGAGGGCATATCAAGAGTTGCAGCCATGTCAGTCAGGTTCCGGGGTTCAGTTTAAAGCCCACTGGAAGAAGCCGATGCCTTCCAGTTCGGAACGGAGTTCCTTCAGCTGATCTGCGGTCGGGTTGCCCTGCGGAAGTCGGGCGGGGCCAAGATCGACGCCCAGCCAGCCCATCAGAGCCTTGGCGCAGCCCATATAGCCCTTGGAGGCCAGGATATTGATCATCTGAACGGATTTCCACTGGCAGTCGCGCGCCGTTTCCACATCGCCTTCCGCAAAGGCTTTCATGAGTTTCTGGTACAGGGCCGGAGCAAAGTTGAAGGAGCTCCCCACAGCGCCCTTGGCCCCCACGGAAAGGGCGCCCGTAAACCATTCGTCCACACCCCAGGGAATATCCACGGTCTCGTCGTAATTCAGCGTGGTCTGGTACAGGGCCAGATCCGGATTGGTGAATTTGATGCCTGCGAAATTTGGAATCTGTTCCTTGGCCAGCCTGATGAAATCCACCGGATTGAAGCGTACGCCCGTCAGCACGGGGATATCGTAGTAATAATAGGGCAGGTCGGGAGCGCCGGAGGCGGCGAAGGCGCAGCATTCCACCAGGCGCTGAACAGTGCCGGGCTTGTAGTAGGACGGGGCCAGGGAACTGGTGGCCACGAATCCGCATTCCTGGGCAAAAGAGGCCAGTTCCCGGGCGTCCCAGACGCTGTTGGAACCGGTATGGGCGATAACTTCCACGCCATGCTTGGCGGAGGCTTCCTTCCAGGCAGAATAGATTTCCTTGCGTTCTTCAAGCTGCATGGAGGAGGATTCCCCGGTGCTGCCGGTAATGAAAGCAAGCTTGATGCCCTGGGAGGCAAGCAACTTGGCCTGGGCGTCAACGCTGGAAGGGTTCAGGGAACCGTCCGCCTTGAACGGAGTGTGTACGGCGGCCACCAGGCCGTGGAGTTTCAATGACGTGTCCATATTATGTAGTGATATGAAAATAATTCGGGGTGATGATTGCAAATCATCTTGGGAAAGACAATCCCTGAATCTTTCTGAATAAAAAAAGACCACATAAAAAAATGCGCGTTTCTGCGGCGGGGATGAGCGCTGATGCAGAGAATGATTCAAAACGCTGACGGACAGTCTATTGGTTCATGACGTGATGCATGGTTTCTGCCGGTGATTTGGCATGTTCCGGCAAGCAATTCTCTTCATAGCACCAGATTTCCGCACCATCCGGCTTCCGGGGAGAACTCATCGGCATTTTGTGATGCCGTGAAGATAGAACATTGCACGGCACAGGAAGCCGTTTTTTTAGAAGTGCGGCGCTCTTGATGGGGACGGCAGGATGGTTCCGCCGCAGAACGCCTTTCCTTAATTCCTTAATCCTTCCCATGCAGGGAGGGCACGGGAGCCCTGGCCGGGAGGGTGTACAGTTTTTCAATGTCGTCCAAGTAGCGGGAAACAGGGGTATTGGCCGGCTGTTCCTGTTCCCGGAGGATTTTCACGGCTGCCGCGTAGGAAGCGAATGTCTTGCCGGTTCCGGACCGCGTGTTGATTTCATACCAGTCCATATAGTCCCGGACGCGGCGGGCGGTTTTCATGGAAAGGTTTCTTATTTCCCGAAGCTGGCTGATTTTGGGGACGGCTTCCCGGCTGTTGACTTTCCCTGTTTGCATCAGGGCCACCAGCTTGGCATATTCTACAATGACGGGCCGGTATGAAGGAAAGGAACGCCTGCTGAGGTTGAGCAGGCTGCCAGCCACGTTGGAAAGCTGCCTGTTCAGATCCGGCAGGGAACGGGCCTGTTCCAGGTCATCCAGGGGAAATGTGACGGTGGTGCGGGTATCCGGATCATACTTGACCAGGGTAAGGGCTTCCTGGAGATGACGTTCCGTTTCCGTAATCGTGAGAGTTTCCGTCAGGGGAGGCGTCGCCATGCGGGAAAGCTGAAGCGTCCACCATTTATGGAGGGAAGTGGGGGTCAGGCTGAGCTGCGGAAAATGGCGTTTGATGAGGTTTCTGGGATCGTCATTGCCCAGAATAGCCTGGTCCAGAAGCTGTTTCATCCCTTCCGGACCGTTTTCCTGGTTCAGCAGGCAAAGCACCAGGGCTCCACAGGAAGTTTGATAGGCCGCGTAAGAGGTCGCATCCAGTTCCTTTTCCGGTTCCCGGCAATTCAGGATTTCTTCCGGAGTCATAATTCCGGACTGCTGGAACAGGGTGGAATACATGGCACGGTCAGCTTCATTATTGTGCCACAGAACAGCCTGTTCCAACCCGGCAATCAGCCAGGGGGGCAGCGTGACGTTGTCCGGCAGGCCTTCCGGGTCCACTGTGCGCAGCATCATTTCATAAAGCAGGGTGGAGACGATGGCGCGGCGCAGGCTGTCCTGGTTGATGCCGTGGCCCAGATGAATGAAAATGCTATAGGAGAGGGTATTGCCTACAATGACGGTTTGCATGCGGACGGGGTTGGCCGGAACGGGGCTTCCCGGCTCTCCTACCAGGCGGATGTTGATGCCGTTTTTCCATTCGTCAGGCTGCTTGAGGACTTTTAGCAGCGCGGTGCGTATGGCATCCGCCCGGGTGGCGATGGCCCCGGCCAGCAGGGAGTCCATCCCGGTGACGTGGAATTGCTTGGAGGTGGAAACGCTGGTGAACGGCTGCCTTTTGGCGGGCTGTTCCTCCGCTCCGGCGGCGGTCCTTGCCGAAGGTGAAGGGGGAACGACGGGGTTTACATTGGAACTGCCCTGCAATACTGGACGGTCCGAGGCGTCATCAATAAAATCCGCATCCTGGACGGATGCTGATTCTTCTTCCGTCTGCCGCACTTCCGCGGAAGAATCATTGCCAGGCTCCTTTCGTTCCTGTCCCCGGCCGGCAGGGAGCAGAAGAAGAGCCGTCAACAGAAAGACGCATGTTCCCCTGAATTTCATCAACGGAAAAAGTTAGTCGAATTGTTCCGCCAGACAGCTGAAATCCTCTTCCGCGCGACCTTCCCGGCACAGCCTCCCCATGATGGAGGAAACCAGGGCGGCAACAGGCGGGTGGATTCCTTTTTCTGCGGCAAGTTCCTGAGCGTAAATACTGTCTTTCCTCATGTTGTCCAGGGAGAAATGGGTGGAAAAGTCACGCTTTGCCATCAGGGGCAGTTTAAATGCAGCCAGAGGGGAGGCGATGACGTTCCGGGAAATGGCCTGGCCCAGCATTTCCGGGGAAATGCCGTACGCCTGGGAGATGGCCAGGGCTTCGCCCAAACTCTGCACCATGGTGGCGGAGACCATGTTGGTGACCAGTTTGACGACGGTGCCGGCTCCGATGCCGCCCAGGTGCAGGATGTCCCGGGAACTGTGCTCCAGCACGGGGCGTATGCGGTCCAGTGTGGTGGAATCCGTGCCAACGTAGTAAACCAGTTCCCCTTTTTCCGCGGGCAAACGGGAGCCGGTGAACGGGCAATCCACATACGTGCAGCCGATGGCGGAACTCATCAGGGAGAGTTTGCCGACGGTCGCCAGGTCAATGGTTGAATGGTTCAGAATGATATGCTCCGGTGTCAGAGCCCCTCTCATTTGTTCAAACACTTCCAGACAGGCATTCCTGTCTTTCAGGTAGAGCTGGATAACTTTGGAAGCGCGTGCCGCATCCGCCGGGGTAGGAACCGCTTCCGGAAAATCTTCCCGCGGAGTTCTGTTCCAGACGGTGACCTTGTCGCCCATTCCGGCCATATGGCGTGCAATCCGTGAGCCAATGAGGCCCAGTCCTAAAATGGAAACGTGATACATGGCTTTATTTAGTGGGAAAGGGAAGAATTCCATCAGGAACCGATTCGGAAACGGCTTTTCCTGCGCGGAGGTTCCTGCTTTTCCGGCTTGGGCGTTTCCGTTGCGGCAGTTGCGGCTTCTGCCGGAGGTTGTGCGGATGCCGCCGCAGGGGCAGTTTCCCTCATTTGGGCTGCCAGAGAGATGGGTTCGGTTTCCGGACGGTGGCTGACGACGACCTGTTTGGGACCGGCGGACGGCTTTTCCTGCGCATTCGGATCCTCCGCCACATGAGCAGGCACTTCATTGGCGTCGTGGGGAATGGCAGACGGATCGCTTATTGCCGCGGCCAGCTGGGGGCCGTCCTCTTTTGCGGCGGAGGCGGGATTCTGGTCCGCAGCCTGTTTTTTGCGGGGAAGGGTGGTGGTTCCGGTAATGGCAAGCTCCAGGTCGGAATCCGGCAAGCCTCCGCAGCGGATGGCTGCATCATAGCTTTTGCGTGCCTGCGCCGTGCGGCCCAGCCGGGAATAGGTCCAGGCCAGGTTGAAGTGCGCGTCCGGTGATTCCGGCTGGATTTTCAGGGCGTTTTCAAAGTGGGCCACCGCTTTTTCATAGTTCCCGGCGCTGGTTTCCAGGTTGCCCAGGTAAAGCAGGGCGGGAGCGTTGGCCGGATCCAGCCTGACCGTTTCCGTCAGGGAGGCGATGGCGTGGTGGTCTTCCCCGGCGCGGTATTGGGCCACCCCCATCATGAACCATGCGGGGGAGGAGGAGGCGTCCAGTTCCGTGGCTTTTTTCAGAAATTTGATGGCTTCCTCCGCCTTGTTGCGCTGAAGCAGAATGGTCCCCAGATTGACCAGGGCCGGAACGTGAGCCGGCTGGAAGTCCAGCAAAGTCCGGTACAGCTGTTCTGCGGCGGCATAGCGTTTTTTGGCGAAGGCTTCTGCGGCGCCTTGCCCCAGGGCTTCCGCCTCCAGCTTCCGGCGTACCGTGGCTTCCATGCTCCGGTTCAGCGCTTTTTCCTGGTCCGGAGTAATGGTTCCGGCGGAGATGGCGGCCAGGCGGGCCTGTTCGGCGGAACGGCTTTTCAGTTCTTCCATCTGCCGGGTGAGTTCCTCCACCTGAATGTTTTTCTGTTCCAGGGCCTTCTGGGCCCGCGCCAGGGCTTCCGCCTGTTTCTTGTCGTTTCTGGCGGATTTGTCCGCTTTGGTCTTCATCTGGCTGCGCGCCAGTTCCAAATCCCGAGCAAGCTGGGCGGCCTTGCCGCGTTCCGCAGAGAGGGCCTGTGCCAGCTTGTTGATTTTTTCCTTCTGCTGATCCGTCAGGGGAACATTGATATTGTTATCCCTGGCAATGGCGTTGACAATTTGTTTTTCCGCAGGAGTGAGCTTGATGGCTTCTTCATTGTCCATCAGGGAGGCTATTTCCGCCGTGTCCGGATTTTCCTGATGCAGCCGCTTATAAGTGCTGATGAGCAGGGAGCGGCTCTGGTCCTGCACGGAAAGTATGCGGAGCTGCTTGGCGATGGTGGAGCGCAGCAGCTGGTTTTCTTCCAGAAGAAGCGGGCTTTTTTCCGGATTGGCCTCCAGCTTGGACAGTTCCACATCCGCATTGATGAGCTTGGTATTCAACTCTGTGATGCGTTTGCGGTAGCCGATGTTTTCATCCCGGATGGCAATCAGTTTCTGTTTCAGGTCTGCGGATTCCTCACGCGCCTCTTCCAACGCTTTCAGGTTGGCTTTCCGCTGTTCTTCGGAATCGGATTTGGCTGTTTCCAGAGCGGCGATTTTGTCCTGGGCATCCTTGAGCTGGGCCGCCAGCGTCAGGTTGCGGTCCAACAGGTTTTTTGTTTTGTCCGGGCTGTTGAGCTCCACCAGGGCCGCCAATTGGTCCCGGTCTTTCTGAAGGGCGTTTTTCTCATCCGTCACTTTGTCCAGCTTGTCCTGGTACTCCTTGAGCTGCAGCTGAAGATCGGCGATCTGCGCCAGATAACGGGCTTTGTCCTGGCTGAGGGAGGTGACATTTTGTTCCAGTTCCTCCACTCTCCTGGTGAGAGTCTGAATAAGCTTGTTGCTGGTCTTTCTTTCATCCTCCATCTGCTTTTTGACCTTGAGCAATTCATCTCGGTAAACGGATTCTCCGGCGGATGCCACGGCCAGTTTTGCCAGAATCTCCTCCTGCTCCCGGCGGGTGCGCTTGAGAGCCTGGATCAGAGCATTGTTCTCCATGGTGGTTTTATCCAGCAGTCTGCGGATGCGTTCGTAATTGCTCTCCACCACTTCCGGAGCCGCCCCGGGAGAAACGGAAGGGGACGGGATGGTATTGATCAGGGATTCTCCGGGACGGGTAGGGAATTCCACGCCCTTGTAGCCGGGAGGGAGGGCTATGTTGGGTTTTGGCCTGGGGCGCTTCGGCACGGAGGCCGGGCGTTCCAGCTCCAGGCCGGATGAAGAAGAGGCGGCGGCCTGCTGCTGGGCCAGCTTCTGCCACTGGTCCAGATTTTCCCTGTTGAGCTGGCGGCGCGTTTGCAGCAGGTTGGGGCGCCATTGGGGATAAGACTTAGCCAGGCGTCCGAACTTGTCTTCCGCCTGCTGTGTCAGGCGGATGGCTCCTATATAATCCCGTTTTTCCACCAGTCCTGCGGCTTGGGTCACCAGCCTCAACGCCTCCAGGTACATGTCCGTTGGATCCTGCTTTGTCCCGGCGGTGGCGGGCATGGGGCCGGGCATATACGACCCCTGGGCCAGAAGGGGCATGGAGCCGCAGGTCAGGGACAAAGCAAGGGTAATGCCAAGGGGGAGAGGAGTCATCATGGGGAGAAGCTTTGTTTACATACGGCACACCGTCCTGAATCGCAAGAATAAACCGTGTCTTGTGCTTGTGTTCGCGGGGGCGGGTGGTAGACTCTTGCCAATCCTTGATTTTTCCCATGAACATCTCCGTTTTAGACCGTTTTTTGAAGTATGTCTCCGTGGGCTCTCAGTCGGACGCGGATTCCGCCACCGTGCCATCCACCCCCGGCCAGACGGAGCTGGCCCGGCTGTTGGCCGGGGAATTGAAGGACATGGGAGCGCAGGCGGAACTGGATGATGATTCCGGAATTGTTTACGCCTCCATCCCTTCCAACGTGGAGGGGAATGTTCCCGTCATCGGCTGGGTGGCCCATGTGGATACGGCTCCGGGAGTCTCCGGCAGCGGAGTGAAGCCCCGCATCGTGCGCTCGTACGACGGCGGAGACATCCTGCTCAATCCGGAACAGGGAATGGTGCTTTCCCCCGCCGTTTTTCCCGAACTGACGGATTATTTGGGCCAGGACCTGGTCGTGACGGATGGAACTACCCTGCTTGGCGCGGACGACAAGGCCGGTGTGGCGGAAATCATGGATATGGCAGCCTCCTTCCTGCTGAACCCCGAACGGCCTCACGGCGAGATACGGATCGCCTTCACGCCGGATGAGGAAATAGGACGCGGAACGGATGCCTTTGACGTGGCGCGATTTGGTGCGGATTTCGCCTATACCGTGGACGGAGGCGCCCTGGGGGAAATTGAATACGAAAATTTCAATGCGGCTTCCGCAGTGGTGACGGTGCAGGGCTCTTCCATTCATCCCGGAAGCGCCAAGGGCAGGATGTTGAATGCCTGCCTGGTTCTCATGGAATTCCAGGGAATGCTGCCCGCGTTCCAGAATCCCGCTTTTACGGAAGGGTACGAGGGCTTTTATCATTTGGATTCACTCCGGGGAGATGTGGAACGGGCGGCTGCGGAGTACCTCATCAGGGATCATGACAGGGAGGCCTTTGAGCGCAAGAAGGAATTCATGCAGGAATGTGCGGCCCTGCTGAACCGTAAATACGGGGAGGGGACGGTAAAGGCGGAAATTACGGATTCCTATTACAACATGAAGGAAAAGATACTTCCGCACATGCACCTGGTGGAACATGCCCGCAGGGCCATGGAAGCCGTGGGAGTGAGGCCGGAAATCGTCCCTGTGCGCGGAGGCACGGACGGAGCCCACCTCTCCTTCATGGGGCTGCCGTGCCCCAACCTGTGCGCCGGAGGCCACAACTTCCATGGAAAGTATGAATACGTCCCCGTCCGTTCCCTGGAAAAAATTTCCGCCATCCTTCAGGAAATCGTCTCCGGTTATGCCCGGTACGGCCTGGAGCCGCCGCCAAGGGAATGAGGGAACATGGCGGTAAGCGGAGGTGTTGCGATTCCGTTATTCGGGAATAAGAATTTTTGCCTGTTCTTGAAATTTTTATTGGCGGGGAGGCGCAATGCCGGATCAGGGGCATGGAAGGGAGGCTTTGCCGGCCGGCGGAATTCCCCGGCGTCCCTAATCCGTGAAGCTGCGGGAAAGTGCTTGCTTTTTTCCCTTCCGTCATGATCATGGCGGCTCACCGTTTTTGATAACCCCCGCATATACACATTTTGATATGAGCGTGATTCCCAATGTCCTGGCTGAAAGGTACGCCTCCGCCGCCATGAAATCCATCTGGTCCGCAGAGGGCCGCATCATTCTGGAACGCGAATTCTGGATTGCCGTGATGAAAGCCCAGAAGGATCTGGGGCTGGATATTCCGGACGGGGTGATTGAGGCCTATGAACGGGTGAAAGACCAGGTGAACCTTCCCTCCATTGACGCACGCGAACGCGTGACGCGCCACGATGTGAAGGCGCGCATAGAAGAATTTTGCGAGCTGGCCGGATGCGAGCATATCCATAAGGGAATGACCTCCCGGGACCTGACGGAAAATGTGGAACAGCTCCAGATTTGGAAGTCCATGCAAATCATCCGGGACAAGGCCGTGGCCGTGTTGAACCGCATGAGCGCCCTGGCTGAACAGTGGAAGCACGTGACCATTGCCGGACGCACGCACAATGTAGCCGCGCAGACCACAACCATGGGCAAGCGTGTCGCCATGTTCGGGGAAGACATCGTGCACGGCCTGGGGGCCTGGATTTCCCTCATGGACCGTTACAGCGTGCGTGGACTGAAGGGCGCCGTTGGAACCCAGCTTGACCAGCTTTCCCTCTTCGGGCAGGATGCCGTCCGCGTGCTGGAACTGGAAGACCGCGTGTGCGCCCACCTGGGCATCCCTGCCAAGTGGATGAATGTGGGGCAGGTATATCCGCGTTCTCTGGACTTTTCCGTGGTTTCCGGGCTGGTGGAACTCACCTCCGGCTGCTCCTCCTTCGCCAAGACCCTGCGCCTGATGGCCGGCCATGAACTGGCCACGGAGGGGTTCGCCAAGGGGCAGACTGGCTCCAGCGCCATGCCGCACAAGATGAACGCCCGCTCCTGCGAGCGCGTCAACGGCTTCCACGTCATTTTGAAAGGCTTCCTGATGATGATTTCCGGGCTGGCCGGGGATCAGTGGAATGAAGGGGACGTTTCCTGCTCCGTGGTGCGCCGCGTAGTCATGCCTGATTCCTTTTACGCTGCGGACGGCCTGTTTGAAACCTTCCTGACCGTGTTGAACCAGATGGGCGTGTATGAGGCCGTGGTGGCTGCGGAATTGCGCCGCTACCTGCCTTTCCTGATGACAACCACCATACTGATGGAGGCCGTCAAGCGCGGCATTGGCCGGGAGACCGCCCATGAGGTGATCAAGGAACATGCCGTGGCTGTCTCCAATGACCTGCGCGCCGGGAAAATCATGGAAAACAATTTGCTGGACCGCCTGGCGGAAGACGGGCGCCTGGGAATAGACCGGGCGGACCTTCAGCGCATTTTTGATTCCAATTCCTCCGCTACGGGCATGGCTGACGCCCAGGTGGAAGCATTCCGCTCCATGGTGAAGGAAGTGACGGACAGGTTTCCGGACGGGGCGGGCTACCAGCCCGGGGATATCCTGTAAAAAGAACCTCGGAAAGAAGCCGGAACTCCCGGCGCACGCGTTTTTTCCAGACGCCGCCCTTTCGGACGGCGTCTGTATTTTTTATGCCGTCCGCATACGTGTTTTTTCAATTTCTTTACGTCAGGAGAGCTTGACGAATCAGAAGGATGCCAGTAAGCTTGAATTCAGTAAACGGGCGCGTACGTTGCATGCGCCTTTGCAAGCAACCCCCTGTTAAACAATTTTCAATATGGAAAACCAGCATCTCAGCCTTTTGGACCGTGTGTACACCGTTCTCAGAAAGAGAGGGGAAGAAACGGAATGGATTACTTCCGCTGATGACCACAACATTAAGACAGGCATCGCATTCGTCCCCTGTGATACGTTCACCCCGGTGAGCCTCCTGTACACCATGATTGAACGTCCGGAGACGCTGGTCATTGACGTGCTTTTTGCCGCCAAGGTTCCTGAAAACCGCCGTGTGGAAATCAGCATTATCCTCAGCGAACTGAACGCGGACCAGACGGCCGGCGCCTTTCAGCTGGACCCCAACAGCGGGTATGTTTATTACCGTCAGTCCTTCGTTCTGGAAGGCATGGACCTCACGGAAGCCCAGTTTGCCCAGTTGATGAAGAATATTGAAACCGTGGCTGTGGAAACGGCGGAGGCCTATTCTCACATCATGGAGACGGAATATCCCAAATAACGGGACGCGTTTCCCCCGGAACTGTTGATGAGCGAGGCCCCTCAAAAAAAGGGAACGTCCTGGTCCATAGGCATCGGCCTGGGGATTGTGGCGCTTCTGATAGGCACGGCTATTGTAACGGAGCCGTCCGTCTCTTTTTCCTCTTCCGGAAACAGGGGCTGCGCGCCCGCAGGAACGGAGACACCCCTCCGGCTGCAGACGAACACTCTTTCCATTTCCGCGCCCGGCATCGTAAAGGCCTCCTACCTGACGATGCTTTCTCCCAGCGTTTCCGGAAAGGTGGACAAAGTGCATCCCCTGTTTAATGTGGGGGAAATTGTCCTGAAGGGAACCCCCCTGATGGAATTGGAAAAATTTGAATACCGCGCCCGACTGGCGAACGCTCAGGCGGAACTGGAACAGGCCCGCCTGGATGTTTCTACGGAGCAGGCGGAAGCCCTGAAAGCCATCAAAAAGACATACAGCTCCGTCTCCAAAAGCGGAAAGGAATCCGAACTGGTGCTCCGGGTTCCGCAGCGCAGAGCCGTAAACGCCAGGCTGAACGCCGCGGAGGCGTATGTGGCGGAAGCAGAACAGGCCCTCCGGGATACGGTGCTGGAAGCTCCCTATACCTGCCAGGTGGTGGAATGCTCTGTGGGAGCCGGTGCCCGCGTGGTCGCCGGGCAGCCGGTGGGGAAAGTAATTCCTCTTCAGGAGCGGATGATACGGATTCCCGTTCCGCTGGAAGAATTTTCCGCATTGCCCAGGGATGAGCAGGGCAAGGTGAATACGGCTCTGACCGCCTCTTGCGTGCTGAATAATGGAAAACGGCTGCAGTGGTTGGGCCGCGTTACGGCGGTGGATGCGGCGCTGGATTCCAAAAGCAATTCCGCCGTGTTGATTGCCTCCCTGGAGCCGAATGCCTCCCATGTTTCCGAGTGGCAAGTGGCTCCCGTCAACATGGCTCTTCAAGTAGCCATCAATGTTCAAGTTCCCGTTTCCGCGTGGATTCCCGCTTCCGCCGTCAGGGACGGCAGCTCCATCCAGGTAAAAACGCCGTCAGGAATGCAGGAACGCAAGGTGCAGGTAGTGGCGTTAAAAGACGGCAGAGCCCTGGTGACCGTTCCGGAATTCCAGGCAGGGGACGCTCTGATTCTTTAATTCATTTTTTCAAAGGGATATCCTTTCCCACCCATTTTTCTGCCGCGGGGGGAATCATTCTTTTCAAAAATTTCCCGCTGGAGGGATAACTCGTCCACAAACTGGAACCCGATACGGCCGGAAGGGAAAATACGGCATCGGGAAGGCGCGGGAATTCTGGAATGCGGAACGCGTGGGAGTCTTTTGAAAAAATATTTTTTAATGGGCTTCCAGCCAATTGCCTCCCGTCCTGGCTTCCACCAGAATGGGAACGCCGTTGGGCAGGGGCAGCGCGCTGACCATGGCTTCCTCTATCTTGGGAATGAGATCCAACTCATCCCTGTGCAGGTCCACCAGCAATTCATCATGAATCTGGAGGATAAGCCGGGATCTGGTGCCTTTCAGCAATTTATCCACATGAATCATGGCTATTTTAATCATATCCGCCGCCGTGCCCTGGATGGGGGTGTTGATGGCAGTACGTTCCGCAGCGGATTTAATGGTCTTGTTGGCGGAATTGATTTCCGGAATCATCCTCCGTCGCCCCAATAGCGTTTCCGCGTAACCGGCTTGTTCCGCTTTGTGAACCAGGTCTTCCATGAAGGATTTAACTACGGGGAACTGGGTAAAATAGTTTTCAATCAAAGTGGCGGCTTCTCCGCGGGGGCAGCCCAGCCTCTGGGAGAGACCGAAGGCGGAAATGCCGTAAATAATGCCGAAATTCACCGTTTTGGCCGCACGGCGCATAACGGCGTCCACCTGGTCGCGGGGAATGCCGTACACACGGGCGGCCGTTTCCGTATGGATGTCCCGTCCTTCCCTGAATGCTCCGCACATGGCGGGATCTCCTGAAAGAGCCGCCATGATGCGCAGTTCAATCTGGGAATAATCCGCAGACAGCATGGTGTATTTCTCTGAGGCGGGGACAAAGGCGGTGCGGATCAGGCGCCCCTGTTCCGTCCTTACCGGAATATTTTGAAGATTGGGATCCTGGGAGGCAAGCCTCCCGGTTGCGGTCAGCATCTGGTGGAATTGGGTATGGATGCGTCCGTCCCGCGGGCAGATATACTTGGGCAGCGCATCCAGATATGTGCTCTTCAGCTTCATATTCTCCCGGTAGGCCAGGATATCCGCTATAATGGGATGCTGGGGGGCCAGAGCGGAAAGGGTGTCTTCATCCGTCACGAACTGGCCCGTCTTCGTCTTCTTGGGCTTCTTCACCAGCTCCAGTTCTCCGAACAGGAAATCTCCGAGCTGCTTGGGGGAATTCAGATTCAGGGGATGGCCTGCGGCTTCTTCAATTCTTTCCCGCAGGCCGTCAATGATGGCTCCTACCTTGACGGAAGCCTTTTCCAGGGATTCCGGAAGCACGCGGATACCGGAAAACTCCATGTCCGCCAGCACGGGAAGCAGGGGCAATTCCACGGTACGGAACAGTTTTTCCATGCCGCTCTCCTTGACCTGCCTTTTCAGGACGGCGGAAAGCTGGAGGGTGATATCCGCATCCTCCGCCGAATATTTGCCCATTACTTCCACGGGAACGCCGCTGGTGTCCAGTTCCCGTTTTTTTGCTCCCGGAGCGGCAATGTCCTTCAGTTTAATCGTGGAATATTGCAGCAAATTTTCCGCCAGAACGTCCATTCCGTGCTTCATGCCTGGAGCGATCAGGGCATGAGCCAGCAACGTATCGAAAAAGGGGCCTTTGACATGAATGCCGTTGGCTCGCAAAACCTCCAGGTCAAATTTCAGGTGATGCCCTATCTTCTCTGCGGGGCCTTCCAGGAGCGGCCTGACCGCTTCCAGATCCGCCGGACCGGAGACAGGCATGTACCATGCCTTGTGCGGTTCAGCGCAAAAGGAGACGCCCAGCAGGTTGTCCATGAGGGGGTTCAGGCCCGTCGTTTCCGTGTCGAAGCACCAGGAATCATACTTTTCCAGCTCGGCTGCCATGGAGGAACGGGCTTCCGGCGTATCTGCAATAATATATTCGTGCCTGAAATCATCTACCGTTTTCAAATGGCGTTCCTCAAATAAATCCATTTGTCCCGAACCGTTCTGCCGTGCTCCCGACACAGGGGCGGAGGGTTCCGCCGACAGAGGTTGTTCCGTCCGGGGGGCGGGAGCAAACAAATCGTCCGCCGGGAGGGGGGCTTTTCTGGGCTCCGGCGCTTTTTTCCCGAACAGCTTGGCCTGCATGGACCGGAATTCCAACTCCTGGAGAAGGGCCTGCAGTTCTTCCGGACTGGGTTCTCTTTTAACCAATTCAGGCAGGGTCACCGTCAGGGGAACGTTCCGGTCAATGGTGGCCAGTTGCTTGGAAAGGGTTGCCATGGCCCCGTTTTCCTCCACAATCTGTTTGCGCTTCCCTTTCAGTTTATCCGTATTAGACAGCAGGTTTTCCACGGAGCCGAACTCTCCGATCAGCAGCTTAGCCGTCTTTTCCCCCACGCCGGGAAGCCCCGGAATATTGTCGGAGCTGTCGCCCATCAGGGCCAGAATATCAACTACCTGGTCCGCACGTTCAATGCCCCATTGCTCCTTGAGCTTTGCCAGGTCAATCACTTCGTGGTCATTGCCCCTTTTGCCGGGTTTCCACAGAAAGCAGGTGGAGGAAATAAGCTGGCCCAGGTCCTTGTCCTGGGAAACCATGTAGGTCTGGAATCCCTCCGTACCGTCCGCGATGCGTGCCAGCGTGCCTATCGTATCGTCCGCCTCATAGCCCTCATAGCGCAGAATGGGAATATTCATGGCCTCCAGCAATCTGAAAATCAGGGGCATTTGGTCGCTCAACTCTTCCGGCATGGATTCCCGGTTGGCTTTATAGGCAGGGTAAAGCTTATGGCGCGCCGTGGGAGCGGAAGTGTCGAAACAGGCCGCGATGTGCGTGGGGCGTTCGTGCTCCAGAATGCCCAGCAGCGTATTGGCGAAGCCGTACACGGCGGAAGTATTGACTCCCTTGGAATTGCGGATAGGATTGGAGAAAAAGGCGAAGTGGGCTCTGTAAGCCAGGGCCATTCCATCCAGAATAAAAAGGCGCTTGGAAGGGGAATCAGTCATTTCTGCCTTACTTTACCATGCGGTCCGGCGGGAAGCCACCGTTAAATGCGCCTCCGCATTCTCTGCCGACCGGGGCGGAGAAACAATCTTGAGAGCGCTTTTTTGATGCCTCCTGACTATGAAGACCAGTCCTGCTTCTTGTAAAATTTGCTGGAGCCCGGCCGGGAATGTTTTGTCTCCGTTCATTCTCCTTTAAGGATTGATTTTCTTACAGGAAACATTATCATGCCCCGTTTCCATGACTTACACCATCACTCCTTTGATTGCAGAGGATGCCATCTGCGCGCGCGTCAGGGAACTGGCCGCATCCATTGACAGGGCCATGGCAGGAAAACCCTATATTTTATTGCTGCTGCTGAACGGCGCTCTTCCTTTCGCTGCGATGTTGGAGAAGCATTTGAAATCCCGGCCTGCGGTGAAAGCCGTCAAGATTTCCAGTTATGCCGGAATGAGAAATTCCGGTTCCGTGGCGTGGGAGGGGGATTGCGGGGATTTCCAGCCCGATGTGCCTGTTCTGGTGGTGGATGACGTTCTGGATACGGGCGCTACGCTGGATGAAGTTTGCCGGGAATTGAAAAGAAGAGGGGCGAAGGAAGTCCTCACTGCTGTAGCCGTGGACAAGCACTGTTGCCGGAAAGTGCCTTTTGAGGCTGATTACGTGGCTTTTACGCAGGGAAACGATTTCCTGGTGGGGTTTGGAATGGACCTGGATGGGAATTACCGGGAACTCCCGTACATTGGGAAAGTGGTCATGGCTGACACAGTTGAGAATTCAGATTGAACAACCTGTTGAAAAAAAGTGTCCAAAACAATTGGAGCGGCAGAATTATCCGCCGTCCTGCTTAACAAGGGAAACCGGAAAGGAGAACCAAGACATGAAAATCAACAGGGCAAGACAACAGGAAAGCGTGGCCGTTTTCGGCCGCGAAACATCTCTTATACGGGATGTTCTGGACAATCTGGAACTGGAACATGCGCTGACGTGGCTGTTGGAGGCCATCAGCCAACACCAGTCCGGAAAAATGGGCGGGGAACCGTGGCACCTGTACCAGACCACGCTGTTCGCCATGTATGTGGACTATGACAACGGCAAAGTGCGCCTGTCCGCCGCGCTGGCATGCCACGATGCAGATCTGGAAATGTCCTTGAAGGATTTTGTGGAGATATTGAGCCGTGAAGCCATCAAGGAGGCGGCCCCTCTTCATTATACCCCTGGGAGTTCCGGCAAATGCATCCACCGCTACCGCAATCCGTATTTTAAACGCAGGCGGCGGGACCGGGAACCGGACATTGGTTTTTACTCCTGAGACGGATTTCTCCGCGAAGTGACATCCTATCCTTTCCAAAAGGCCGGGTTCTCTATGGACTCCGGCCTTTTTTCACTTTTTCGGGAGGGCTTTCCATAAATGGACACGGGGAACCGGACAAGGTAAAAAATGCGGTTTTTACTCTGCTTTTGAAATGAATATTGACCCCGTTTCTTCCCGTTCATGAACGGGAACGGCGGAAAACATGCGGCGGATGATATTTCCCGGAAATGGCGGGTACTTGGGCGGCCTCAAATTGACAATCGCTTGTGAAATATTAGAATGATCGGCAGCGCTTCCGGCTCAGGGGCCCAGCACGGTCAACCGAAATGAAAAGCAGCAGAATCAGAATTGCAACGAGGCGGGATGCGGCCAAGCTGCTGGAAATTTACGCTCCGTATGTGGAAAAGACAGCTGTCACGTTTGAATATGAAGTGCCTGCAGTGACGGAGTTTGAAAAAAGAATAGATCACGTACTGGGAAAATACCCCTATTTGGTTGCGGAAAGGGCAGGGGATATTTCCGGTTATGCCTATGCAGGAGTGTTCAAGGACCGCGCAGCGTATCGCTGGGCTGTGGAAACGACGGTATACGTGCGGGAAGACATGAAAAAAATGGGAACGGGAAGGGAACTGTATGCAGCTCTGGAAAAGATTCTCTCCATGCAGAATATTTTGAATTTAAACGCGTGCATTGCTTATCCCTGTGAAGCTGAGGACCCCTATCTTACACGGGACAGCGTCCAGTTCCATAAACGTTTGGGGTATCAATTTGCAGGGAAATTTCATCGGTGCGGATACAAATTCGGCCGTTGGTACCATATGATCTGGATGGAGAAGTTTCTCGGAGGCCATACGGAAAATCCGCCCGCAGTGGAATCTTTTGGCGAGGTAAGGAGCCTTGTCGCGGAGAAATTCGGAATTTGGTGAAAGGCGGCTCCTGGGCGCATTCGGAAACAGAAAATATTTCCGAATCAATAACATGCCGATGTTCCGGCATGCGGCCACAAGAGGGGTTTTTTGTTGCAAAGTTAGTTTAAACTAATTTTTAATTGACATCGTTTGGCCGGATTATTATTTTCCGCTCCGGCGGGAAAAAATGGCGGATATGCCATGAAATCCTGCCGGATTGGAGGATGCCTCCCTGAGGAGGATACGGATGTTTTCATTATCAATAAAAAACCATGAACGCATACAAACGCATGTTGCTGGCCGGCTTTTGCGCCGGAAGTACAATCCTGGCTTTCGGTAGCCAGGCTCAGGCGGCCAAGGCCGCTTCCCCCAAGGTGGACAAAACGAGCGCGGCGATTGCCGCCTACGCGGATGAGCTTGTCATTCCCACCTACAAGACGATGAGTGATAACGCTCTCAAATTCGCCAAGGCCGCTAAAGAGCTGAAGGCTGCTCCTACCGATGCCAAGGTTGCTGAAGCAGGGAAGCTTCTTCTTGAAACGCGCGTGCCGTGGGAACTTTCAGAATCCTTCCTCTTTGGTCCGGCTGCTTTCGCCAACCTTGACCCGAAGCTGGACTCCTGGCCCCTGGATACCACGAACCTTGACGCCGTCGCCAAAAACGCGGACAGCAAGAGCGTAACGATTGACGCCGCCTACGTCCGCAATTCCCTCGGCGCGGAAACGCGCGGTTTCCATGCTGCCGAATACCTCTTGTTCCGAGATGGGCAACCCCGCAAGGCCGCCGATCTGACGCCCGGACAGCTTTCCTACCTTGCCGCTGTGGCCGAGGTGATTGCAGAGGATGCCATCACGCTTGAAGCCTGGTGGGCGGGTTCTGACAAGATCAGCGAAGAGAAGGCCAAGATTCTTGAAGAAGCTGAAATAGAACCCGGCAAGTCCTATGCGGGGGAATTCAAAAAAGCTGGCCAGGCAGGCAGCCGCTACGAGTCAAACTCTGAAGTGCTTGATGAAATCATCGGCGGCAGCAAGGACATTATTGACGAAATAGCCGATTCAAAGGTGGGCAAGCCCTACGAAACGGCTGACGCCGCCGACTGTGAATCCCTTTACAGCTACACTTCTCTGGTGGACTCCCGCCACAACGTACAGAGCGTAGAAAAATCCTACAATGCGATTTCCCCTCTCGTAGCCGCCAAGTCCGCGAAGGTTGGCCAGGCTGTGAAAGGTTCTATCGCCAAGGTATTCAAGAGCCTCGACGCCATACAGGGCCCCCTGGTGAAAAACCTCGACAAAAAGGAGCAGCTCAAGGCAATCATCGACAGTTGCAAGGAACTTTCCGAAAACCTCGACAAGGTTCAGGAACTTCTTGTGAAGTAATTTAACACGCATTGCCCAGGGTCGGAAAGACCCTGGGCTGCAATATCCATATTGTCGGCCGGCTGACGGAGACATGTACCACGGGCCGTATTTCTGGAAAGCCTGCCAATCATCAATGCACATGGAGTATCGACAATTTGCAAAACCTGCGGCTGTCCTGGTGCTCGGAGCGGGAGCGGCCGCCTGGGCAATAGTGAATTCCGGAGGTTCTGGGGATGCGGCTCCTGAACAATCTTTTATCCCGGACACGGCAAGGAATGCCGGCGTTTTGGGACATCCCCGTATTTCCGGACGCGCACTGATTAATCCGGCCCAGGGGAGTGCATCAAAATTTGACAATATCAAAGCCGAATACATGACAGCTTCATGCGTGAGCTGCCATGTAAACCGCGGCCGTGATTTCACGCCCCCCGTCCTCAGGACGAAAGAAGGCGAGCCCGGGCCGGCTTACTATCTGGGCGGTGAAAAGGGAACGGTGTTTAATGCCACCAGTAAAGCGTTTGAGCAGGAATCGCCGGCAATTACTGAAGCCGGCCTGACGAATCGTTTCAAGGCGGGCGAAATTATTTTTGAAGGGAACTTCGTACCCGTGAAGCGCAATCGCTTCGGCGGTCTCGGCCCCACTTACATTAAGTCATCCTGTCTGGCCTGCCACCCCGGTTATGGCCGCGGACAGCGCACCGGCAATTTTGACAGGCAGTACGGCAACGGTTATCTGGCCTTTGTACATAATCCCGATGGCACCCCAGTTAAGGGGTACACGGGCATGCTGCAGACGAAAGCGGTTCCTCCTTTTGTGCCTTATGCCAAGGGGGTGAAAATAGAATGGCATGATTTTGTTGACCAGTACGGAAACAAATACCCGGACGGAACGCCCTACAATGCGGGCAAGCCGACGGAAGGCACGTTGACTTATCCCACGGCAGATGTGATTGAGCCGTTGCTTCCGCTTCCGGCCGATTACCGCGTGTCAATCGAATCAACAATCGGCATTTACGGAACGGGGCTGCTTGATGCCATCCGTGACGAGGATATTATTGCCGAATACAGGCGCCAGCAGAGCATGACAGGCCCGGTGAAGGGGATTCCTGGCAAATGGATTGACGAGCCCGACGGTACCCGGCGCCTCGGAAAGTTCACGTGGGACTGCTCGCGCGCCACACTGGAAAACGGTCCTGGCGCCAATGCGCTTTGGAACGTGACGAATGTAACGCGCAAGAACCGTCCGAACATCTACATGACGCCCGAATGGCTCGAAAAACAGAAGGAACTTGGCATTGATGTAAGCGGTCTTGAAGGCCCGCAGGAAGAGGAACTCTCAATGCAGCAGTATGAAGATTTCATGGTCTGGCATCGCGGGCTAGCCGTGCCTGCCGCCCGCAACCTGGACAAGCCTGACGTGCGCCGCGGACAGGAACTCTTCAATAAACTGGGGTGTGCCGGTTGCCACAAGCCTGAATGGACAACGGGGGAATATAAGCCGCTTCCCGGTTATGCAAACCAGACCATCCGCCCCTATACGGATATGCTGCGTCACGATATGGGGGAAATCAACCGCGGACGTTCTCGTTTCTGGCGTACGCCGCCCCTCTGGGGAAGGGGGCTGATGCACAAAACCGCCAATCATACAGATATGTTCCATGACCTGCGCGCCCGCGACTTTGAAGAGGCTATCCTGTGGCATTTCGGTGAAAGCGAATTCTCCCGTGAAATGTTCCGCCATCTCTCCGCCGAAGAGCGCGGCCAACTGATTCAATTCCTGAAAGCACTTTAAAAAAATAATATACTCATGACCTGCAACTTGGAAAAAAACAAAGGTGTTTCCGTCAAGTCGCTCCCGCTGGGCGGCGAAGGCGCATCTCTGCAATTCGTTACGCTTGCCGGAAGCGAACCTGGGCAGTTGGCCGAGCATGCCGAATTACTCCAAAAAGCTGAAAAAAGCGGTTTTCGGTGGATTGGCCCGGAAGTGTACGGCAGCGCTGATCTGGATCTCTCCCCGGTGCCCGGGGCGGGGATGACTGCCTTTTTGGGTACGAAAACGGGCGCATCCTTCTATCGAGGCATGCAAATTTGCGCGGTGGAGGGGATAAATGCCCGGGCGATTGAGTTTAATGGCCGCACCGCCGGGGTTTTTTATGAGGATGAATATGCCGAGTATGCCGTTTTGGGCGGTTTGTCGCCCCGCGACCGGACAGCCGGACGGACTGAGCAGACATTGGATGTATTCCGGCAGATGGAAGAAGCGCTGAACCGGGCCGGCATGGATTTTTCCCACGTGGTCCGCACATGGTTTTACAACAACCGCCTGCTGGACTGGTATGAAGAGTTCAACCGCGCCCGCGACACATTTTTTGAAAGCCGCGGCGTGTTTGATCGTCTGGTTCCGGCCAGTACGGGGATTGGTTCCGGCAATCGGGAACATGCGGCCTTGTCGGCCCGCGTATTTGCCATTCGGCCTAAGGGCGACCGTGTGACGGTAAAAGATATCCCTTCGCCTCTGCAATGTTCAGCTCAGGATTACCGCAGCTCATTCAGCCGTGCGATAGAAGTGGACCACCCTCTCTTCCGGCAAGTCATCGTCTCCGGCACGGCCAGCATTGCCCCTGGCGGCGAATCCGTACATCTCGGCGATATCGACAAACAAACAGAGCTCTCGCTGGACGTGATTGAAGCCATCCTGAAATCACGCGGCATGGGCTGGAAGGATGTCGTCCGCTCCGTAGCCTATTTCAAAGACAAGGATTATGCCCCTCACTACGAAAAAATAGCTCTGCGCCGCGGCCTCGCCATCATGCCCTGCATCGGCATACAGGCCGATGTGTGCCGGGACAATCTGTTGTTTGAAATGGAACTTGATGCAGCCGTGTTGAAAGCCTGAGAAAATGGCATTCAGAATCATTCAGTGGAGCTTTCTGCTTGGCCTTGCCTTTTATTCGCTCTTTATCGGGGCAGCTCAAGTGTCCTTGTCCGACCTGTGGCGGATGGATGGCGAGCAACTGCAGTTCTGGTGGGAGATCATGTTGCAAAGCCGCATTCCGCGCCTCTGCAGCATTCTCGTGGTAGGCAGCAGCATGGCCATCAGCGGCTTGATCATGCAGCGCATCACCAATAACCGCTTCGTGTCGCCGACCACGGCAGGCACGATGGAGTGGTGCCGCTTTGGGGTAATGGTCGCCATCCTTTATCTGCCCGGAGCCTCTCCCATTTGGCGCGTGGGGGCCGCCTTCGTGATTTCTCTGATAGGCACCTCATGCTTTCTGGCGGTGATTGCGCGCGTGCGGCACCAGAATGTCATTCTGGTGCCCCTGATAGGAATCATGCTGGGCGGCGTGGTGAATGCCGGAGCCGTTTTTTATGCCTACCAGTTTGATATTGTACAGAATATGGCGTCATGGCTGCAGGGGAGTTTCTCCCTTGTCATTGAGGGCAATTATGAATTGCTCTATGCCAGCATCCCGTTGATGCTGCTGGCCTATGTTTATGCCGATTTCTTTACGATTGCCGGCATGGGGCGTGATGCCGCGGTGGCGTTGGGGCTGAACCACGCAAGCATCATGCGCATGGGACTGGTGATAGTATCCATCATCAGCTCAATCACGATTGTGGAGGTAGGCTACCTCCCCTTCATCGGGTTGATCGTGCCCAATATCGTGAGCATTTTCCGGGGGGATGCCGTGAAGAAAATCTTGTTTGATACGGCTTGGCTGGGGGCCATGCTTGTTCTTGTTTGCGACGTGGCAGGGCGCATGCTTATCGCCCCCTTCGAAATCCCCATCGGCGTTATCCTGAGCGTGGTCGGCGGTGCTGTATTTCTGGCCATGCTCTTCCATAGAAAAACGTATGCCTGATTCCATTCAACATCAAAAAGATGATGCCTTCCGCAATGCTGCCGGCCGGCGTCGCGCGTTCCCGGCCTTCCTGATTCTGGGACTGCTCTGCGTGGGACTGGCGCTCGTATATGTCTTTCAGGGGATGACACCCGAAACGTGGGACTTTAACATGGCCCGCCGCATTCCCATCGTTATTGCGTTGGTGCTGGTTGGAACGGCCGTGGGGCTGTCTTCAGTCGTCTTCCAGACGATCACAACCAACTATATCCTCACGCCCAGCGTGATGGGGCTCGATAACCTCTACGTATTACTGCAGACGCTCGTGCTCTACTTCGTGGGCAGCACACAATTGACGACCATGCAGAGCCCGCTCTGTTTCATGGGAGCCCTGCTGCTGATGGTCTGCGTATCTACGGGTATTTTTTTCTACATGTTCCGTGGACAGAATGGCGGCAATATTTATTTTGTGGTGTTGGTAGGCATGATCTTCGGCATAACCTTCGGAGGCTTGTCGAACTTCATGCAGGTGCTGATAGATCCGAGCGAATTTGCCATACTTGAGGGGCGCCTTTTCGCCAGTTTCAACCGCATCAATGAAGAACTGCTGCTTACGGCAGGGCTTGTGATCGCCGCGGCGGTCATCTGGCTGGTTTGCGACCTCAGGAAGCTCGACGTGCTTACGCTGGGCCGCTCCACGGCCATTACGCTGGGCGTGAACTACAAATGGGTGGTGCTGCGCTCCCTGATAATCGTCTCTATTCTGGCCTCGGCCTCGACGGTGCTCGTAGGGCCGGTGACTTTCCTGGGCATTCTCATCGTAAGCATTGCACGCTTCATATTCCCGACCTACCGCCACATCGTCCTCATGCCCGGCACGGCTCTCGTGGGCGTAGCCGCATTGACTTTCGGCATGCTGCTTACCGAACGGTGGCTCAACTTCTCCGTGCCCCTGAGCGTAATCATCAATTTCGTTGGCGGGGTTTACTTTATCTACCTGATCATGAAAATTAAACGTATATGATTGAGATACGAGACATTTCCAAAAAATACCGTGAAACCTTCGTGCTCAGGCACGTCAGCACGAGGCTTCCCTCTGATCGGATGGTGGCCTTCATCGGCAGCAATGGCGCCGGAAAGAGCACGATGCTCAACATTATCAGCCGCCTTCTGGAACCCACCGAAGGCTCTGTATCCATTGATGGCAGGGAACTCAGGAAATGGGATTCCCGGGAGCTTGCCAAAACCCTCACCATCCTGGGGCAAACCCTCCATACTCCGGCGCGGCTCACGGTCGAGGAACTGGTTCGCTTCGGACGTTTCCCTCATTCCCGCGGCCGCCTGGAAAATCAGGATTTTCTGCAAATCGAAAAGGCTTTGGAACTTACCGAGATTTCCGATTTGCGCCATTGCTACCTTGATGAACTTTCGGGCGGCCAGCGGCAGATGGCCTATATTGCCATGGCCATTGCACAGGACACGAAGTACATCTTTCTCGATGAACCTTTGAACAACCTTGATATGCATCGTGCGGCGCGCATAATGAAACTGCTGCGTTCCCTGGTGCGGGAGCAGGGCAAGACGATCTGCATCGTAATTCATGATATTAACTTTGTCTCTTTCTATGCGGATTACGTGGTGGCATTCAGGGACGGAATCCTGTGCCATCAAGGGCCGACGGAAGATATCATCCGGACAGATGTGCTGCGCGATATTTACGGTATGGATATCGCCATAGAACCCTATGGTGATAAAAAGATATGCGTATACTATGAATAGAATTTCCTTAAATTCCCAAAACAACAAACAACAACAAATAATATGAGAACAACAATCACCGCATTTCTGGCCGCATTGATTCTTCCCGGTCTTTCCATGGCCGCCGCAGATGAAGCCAAAACAATCACCGCCACGCACACGCTGGGCACGGTCGAGCTTCCGGTCAATCCGAAACGTGTCGCCGTGCTGGACTACGGTTCGCTTGAGACCATCGGTGAACTGGGCGTCACTCCCGCGCTGGCTTTACCCAAAAAATTCCTTCCTCCTTACCTCTCCAAATTCTCCGGAGAACAATATACGGATCTTGGAACGGTTAAGGAATTCAATATTGAAACCATCAATGCGTTCAAGCCGGACTTGATTATTATTTCAGGACGTCAGCAGGATTATTATCAAAAACTTTCCTCCATCGCCCCCGTTTACCTGGTCGATACTCTGGCCAAGGATCAGCTGGGGGAAGCCAAGAAAAACATCAGGCTTCTGGGTGATGTGTTCGGCGTGCCCGAAAAGGCAGCCGAAGCCGTCAAAAACATTGATGAAGCCGTAACCCGTACGAAGGACAAGGCCCAGGCCAGCGGCAAGAAAGCTCTCGTTCTCCTTACGAACGACGGCAAGGTAAGCGCTTACGGTTCGGGTTCCCGCTTTGGGTTGGTACACGATGCCCTGGGAGTGGCCCAGGCTGATAAAAACATCAAGGTGGGGGTTCATGGGCAGCAGGTGACTTATGAATACATTGCCATGCTCAATCCCGATATCATCTTTGCGGTGGACCGTTCGGTAGCTATCGGCCGCTCGGCCAAAAATCCGAATGTCCTCAACAATGTGCTTGTGAATAAAACGAAGGCGGCTAAAAACGGCGCCATCATCCTGCTTGACCCGCAGGTATGGTATCTTTCCGGCGGCGGCATCATTTCTCTGAACAAGATGATCTCTGAAGTGGAAGCTGCCTTTACGGACAAAAAATAATTATTCCGTCTTTATTCATCACGAAGCAGGCCGCACGACCCTATGCTTCCGTTTCCCGGCTGGAGCGGCAGAGGCGTGCGGCCCTTTTTCATTCAGTATCTGCTGATGAAGAAAATTTTGCAGTGGATGGCATCTCCCCGTCTCGCGTGCGTGCTGATGGCTTACGCCGTGCTGCTCATTTTTCTCGGCACTCTTGAGGCGCGGTCTGTCGGTGTTTCCGCTGTACAGGCCAGGTATTTTGAAAGCTGGGGCTGCCTTTCCTTCGGGATGATTTCTCTGATCGGCGGCGCCGGCGTAGGGGCATTAGCCGTACTGAATATTTCGGCGTCTGTTTTCCGGCGTGCGCGCTTCACACTGCGCGGCGTGGGCTTGATCCTCACGCATGCCTTTCTGGTAGTACTGATTTTGGCGGGGGCGTTGCAGTATTTTCTGCGTACGGAGGGAATACTCGTTCTGGATGCAGGTGAGGTCTCACACGAAATACTGGCAGGCGAAGGGAATGGAAGAAAAAATATCCCCCTTGGTTTTTCAGTAAAGCTGAAAAAATTTGATGCCCGGACATGGACGGGAAGCGATATCCCCAGCAGCTTTTCAAGCGAGGTTTGCTTTATGCGCGGCGGGGAAAGCACGGAAACGGTTATTCGCATGAATGCTCCGGTCTCCTTTGGCGGCTGGATTTTTTACCAGAGCAGTTACGCCAATGGGGGCCGCACGAGTGTAATCACAGCCGTACACAATCCGGTGCGCTTTTTTCCGTGGATATCGGTGCCCGGCGTATTTGCGGGCATGCTGCTGATTTTTCTCCCAACCCTGCGTGCCCGAAAAAAACATGCAGTGTAAAATTACTTTATTTACGGCGTTTTTCGTTGCTCTTGCGATTGCGTTATCGCCTCTGTTTCAGAGGATTGGTAGTTCTTTTTCCTCATTTGACGGCATAGGGGCGCCCTCACCCGGCGCGCTGCCATGCCTGAAGGCTGGACGAGTGATGCCGGTTTCAAGCGCAGCGGCGGATTCCCTTAAATTGGCAAGCGGCCGCACGTCGGTGAATCTTGGAGGCTCTCGGACCGGGCCGGTGAAGTGGTTGCTGGCATTAAACGCCAGCCCGGCAAAAATGGCCGGCGAACCTTTTCTGCGTTCGGATAACAGGGATATGGTCGAATTCCTTGGCGGACGAGGCCGTTATTTTTCCTATGCCGATGCAGTTGAGAAGGCTGGCCTGCTGCGCGGCTCTCTGCGGGGAAATTCTCCTCAGGCCCATGCCGCGGAAGCCGTACTGGGCGCACTCGCCGTTTATGAGCAGGCCGGCGTTGCGCTCGCTCTCCGCCTGGAGGGGACATCGGGCTGTTTGGGGACGCTTGATGCATGGCATGAAGCTATGGCCGAAGCCTCAGCAGAGCTTGAAGCCGCTGAACGTGAAAAACGCCATCCCTCGCTTGACCGGCTTTACCGTGCCAATCGCTATTTTCAATTCCTCCAGGCTCTTGTGCAGGTAGAAGAAGCGGATCCGAATGTGGCCCTGCGAGTAATCCCTCATGAGGGAAGCTACCTGACCCCGGCTGCCGCTCTGCTCGAAAAAAATCTCAGTCCCGCCGGGTGGACCGCCCTGAAAGCCTATGCCGCAGCCTGCGATGCCTATGCTGCCGGAGATGAATCTACTGCGGCAGAGACTCTGCGTCAACTTTCTGGGGAATTGGAGTCAATACTGCCCATGGATTCTTTCAAACTGCATTTCGAGCATTGCGTCAATGCTATCGAACCCTTCTTGGGAGGCTTCCTTCTCTACGACATGTCGTTGGTTTGTTTCGTGGTCTCTCTGTTTCTCAAGCGGCGGAAGACATTGCTGCATTTTGCGACGGTCTTCCTGTGTATGGCGGTATTATGGCATTTATTCGGCATTGCGGCCCGCATGTACATTCAATCGCGCCCCCCGGTAACCAATTTGTATTCCTCGGTCGTCTTTGCGGGCGCGGTAGCCTCATTATTCGGCGGGACGCTTTATATCCTCCGCCGTCAGCTTCCTGTTGCCGCGATCGCCTGCGCTTCCGGCCTTCTATCACTCTTGGTAGCCATGAATTTGCCCTACAGCGGCGATACCATGGGCATGATGCGTGCCGTTCTCAATTCGAATTTCTGGCTCACCATGCACGTAATGACCATCATGATAGGCTACGGAAGTGTTTTTTTTGCCGGGTTTTTAGCCTCATATCATCTGGTGGCCCGTTTCTTCGGACAGGGTGAAAAGGGGCTGAAAGCCGGGGCCTGCGGAGTCTATCGCATCCTTCTCGTGGCGCTCTTCTTCTGTTTTCTGGGGACAATGCTCGGCGGCATCTGGGCCGACATGAGCTGGGGACGGTTCTGGGGGTGGGACCCTAAAGAAAACGGTGCGTTAATGACACTCCTTTGGTGCTCCTGCTCCCTCCATGCCCGACTTTTACACGTCTGTTCCTGTCAAGGCTTCCTCGTTCTTGCCTCGCTCGGAAATATCGTGGCAGCCTGGGGGTGGTTCGGTGTCAACCTCATGGGGATTGGCCTGCACTCTTACGGTTTTGTGGAAGGCGGCTGGTTCTGGTTTTTCCTTTTTGTGGGCCTTCAGGTCCTTGCGGCGGCTTCAGCCCTGATTCCCCAAAGGAGCCGCTGATGATTTTACGAATCATCGGGCAGGGAAGGGGAGGCGTTCGCGACATACGGCATTGATGAATGGAAAATACGGAATTGCAATGGGAGAACCATCCGGGAGCACCTGCAATATGGCAGCAGCTGTTTCGGCAAAATCCGGGAATATCCAGTGCGGGAGTGTGTATTGATGCAGCCTTGCGCTCGGAATGCGTGTTATTTCCCATATGGAAATATAAAGCCATAAATGAAAATATGAGAAAAAAATCATTTTCAGGTATTTTCCATAATACGATGCCTGTGAAGGTTGATAAGGCCGCTTTTCGTCTATAAAATCAATAAAAAATAGTGCTTTTTCAAAACAATCATCCAGAATGGGGCTGTCATGACCGTCTCCTCCGCGTCCGGTAAAGAAATTCACCCTCGTTTGCCCTGGGTGGAGATTGCACGGCTGCTGGCGACGCTGGTGGTTATCATGCAGCACGTCCCTTCCATGGGGTTTCCTCCCAACCAATGGCTGATTGGTCCGGCGCTGGCGACGTTTTTCCTGCTGGCGGGGTATTTTTCCGCCTCCGGCCTTGATGAACAGGGGGCCGGAACGTGGGCGGGGCGCCGCCTGCTGGTTTTGCTGCGGCCTTATCTTTTCTGGTGCGCGGCCTATTGGCTGGCGGCGGGCATGCCTCTTGCCCCTGGTTCTCTGGCTTCCGTGTTTGGGCTGGGAACATGTCCCATGCTGACCCCGATGTGGTTCCTGAGAGACTTGATGATGTTTACCCTGGCTGCGTTTTTGCTCTCCCGTTTCCGTCCAGCTCTTTACGCCTTTGGCCTGTTTTGCCTGTTTCTGCACCGGTGGGACGACTCCCTGGCATGGCCCAGTCCGTACATGTTTGGGGATTTTGCGCTCGGCGTTATGCTGGCGTCCGCCGCACCGGGCTGTCTGAACCGCTGGGGCAACATGCCCCTTGCCGTGCATGGTTCCATTCTTTTAGCCTCCGTGGGTCTTGTCTGGGTAAGCTGTACGGACTCTTTCCTGATTGCGGACGACTCTTTTCCCGGATTGATTGTTCTGGCCTTCCTCAGCTTCGGAATTATTGTAAAGGCCGTCAGCCCCGGCTGGTCGGAAAAGCTGGCCCGGTGGGCGTCCGGCAGCTTTTTCGTGTATTGTTCCCATATTTTTGTTCTGATAGCCCTGATGGGCGTAGAGAGCTGTTTTCCCTCCCCATGGCCTGCCTGGGCGTGGTGGTGCCTGGTTCCCGCGGTTTACATGATGGCGCGGAGCGTTTACGTATTCCTCAAACGCTATTTCCCCCGTTCCCTCGTCCTGATGAGCGGGGGAAAATGACCTTTGGAACAACGGACGGAAAGCTCCGCCGGGAGTGTTCCATGTTTACTTTTATGGCACCGGAGAGACGTCATCCTGTTTCTCTCTCCTGGGTTTGGCATAATAGCTTGGGTCGGCAATCCAGCGGTCTCCCGCTTTTTTCACCGGAATGAAGCTGACTCCCCACGACTGGAATTCTCCTGTGTACGGTTGTTCTATCAGGATCCTGTTTTCCCCGGCCTTCACTTGAAAGGGAACAGGAGGCCGGGCCCACCAGAATTCCTCGTTGTCAAAGGGTATCTCATTAGCGGGCGAATTCCATGTATGCTTTTCGTAACGCCGTTGGCCTGCCAGTTTGTAAGTCTGGGGATTTTTCATTTCCTTGCCGTTTACCCATATTCTGGTGCCGCACTGGGACCACTCCCCGGCAGCCGGTACTCCGGAACAGCGCCGTGTGGAACGGGCCGGAGCGTCAAACCCCACCATAGCGTGCATGGTGCCCTCCACGGGCGCGTGAAACGTCGTCTCCGCCCAGACCGTATTCCCCGGTTTTGTCTTGGAAAATAGACCCTCCGCACCCGCACGGGTACGGAAATACAAATTGCCTCCTCGCGTCTGGACGGAAGACAGTCCTGCGGGAGATTTGCCCGCCAGCAGGTTATTTCTTACTTCTTCCTGCCTGTCCTGCGGAACGGGGCCGAATACCGTCCATTCCACGAAAGAATCCCTCCAGTAAGGGAAAGGCCTGCTTCCGGCCAGGGCTTCCATGCGTTTTTCAAACAGAGAGAAGGCCTGATAAGCCTCCGTGTTCTTTTCCGGCAGACTGCCGGCAAAACGGGAACCATCCTCTGGAATTCCTTTCCAACTGCGTTCCGCCATGGCGAACATGGCAGGCCACTGGGGGCTCTGGACAGGAATGTTTTTTTTGTTCTCCACCCGGGTATCCGGCCATAGACACTGGATGACGCCCAGGGAATGGTTGTTTCCCCTGGCTGTTCCGCAGGGCTGGCGGAAGAAATTCCTGCGCACCAGAATGCCGGGGTCAAAGGAATTGACGTATCCTGCCGTGGAGTCGAAGTAGGGATTCTTCTGCCTGGCTGGATCCGGCAGGCCTACGGAATTTTCATCATTCCACAGCTGGGCATAACTGTCTCCGGACACAGGCAGGTCATTGTTGCCCGCCCATTGGATGGGCTGCCGTCCCAGGGATTTGACCTTGGCCGCCATCCGGTCCGCAAACTGCTTTCCGTTGGGAATGCGGATTTCATCCGCTCCGATATGAAGGTAGGGAGACATTTCCGCCGGAATTTCCCTGCAAAATTCTTCCAGCAGTTCTTCCAGAATGTTGATGCCTCTGGGATCATGCATCGGGAAGCCAAAGCAGTTTTTAAAATAGGTGCTGTGCCCGGGCATATCGATTTCCGGAATAATCTGGACATGGCGCTCCCTGGCGTAGCGGAATAAGTCCCGTATCTGGTCGTAGGAGTAGGTGCCGTTAACGTCCCGTCCCTGAATCCTCTTGGAGGGATCATTCAAAACAGGGTACTTTTTGCACTGGATGCGCCATGCGGGGTAATCCGTCAGATGCCAGTGAAAAGCGTTTATTTTCAGCCGGGCCATTTCATCAATATCCGCCTTGAGTGTTTCAACAGTCCGGAAATGGCGGCCTGCGTCATGCATGAAGCACCGGATGGCGAACGCGGGGCTGTCCTTGATGTCGCAGCACGGGTAATCTCCCCTGGCTCCCAGCTGGTCCAGCGTTCTGCGGGCATAAAAAACGCCCGCATCGTCAGCGGCCTTAATCAGAATGCCGTTGGGGCGGATCCGCAGTTCATACCCTTCCTTGCCCAGCGTCTTAGACAGGGACGCGTTTTTTTTCACGGAAACGGGAGCCTTTTTAGGGCATGTTCCCGTTTTCCAGTCCACCTGGGACGGGAAGGGAATCAGTGGGACCGGAGCGGCTTTTTCCTGCTGGAGAGGGTGCGGGGATGTCCAGTCTCCATGGGAGGAGGTAAAACAAAGCATCAGGCCGGAAGCCAGCAAAGGCGCGGAAAGGGATAATCGCATGGCAAATATTACACGTGGATGATGAATGATCTTTCAAAGAAACAGGGAAATTGCAAAAGAAAACATTTTACGCAGTATAAAATTATCCTATCCTTATGCGGATGGAATGAACGGCGTCCTTGCCGAACTGGTCCTTCAGTTTTCCCAGCAGGGCTCCCTGCCACTGCTGGAGATGGTAGCGCATGGCTGGTTGAAGCACCTGGATGGTGGCCACTCCCTTGACAATGGAAAGAAGGTTGGATTGCTGGCCCAGGAATGGCCCCGCAGCTTTCAGCCATCCTGCCCGGAGCAATTCGGGATCCATCCCGTCGCCGTCCAGGGGAAGCCTGGACAGAATATCCCCCAGCAGGGATTCCGCCGTATGGAGGTTACGTGTTTCACTGGTGGCGGGGGATATCTGGAACCAGTCCGCCAGCGCCTGCCTCACCTCCTGCTCGTCACGGGAAAGATAATCATACCGGACGGGGGAGGCGTGGGGATCCGGACGGTCTCTGTCCGGCGTGTAGGGAAACCAGGGGGAGGACATGGGGGAAAATAAAAGCCCGGAGCGTTGAATGCCAACAGCCCCGGGCGGTTAAAATAATATATGGAGAAATATTATTCGCCGTCGTCGCCAATCGCTTCCACGGGGCAGCCTTCCAGGGCTTCCTCACAGGCGCTCAGCTCTTCGTCGTTGTCCGGCTGCTTCTTGACATAGGATACTCCTTCATCGTCATCCCGTCCAAAGTTTTCCGGAGCCGTTTCGCGGCAAAGGTCGCAGTCAATGCAGGAACTGTCCACGTAAAATTTGCCGGGGACGTTTAGAGGTGTTTTTTCGTCGATATCTGCCATTGTGTATGATGGGTTGTATGAACTGCGCCCACTATTTCCGCATTTGAGTAAATTTTGCAATCTTTTTTGTTGCAGGAATGAGTCAGCATGGGGGACAATGGCGGCATTCCCGTTCCCGGAATAAAAGGCTTTTCACGATGAATATCCCACCTGCTTCCCTCCCTCGTCTCCTGCCCGTGTGGGCAGGGCTGCTGCTGGCCGCTTTTTCCGGAATTCTGACGGCCTGCGCCTTTATCCCGGTGGACTGGGGCGGATGCGTATGGATAGGGTTCCTGCCTTTGCTGACAGCCCTGTGGTACGGCCGCAGGCGGGAGGGGAAAAGGGGAATGCTGGCATACGCCCTGTATGGCTGGATGTTTGGGGTAGTATTTTACGGCATTTCCTTCTGGTGGGTCAATGAAGTCAGCACGCTGGGCTATATTCCCCTGATGATTTTTTACGGAGGCCTGTTTCCCGGCCTCTGGGCTCTGGTCATGGGAGTGTTCTTCCGACCGGACGCCCGGCCGCTGCCCGATGCGAGGCTGACGGCAAAGGAACGCCGGGCCGCCTGGAAAACCTGGGCCCTGGGCGACATACTGCCCAGCGCCTCCGCCGCTCTGGCGGGCGCCGCTTTATGGGTATGTCTGGAATGGGGGCGGGGCTGGCTGATACCGGGCTTCGGCTGGAACAATCTGGGCGTGGCCCTTTACGGCAATCCTCTGGCCCAGTGGGCGGAATACCTTGGAGTAACGGCGCTGGCTTTTATTCCGGCCGTTTTTTCCGTCTGGCTCTGGCGCGTTTGCCGCCGGGCCGGAACCATGATTATCCATGAAGGCAGGCGTACTGTTCCCTGGGATTTTTTCATACTGGTGGCGGTTCTTTTAACCATGTTTGTCACTGGCGTGGTCTGGACGGCCCGTTACTCCGCCCAGTCTGCCGAAGCCACGGGCGACGGCAGATTCACCGTTCCCGTCATGGCCGTGCAGCTGAATCTGAGCCAGAAGGAAAAATGGGACCCGGCCAACCGGAGGAACATTTACCGGGCTTTGCTGGACATGACGGAACAGGGAATGCTGGATCTTCAAAACCGCGCTCTGGAACAGGCGGTCAAAGACGGCGCGGAAGCCTCCCTGGATATGCCGGCCTGGGTAATCTGGCCGGAAAGTTCCTTCCCCATTTCCACGTTTTACCGTGATGCCACGGGAGAACGCTTCTCCAACCAGGACAATGTCAACTTTCTGAGCGCGGAAGAAGATTACGTCCAGGCTCTCCGGAACGGGATATGCAATTTTATTCTGCTGACGGGCACGGATGATATCTATCTGTCTGATGAAGGGCGTGTGGCGCGGGCTTACAACTGTCTTACCGTCTTTGAGGGGGATTATTCCACAGCCCGGCTGCACGCCAAGGCCATGCTGGTCCCCTTCGGCGAATACATCCCTATGCGGAAAACATTCCCATTTCTGGAAAAAGCCTTCGAGGCTTCCGCCGGAACCGCCATGGGACTGAATTATACGCCCGGGTGTTCCTCCAGCCCCGTTCCCGTGCCCATCCGTCCCGGAAGCTCCGTTACGGTGGGGGTCATCCCTCTTGTCTGCTTTGAAGATGTTGTGGGAAGCTGGGTGCGCCGCTTCATCCGGCAGGAGCCCCAGTTGATGGTGAACGTGACCAATGACGGGTGGTTCAACCGTTCCTGCGCCAACGAACAGCATTGGCGCAATGCGGCGTTCCGGTGTATTGAGCTGCGCCGTGCCATGGTCCGTGCCGCCAATACCGGCGTAAGCGTGGCTCTGGCCCCCAACGGCGCGGTTATTGCGGATTTGCGGGATTCCTCCGGTTCACCGTTTACCAGAGGGGTGATGGCTGCCACATTGCCTGTGGGCTGTACGAAAATAACCCTGTACGCCATGCTGGGCGACTGGGCCGTCCTGGTTTGTTTCCTGGTGTTCGCGGCTCTGTTGCTGCGCAGGATAGGCGCAGGGAAACGCGTCCATGGCCCCGTGGAGAACGGAGTTTACCGGTGTTCCACGGGGGCTACGCCCAGATAATTCCTGACTTGTTTGAACGCAGGGTAGGAAATGCCTGTTTCATGGCACCAGAAGGCGGAAGAAGAGCCGCCGTCCAGGTTCAGGGCCGTTTCCACCCGGAAATTCCCCAATGCCCCGGGAGCCGCCAGCCAGGCTGCCAGCTCCTTCAGAGTCAGGGAGGAGGAAACGCCGATGCACCACCTCCTGCCGCCGTCCGTGGCAATGAAGGTGCGGTAGGTGGACTTCTGCGCGTTAAGCCCTTTTACGGCGGAGCCGTTCTCCACCAGAAAGGGCCCCCCTTGGATAGCCGCCTGCATGGCCGGCAGTCTTCTCATGCGCCTCAGCACGGAACTGCGGACCAGGGTTAATCCGTCTCTGCCTCCTTCGTAAACGACACCGGAAACAGCGAAGGACCCCGTGGCCAGCGGAGAAAGCCGTTTGCCGTCCTGGACGACCAGGCCCAGGGGAGTTCCCCCCGCGTCTGCGCTGAAGAATCCTCCGTTGACTCCGGCCACGCAGGGGCTTTTCCTCATGGCCTTGTCCAGGGAGCCGTACCGGGGCGTTTTGACGCTCCCTTCATCCCTTACCAGCAGGCGGTGCGTATCAGAACGGAAAAAATACACGTTCAGCTTGTCCCGCATGGACAAAAATCCGTCCTTCCTGGTGAAGACGCGGTGTTCTGCGTGAACCAGGCCGGAAAAGCACAATATCAGGGGAAGCAGGCGCAGAAAAAGCATCGTCAGTAATCGGTGGGGGAACAATAGAAAATCCGGCGTTCCGCGCAAGTGCCGGAAGGCACGCATACGCCCGGCCAGACAACGCAGCCTTGCAGGCGGCAACCGTCCTCTACCGCAGCTCCGGGGCCTATCACGCAATGGCTGTCCACAAAGGCGCGGGGGGACACTCTGGCCCGGGGGTGGATGCGCGGAGCGGGGGATGGGAAATCCAGATGGGCTTGAAGATAGGCCTCCGGTGTTCCCATGTCCATCCACAACCCGTCGTCCGCCAGAATGCCGCGCAGGCATCCTTCCCGGATATAATCCAGAAACAGGGGAATAATGGAAACGGCTTCCCCGGAAGGGATGCGTCGGAATATTTCCGGCTCCATACAGTACGCGCCGGTGAATTGGCAGGATCCGGGGTCGCGGCCCAAGGCGTGCCTCATATCCGTCACCAGGCCGGAAGAAAAATCAAATCCCACGTTCTTCTTGTCTCCGGAAGTGCGGAGGGCCAGCGTTACGGGAGGGCGGCGGCTCAAATGCTCCTCCAGCAGGCGGCCCAGGTCAAATGTGGCCGCCATGTCTCCGTTCACCACCAGCAGCGGTTCTTCCGCGGAAGCCAGGGGCTCTATCTTTTTGACGCCGCCGCCGGAATCCAGCAGCACGGGTTCATGGCTGAAATGAACGGGGCAGCCGTTCCATGAATGTTCAGGGAACACCTTGTCCCAGGCTGCCGCCAGATGGTGGGTGTTGATGATGAACTCCCGTATGCCGCAATCGTAGCATCGGCGCATGGAATGCAGAATAAGGGGCTCATGGAAAAAGGGAATCAGCGGCTTGGGCAGAATGCCGGTGAGAGGGCGCAGGCGGGTACCCAGCCCGGCGCCGAGAATAAACGCACGGGAAATGCGGAGGCCTGCTGTGATATGCATGGAACATCACTACTGGGTGAGCGGCTTTTTTTCAAGCGCCCTTTATCCTCTTCTTTCCGGGATGACACGCCGGAATGCCGCCTCTTCCCCGAATTTAAAGGAAAATCCGTGATTTCGTGCTTTCCAAACGGAAGCTCATTCACTAGCATCCCCGCATGGCATGTGGAAACCAAAGAACTGTCGGCTCTCCGGCCTCCCTGGCCGGTACCTCTTTGCATACGGGACAGCCCGTTACCCTGACCCTGAAGCCGGCTCCTGCCGACTTCGGCATTAAATTCCGCCGGGTGGACATTCCGGACCAGCCTTTCATCAGCGCGGACGTGGAAAAGGTGCAGACTGTGGAACGCGCCACCAGCCTGGCTGAAGGTTCCGTCAAAGTGCATACCGTGGAACATATTCTCTCCGCCCTCACGGGCATGGGCATTGACAACGCCGTCATTGAAATGGACGCCAATGAACCGCCCATCGGGGACGGGTCCTCAGCCCCCTACGTAGAGCTGATCAAGAGCGCCGGCATCGTGGAACTGGATGTGCCGCGCCGCTATCTGGAAGTGCGCGAGGCCGTTACCATTGAAACCAAGGGCGGTTCCATCCTGACCATTCTCCCCTCCAAGCAATTCCGCGTTTCCGTCACCTGCGTGGGGCCGGAAAACCGCATTACCCAGTACTTTGACTCGGTTATCACGCCGGAAACGTATGAAAAGGAACTGGCCCCGGCTCGCACTTTTACGTTCTACGAAGACATCAAGCCCCTGCTGGAGAAGGGCCTCATCAAGGGCGGCAGCCTGGAAAACGCCGTGGTCATCCGCGGCGAGGAGCTCATGAGCAAGGAGCCCATGCGTTTCATCAATGAATTTGCCCGCCACAAGGCCATGGACCTTATTGGAGACCTGACCCTGTGCGGCAAACCCATCCTGGGCCACGTCATCGCCATCAAGCCGGGCCACGGCCCGAACACCGAACTTACGGCCAAGCTCAAAAAGGAACACCACCGCAACCAGCAGATGGCCCCCAATCCCGTCAATGTTCCATACGGAGACGCCGTGCTGGACATCAACGAAGTGATGAGCCTTCTGCCGCACCGCTATCCCTTCCTGATGGTGGACCGCATTATCGGTTTTGAAGGAGAAACCAAGTGCCGGGGATTGAAGAACCTGACCATGAATGAACTCTTTTTCCAGGGCCACTTCCCGGGACATCCGGTCATGCCGGGCGTTCTCCAGGTGGAAGCCATGGCCCAGGTAGCCTCCATCGTCATGCTGCGCCAGCCCGGCAATGCCAGCAAGCTCGGCTACTTCATGAGTGCGGACAAGGTTAAATTCCGCCGCGTCGTGGTTCCCGGCGATACGCTCATCATTGAAGCGGAACTGACCAAGATGCGCGGAAACATCGGCCAGGCGACGGCTCGTTGTCTGGTGAACGGCCAGGTGGTTTCGGAAGCCGAGCTTAAATTCGGCCTTCAGGATGCTTGATCCTGCCGACTGCATCCCCTGTTTTTACGGAAACCCCGGCCGTGCAAGCCACGCCGGGGTTTTTCATGTTCCGCGTCCGGGCCTTTTTTACCTGGAAATTCCGGACAGTCCGCATAAACGGAAACCGGAAAACGAACCATCAAAGACGGCATCCCCTCTTTTTCAGGAGGTCTGATTCCTTCTTAACAGGCACTTGCGGAAGAGAGCCGGATGTCTGGCAGTCGGCACATCTCCGCATACTCTTCAAGACGGCGGCGAAAGGTCTCTTTTGTCATGGAAAGAAGGGCGTCTGCCGAAAAGGACTCGCAGGTGAAGGAGGCCGCCACCGTCCCGTACACAATCCCCCTCTTCACTTCCTCAAACGGAGGAAGGCCGGGAGGCAGGGTGGACAAATAGCCGGCCAGAGCCCCCAGGAACGTATCCCCCGCGCCGGTTGGGTCCACCAGCGTTTTCAGGGGATAGGCGGGACAACGGAAAATCCGGAGATTCCCGCCGGCATCCCGTCCCAGAAGAGTGGCCCCGTATTCCCCCTGTTTCACCACTGCGTATGCGGCGCCTTTGGAAAGCAGGAATTCCCCGGCTTCCATGACGGTGGACGCCTGGGCATATTCCTTCGCCTCATCCTCATTCATCATGGTGATATGGGAACGGCTGATCACGGCATCCAGTAATTCCGGCTGGCGGCGCAGCCACTTGTCCATGGAATCGGAAAGCACCAGCGCCGCGTCCGGACATTGTTCCATGCACTTAAGCTGCTGGGCCGGAACCATGCAGCAGCAAACCAGCACCGGATGGTTCCTCAAAGGCTCCGGAACGTGCACATTCCATTCCAGCATCACGGCATCATTGGCACAAACGGTTCTCCGCTTGTTCATATTGTCAAAATATTCCCCGGTCCAGGCAAAAGAAGGCCCCTTCTTGCGTTCTACTCCTTTCATGCACACCCCTTTGGCCTCAAGGGCCGCTTCATAATGGGCGGGAAAATCCTCTCCGATGATGCTGACGGCATCCACGCGGTCGGCAAACAAAAGGGCGGCCACGGCCGCAAAGGAAACGGAACCTCCCAGAACGCCGTCCGCCCTGCCGCCGGGAGTCAGGATGGTATCAATTCCGATGGTTCCGGTAACGAGAAGGGGCAGGGACATGGAAAAAAGGAAATACGGTTTTACCCTGCAATCAAGAACAAAAAGGCTGGCGATATGGAAAAAACAGGGTATTTTACCCGCACACGCTTAAAAGAAATAGGTTCTGCCGGCATACAGGCCAGAAGTCTTGTTTCCGGTTAAAGGGCGTCACCAGGCGACACGAACGTTTCCAAACCAGTTTTCGGGAACGCAGCCAGCAACCCTTTCATGGACAAGAAGCCGCAGTCCGTCTTTCCCGGCGGATTTCGGCAGCTGCTCCGAAACTTTATTCCCCATTAAAACATAGAAAAAGCCGCTATATGATGAAAATGCTGATGATAGTGGGCCTGGGAAGCTTTGCGGGCGGTGTATTGCGTTTCCTGCTGGCCCGGTTCGTCCAGGTCACTTCGGCAAGTTCGTTCCCCTGGGGCACGGCGGCAGTCAACCTGCTGGGATGTTTTATCCTGGGCTGCCTCTACGGTTTGTTCGACCGGAGCCTGGTGCATACGGAAACGCGGCTCTTTCTTACCGCAGGCCTGTGCGGCGGTTTCACCACCTTTTCCACGCTGATGAATGAATCCTTCCTGTTGTTGAAGGAAGGGAACTTCTCCGCCTTCTTCCTTTACACTCTCATCAGCTTTGCCGGGGGGCTCCTTGCCATTGGCCTGGGCTATCTGTCCGCCCGGTAAAGAAAAAACATGGAAACCCGGCAGCCGCGCTGTTTTTCAGGGGTGGTTTAAACGCTGTCAATTCGGTGGTAACGAGGCTCGATGCTTCCTTGACGCAGAACGAATGAGGAAAGACCACGCTGCAAGCGGAAAAAATGGAATTGCTGATGGGCCTGTCGCTGGACTTTTGGGAAGATATGTGTATACTGTTCAACCCTGTCTATGAACAAACAACAGCTTGCATCGAAGATTTGGGAGTCTGCCAACAAAATGCGCTCCAAAATTGAAGCCAATGAATACAAGGACTACATTCTCGGCTTCATCTTCTACAAGTTCCTTTCCGACAAGGAAGTCAAGTTCCTGAAAGAGAACGACTGGACAGACGATGATTTGCCCCATGTTACGGAAGATGACGCGGAGACGGTTGACTATATCCGCAGCAATGTAGGTTACTTCATCTCCTATAAACACCTCTTTTCTACATGGATTGACAAGGGCAGCGACTTCAACGCCGCTGATGTGACGGAGGCTCTTTCTGCTTTCAGCCGCCTGATCAATCCCTCTCACAAAAAGGTCTTTGACAAGGTGTTCGCCACCTTGGAAACAGGCCTCTCCAAACTTGGGGAAAACTCCGGTGCCCGCACCAAAGCCATCCGCGACCTCTTGCATCTCATCAAGGATATCCCCATGGATGGGCGGCAGGATTATGATGTCCTGGGGTTTATCTACGAATACCTCATCAGCAACTTTGCTGCAAACGCGGGCAAGAAAGCGGGCGAATTCTACACCCCGCATGAGGTTTCGCTCCTCATGTCGGAAATCGTGGCTGCCCACCTTAAAGACAGGCAGCAAATCAAGATTTATGACCCCACCAGCGGTTCAGGCTCCCTGCTTATCAATATCGGCAAGTGCGTGGCGCGTTACATGGGCGGGGGAGACAACATCAAATACTACGCTCAGGAGCTTAAGGAAAACACCTACAACCTGACCCGCATGAATCTGGTAATGCGGGGGATTTTGCCGAACAATATCGTGACGCGCAACGGCGACACGCTGGAGGAAGATTGGCCGTATTTTGATGATAACGACCCGGTTAACACCTATGACCCGCTCTATGTAGATGCTGTTGTCTCCAACCCTCCCTATTCCCAATCGTGGAATCCCGCAGACAAGGAAAGCGACCCGCGTTACCGCTTTGGGCTTGCCCCGAAAGGCAAGGCTGACTATGCATTCCTGCTGCATGACCTATACCACCTCAAGCCTGACGGCATCATGACGATTGTACTGCCCCATGGCGTCCTGTTCCGTGGCGGTACGGAGGGGGCTATCCGCAGGAATCTGGTGGAATACAACCATATTGACGCTATCATCGGCTTGCCTGCCAACATTTTCTTTGGCACCGGTATTCCCACCATCATTATGGTGCTCAAGCAGAAACGGGAAAATACGGATGTGCTGATTGTGGATGCGTCCAAGGGCTTTGCCAAGGTGGGCAAGAACAATGTCCTCCGCGCGTGCGACATCAAGAAGATTGTGGATGTGGTTTCTGCCCGCGCCGATGTGGAGAAGTTCGCCAAGGTGGTAAGCCTTGATGAAATCCGGGGCAATGACTATAACCTCAATATACCGCGCTATGTCGATTCCTCAGACAAAAACGAACGTTGGGATATTTTCGCTACCATGTTTGGCGGCATCCCCTTGTCTGAACTGGCGGATTTTCATGAGTACTGGGCAGCATTCCCTCATCTGAAAGATGCTCTGTTCACCGCTTCCGGCGAGGCTCATTGCCGCTTGAACGTGGCTAACCTCAAGTCGTCCGTTCTTGACGCCGCTGATGTTACGGCATTTACCGCTCGCTACGCTTCCTCTTTTGCTGATTTTGAAGCATTCCTCACCACCCGATTGCTCGATGGTATGGAAACGCTCAATATCACCAGAGAAAAATCCATCATCAGTGATGATGTTTTCTCTCGCCTGAACGGGCTTCCCCTGATAGACAAATACAAAGCCTACCAGTTGCTGGATGATGAGTGGAAAAAGATTGCCGTGGACCTGGAGATTATCAGGACTGAGGGCTTTGCTTCTTCCAAACAGGTTGACCCCAACATGGTCGTTAAAACCAAGGACGGCAAAAAGCAGGAGGTGCAGGACGGCTGGATTGGACACATTATTCCCTTTGCCCTGGTGCAGCAAACCCTGCTCGCCGCAGACCTAGCCAGGCTGAACGCCAGGGAAGCCCGCTTGAGTGAACTCGCGGCAGAGTATGAATCCTTGCTGAATGAGCTGAGCGAGGAGGATAAGGACAAGCCCTTTGTCAATGATGAGGGCGACGCCTTTGTGCCGAAAGAGGTTGCAAAGGCCATCAAGAGCATGGAGGTTGAGCCGGAAACGCTCGCCGTCCTGCGAAAGGTGAACGCCCTGAATAATGAGGAAAAATCCCTCAAGAAACAAATCAAGGCGGACAGTACCGCGCTCCACCTCCTCACCAAAAAGACCATTGAGGAATTGACGGATGAGCAGGCAAGGCAAATGATTAAGCTCAAGTGGATTCCTCCCGTGCTGGATAGCATGGCCGGGTTGCCCTCCGCTGTCATTGCCGATTTCATTGCCCGACTCCTTGCTTTGGCTGGGAAATATGAAACGACATTCACGGAGGTAGACAGCCAAATCGCTGAGACAGAGTCCTCTCTCGTATCGCTTTTGGATGAATTGACCGGCAACGAGTTCGATATGCAGGGCATTCAGGAACTCAAATCCCTGCTCGGAGGAAGCGCCCATGAATGAGAAATCGTTGATTCCGTCTATCCGCTTTGCCGGATTTACTGACGCATGGGAACGGCGTAAGCTGGGGGATTTAGCGGAGTTTAGAAGAGGGCTAACCTATTCACCAAGAGATATATCAACATCTGGAATCAGGGTATTGCGCTCGTCAAATATAGATGAGGATTCTTTCGTTTTAGCAGAGGATGATGTTTATGTAAAAGAGACGGCTGTGTGCATCCCGCTTGTTGAAAAAGGCGACATTTTAATTACCGCAGCTAATGGCTCAAGCAGATTAGTCGGAAAGCATGCTTTGATTATTGACGATAAGGGTAAAATGGTACACGGCGGGTTCATGCTGCTCGCGCATCCGTATACGCATTCTGCTTTCGTTAATGCTCTTATGCATGCACCCTGGTACTCATCGTTTATCCGCACTAACGTTGCTGGAGGAAATGGAGCTATAGGAAATCTGAATAAAAGCGATTTGGAAGAACAAGATATTGCGGCGACCTCTGAGCAAGAGCAAGAAAGAATCGGTTCCTTGTTTGCCTCCCTCGACCATCTCATCACCCTTCATCAGCGTAAGTATGAAAAGCTCCTTAACATCAAAAAATCGATGTTGGACAAAATGTTCCCGAAAAATGGTGAGCTTTTCCCCGAAGTTCGCTTTGCCGGATTTACTGACGCATGGGAACGGCAGAAGCTGGGGGATTTGGTAGAGTCTGTTCCGTTTAAGCAGTATATAGCATCACCTGAACCTGACGGAAAATTCGAAATTATCCAACAAGGAAGTGAGCCTATTATTGGATATGGAAACGGAATCCCTTGTGAAGATTATGCAAAGATAACGATTTTCGGAGACCATACAGTTTCAATCTACAAACCACAAAAGCCCTTTTTTGTAGCCACTGATGGCACAAGACTCCTTACAGCAAGAGTTCTAGATGGAGATTTTTTTTATTTCCTCTTGGAGCGATACAAACCAATCCCTGAAGGATATAAGCGGCATTACACGATATTGATTGAAAGGTATGGATGTTTTCCTTCCCATCGAGAGCAAAAGTTAATTGCCATATTTTTTAGGAACATCGACCACCTCATCACCCTTCATCAGCGTAAGTTGGAAAAACTGCAAAACATCAAGAAAGCCTGTCTGGAAAAAATGTTTGTTTAATTGAAAGGAGATTTTATGACTTTTACAACGGAAAGCGCCTTTGAGGAAGCCGTCATTAAGATGTTGTCCGAACACGGATGGGAAAGCGCAGTATTGAAAAACTACACGGAAAAGCAGCTTATCCAAAACTGGGCTGACATCCTGTTCGAGAACAACCGGGACATAGACAGCCTGAATAATTGTCCTTTAACGGAGGGTGAAATGCTGCAAATTCTGGAGCAGATCGCCATGCTCAAATCGCCGTTGAAGCTGAACGGTTTTATCAACGGCCAAAACGTGACGATTACGCGCGATAACGAGGCTGATACCTTACACTACGGCAAGGAGGTTTCCCTCAAGATTTATGACCGCAGGGAAATAGCCGCTGGGCAAAGCCGATACCAGATTGTGCAGCAGCCCAAGTTTCCCACGGCATCCCCCTTGCTCAATAATAGGCGCGGGGATTTGATGCTGTTGATTAACGGCATGCCCGTGATTCATATTGAGCTGAAAAAGAGCGGCGTTCCGGTGAGTCAGGCCTGCCGTCAGATAGAGAAATACACGGCAGAGGGCGTCTTTAGCGGGCTGTTCTCGCTTGTGCAGATATTTGTTGGCATGACACCGGAAGAAACGCTGTATTTCGCCAATCCCGGAATAGACGGGCGCTTTAATCCGGATTACTATTTCCATTGGGCTGATGTGGATAACGAGCCTGTTAATGACTGGAAAAGCGTTATTTCCACCCTGTTGTCAATCCCCATGGCGCACCAGATGATAGGCTTCTATACTGTTGCCGACAATTCGGACGGAGTGTTGAAAGTCATGCGCAGCTATCAGTTTTTTGCCGCCAGCAAAATTTCGGATAAGGTAGCTCAAACAAAATGGGACGAGAGGAACCAGCTTGGCGGTTTTGTGTGGCACACCACGGGTTCAGGCAAAACAATGACCTCTTTCAAGTCTGCCCAGTTGATAGCCACGTCCAAAGACGCGGACAAGGTTATCTTCCTGATGGACAGAATAGAACTGGGAACGCAAAGCCTGAAAGAATACCGGGGCTTTGCCGATGACAGTCTGGATGTTCAGGCAACGGAAAACACGGGCGAACTTGTTACAAAACTGAAAAGCGGCAACCCTTCCGATACGCTCATTGTTACCTCCATTCAGAAGATGAACAACATTAAGAATGAGGCAGAGGGCGGACTGAAAGCGGCTGACATCGAACTGATGAGCGGAAAGCGCATCGTGTTCATTGTGGATGAATGCCATCGTTCCACGTTCGGTGATATGCTCATCAACATCAAAGCCACCTTCCCGCGAGCCATATTCTTTGGTTTTAGCGGAACTCCCATACATGAGGAAAACCAAAAGAAAGACAATACGACGACGACGGTTTTCGGAGATGAGCTGCACCGCTACAGTATTGCCGATGGAATTCGGGATAAGAATGTCCTGGGCTTTGACCCCTACAAGGTCTTAACCTATGAGGACAGCGAGCTGAAAACGGCTGTTGCCTTGGAAAAAGCGAAAGCGCACACAGTAGAGGAAGCCTACGCAGCCCCGGCGAAAGCCGCCGTGTTTCAGCACTACATGGGGTTGCCCATGCCGGCGGTGTATGAAGATGAAACGGGAACGAAGCACGGCATCGAGCATTATCTGCCTAACAGCCAATATGAAAGAGAGGAGCATCAACAGGCTGTCATCGCGGACATTCTGAAAAATTGGGTAGTCTTGAGCCATAATGGCAAGTTCCATGCTATTTTTGCCACAGCCAGCATTCAGGAAGCAGTCCAGTACTACCGGCGCCTGAAAGCAGAAGCCCCGCACCTGAAAATCTCCGCCATCTTTGACGCGAACATCGACAACAACGGCCATGGCCTGATGAAAGAGCAAGGGCTTGTTGAAATCATCAAGGATTACAACGCTCGCTACGGACAGGATTTTTCGATTCCTACCTTTGCCGGAATGAAAAAAGACATTGCTGCAAGGTTGGCGCATAAACGGCCATACGAGCGTATCGACAAATCGCCGGAGCAGCAGTTGGATTTGCTCATTGTGGTGGATCAAATGCTCACGGGCTTTGACTCCAAGTGGATTAACACGCTCTACCTGGATAAGATGCTTTACTATGAAAACCTCATCCAAGCATTTTCCCGCACCAATCGCCTGTTTGGTCTGGATAAGCCTTTCGGCACCATCCGCTATTACCGGAAGCCGCATACCATGGAGCGCAACGTTCAGCAGGCGGTGAAGCTGTACTCCGGCGATAAACCTTTGGGATTGTTCGTGGAGAAACTGAATAGGAATTTGGAATTGCTCAATACTATCTATCAGGATATTTCTGATCTGTTTCATCAGGCCGGAATTGAGGATTTCTCCCACTTGCCTGCGGAGCCGGAAGAATGCAAGAAGTTCGCACGGCTGTTCCGGGATTTGAATGCCCGCATGGAAGCCGCAAAGATTCAAGGCTTCCGTTGGGATAAGCGCATCTATCAGTTTGCAGACTCCACGATGGAGGTTGCTCTGGATGAACACACCTTCAATGTTCTCAGCGTGCGCTACAACGAGCTGTTCGGCGGCGGTGGAGGTGAGAGCGATGGCCATGTGCCAGATGTACCTTACGACATTCCGGGCTTCCCTATCCCGATATCCACCGGCGCAATCGACAATGATTACATGAACTCCCGATTTGAAAAGTTTAGGAAGCTACTGGGCAATGCTACCGAGGAGGAATTGCAGCAGACGGAGCAGGAACTGCATAAGTCCTTTGCGTTCCTTTCCCAAGAAGAGCAGAAGTATGCCGATATTTTCCTGCACGACATTAAGCGTGGTGATGTTGTCCCTGTAGAGGGCAAGACTTTCCGTGACTATGTGACCGAGTACATGGCAAAAGCCCAGGACGACCGCATACACCGCTTTGCCGCCGTGTTTGGTCTGGATGAAACATTGTTGCGCGGCATGATGTCTCATCGGGTGACTGAGGGGAACATCAACGATTTTGGCCGCTTTGATGCATTGAAAGCTACAGCGGATAAGAAAAAGGCCAAAGCCTACTTCGAAACCGGGTCTCACACTCCATTACCCCCACCCAAAGTGGCCATGAAACTGGACAAAATACTCCGGGATTTCATCACAAACGGCGGTTTTGACCTCCCGTAAGTCATGATGCTTACGCTGACATGAGGCGGAAATGCAGATTTCCTGCAAAAGAGCCAAGGGGAAACCCTTGAATAACCCTCATTCTGGGAGGGAGATATTGATTGGTACGCACCTGCAGAGACGGAGGGTCGCGGTATGTTGAACGCAGTATCAGACGAATCACGCAACTAGGACTTCAAAATTGCTCTGTTAGAATTCTGACAGCTCATACAGCCCTACTCTTTACTTACGAGTAGGGCAAATTCTTATTTCATTTATTTTATGGGAGAAATGATTAAGGAGAAATCCGAAAGGATTGCATCTGGTTCTACCTTTTTTGAAATCTCAGGCAACATGTTAAGCCAATATGGAATTCCCGTTTCCCTGTAAGTCTGAGCAGGATTCTATTGCTGCTTTTTTGGACAAGTGAGCTCTCAACAAATTATCAACGACTATGCGGCAACGCGTGAGAGACAAACGACAATGGATTTCCACCATCTGATAAAGGGGGGCTGAAGGCTTGATACCCGGAGATTCCACACGCAAGGCTATTATCAAAGAGGAACCATTGGCTCATCAGATCTCCTGCAGGAAAAACCTCTGCTTTGAAATAGTTCAGCTGCTCCGCAAGCGTAGAGGAAATCGGAATCATACGCGCCGCGTTCGTCTTGGTAATGCCGCGGCTGAGCTAAATCTCTCGCGCCCGCAGGGATATTCCCTGCGGGCGATAGCCCCGGAAGTTTGTTCCTAGGAATAGGATTTCTCCAGGATGCTGACCACGTCCGCCGGAGTCAACTTGCAACGGTCCAGCTCAAACAGATTGCCCATGGTGGAAAAAGCCGTTTTGGCGTATTCGTCAAATAAATCCGGTGTAATGCCGAATTCGGACATCTTCAGCTTGTCTACGCCGCAGGCTTCCTTCAGGCTGTTCAAGCCGTTCAGGAAACCGTCCACGGAGGCTTCCTGTCCCATGGCTGCGGCAACTCTTGCGTAACGTTCCGGGCAGGAGGGAGCATAGGCTTCATGGTAGGCCCAGGAAATCATAATTAGCCCCGCGCCATGGGGCAGGGAAGGATGGAAGGCGCTGAGGGCATGTTCAATGGAATGTTCCGACGTACAGCAGGAAATGGTTTCCACAAACCCGGAATAGGTATTGGCCAGCGCCACATAGGCGCGCGCTTCCAGATCATCCCCGTTATTTACGGCGCGCGGAAGATATTTGGCAATGTATTCAATAGCCTGGAGCGCGAACATGTCCCCCATGGGGGAGGCGATTGTAGCCATATATCCCTCCACGGCATGGAACAAAGCGTCAAACCCCTGGTATGCCGTTAATTTGGGAGGTACGGAAAGCATCAACTCCGGATCTACGATAGACATGGTGGGGAAAGTACCCTTGAACCCGAAACCGATCTTCTCCTGCGTGTCCTCTTTCGTGATGACGGTCCACGGATCCGCCTCCGTTCCGGTTCCCGCCGTAGTGGTGATGCAGACGATGGGAAGAGGTTTGCAGGGAATGGGAAGCCCCTTGCCGGAACCTCCCTGGATGTAATCCCAGTAGGTTCCTGGATTGGCCGCCATCACGGCGATGCTCTTGGCGGAATCCATGCTGCTGCCCCCGCCCAGGCCGATGACGAAATCACAGCCCGTTTCCCTGGCCAGGGAGGAGGCTTCCATTACGTGCTCCACCACGGGGTTGGGCTGCACTTTATCGAAAACAACGCTTTCCACTCCCTGTTTTTTCAGAAGAGCCTGTACGCGGTCCAGATACCCGAGGCGTTTGACGGACGACCCGCCGATGACGATCAGGGCCTTGGTGCCGGGCAGGGGAGCGGAACCAAGATTGTCCAAAGAACCCGCGCCAAAAAAGATTTGCGCGGGCATGAAAAATTGAAATGGCTGATACATGCCCTTAATGTATAAAACGGCGGCTCCGGACGTCAAGGATGCTCTGCGCATTCCATGAACAGGGAAACCGCCGTTCGGGCAACATCTTTTGTCTGAAGAAAGTCAGATGTCTTCAAAAAAATCGTCACTCCGGGCTGGGGCCGGCTTGGGAGGCTTCGGCACATCAGTTCCGATGGCTCCGGGATCATCCATTTCACGGCTGGTCGTAATCGTGGTGGAGGGAGCCTTCTTTTTGGAGGAACGCATGGCAGGACGCGGTGCAGAGGATGAAGAGGAACCGTCAGCCATGCTTTCTTCTTCCGGAGAATCCATCAAGCTCTTCATGCTCTGAACCAGTTTATCCCGGAGGGTGCGGATACCTTGTTCCCGGCGCACGGGATCCACCGTCGTCCGGATCAGCGTCATCATATTCCTCGTGGCGTTTGCCTGGTCTCCCAAGTCGAAGCAATCCAGTTCGCAGCGCCAGCGCAAACGATCCAGAACGGCGGCTCCCTGCTCATCAAATTCGTCTTCGGACGCATTGGCGATGCGGCCTTGCATGCCGGATTTCTTGCCGGAGGAAATGGCATGGCTGATTTTTCCCAGAGCCACTTCCATGGAAATTCTCTTGTTCCACGCCTGCCTGAGGGCGGGAAGATTGCGGGTCTTCCGGTATCCGGTGAAAAACAGCTTGTCAAAAATTTCATCCCGGTTTTTCATGGAATCCGGGAAAGCCTTGGAAGACATGCTGCTGATGCCCAGGGCCTCCCCCACTTCCGTATTAAGGACGGATTGTTCCGCAATACGGGCGCCGGCTCTTCCGGCTGCTCCATTGTTGTTTTTGGAAGAGGAAGGTTCGACAAAATCAGGGTCGGAGCAGGCGGACAGGTAGGCATTCAGCAAATCCATGGCCGGCTTCTGGAACTCCGTAACGTCCAGGGTTTCCTCCGCTGTTCCTCCGGTGGAATGGGAGGTGGCGTTCATTAAATTTTCCTTAAGACGAGCCTTGAGGACGAGAACTCCCCATTGATATTGAAGCATTAATCCTTTGCGGGCATTTTTATCCTGGTACTTCTTCGCTTCACGGTCCATCCAGTCCTTCATGGAATTGGAGGCGATTTTGGTGCTCTTCCCCTGGCTCTTGTCCTTCTCCTTTTCCGTTTCCATCAGAAACTTCTTGGACTGAATCAGCAGGTCATATGCGGCGCCGGGATCCCTGCCGGCGGAATTCAGTTTGCTGATAGCGGCATTGATTACCTTGGTTTCTGCAGACCTGTTCAGAGCGAGCAAATTATCCAAATCCTTGATTACCTTCTTCTTGGCATCGTTATCCATGTACTGCGCATAACAAAGGGAACCCAGGCTGAGGCTCCCGACCAGGCAAAGAGAAACGAAAGTATTCATGCTTTTTTTATTATGAAGGATGAAAGGTGATCTGGCAAGAGAGAAGGAATCTCAAAAAGATAAAATATCCTTGCAAACTAAAAATATCATGATTCCGCGCTCTGGCAGTAATTATTTCTTTTGTTTCTTCTCTTTAAGGAACTTTCTTCCCAACGGGCTTTGATACAAAAATTCCGTTTCTTCGGTTTTTCCCTCCTCCCGATCAACCAACTCCATCATTTCTCCTTCCTCATATCCCGCCAGCTTCAGGTATTTAAACACTTCGGTGGCTTTGCCGGGGTAGTTGTCCAACAAAATTCGTAATAAACCTCCTCCTCCATCTTTGAGGAATGATTTGATTTTGGAGTTTCGATCTTCCATGATACTTAATATATTGGCAAGATTCCTACATTTGTCCCATTTTTCCCTGGCTTCCTGCATGAAGGCGGCGTCTTTCTCTCCAAATTCCCTGTCTCTTATCCGTTCCTCTTCCGTTTTTTGCCGTCGCATTCTCTGTTCGAATGGTATGGAGAGTTCCTTCTTTTTTCTCTCCACTCTCTCGTCTCTTTCTTTCAGGAAGGACTCCCACCTGGCGTTAAACTCTTTGCTCCAAACCGCCGTTTTTCTCTCCATAACTTCTTTCTTCCAGCCCTCGAAATCAGGAATGTAGGCTTCTTTCATCATCTTCAGCATCGTTGCCGCGTAAATGGAACAAAGCTGCCCCACTTCTTTCTTTCTCACGGCAGAGCATTTTTGCTTGAGATTGATTTTGGAAATGATAACCAGATCTACCATAACTTTCCCTTTGAGAGAAATATCATTTTTTAAGTCAAAATCCGGCGTCATTTGTTCAGACGGTGTATTTTCGTTCTCTCCAAACAGAGGAGCAGCGGAAGTAATCCGGGCAATCAACAATAACCGATCCAGCTTGTCCGGGGAAACTCCCCCTCTGATGTCACTCCACTCAAGCTGCCCCATATGGGTGTGGGCTGTTTGGTAAAATTTTACGAGTTCTCCTTGCTGAAGAAGTTTTTTTAATTCTCCAATGTCAGAATCCTTGTTGAATTTCAATTCTTGCGAATCTGTTGGAAAAGCGGCGGACGAAGGCAATGCAATAACAGAGGAAAAGGTCGCAAGCAGCGCTACGGAGGATGAGCAAGACAGAAAACTGAAAATTCGGTCAATCATAAAATCAGGATTAAAAAACATGGATTTCGCCGAAAGTTCGTTCCTGAATCATTTCAAATGGAGAATATCCTATTCAGCTGAGAACTTAAGAAAAGGAAGAAGAAAGAAAAACATCTGGACAGGAACAATAAAAATCATTCCTGACAACTCTGTTGAATCCATATTGCACTTTTTATAAAGAATTACTCTTTTTTCTCTTTAAGGAACTTTCTTCCCAAGGAACTTTGATACAGGAACTCCGTATCCTTGTTTTTTCCCATTTCCCGGTCAATAAACTCCATCATTTCTCCTTCCTCATACCCTGCCAGCTTCAGGTATTTAAACACTTCGGTGGCTTTGCCGGGGTAGTTGTCCAACAGAATGCGCAATAAGGATCCTCCCTTATCTTTGAGGAATGATTTGATTTTGGAGTTTCGGCCATCCATCATAGAAAGGCTGACGTCAAGATTCATTCGTTTATTCCATTTTTCCCTGGCTTCCTGCATGAAGGCAGCGTCTTTCTCTCCAAATTCCCTGTCTCTTATCCGTTCCTCTTCCGTTTTTTGCCGTCGCATTCTCTGTTCGAATGGTATGGAGAGTTCCTTCTTTTTTCTCTCCACTCTCTCGTCTCTTTCTTTCAGGAAGGACTCCCACCTGGCGTTAAACTCTTTGCTCCAAACCGCCGTTTTTCTCTCCATAACTTCTTTCTTCCAGCCTTCAAAATCAGGAATGTAGGCTTCTTTCATCATCTTCAGCATCGTTGCCGCGTAAATGGAGCAAAGCTGCCCCACTTCTTTCTTTCTCACGGCAGAGCATTTTTGCTTGAGATTGATTTTGGAAATGATGAGTAGGTTTTTCATAACTTTTCCCTTAAGACGAATATCTCCTGCCGAAGCGAAATCCTGCGTCATTTGTTCAAACGGTGTATTTTCGTTCTCTCCAAACAGAGGAGCAGCGGAAGTAATCCGGGCAATCAACAATAACCGATCCAGCTTGTCCGGGGAAACTCCCCCTCTGATGTCACTCCACTCAAGCTGCCCCATATGGGTGTGGGCTGTTTGGTAAAATTTTACGAGTTCTCCTTGCTGAAGAAGTTTTTTTAATTCTCCAATGTCAGAATCCTTGTTGAATTTCAATTCTTGCGAATCTGTTGGAAAAGCGGCGGACGAAGGCAATGCAATAACAGAGGAAAAGGTCGCAAGCAGCGCTACGGAGGATGAGCAAGACAGAAAACATTTTATTATAGACTTCATTGTCAAATTATATATCAGGGTTTAAAAATATGATCGCCACCAGACGTCCGTTCAACGGAACATTCATCCTTCTTCTTGGTATCCACCAGAAATTTACGGATTCTGGCGTAAAACAATCCTTCTCCTTTACTCTCTATATAAAAATTCTGAAAAACCGTGGCAATATCGGATATTCCTTCTTTGTTTTCATCTCCCCCATATGTCCTGAAAAGGCAATTCCATGTAAATTCATTAGGATACGAATGTTTATAGACAGGATGACCATCGGCATCATAACCCTGAATTTCATCCCATTGCATATGGCCATTCACCCCGGATTTTATACCTATGTTGTCATGCAATCCAAAACGGTTGTCAAGACCTACGCTCCAAACGCTGTCCGCTGCATGGGGCTGCGCCAGACTTCCGGCAGCTCCAACATACCCCTTGTCTTTTTCAATGACACGAATTCCTTTAAAACAGACATCCAGAGGATGGATGGAAACGAGAAGCTGTGCGGAAACTCCATGTGCAGGATCTCCATCCCGGGGGAATCCCATATCTGCCGCAGGAACGCCTTTAACCATTCCTCCCAAAGTTTCATGTTCCGCAGTAAGATGTTCAGGAAAAACAACGTCAAATTCGATAGGGCGGGGGAGGGCCGTTCCCAGTTCGGTTTCCACTTCAATGGCTACTTTCCCTCCAGACTGCTGGATTTGTTCTTTACTGGCACAAGGATTTATCCGAAATTTAGCTTTTTCTGTTGTTTCTTCTGTTTTTAAGCCATCTTCAAGTAACTCTTTTCCCTCAATCACTTTCCATTGAATTTGATCCTTCGGCTCCAACAGAAACGGCTTTTTACAGTTCAGGGTAACGGTGACCGTTTCTCCAATGCCGATTTTCCTGCGCTTTCTGTCTTCCTTCTTCTGTTCTTCCGTCGCGTTTTTGTCACGGGCCAGTTTGGCGGAACAGTTCTCCGTTTCCGATACCAGTTCCATGATATCGGAAAATTCCTCATCTTCGGCATGAAGAAGGGAAAAAGATGAAAAAAGGATGAAAATGGCAACGGTACGGACAAGGCAAGGGCCATGAAATGCTTGCATATTTGTCAAGTGACAGAGCGCGTTTTCCGTCCAATGAGAATGGGAGAATGCTGCCTAAACTATACTTCGCATAATATATGTAATGCCAAATATAATTCCGGTAGAATAATTCTCCGACCGTTAATATTTAAATGATTATGATATGATTGGGAGGACGTGAAAAAATGCGGCATGGGAATGAATGATGAACTATCCTCTGGGATGAAAGCGGTGATGAATCGAGTTCAGCCGCTGCTGCTCCAAATGCGTATAGATCTGGGTGGTTGAAATATCGGCATGGCCCAGCATCTCCTGAATAATACGCAGATCCGCTCCGTTTTCCAGAAGATGCGTGGCGAAGGAATGACGCAGGATATGCGGGAAAACATGCTGTTCCAGTCCTGCGGCTCTGGCGCGTTCCCGGAGAATTTGACGAATCCGCTCCCTCGTCAACGGACGGCCGCGTACTGTCAGAAAGATGTGGCTTTTCGTTCCCGTCCTGACCAGTTTGGGTCTTCCTTTTTCCAAATACATTTGCAAAGCATCCAAAGCGGATCTCCCTACGGGCACCAGCCGGGTTTTATTCCCCTTCCCCAGCACGCGGACAAAAGCTTCATCTTTATCAAAACTCTCTAATTTGCAATTAATTATTTCACTAACACGCATCCCGCAGGCGTAAATCATCTCCAGAAGCGCTCTGTCTCTACATCCCAGAGGAATATCTTGAATGTCAATGCTTTCAAGCAAATTTGAGACGGTTTTCTGATCCAGCACATGAGGAAGCGACAACCCCTGCCGGGGCATTTCCAGAAATACGGAAGGGTCTTTTTCCAGTATTCCCGTTCCGGCCAGCCACCGGAAAAAAATACGCAGATGCACCATTTCCACCCGCATGGAGCTGCGGGCCATGCCCCGGTCCTGCAAATGCCGCAGAAATGCCGAAAGCGTGTCGATGCCCGTTTGGGCAAGGCCGGTATTATCCATTTCCAGAAACCGGGCAAATTCCTCCAGGGTCTGTCTCACGGAAAGCTGGTAGGCGGTGCTCAGGCCTTTCTCCGCGGCCAGAAAACGGATGAAGCGTTCCAAATGAGTTTGCATGGAGGCTGCTTTTCCTGTCATCTGTTAAAACCGTTCCACCAGGAACAGGAATTCCGTCACGTTCTGAGGACGGTTTCTGAAATTCCGGCTGCCCCGGAACGCGGCGTACGGCGTTTCCAGCGTAACGGTATGGCCCAGGCGTCCAAGGAAACCGGTCATCTCCTCATAGTTGATGAACCCCTCCGAGCTGTAGGAAAGCAGAATAAATTTGGCCGGGCAATCCTCCAGCAGCCGGAACAGGGCCTCCGGAGCATGCTGGCGGCTATTGTACGTGGAACGTTTCCAATCTGCGGGAATGCCGGAAACTCGGCTGGTTTCCTCCGGCTTTTCATAAGAAGACAGCAAATTCAGCATGAAATAATTGGAACCGTACGGATGCTGGTTATAGGGAGGGTCCAGGTACACCACATCCATTTCCGGCAGCTCGGCAGCCAGTTCATTGGCGTCACGGCAATGGATGGAATACCGGCAGTCAAACCGGGAAAACACGGGAAACGGCAGCGAAATTTCTCCCAGAATGCGGGAAAGGGCGTTGCCTCCCGTTCCCCCGAATTTGCCGATTCCGTTCCTGTCTTTGTAAAAACCTTTGAATACGCCGGATGTGTTTGTGTGGACGGAAGCTTCCGCCAGAAGAGGAGCGATAAAATAGGGCCTGACTTCTGCCGGAAGCAAATTGATGGTCTGCCTCGCCGTATCCAGGTACACGGCGTTGCGGCGCGTATAGAAAACGCGGTCATCCGCCGTGATGCAGTCCGGATTTCTGGGAGCGTACAGTTCCGTGATGAAGCCAGGGGATTCATGCGTTTCCATATACCGCAGCAGGCGTCTGTAATGTCTGTCCAGCTCCAGATTTTCCACTTCCTCCGCGTTGCTCAGGTAACAGGTATTGACGACCCGGCTGTATTCCTCCAGATCATTGACGATCAAGTCTTCCGAATGCTGTTTCAGAAAACGCGCCACAATGCCGCTGCCGGAAAAAAGATCCCCTGCTTTCAGCCTTTCCTTACCCAGGCGTTTTTTCACCTGTTCCAGCCCCGTCCCCAGAAAATGAAGAAGGGAACGCTTATTGCCCAAATAGGTTACAATTTGTTCCGTCAGGAATCTGGGATCTTCCTCCATCTGCGGAGCTGGAAGGGATGATGGCTCGTTCCGGGTCATATAGCAGGTCCCGTCCAGCATACGGCACTCCGGACTTTCCGTCAAGTTGCTCCGGGGTGCGGAATGGAGAACCTTTCCTTTATCCGCAAGGGAAACGGAGTCCGGCCCTGCGCAAAACATGCCGGAAGAAAGGCCTTTCCAAAACGAGGAATCATGTTATCGTGCCAACAATCATGAAAAGGAAGTTTCTACCCTGTTCCCTGCTCTGCATGTTCCTGGCGGCTACAACGGCCCTTGGCAATCCCGGAGACACTTTTTACGAAGCCAACCTTTCCCTGACGCGCGCGGCACGGCAGGAGAAGGAGGGGGATTATAAGGCAGCCCTGGAAAGCGGCAAGAAAGCGGAGCAGTTGCTTCAGTCCCTGAAAACATCCGAGCCGGAATGGAACCCGGAATGGGTGGCCGGCAAACTGGATACCGCCGCTCAGCTGCAGCGGCGCGTGGAACCTCTGGCGCAAAAAGCCGGAGCTCCCAAAAAGGCGGATTATTCCCTGAGACCGGGAGAACAGCGGGATTTTACCCTGCAACGCGCCTATAAGGCCCATGAACGGCAAAAAACGGTTGTGGGAACCGTTCCTGTTCTTCCTTCCTCCCACGGCACGCAACCGGGAAAAACGGTTGCTCCCGCTTCTGCCTCCCGCCCGAAAATCCGCTCCGTCAAGCCGGCCTCTGCCAGGCAGGAATCCGTTTCCAGAAAATCCGTTCCTTCGCGCGGGCTTCCTCCCCGGGCGGACCGGGATGGAAGATTCCGTATCGGAAGCTGATGCGGATACAAGGGCAGGAAAAGGGGGCCGGAAATGGGGGACATCCCCTTTTTTTCTTTCAATTGCTAAAAGAGCCGCTTTCCCAAATCGGGAAAGCGGCTCTGCGATTTTTTGCTCAGCTGCTCGCTCAGGCGTTCTGCTTGGCGGCTTCTTCAACAGCCACGGCCACCGCTACGGAAGCGCCGACCATCGGGTTGTTGCCCATGCCGATGAGGCCCATCATTTCCACATGGGCGGGCACGGAGGAAGAACCGGCGAACTGGGCGTCGGAGTGCATGCGGCCCATGGTATCAGTCATGCCGTAGGAAGCGGGACCGGCCGCCATGTTGTCCGGGTGCAGGGTACGGCCCGTGCCGCCGCCGGAAGCCACGGAGAAGTACTTCTTGCCCTTCTCATTGCATTCCTTTTTATAGGTGCCGGCTACCGGGTGCTGGAAGCGGGTGGGGTTGGTGGAGTTCCCGGTAATGGAAACATCCACGCCTTCATTCCACATGACAGCCACGCCTTCGCGCACGTCATCGCAGCCGTACACGCGCACGGCGGCTTTGGGACCCTTGGAGAAAGCTTTCTCCTGGATGATGTTCAGCTTGCCCGTGGCATAGTCAAACTTGGTTTGCACGTACGTGAACCCGTTGATGCGGGAGATGATGTACGCGGCATCCTTGCCGAGGCCGTTCAGGCAAACGCGGAGATCCTGTTTGCGGACGCGGTTGGCGGACTTGGCAATACCGATGGCGCCTTCAGCGGCGGCAAAGGATTCGTGACCGGCCAGGAAGCAGAAGCATTCCGTTTCATCGCGCAGGAGCATGGCGGCCAGGTTGCCGTGGCCCAGGCCCACCTTGCGTTCATCCGCAACGGAGCCGGGAATGCAGAAGGACTGAAGGCCTTCTCCGATGGCTTCAGCGGCGTCAGCGGCCTTCGTGCAGCCCTTCTTGATGGCAATGGCGGCTCCCACCACATAGGCCCAGCCGGCGTTTTCAAACGCGATGGGCTGAATACCGTTCACAATTTCACGGGGGTTGATTCCCTTGGAAAGGCAGAGTTGTTCCGCTTCTTCAATGGAGCCGATGCCGTATTTGGCCAGGGCTTCATTGATCTGCTTGATGCGGCGGTCGTAGGATTCGAAAAGAGGCATAATGGTAATAGTGCTTGAAGTTAAGATACTCTTTTTAATTCAATCTCATTCGTGACGAGGATCGATGTACTTGGCGGCCTCGTCGAAACGACCGTAGTTGCCCGTGCATTTGGCGACGGCTTCGTTGGCGTCCACGCCCTTCTTGATCATTTCCATCATCGGCCCCATGCGCACAAACTCGTAGCCGATGATTTCACCGTCTTCATCCAGGGCAAGCTTGGTAATGTAGCCTTCAGCCATTTCCAAATAGCGGGGGCCCTTGGCGCGGGTGCCGTACAGGGTGCCGATCTGGGAGCGAAGCCCCTTGCCGAGGTCTTCAAGACCGGCGCCGATGGGAAGGCCTCCTTCAGAGAAGGCGCTCTGGGTGCGGCCGTACACGATCTGCAGGAACAGTTCGCGCATGGCGGTGTTGATGGCGTCGCACACGAGGTCCGTGTTCATTGCTTCCAGTATGGTCTTGCCGGGCAGGATTTCCGCAGCCATGGCGGCGGAATGGGTCATGCCGGAGCAGCCGCTGGTTTCCACGAGTGCTTCTTCAATGATGCCGTTTTTGACATTCAGCGTCAGTTTGCAGGTGCCCTGCTGGGGAGCGCACCAGCCCACGCCGTGGGTCAGGCCGGAAATATCCGTGATTTCCCTGGATTGCGTCCAGTTGCCTTCCTGCGGGATAGGTGCCGGACCATGGTTGCAGCCTTTCTTGACGCAACACATTTGTTCGATTTCGTGTGTAAACTGCATGGTATTAGGATGTTAATATGAAGATAGAGCTGCAGTCATCGGACAGCCGCTACCTTGAGCGGGACGGATCATACCAGCAAATTCCCGATTAGCAAACACGAATGATTGAAAATCGGTTAAAAGGCCTCATAATCAGTCAGGAGCCCTGCCCTGCATGAAGTCACGACCACGCCGCCCCTTTCTCAACAAATTGGCAATTATCTTTGTCCCAATATTGATGATCGGCTTCTCCTTATTCATGTGGGCATGGCAGGTGGAACCCAGGCGTGTGGAAACCGTCACGGCTGCGATGGAGATGCCTCAGTGGAAGAGAAAAGAAAGCCCTCCCCTCCGTATCGCGATTGCCGGGGATTTCCATCTGCGTCCGAACGGGGGCGATCTGGCGCACAGGTACATGGAAACAATCATGGAAGCTCGGCCGGATATGATTTTCCTGCTGGGGGATTATGCCAACGGCCACACGAGGGAGAGCAGCATGGCCCCGGAAACGGCCCGGGAATATTTCAAGATGTTGAAAGCCCCTCTCGGCATTTTTGCCGTGCAGGGCAACCATGACCAGTATTACGGCTGGAACTTATGGCGCAACATGTTTTCCGGGCTGGGCATCCTGCCCATGTGGAATGATTCCCTGCTGCTGCACCTTCCCGGAGGCCGTGAGCTGCAGCTCTCTTCCGTCAGGGACGACTACCACCTGAGAATCAGGCCGGAGGAATTGCCTCTGCGTTTTTCCCCGGATATTCCGCATATCCTTCTTTCACATGTACCCGACATTTTTCCTCTGCTGGCTCCCGGCACGGCGGACCTCGTCATCAGCGCGCATACCCACGGAGGCCAGATATGCCTTCCCGGAGGCAGGGCCCTGGCAAACATCTCACGAGAGAAGGTCAAATTTTCCTATCCCTGGTCCCAGCTGAACGGAACCCCCTTCCTCATTACCCGCGGTTTGGGATGCAGCGTTCTTCCCCTGCGCTTCTGCTGCCCTCCGGAAATCATCGTGCTGGAAATCCAATAAGAAACAACTATCCGGATAACGCGCCGTCCCCTCATGCCCTTTATTTCTTATTCACATTATATTTACATATTGTTCACAACAATATGTGCAACCATGTTTCTGGAATCCTGCTCCACTCCGGCTGCGGCCCCGGAACCCGTGGCCGGCTGGTATGAAGGAACCCTCTATGAAGACAAGCCTTTCTACATCACTAAAAACGCCATCAGCTGGACCAGCGGAAGAAAAAGGGCGGATTTTGGCCGCTGGACAGCCGTCAGCGTGTATGACCCATCCATACGCATGCAGGCAGAGGGCGGTCGTTTCAGCATTACTCCCGGCTATGGCTGGGACGGCGTCACCTGGGGGTCCACCCCTCCGGATATGCTCCTCCCTTCCCTGTTTCACGACGCCATGCTGCACGCCAAAATGAATGGAGCCCCCATTTCCAGAAGCCAGATTGACCTGGCTTTTTACGATATCATGACCAGCCAGAATTCCTGCCGCAAGGGATTATACTATCGTTTTGCGCGCCTTTTCGGCTGGTGCTTCACCTTTCCACAGCATCCGAATACTTTGATAATCAAACGAGAGTAGTATGGTATCGGAGAATTTTCCGGAAAACCAGTTGCCCTGAAGGATAAACAAGGAAGAAAAATTCAGCCGTCGTCCTGCTGTTTTGCCTTGCCTGTTTAATTAGTTTAATCTAACTTTCGTTGTCAAACCAATCATCAGAACGCATGGAAATCACTATTATCTACGGAACGGAAACTGGCAATTCGGAGAGTCTGGCCCAGGACGCACGGGCAAAATTGACCAAGCTCGGCCATCAGGCAAAGGTGGTTGACATGGAAGGTATAACGGTGGAACAGTTGAAGAATGCGGGAACGCTGCTGGTCATCACCAGTACGTGGGGGGACGGAGAACCTCCCACCAACGCAGAGGCCCTCCATCAGGAATTGAAGGACTCTTCGGAAGATTTGTCCGAGGTAAGCTACGCCGTTTTTGCCCTTGGAGATGAATTTTACGAAAACTTCTGCCAGGCTGGCAAGGACTTCGATTCCTTCCTGGAACGTTTGAAAGCGCAAAGGCTTCTGCCGGTAGTGCTTTCCAATGGAGACCATGATGATACCTTCCCGGAATGGGTGGATGCCATCGCGGAAAAACTCTCCTGATGTTTTTTCAAGGTTTGCAATACCTTATCCTCAAAAGAGCGCTTCTTCCGGGATGAACGTCTGGAGGAAGCGCTTTTTCCTGAAAAAAGCAGGAACTCTCTTTTTCCGGTTCGGGCGCAAGGGGGAATAACTCCCTGATTTTTTCTTGAATTAAAGGCGGATAAAAGGAACGAATCCACTCCGGCGGAACAAAAAATCCGCGCTTATCACTCAATTGGCGTGGCTTCGGGAATGTATTCATTTCCGGCTGGGGCCGTCCGACGAATTTCCGTGACAAAGCCCAGCACACGATCAACATCCAGTTGGGACAGGACGGAACGGACATCGTGGTCTTCCAGAAAGCGGGTCAGCTTGACATCATTATATAAGCCCTGCATATCCCCCTTCTGCACCAGAAGGCGGATGGCGGGGTCTTCGCTCAGGCTTTTCAGGCTTAGCACGCGGCTGGTAATGCGGGAACGGGGCATATAGCAGTCCAGCTGGGTGCGCCGCTGGTCGGAGAGCTCTGGACTGAGCGTCACCAGGTAGGCGATCATTTTTGCCAGGGAAAGCCGTTCCGGATCATGCTCCGGAGATATTTTTTCCAGCCAGCTCAGGTGGGGGTTGTCCATGATGGACTTTTTGATGGAATAAATGGCAGGTAAGGAAATGGTGCGGTTGGGGTCCATGTGGTACAGGGCCAGTTCTCGGGCGCGGGTCATTTCCGCCATGGAGCCGTAAAAGAAGATGCACATGACTCCCACCCAGCATACGACTGCCGCCATCAGTACCGTCGTGACGATTCCCTTGGCCCCGCCGAAGCCCATGCGCCGTCCCCAGGAGAAGACGTCGCTGAACCAGAAGAGACCGTGCATAAAGACAAAGAAGACAGCCGCCGCGCCTCCGACGGACAGCACCGTGACCATCCATTCCCGCGGGTCGCTGGTGATGAAAGAGAGGTAGGTGAAACCGTATTTGGATAGCCAGAAGTAAGCGGCTACGGAAGAGAGCACTGCCGCGCCGAACAGGAGCATCTTAATCATCCCCTTCAGCATGCCGAGTACAATGAAACCCAGCAGCAATGCGCCCAGAACCAGGTAAAATGTGAGGGAGGAATCCATGAATGAGGGGAAAAGAAGCCGTGAAACCGGTTGTTACAGAGCCCTCTGGCAGCGTTGGCGCAGGTAGTGGTCGCACAGGCAGAGCCAGGCCATGGCCTCCACAATGGGCACGGCGCGCGGCAGTACGCAGGCATCATGCCGTCCCCTGCCCTTGAGCCGGGCATCCTCCCCGTCCCTGTTGACCGTCTGCTGGTCAATCATCAAGGTGGCCGTAGGCTTGAAGCCGATGCGCATCAGAATGTCCTCTCCGTTGGAGATGCCGCCCTGAATACCGCCGGAGTGGTTGGTGGTAGTACGCACCCGGCAGCCCTGCATGTAAAAAGGGTCATTATGTTCCAAGCCGGTCATGTCCGCCGCTTCAAAACCGGAACCCACGGCGAAAGCCTTGGTGGCGGGAATGCTCATCATGGCGTGGGCAAGCGTAGCGTCCAGCTTGTCAAAAACCGGATCACCCAGTCCGGGAGGGCAGCCGCGCACCACGCATTTGACCACGCCGCCCAAGGAGTTTCCGGAGTCACGAGCTTCCTTGATGGCAGCGATCATGGCTTCCGCAGCGGAGGGGTCCGCCGTACGGACGATGTTGCTCTCAATGGCAGAGGCCGTCACGGCTCCCCAGTCCACGGAAGCTTTCACATGGTGAACCTGATCCACCCAGGCCACGACCTCCATATCGGGGAAAGCCTGCTTCAGCACGGCCCTGGCCACCGCTCCGGCTGCGACGCGGCCGATGGTTTCCCGTGCGGAGGCCCGGCCCCCGCCCGCCCAGGCGCGAATGCCGTATTTAGCGTCGTATGTATAGTCCGCGTGGGAGGGCCGGTACGTTCTGGCCATCTCGTCATAGGCGGAAGAGCGGTGGTCCTTGTTCCGGACACTGATGGCGATAGGCGTTCCCAGGGTTTTGCCGTCCAGCACTCCGGAAAGGATTTCCGCGCGGTCTTCCTCCCTGCGGGGGGTTACGATGTCGCTCTGCCCCGGCCTGCGCCGGTCCAGCTCCCGCTGAATGTCTTCTTCCGTCACCGGGACGAGGGACGGGCAACCATCAATCACCACGCCTACCCCAGTCCCATGGGATTCACCCCAGGTAGAAATTCTGAACACCTGACCAAAACTGCTGGACATGGCGGTATTCTAGACGGAGGCGTTCACCCGGTCAAGCCGTGTGCATCCGCACCGGGACATAAAAAACACCCCTGTCCTCAAAGGACGGGGGTGCTGAAAGAAAAGTACTCCCTTGAGAAGGAGTTGCCGTCTTAGTCCTTCAAGGCGGAAGAGGCCTTGAAAGCAACCGTCTTGGAGGCGGGAATATTAATCGTGTTGCCGGTCTTCGGGTTGCGGCCGGTACGGGCTTCACGGGTCTTGGTAGCAAACGTACCAAAGCCAATGATCTGCACCTTGCCGGATTCCTTCACGCCTTCCTTGATGGATTCCAGCACAGCGGCCAGAGCTTCTTCAGCGTGCTTCTTGGTCGTATCAGCACCCAGCTTGCTTTGAATCAGTTCGATCAGTTGAGCCTTGTTCATAGGACTTCGGTGAATAGCATATGGAGCCCTGACAGTAAAGAAAAAATGCGGTGTGAAGGAAAATCAGGACCTAAAACGGCGTTAATTGTCGTCATCCGGCAGCCTTTCCACTGCAGCGCCGATGGCCAGGAGTTTTTCGTCAATCATTTCATAGCCCCGGTCAATATGGTACAGGCGGTGGATTTCCGTAGTGCCTTCCGCCTTCAGGGCTGCCAGAACCAGGGCGGCGGAGGCCCGCAGGTCGGAGGCCATGACGGGGGCGCCGCTGAGCGTTTCCACTCCGGAAATGACGGCAGTGCCGTTGTCCACCTTGATGTCCGCCCCCATGCGCTTGAGTTCGGAGCAGTGCATGAAACGCTGCGGGAAAATAGTATCCTTCACCACGGAGATGCCCGGCGTGGTGGCGAAGAGAGCCGTCATCTGGGCCTGCATGTCCGTGGGGTAGCCGGGATACGGGGCTGTCTTGATTTCCCCGCATTTGGGCGTTTTCCCGGCAATGATGGTGACCGTATCCCCCCGCTCGTTGAATTCCACGTGGTGGCCGCACTTCCGGAGCAAATCCGTCACCACAGTCATGTGTTCCTCACACACGCGCCGCAGGGTCACGCCATCCCCCATCATAGCCGCCGCCACCATAAAGGTGCCGGCCTCAATGCGGTCCGGGATAACGGTATGGTTGCAGCCGCGGAGCTTTTCCACTCCCTCAATGACGATCCGGCGCGTTCCCGCACCTTGAATATTGGCGCCCATCTTGGTTAAAAAGTTCGCCAGATCCACCACTTCCGGCTCGGAGGCGGCGGATTCAATAACGGTGGTGCCTTCCGCCAATACGGCGGCCATCATCAGGTTGTCCGTTCCCAGAACGGTGGGGCCGTGGTCGCCGCTCAAATCCACCGTGGCTCCTTTCAACCCCCTGGGAGCTTCAATAATCAGGTTGCCACGCTCAATCTGCACCTGTGCCCCCAATGCCTGGATGGCCCTGATATGCAGATCCACAGGACGGTCGCCAATCACACAGCCGCCCGGCAGGGGAATCACGCACCGCTGCATGCGGGCCATCAAGGGCCCCATCAGGCAGATGGAGGCGCGCATCTTGCGCACCTGTTCATAAGCGGCTTCGGAATGCAGGTTCCTGGCTTCCACGCGCACATTGCCGCTGGACCGCTCCACGGAGGCTCCCAGCTGGCCCATGATCTGCACCATGAAATTGGTATCGGAAACATCCGGAACCCGGCGCACCACTACAGGCTCATCCGTCAGCAGGGATGCGGCCAAAATAGGCAGGGAGGCATTTTTGGACCCGCTGATATTGACGGCTCCCCTCAGCGTAAAACCTCCATGTACGACAAGCTTCTCCATAGTGGGTTGCAATTAGGTGACGGATTCTACACATTTAAAACGCCCATGCAACCCCAAAGAGCCCCCGGAACGGGACAATTTCCCGGATGTTTCTCTTCCCCCGAAAAGAGGGGAGGAAAACGGCATGGTAAAAAAGCAGGAGCCGACCAGGTTCTGTAAGCCAGATTTTGTCCGCCGGCCAGAGCCGGCTGTGCGGTCATTTTTCTCACGCGGACCGCAGTCAGGCGTTCCGCGCGCCCGTTCGTTTTCACGGAACGGATGCGACTAATACCCGGGGATCCGGCGGGCAGGCGACCCTTCCCCTGTTTGTCTTGCATCGCGCGGGGTTTACCATGCCTCCTTGGTCACCCTCGGAGCGGTGAGCTCTTACCTCCCCTTTTCACCCTTGCCCGGCATGGGGGCGAACCCCATCCGGGCGGTTTGTTTTCTGTGGCACTTTCCGTCCGGGAACCCTTGGGAGATTCCCGTCTCCCGCTTTCACGGGACACGCTGCCTTGTGATGTCCGGACTTTCCTCTACTCCGGTCCGGAGACCGGAACAGCGACCACCCGAACCTGATCGGCATGGACTACATACGCTTTCATCGGCTCGCGGTAAAGCCCAAAGCAGACATGGAAAGCATTTTGTTTCTTTCTTCCTTCCGCTTCCTTCTTCAAGCCAATGGGCGCCCTCTTCCCTGAACAAGGTAAAGCGGCCACAGGACTGCTCCCGTGGCCGCTCCAACTTACTACCTATGAAAACCAGCTTGATCCATTGATCCTGAAAAGCTCTCTCCTTCTCTTCAGGGGGATGCAGCCGATAACGCACATGAATATACGCCACCGTCCCGGAAAATCAACTCCATTCTGGAATGCTCCCTGATGCCTCCGCCCATCTCGTAATTGGCTTGATTCTGCATCCGATACAGGGTAGTTCTTCCGGAAACTCATGAACCTTCATTCCCATTCCATTTCCTCCCTGCAAGGGGCACTGACCGTGCCCGGAGACAAAAGCATTTCCCACCGCGCCGCCATTCTGGGAGGCCTGGCGGAAGGAGTGACGGAAGTGGATAATTTTCTATGCAGTGAAGATTGCCTGAATACCCTGCGCGCCATGGAGCAGCTAGGCGCCAAAGTGGATGTGCTGGAAGAACGGCAGGGATACGGCCCCGTCCGCTTCCGAATTACGGGCGTCGCCATGAGCCCCAAGGCTCCTGAACGGCCCATTGACTGCGGCAATTCCGGCACGGGCATGAGGCTGCTGGCCGGGATGCTGGCCGCCTGCCCCTTTGATTCGGAAATGTTTGGGGACGCTTCCCTGAGCTCCCGCCCCATGGGCCGCATCATGCAGCCTCTGGAACAGATGGGAGCGCGGATTGAAGCCCGGGGAGCCAAACCGGGCTGTGCTCCGCTGAGCATTCACGGCGGGCGGGTGCACCCCATTTCCTACACGCTTCCCATGGCCAGCGCCCAGGTTAAAAGCGCCATTCTATTGGCGGGCATGTTTGCGGACGGAACCACCACCGTGCGCCAGCCGGCCGTCACCCGCGACCATACAGAACGCCTGTTCCGCCATTTCGGCGTTCCCTGCACCGTGGATGGACTTACCGTCGGAACCTGCGGGCCAGCTCTCCCCGTCGCCCATGATTTGACAGTCCCGGCAGATATTTCCTCCGCAGCCTTCTGGATGGTGGCCGCCGCCAGCCGTCCGGGTTCCCGCCTGACGTTGCGCCAGGTAGGGCTGAACAAGACGCGGAACGCCGTCATCAGCGCTCTGCAGCGGATGGGCGCGCGAATGGACATCGTGCCCACTTCTCCGGAAGATGCCGGCGAACCATACGGCGATATTACCGTGTACGGTTCGGATTCCCTGCACGGCACCAGCCTCCTCCCGGAAGAAATACCCAACCTCATTGACGAGATACCTATCCTGGCCGTAGCGGGAGCCCTGGGCCGGGGAGACTTCATCGTCCGAAACGCCCGCGAATTACGCGTCAAGGAAACGGACCGCATCGCCACCACGGCGGCCAACCTCCGGCTCATGGGCGTGGATGTGGAAGAATTTGACGATGGCATGGTTGTTCACGGCGGCACTCCCCTGAAGGGAACGGAATTATCCAGTTATGGGGACCACCGCATCGCCATGAGCTTCCTGGTGGCCGGACTCAGCGCACAGGGAGAAACCGTAGTGACGGATGCGGAATGCATCAATACGTCCTATCCCGGTTTTGAACGGGATCTGGCTCAGTTCCTGTAAAAAACGCAAGATTCCAGCCGGATTTCACCCCGTCCATGGAATAATGCCGGAAGCAGAAAAGAATCTTGCGGCATTCCGGCCATATTATGCTTCCCGTTCCTCCCCCACTTCTCTGGCGCGGCACAAATCCCGCCAGCCGGGAAAATTCCATTTGTTGGGAAAATCCCGGCACTGGCGGGGTTTAACGGGATTGATCCGGCAGCCGTCTTTCGTCAGCATCATGCAGGCGCCATCTTCCGCGTCCCGGATGGACAATCCGCGCCGGTTGGCTCTCAACCGGCAGCATGTGTCAATAAAAACCTGTTCGTCCATGTCCAGGAAACGGGAAATCTCGCGGATTTCATCCGTCTCAACGCACACATCCCCGGCCCAGCGGCAGCACGCGCCGCATCTGGTGCATTCATACCGCACCGCTTTTCCGCCGTCTTCCATACGCATTTAAGTGAAAATTCCCCTGATGACGCCTATGTTCATATGGGCGTTCCTCCATCGCGGGCTATTGACGGCATGTTCAAAATCCTGCGGCAATTTCCCGATGGAGCCGGACATCTGCTCCAGCCCCGTCAGAATCTGCCTGATTCTGGAACGTGCGATGAGCGTAGGCTGGTTGGTCCACTGGAAAACCTCGCTGTCAATAATATAGCCTTCATCAATCTTGGTAATGTACTGGGGAAAGCGAAGATGCGGGTTCTGCTCCACATAAACGCAACGGCCTATCGAACGCTTGGAGCGGAGAGGGTGGAAGAAGCGCCGGATGCTTTTAATCCAGTCCGGCGCTTCCGACAAACCTTCCGCATGCACCCACATGGTGGCCAGCTGTTCCACGGGATAAAAGTAGGAATATGTATAAGCGGCCTTATAGCGCGTGCAACCGCGCCATGCATGGCGCAGGCGCACCATATCCGCCTGTCCGGAAATCAGCAGGTCCAATGCCCGTTTCAACTGCTTTTCCAGGTTTTCCCCGCGCAGGTGTTCCCAGATCATGCAGTCATCCTCCGCCAGCAGCACGTAATCCGTATCAAGAGCGTTGACCGCCGTATGGAGGGCTCCTATAAAACCGCCTTCCACCGGGGCGGCCACCGCGGAAAGCCCATGGAAAAGGGCCGTCTCCAGTACCTTGACGGCGCTTTCCGGAAAAACGGCGCATGCTTCGTCAAAATAGCCAAGCAGCCCGGACCTGCCATAGGAAGCCAGAGTCATAGCCAGCGTATAAGGGGCGTTATCGCACAGCAGAGCCAGGCCGACTTTTTTATTTTGAAGAAGAATTCCCATCGCGTAGAACGTTTTTGCAGTCTAAGACAACAGGAAGTGCGTTTCCAAGCAAAATAATTTTAAACAAATGTACTTTTTCCTTGCCGCTTTTCAGGCAAAGGGAAAATATAATCCGCCCTGTTTCGTCATCATGAAAGCATACGTTATCTTAAAAAACTCACTGCTGGCGGCCGCTATCGGCTGCGCTTTGTCCGGCTGCTACGATCCTTATTATGACAATTTCAGCGTGTCAGGCTCCTACAGCAGCGGAGGTTCCGGCGTGTCGTACATGTATGACAGCTCCGGCTACCCCATTTACGGATATTATGGAGGAAGACCCATTTATGCCTACGACACGTTCGGAAGCCCCATTTACTCCATCAACCTGATCCGTCCGAATTACTATATTCCCACGTGGGGGCCGGCTCCCTATTACCGCGGGCATTATGTCCGTCCCCATAACTGCCGCCCCATGGCAAAACCGCCGATGAAACCCCACTTCAGGCCTGACCATTTCCGTCCGGGAAACAACAGGCCGGCCCCTCAGCCCGGACGGCCCAATCAACGGCCGGACTTTGGAAAACCCGGCAATTTACAGCGGCCGCCAGCACATCATCCGGGAATCAACCAGCCCGGACGGCCTTCTCGCCCTTCCGCCAATAATCCTTCCCGTCCCGGCGGCACGAATCGCCCCGTCATCAACCGTCCGGAAGGCAACCGTCCCTCCAGACCGGATTTCGGACGTCCCAGCCGCCCTTCCACCCTGCCGTCTTCAAGGCCTTCCGCCCCCAATCCAGGCCACTCCGGCATCAACCGCCCCGGCAGGCCCTCTCCCGTTTCCCGGCCTTCTTCCCCGCCCCATTCCGCCAGCGCACCCAGCAGGCCGTCCTCCCCTCATTCATCTGCGCCATCCCGTCCATCCCCTTCACCGAAACCCTCCAATCCCGGGAATTCCCACGGAACGCACAGGAGATAAGTTTTCCTGAACCGCTATTCATCGCAGGGCTGTTCTGTTCCGGGGATGCAAAACGGCCCTGTATCATGGCTTCGTCCAGGCAGCGGCCATCCTTCTCCGGGATTGTTCAAAACCCGCTTTCCGCTGCGGGAGAGAACCGCCTCGCCGGAGAAAAACGTTTTCCGGTGCTTGAATGCCGGAATCCGTTTTTCAATGCACCAGCCCCATGGACAGGAGAACCAGCGTCACGATACCAATGGCGATGCGGTACCATCCGAATACGGAAAAACTGTGCCTTTGCAGATAGGATACCATCCATTTTACAGCCAGCCATGCGGAAAGCCAGCTGACCGCCGTCCCCACGGCAAGTGCTTCCCACCCGAAGGATTCCAGCATCAGAGCTCCGTCCTTATACGCATCATGGACCGTGGCCGCGCCCAGGGTAATCAATCCCAGCAAAAAGCTGAACTCCACGGCCGCTTCCACGCTTAACCCCACAAACATGCCTCCCAGCATGGTCATCAGGCTCCGGCTGGTGCCGGGGATCATGGCCACGCACTGGAGTGCGCCCACCGTCAGCGCCTTGGCTGGCGTCAGGCTTTCAATGGAGGCGCCGGAGTCCCCTTCATTGGAACGGCCCTCCCTGGCGCGCCAGGCGCAATACGCCAGAATAACGCCTCCCCCTACGATCCATGAATAAGCCACCGTATATGTGTTGAACAGATATTCCTTAATCAGTGAAGCGCAGCACAGGCCCACCACGGCGGCGGGAAGGAAGGCCAGAATGAGGTTGACCAGCAGTTTCAGCCCGGCGGGGTTATTGCCGCGCATGCCCTGCGCCATGGCCTTTACCCGCGGAAAATACAGGCTCAGCACCGCCAGGATGGCTCCCCCCTGGATGCAGACGGCCAGGGCATCCAGAGCTTCCTTGCTCTGGGACATGTTCAGCAGGGATTCCGTCAGGAGCAGGTGGCCCGTGGAGCTGACCGGCAAATATTCGGTCAGGCCTTCCACAATGCCCAGGATAATAATTTCCAGAATGTTCATGATATTGGCGTGGGTTGGATGTATTTACTGGTTGTAGGGAGAATTGTTGTTGTTGAAATCTTCTTCAAACCGGGCGATTTCTTCCCGGGTGCGCGCGGCCTCCTTGCGTTCATGCATCCAGGCCAGAATGATGCATATTTCATACAGCGCATACATGGGAACGGCCATCAGCATCATGGTAGCTACATCCGGCGTAGGGGTGATAACCGCGGCCAGGACGGCGATAGCCACAATGGCATAGCGTCTCGTGGACTTCATCATGTCATAGGTCAGCACCCCCAGCTTGACGAAGGGCATCACTACCACAGGCAATTCAAAAGCCAGTCCGAACATTAAAATCATCTGCGTGGCGAAGGACAGGTAATAGCCGATGCGCCATTCATTGGAGATGCCGAATTCCAGGGAATAGGTGTAAAAAAACGTCAATACCCGCGGGAGGACGATGAAGTAACAAAACAGCGTCCCGGCCAGGAAGAGACCGAAGCCGACAGCCATGCACTTGTACAGCAGCTTGCGTTCATGTTCCAGCAGCCCCGGAATGATGAATTGCAGCAGGAAGTACAACAGAAGCGGGAAGGAAATGACCACTCCGGCATACAGGGAAAGCTTGATGGTCAGCATAAACGCCTCCCCGGGCTGGAACGCGCTCATCATCTTGAGGGCCCCCCGCCCCGTTCCGTCTGCCAGCACGGCTCCTTTGGAATACAGGGCTTCCGCCAGATCCCTCACGGCCGTGGAGGGGCTGCCTTCCCTGATGAAAACCTGCTTCCTGTCCTCCGGCAGCGGCTGCGCGCCGCGAAGAACCAGGGCAGCCTCCGTCAAATCTGCCTGGGACGGGGAAACCTGGCGGAGAAACAATGCCCGCTGGGAAGCTCCCAGGCTCGTCATGGCCGTTGCCATTTCCTTGGCCTTACTCCAGGCATCCAGACCAATCCCTGCCGGAAGATGGGATTCTTCAAACATATCCCACACCTGGTTGACGGGACGCCTCAGGATGTCCATCAGATTGGACGCAAACCCGGCGCACAGAATTGTGCTGACGGTCAGGCACAGAGCCATCCTCAGCAGCATGGTCCGCAGGTCGTCCAGATGCTCCAGAAAGGGCTTTTCCTCATCTTCCCTTTTAATCTGCCACTTCTCCCGCAGACGGAATATGTGTTTTAAAAAGAACACGGCGTTAAATGAAGCCTAAAAGCCCTCTCCACGCAAGCCGCAAGGCCGACAACGTCCTAAAAAATCCACTGCTTCCGCATCCCCGTTTTTTGGCATGCACCCCCTGTATCTGCTTGACGCGGGCAGACAGGCCCTTACTCTCTTACCCATCATGAGTCTCGTCAGAACAAGATTTGCACCTTCCCCCACGGGCTACCTTCACATCGGGGGCGCCCGCACCGCCCTGTTCAACTGGCTGTTTGCCCGCAAGATGGGGGGAACCTTCATCCTCCGCATTGAAGATACGGATAACGCCCGCAACACGGAGGAGGCTACCCGCGCAATCTTCACCGGCATGGAATGGCTGGGGCTGGACTGGGATGAGGGGCCCATGAAGGGCGGCGATTGCGGTCCCTATTTCCAAAGCCAGCGCAACGATATTTACGACGCCTATTTCAAGAAGCTCCAGGACGCCGGCCGCGTGTACGAGGATGAAGGAGCCTGGCGTTTCCGCTTTGACCGCTCCAAACCCGTCACCTTCCATGACCTGATTTGCGGAAACATCACCATCGACTACCGGGACGCCTCCAACACCCCGGACATGGCTATCCGCCGCGCGGACGGTTCCTACATCTTCCACTTTGTCAACGTGGTGGACGATATTGAGATGAAGATGACCCATGTCATTCGCGGGGAAGACCACATCATGAACACGCCCAAGCACATCCAGCTGTTTGAGGCTTTCGGCGTCACTCCCCCTGTTTTCGCCCACATGCCGCTGATTTTGAACCAGGACGGCTCCAAAATGTCCAAGCGCGACGTGGGCGCTGCCCTGGGAACCTACCCGGAAGAAGGCTTTCTGCCGGAAGGCGTCATGAACTTTCTGGCCCTGCTGGGCTGGTCTCCCAAGGACGATACGGAAATTTTCTCCCCTCAGGAGCTGATCGGACGCTTCTCTCTGGAAGCCGTGAACCACTCCGCCGCCAAATTCGATATCACCAAATGCCGCTGGGTCAACCAGCAGCACATCATCGCCCTGCCTGCGGAAGAATTCGCCCTCCGGGCACGCCCCTTCTGTTTGAAAGCCGGCCTGCCGGATTCCCCGATTCTGGACGCCGCCATCGCCACCGTGCAAACGAAGGTGCAGACTCTGGCGGAAGTCCCGGATAAAATCCGTTTCTTTTTTGACCTGGGCATGGATCCGGAAGCCGTCTCCAAAGTTCAGCCGGAAGCCCTGGAACTGCTTTTCAAACTGGCGGACAGGCTGGAACAGGAACCGGAATGGGATGGACATGAACTCATTGGCGTGCTGAAAGCCTTTGCCAAGGAAAACGGCGTAAAAATGGGAGCCGTGATGTTCCCGGCCCGGGTGGCCCTCACCGGGTTAAGCGGCGGCCCGGACCTTTCCTCCGTCTTTTCCCTGCTGGGCCGGGAGGAAACCGTAAGGAGAATCCGTTCCTTTTCTCTGGACTGATTCCCGCCGGAGTATTCATCTTTTCAAACGCACCGGAAATTCTCCGGTGCGGTTCCTGTTTACGGAAGGGCATCTTCCGGGGATTCGGGAAATGATGCCGGAAGATGCCCTGTCCTTTCCATACGGTTCACGTTGAAAAAAGTTTTTTTCTGTGAAGCTCACCCTCCGTCAGCAGGAGAATATATAACCTTGACCGTAATGCCTGCAGCCCCTAGAACAGGGACCATTCATGAGCATCCCTGATTACCGGATCTTTTTCCGCCGCTGCGCCGCCTTTTTCCTGGCGGGGGTTCTGGCCGCAGGTTCTGCATCTGCACAGCAGGAGGCTCCGCCTGCCGCCGCCCCGGAACAGGCGGAGGAAGCCAAGGCGGAACAGCCTCAGGAGCAGCCGGACCAATCGGAAATGGATACCGTAATCATGGCTCTGTGCCATGAAATCACCATTCTGAAAAAGAATGAGGAAAAAAGGATGGCCATCCGGAAAACGCTGGTGAGGGAAGCGGATGCTACCTATAATTATTTTGATACTAGGGTGTATGAAATGTCCGCCGTGCTTTACGCGCTGGACGACCAAAAAATATTTACGCTGGCTTTTTACTGTAAGGCCGCTTCCAGCCTGGTGAAGACGTATTACGCCCAAAAACCGGATTTTCAGGGGCAGGAGGAACGGCTGGACAAGGAAATAGAACGCATTAAAAAGCTGGCGGCATCCCTGGAGGAAGTAAATACGGACACCCTGTCGCAAGCCTCCCTGGTTCAGCGGGACGAAGCCCTGTATGCCTGCCAGGAGCTGGAAGAATCCCTCCAAAGTGAAAAGGAGCAAATCAGCTACCTCAAGGAACTTTTCAGCAGCCTGAACGGCAAAATAGACGCGCTCAACAATGAAAGCGCCAAACTGTTCACCGCCCTGTTTAACAGGGTCTTCTACACGCCGTCCCACGCGGCCCGGTACATCTTTCTCAAACCGCACAAGACGTATGAAACGTGCATGGGGGCATGGGAAACATCCGCGGACAGCAAGCTCCAGCTTCCGTCAGACCCGGAAACGCTCAAGCATTACGGACTTATCCTGCTGGGAATCATCCTGTGCTCCTACTGCCTCTCCCGCATCATCATCTTCCTGGGATTCCGAAATACATTGAAAAAGACGGGGCATTACAACAAACGCCATGCTTTCGCCAACGTCACCACCATTCTTATCGTGGCGCTGATCCTCGTCATTGCCTCACTGCGCACGCCGAACTACCTGCTGGAGAGCGCGGCCTCCCTGGGCGCGGAATTCCTTCTTCTGGTCAGCGCCATCCTGTTCTCCCTGGTCACGCGCCTTCCGTATGGCACCATTAACTCCGGCATCCGCATCTACATGCCCTATCTGCTTCTGGGCGGATTCTTCATGCTTCTGCGCATGTTCATGGCCCCCAACATCATCGTGGACATTTCCATGCCCATCCTGTTCACGCTGGTTTCCCTCTTCTCCCTGCTGACCTGGGTGCGGCAGAGGCACAAGCTGCCCCGGCTGGACCGTTTTTTCTCCACCGTATCTCTGGTATTCACCATCCTGGGCAGCGTCCTGTGCTGGACTGGATTCAGCTTCATGGCCTTCCTGGTGCTGATGACCTGGATCATGCTGATGACCAGCATCCTTCTGCTGGTGGGGCTGTGGGATCTGCTCCACCATTATGAAAACCGCCGGAAGGAACGGAACAAGAGGGCCATCCTGTGGTTCCGCCCCTTCATCTCCAAGCTGCTGCTTCCCTGCCTGACCATTTTCCTCATCCTGTTCAGCATCATCTGGCCCGCCGCCACCTTCGACATGGGGGACCTCATCATTAATAAAATTTTCGCAACCACGGAAATCAAGGATCTGCTCACTTTCAGCTGGAGCAGCGTCATCACGGTCATCCTGATGGCCATTGTTCTCAACTACTTGATATTCTTGGGGAAAAATACGCTGCATGAAATCTATGGAGAAGATTATGAAGTAGGCACCATCCCCACCTTCGTGACACTCTCCACCCTTTTTCTCTGGGGGCTCTTCGTTTTTACGGCGCTTATCATCATGAACGCCAACTACAACGGGCTGCTGATGGTCATGGGAGGCTTGAGCATGGGCATCGGCTTCGCCCTGAAAGATACCATTGAAAACATCATCAGCGGCCTCTCCCTAATGCTGGGTCGCCTGCGCCAGGGCGACATGATTGAATGCGACGGCTACCGGGGCCGCGTCTCCTCCCTGGGCTACCGCTCCACCATGATCGAGACGCTGGACGGCTCTATCATCGCCTTCCAGAACTCCCAGCTTTTCAACAAGAACTTCCGCAACATGACCCGCAACCACAAATTCGAATGCGTGAAGGTGGAAGTGGGCATTTCCTACGGGACGGACGTGGAAAGGGCGCGCAAAATCATTCTGGAAACGCTGGCAACCCTGCCCTTCCTTTCCAAAGTCAAGAAAACCAGCGTGGTGCTGGACAGTTTCGGAGACAGTGCCGTCAATCTGGGCGTATGGGTCTGGGTTCCCGTCATGACAAAGTCCTCCAGCCTTTCCTCCGTGCGGGAACACATCTATAATGCGTTCAACGAACACGGCATTTCCATCCCATTCCCTCAACAGGACTTGTACGTGAAAGAATTCCTCGGCGGAGCCCCCGTCCAGGGGACCTGAACATCCATTACCATATACAACAACCATGTCCGACGACCATCTGACTCTATTAGGCTCTCAAAGCTCCTTCTTTACCAATCCCGACGACGCCAGGCTGGAATCCTTCCCTAACCGCGGCACGCGTCCCTACACCATCACGCTGGACACCCATGAATTTTCCTCCCTCTGCCCCGTTACCGGTCAACCGGATTCCTGTCACCTGACGATCACCTACGTTCCGGCGGAAAAGTGCGTGGAAACCAAATCTCTCAAATACTACCTGGCCGCCTACCGCAACTATCCGGCTTTTAATGAACAAATCGTCAACCGCATCACGGATGATCTGGTGGCCGCCATTTCCCCGCGGTGGCTGAAGGTGGAAGGCCGCTTCTCCCCCCGCGGCGGCATCCAGCTGACCGCAACAGCCGAACACAATCCGGAAAACCGCCCCCTGTAATCCAGACCATGGACAAAATGGAAACAGCCGTACTGCTCAGCGGGGGATTGGACTCCAGCGTAGCCCTGCACTGGGCCCACCGGAACCACCGCGTCCGGGTGGCCCTCAGCTTTGACTATGCCTCCAACCACGCGGAACGAGAGCTGAAATGCGCTGCCTGGCAGGCCGCCAGTCTGGGCATAGAACACCGCGTGATTGACATTTCCTCCATCTCCTCCCATTTGAAATCAGCCCTCCTCTCCGGCGCGGACGATATTCCGGACGGTTCCTATGATGAAGAACTGATGAAGCAGACCGTCGTCCCCTTCCGCAACGGCATCTTCCTGTCAATCGCCGCCGGGGTTGCGGAAAGCTGCGGGGCGCAGCAGCTCGTCATTGCGGCCCATTCCGGGGACCATAGCATCTATCCGGACTGCCGGGAGGAATTCATGGCCGCCATGACGGAAGCCATTCGCTTGGGAACCTATGCCGGCCTGGGCATCCTGCGCCCTTTCATCCACATGTCCAAGGGCGGCATCGCCGCCATGGGCCAGGATTTGGGCGTGGACTTTTCCCGTACCTATTCCTGCTACAAGGGCGGAGCCGTCCACTGCGGCGTCTGTTCCACCTGCATGGAACGCCGGGAAGCCTTCAGGGAAGCCGGAATTCCGGATCCAACGGCTTATGCGCCTGCGGAATAGCATCCAAATGCCAGGAATGAAACGCTAAGGAAAAATCCCCGGCCTATGGCCGAAAGGAGATGCCTATGCCCCAATGACATCGGGGAAACGCATGGAAAGAGCCTTCCGCACTCTTGCCGCCACCTCTTCCTTCCCGGCGTCCGCGTCTATGCGGAGCATCCAGGGAGCATGGACGGATGCAAACACACTGCGGCAGGCCGCCAGGCCCGCTTCCGTCTCAAAAGCGTCGCGTTCCCCGCGGTTCCCAATGCGTTCCAGCGCCACGGAAACGGGAATGTCCAGCCAGACCACGGCATCCGGCACCGGGGCAAATTCTTCATTGGCGGCACGGATAACCTCCGGATCTATGCCGCGCGCGCCCTGGTAAGCCATCATGGAAAGATAGTAGCGATCCAGCAGAACCCATGCCCCCCGCGCCAATGCGGGAGCAATCAGCATCTTCACATGTTCCCTCCTGTCTTTCAGGAACAGGGCTACTTCCTCCTCTACGGAAAGGCGTCCGGTCACGGCGGAGTCCCGGAGCATCCGGCCCCACCGTCCGCGTGTGGGCTCAAAACTCTGCACCACTTCCAGCTCCTTCTCCTCCAAATACTTTCGCAAGTGGCCGATGTGGGTGGACTTGCCCGTGCCGTCAATGCCTTCAAAGACGATCAGCCTCCCCTTTCTTTCTCCGGTAAAACTCATGGCTCGAAAGTGTAGCGGCGTCCCGGCTCAGGAACGACGATGGTGGAATCAGGCATTTTGGCGGATAGCGTGTGGTGCATCCACTCCACGGCATCCGGGTCCCCGTGCACCAGAACCACCTGCCTGGGGTTCAGCTTCACGGCATAATTAACCAGGGAGTCCCGGGTGGCATGCCCGGAAAAATCAAAACAGTCCACGGTGCACTTGCGGCGCACCGGCTGCCCGTTGGGCCTCATTTTCACCAGTTCCCCTTCAGGAGTTGCCTTCAGCAGTCCCGCCGGAGAATCAGGATCCGCATATCCTACGAACAAAATAGCATTCTTCTCCTGGGGAAGAACCTGCTCCGCCATGACGTTGGAAAGCGTATTTTCCGTCATCATGCCGCTGGACACCACATAAATATTCCCCGGGGAACACACCAGCGGAGCTTTTCCCTTGCGCGGAAGGGGCACGGTCTGAATCTCCTCCTTCAGCTTGAATTCATGGTCATGCCTGCGCGTCAACCCGGCAAAACGGTCGTACAACAGGGAAACTTTCGCGCTCAGCCCGCCGAAGTACACGGGAGTATTGGCGGGAATCACCCCCTGCTGCTTGAAACGGTGAATGTTGAACAGCATCTCCTGGCTCTTGCCGATGGCGAATACCGGAATCAGTACGGCGCCGCCGCGTTCCAGCGTCTCCGCAATCGCTTTCCCGAACCTCACCATCTCTTCCGGCCGGGAATAGTGGGCGCTGCGCTGGAAACCGCCGCGCGTGCACTCCATAACCAGCGTATCTACGCCGGATTCCGGAAAATCAGCCCCGGGAATCATGCTCTGGTCTTCAAACTGCACGTCCCCCGTATAAAATACGGTATGGCCGCTCTCACCCTCCAGCATCACGCCGGCAGACCCCAGGATGTGCCCGGCATCGTAAAACGTGGCCAGCACGTTCTGGCGGAAGCCCACGCGAAACACTTCATTGCAGGACTTGGCATGCCAGGCGTCGCTCAATCTGTCCAGATCATTATGGGTGAAAAAAGGATACTCCACAATGCCCAGGTCCAGCCTCTTGGCGCTCATCACATTCACGGAATTATGCAGCATCACTTCAGACAGGGCTGCCGCGGCGGGCGTCATGAACACCTCCGCCGCTGGCTGTTTCTCCTGAAGCACAGGCAGCGTTCCCAGATGGTCCAGGTGGGAATGGCTTAAAAAAACGGCTTCCACGGAATTGGGTTCCAGGGAATCAAAATCCGGCATGGCCGCCTTCCCCTCCTTCTTGGGGTGCATCCCGCTGTCAAGCACAATCCTGGTGCCGTCCATCTCAAGCAAATAGCAATTGGCCCCAATTTCCTCGGCCCCGCTGATATTGGTAAAACTGATCATTATATGCCGCAGGAGAGTACCCCGTGCCTCCCGCCGTGTCAATGCCGCAAGCCCAAGCGGACCTCTGCCGGGAAGGGAACGCAGGCCAATGGGGAAGAAGCCCTCCTCTACCCTGCGGAACGTTTTTGCGGCTGGGGGAAAACAGGCTCGGAAAACGGCAGGGACAAAAGTAAACGTTATACTCTCTCTCAAATGCAAGGAAGCTCATTCCCGGAAGAAGCCGGGAATTGCTCTGGACGCGGCCGGGAGTGCATGAGACAATAAGGAAAGAGCTTTCCTGATGAAAAGACGCCTACAGAAAACGGCTTCAAAAAAATCCCTTCCCGTGCCGTTGCCGGGACAAGGCAGGACGAAGGGGGCCGTTATCCCGCCTCCGGGTCTGCTTCCGGTCCATATAAAAAAGAGTTTCTTTTCCATTGACGGTAAATTCACCCCTGCATCTCCATGAAAAACAAGATTCCCATTCCGCCCAACGGCTCCAGGCAGCAGCTTCTGGTCAGGGCCATCAATTACTTCCGCAGCCGGGAAGGAGAACCGCGCCTGTTCACCAGACGCAAGCTTGTCCTCCTGGCTCTGACGGCTCTTTATGCCTTTTCCCCCATTGACCTGATTCCGGATTTCATTCCGGGAGTAGGACAGATAGATGACCTGACCGTCATTGCCTTCACCTTCCTGGCCCTGTTCATGCCCCCCATCAGGGAACATGGTTCCCATGAAGACCCGGAACCCTGAATTTCCGCCACGCACAACATCTCATGAGCGGATCCTCCCCCACCTTTTTCCATTCCCCCGCCGTTGTCGCGCTGGCCAGGGGTGCCGTTCTGATAGGAGTGCTGGCCGTATTGTTCTGGGGCGTGCGCACCTGCATCACCGCCCCGGCGGAAAAGCCGATGGCTGTAGCGGAAAAACTGATTGAAGCCGGCAGGGAAGCGGGCCTCACCCTGATCAATAAAGGTTTTTCCTCCAACCACGGCGGCGTGGCCCTGATTGTGCAGAAGGATGAAAAAGTGGCCAACCTGGTAACAGTGGAACGGACTTTTGAATATGAATACCGTTACTCCACCACCTGGTGGTGGAGCAGGAAAACGCTGATTCTGAAAGCGGCCTACCGCGCCCACGGGGGCATCAATCTGGAAGGGCCCGAACCTCTTCGGATTATCATTCCCGCAAGAAACAAAGGCCCCATTACGGCAGAGGGCCTTCATGGCAAGCTGATTTCCTGTGAGATGGTGGAGGGGTCCCTGCGAATCGTGAAGGATGACGCCGGCATCTGGAACAGGCTGACTTCCGAAGATGCCGCCATTGCCGTCAACCAGCTGAACGAAAACGCCCGGAAGCATATCATGGAGAGCGGTTTGAAACACCAGGCTGAAGAAAATTTCCTCAAACGCCTCCGGGAAGAAGCCGGTCGGCCGGAAGAACCTTCCGGGAAGGACCGCTGGTTCTGAGACACGCGCATGCGGGATGAGGAAAACATTTTCAAGGCCGGTTGCTCCACGAAGCGCAGTTCCCCATTCCGCTCTTTTATCTTGCCAAACCGGGTTGCGTCCTATAAAGGAACGCACGTCATGGCCAATTTAACATTCACCCCTCCCGCGGACGGTGCAGCCGTCACCATGCAGAACGGCAGGCTTTGCGTTCCGGACAGGCCCGTCATTCCCTTCATCATCGGTGATGGAACCGGTCCTGAGATATGGGCGGCGGCCTCCCGTGTCATTGACGCAGCCGTAGCCAAGGCTTATCAGGGCAGGCGTTCCATCGCATGGTATGAAGTTTTTGCCGGGCAGAAATCTTTTGACAATCTGGGCACCTGGCTTCCGAATGAAACGGTGGAAGCTTTCCGCACGTACCTCATCGGCATCAAAGGCCCCCTCACCACTCCGGTGGGCGGAGGCATCCGCAGCCTGAACGTCACGCTGCGGCAGGATCTGGATCTGTTTGTCTGCCTGCGTCCCGTGCGCTATTTCAACGGCATTGAAACTCCCGTCAAAGCTCCGGAAAAAGTGGACATGGTCGTTTTCCGCGAAAACACGGAAGACATCTACGCCGGAATCGAATTCAAGGAAGGCACGGAGGATGCCAAGCTGTTTTTTGATACCATGAGCCGCATTTTCCCGGACCGCATGAAAAAGGTTCGTTTCCCGGAAAGCTCCGGCTTCGGCATCAAGCCCGTTTCCCGTGAAGGCACGGAGCGCCTGGTGCGCGCCGCCATTGACTATGCCGTGAAAAACGGAAGGAAAAGCGTCACGCTGGTGCATAAGGGCAACATCATGAAATTCACGGAAGGCGGCTTCCGTGACTGGGGATACGATGTCGCACGGCGGGAATACGGCGCCCTCCCCATAGGGGACGGCCCCTGGCTGAAACTTCCCAACGGTATCGTTATCAAGGACTGCATTGCAGACGCCTTCCTTCAGGAAATTCTGCTCCATCCGGAAAACTTCGACGTGGTAGCCACGCTGAATCTGAACGGGGATTACATCTCCGACGCCCTGGCGGCGCAAGTCGGCGGCATCGGAATCGCCCCCGGAGGCAACATCAACTACCTGACGGGGCATTCCATTTTTGAAGCTACGCACGGCACCGGGCCGAAACTGGCCGGACTGAACAAGGCCAACCCCAGCTCCGTCATCCTGTCTGCGGAGATGATGTTGCGCTACATGGGCTGGACGGAAGCCGCCGATCTGCTGATTCAGGCCATTGACCGGGTGATTTCCGAAAAAACGGTTACGTTCGACCTTGCGGAAATGATTCCCGGTTCCACGGAACTTACCTGCTCCGCTTACGGCGACAAACTGGTGGAAACCCTGAGCTGATCCCTGTTTTTCCCGCTTTTTCCATCCGGACTGCCCTCCCGCCACACGATGCGGAGGGCAGTTTTTTGTCTCCATGCCGGAATTTATCCGATCAGGTACCTGCTGCCGGGGAGGAAGGAGAGCAGCTTGATGATTCCCCAGGCTGCCAGGCACGTCGCCGCAGTCAGCAGCGGAATGGAAAGAGAAGCCGGAAGGAACAACAGATGGAGCATGCCAAAGAGGCGGTAAACGGCTCCCACCAGCACAAAGTGGACCAGGTAGATGCCGAAACTCATGCTGGAGAAATCAGCCAGGAACCGCTGCGGCGCGGACCCGGCTCTGAACGCGGGAAGTGACTGGAAGAGAACGAAGAAGGCTACGGACATGAGGGCCACATTAATGCTGGCGAAGCCGATGTAGTCGCCGCTTGAGGACCAGGCCTGAGCCGTGGACGTCCGGTAGAAATGGAGGGTAAACCAAAAGGCCGCGGCCAGACACGGAACGGCCCAGCAGGCCGTGCGGGCGAAGGAGGCATTCCCAGGGTATTTCCTCAGAAAGCAGCCGAGCACCATGTAGCCCAGGTACCCGGAGAAGGAATGCAGGGCCCCGTATTCATTCCAGGGACATTTTCCCAGATAGCTGGGGAAAATGGTCTGGAGATAAGGGAACAAGAGGGTGAGCGCCCACAGCAGCAGGAAGTAGGCAAAGGCCGCCTTTCCCGCTTTCTCCACCCAGGGGGATATTACTGGCAGGAAGAGGTAAAGGCCCATCAGCACGTAGAGGTACCAGAGATGAATGCCCACGCTGAATTTCAGTGGAATCAGCAGCAGGTTCGTTCCCATGGTTTCCAGGTCCGGCGTGACCTGTGAGAGGGGGAAGACGGAGTGAAAGCTGTTCCCCGTGAGCGTTTCATAGCTCCACGGAAAAACAGTGTAAAACGCAGACCACAGCAGGAAGGGGAACAGGACGCGGGTGAAGCGTTTTTTCAGGAATTGCCCCGTCGTATCCCGAACGGGCAGCAGGAGGGCGCCGGAAATCATGAAAAACAGGGGGATGGAGACCCGCACCAGCACCGTATAAAAGGAGGACCAGGCAAAGGTTTCATTGTCCGGAGTGAAAGGAGGCGACACAAAAAACTGCCCCACGATGTGGCTGGCAATAACGAGAATACAGGCAAAAACACGGATATTGTCCAGCCAGGGAATGCGGGAGGAAGGAAGATTCATGAAAAGGTTCCTTAACTACCTGCGGACGGCTCCGTTTCTTTCACCATAAAACCAGACGTTAACAAAACCGGGAAAAACACATTTTCCTGGCGGAGGCTCCGCAAAACATTAAACAGAAAAACAGGCTATTCGCCAATTCCATGAAGAAGAACATGAACAGAGTAACCGGCATCTGCCTTGGAGTCATAGACATGAAAAAGTCCCTGCAATTTTACCGGGACAAGCTTGGTTTTAAAACGGACGAGACCGGGGACAATCCCGACGTGGTATTTTTCTGCACCCCCGGCACCAAACTGGAATTATACCCGCTGGATTTGCTGGCAAAGGACATTGACCCGGGCAATCCTCCGGCCCCCGGTTCCGGCTTCGGAGGGATAACACTGGCCTACAATGCCATCACGAAAGAGGAAGTTGTGGAAATCTAAAAGGGCTTGCCTGGCCAGCATCATCTCCCCGCTGGTGACGCCCGGACTGACGAACCACACCGGGTGGCCGTCGCGTGGCCGCCGGAAATCACAATGTCGCTGGGCACTTCCGACCTGGAATAGCCGCCAAGCACGATGCTGTGCCCGCAGCCGTCTTCCACATACCCCCCTGCCGATGCCTATGCAGAAGGTCCCCCTCGATCCGGGAACCCATGCCCGCGCAGAAGGAATAGGCCGTGGCCGTATGGAGCTTCTCCGATTCATTGGACGTATTACTCTGATAACCCAGGGCAATCCCCATGTGACAGTGGTCCGTATTGGACCAGGAACCTACGGAAACGCAGGAATTCCCTACTTTAATATGATCCCCCAGGGCGGTTCCAGCGGAGTTGGTGCCCACGAACGTGGAACCCACAACGGTACCCCGGTCGTCTCTGGTGGAAGAGGTAACCTATCACAACATTGTCCGTGCCATTGGCGGCACTGGCATTTGTTCCGATTACAACGTTTCTGTCCGCAGAAAGGGCGGACGTATCATCTAAATTCATAGAATGGCATTTGCAGCCATTTCCGTTCCCGGGGCAAGGAGCATGAAACGTTGTAATCGGGGGCCCTCCCGTCACAGATCCCGGCGGATGGCGTCCACCTGCTCCGGCGTATAGGCCGCCTTCTCCACCCCGCCGAACTGGCGGCGCAGGAATGTGAGCAGGTTCGCCAGGTCGCGGGAATCCGTGACGCCGGGCGGCAGCATGGTGGAATCCCATTCCTTTCCATTCACCGTGATGGGTCCGGTCAGTCCCTGGAGGATGATCCTGACGATTTCCACATCAGGCTTTTCCTTCAGCCACTCGGACCCGGCCAGGGGAGGATAGGTCACCTTGTCCCCCATGCCGTCGTTGCCGTGGCAGATGGCGCATTTGGAAAGGTATACGCCCCTGCCCTTTTCCATCACGGCGGCGGCGCGGGCTTTCTTCAGGCGTTCCATGTCCACGGCGGGAGGATGCGCGGCATAATCCGGGTGAATATGGGACAGGGCCGGGAAGGAATGGATTTGGTCGCGCTTCAGGGAGGGTTCCACCCTCCGCAGGGACTCCAGGTAGTTCAACAGGCGCTCCCCGCGCGGGGAAGGCACCAGCTCCCGGCCCCGTTCCATCCGGACAGGCAGGGCAGCCGTGGAGGGGGCGTTCCCTTCCACCGGGCGTTCCTCAAACAGTCCGGGCATGGCCGGACACATGGTCCAGGGCTTGTTGAACTGCAATTCCCGCGGGTTGTAAAGATGCAGGGCCAGCCATTCCCGCACCTGCGCGGCGCGGCGCGTGCCGCCGGATACGGCGTCTTCATATTCCAACCTCCCGGCGGCGTATTCCGCCGCATTGCTCAGGTCCGGGCCTATGGCCGCCACGCCCGCCTGCGGAGCCCCTTCCCTGTTGAATTCGGCATCCATGTCTTCCGGTTCACTGACCCGGTAGGGGAAATCAGGATCCGTGCCGCGGTCAATCGCCGTCTGCCAGTCCTTTCCGGACAGGGAACGCCGGATAATCTGGGTATGGCACAGGGCACACCCCTCTGCGGCGTAAATGCCGGAACCTTCCGCATCATGAACGTGCCTCCTAACCTCCATGGTATCCGGAGGCGGAGCATGCAGAACAACGGCCGCAGCCGTCGCCAGCGCCAAAGCCGCCGCTACGGCTGAAATGAAGAAGAAACGCCGCAAAAACGGAGGGGAAGACTCCCGGCCTCCGTCTTCCGCTCCCGCTGGCCGCCACAGGCAGAGGCTGCCCGCCAGGCAAAAAGCCATGGCTACGGCGTGGATGCAGGCAGCCATGCCCACCCAGCCGCTCATCAGCTCCGCGCGACGGGCCTCAGGAAAAGCCTGGACATCCAGGGCGGCAAGCACGCCCACGGCATACGCCAGAAGCACGCCGCAGACGCCTGCGCCCAACAGCCGCCATGCCGCAGGGAAATGTCCGGGGGCCTTCCCCCCTGCCATCATCAAAACTCCGGCCCCCAGCAGAATCCATAATTCCGGTTCATGCCATGCAGACAGGGAAAACTGCATCAGCTCAGGCGCACCCACAACAAACACGTTCCATGCCGCCAGCAAGGCAAGCAGGGAAACTCCGGTCTTCACCCATATTCCGGTCTTCGTACCGGATTTTATCCAAAAACGCGCCACCGCCAGGACGGCGGGAAGAACGGCGCACCAAAACCAGGCGGTACCGGCCTCCACCAACATCCACGGCACGGGAACCCCCTGAAGCCCCCCCAGCCCGCCAATCACCGGAGCCGCCGCCAGCACCAGGGCCATCCAGACGGACAGGATTCCGGCTGCCCTCCCCAGCGCCATATCCAGGCGGAGCGCCGCCGCTCCCAGGGCGGCAAACATCAGCCCGCAGGACAGGCTTCCTCCCAGGGCGGAAACATCCAGCAGGCCATTCATGGACAATGCCTGCGTATGTCCCAACGCCCAAAGGGCCGCGGCCACACACCCGGCGGAGGAACTGAACAACAGCCGTACAGTCCACGGAAACGGACGGAACCATGCGACGCACGCCGCCCCTGCGGCAAGGAAGGCAAAAACCGGGCAAACCCACCAGTCAAAAGGCATCAGGAGCACGCCGCTCCCATTTCCCGCGGCAATAGTCGCCAACCCCAACGCAACGCAGGCATGCCAGAGCCATTCTACGGGTTTCATCCACCGGCTCCTGCTTCCCGCCGCAAAGGAAAACAGGACGGGGAGGGCCCAGCCGTACACCAGCATGCCGTAGAATGCGAACATGAGGCGGCCGGCCGGCCACGGCAAAGGCTCCTCCGCCACCAGACCGGAAGCGTACGCCAGCGACCACAGGAAACCCAGCACGAAAGCCCCTGTCAGCCAGAACAGGGGGAGATACTCGCCCGGACGGCGGGAAAACAGAAAAAAAACGGCGGCGGTACGGTTCATCATGATTCGGGAAATACCCTGCGGACGCTCAGTGCCCCCAGGAAGGAAAAACAGCAGATCAGGGCCATCCCTCCCAAGAGCAGGACAAGCGGAAGCCATGCCTTCCATGCGGACGGGTCCAGCCCAAGTCCGGGGCCGAACATCCAGCATGCTTCCAGCAGGGAGCCAAACAGCACCCCGGCGCATACAGCGCCCAACGCGGACGGCCGGCGTCTCAACGCGGGGAACAGCAAAATAAGGAAAGGCAGCAGAAGCTGAAGAACAAGAGCCGCGGCAAACATTCCGGACCAGCCGGAGGAAGCGGCTGCGTTATAAAAGGACATTTCAGCCGGAATGGAGGCGTACCAGGTAATCATGTACTGAGAATACACAATATAGGCTTTCACCAGAACCATAGCCGTCAGCATGCCGCCCAGGCGGGGCCAAGGCAGCTCCTTCCCTCCGTCCAGCCGCCTCAGGAACACGGCAGACAACACAGCGAATGCCAGGGACACCAGCAGAACATATGCAATCATGTATACGGGGAACATGGAAAGAACGACCTTTCCCGTCCCTCCCAGCATGTCCATCCCCAGCAGGCCCAGCATCATCACCGTCACAACCATGCAGAAGGCGGCAGAGCCCCGGCGGAAGGAAGGCTGCCAGACATTTTTTTCCGCAACCAGCGTTTCCCATACCTGGGCCATGCTCCAAGAAAGCACCGCAATACTCCCCACGCGCACGTACAGCCATGCCGGGTTCCACCATGAGAAGTCAGCCAAATCCAGAACGCCGAAGGGCTGGACGCCGGGAGAGGCAACATCCGCCACTCCCCAGTAGCGGGCTGCTTCCGGAAAAATCACGGTAGTCAGGCAGCCGACCGTTCCGGCCAATACCAAAACACCGGGTAAAAACCCCCAGCAACCCGCCGCCAGCACCCTTCTCAGCGCAATGCCCCAGCCGGAACCCGTCAGTGAAGACAGGCAGAGCCAGAACAGGCACCCCAGACAGAGGCTGGAGCCAAGGACCCCTACGGCCATTCCGGCAGCGGCGAACGGCCTTCTCAATTCCTGCAACCTTTCTCCGGCTACCGTCATGTCGTCCCAGGGCATGGCCGTAAAGGACTGGCGCATCAGCACGCACCATAATAGAACGGAAATGATCCACAGGGAAAGGGCAGCGGAACGCCCGGCCCAGCCGAATCCCGGACGGTCCTGGCGTTCCCCGCCTGTTGAAGATGTATTGCTGTTCATGAATGTTGTTCCTTTTGTTGAACGGCAGGTTCTTCCGGCGGCGCTTGCAAATGGCGGATAAACGCCACCAGACACCAGATTTCCCGCGCCGTGAGAATGTTTCCGAAAGCGGGCATGTTCCCCTGCCCCAACCGAATGCTCCTGAACATTTTTCCAGAAGAATAGGAAGCATATTTTTCATCCCGGAAGGGGCCTATTTGCGGATAGGTGTCATAAGCGGCCATGCTTCCGCGTCCGCTTCCGTCCTCTCCGTGGCAAACGGCGCAATGCGCCAGATAAAGCGCGCGCCCCTCCGCCAGCACGTCGCGGCTGCGGGAGATGCCGCCCAGTTCCAGAGGCATGGAATCCTCCTCTCCGCCCTGCATGCGGCCGGAGGAAAAATAGGAACCTTCCGCAGCAAAGGAGTCCCGGTCATCCTCCCGTTTTCGGACCGTTCCGTTCATGCCCAGGGACTGCGCCACGGAACGGGGAGGCGTCAGGCGCGCTTTCCGGTCCGGAGCGGCGGAAGAAATCCCCACCTGCTGGGCATCCGCCAGAGGACGATCATTCATATTGTCAAACAAACGGGGAACGGCATTTCTTCCATCGTCGTCCCCTGCCAGGAACCAGAGTGCTCCCAGCAGAACAAGGGCTGCTACCGCCGTGATGCCTCCTCTCATGCCCGGCCTCCTTTCCCATGAACGTACTCGCAGGCATCCGGATGCAGGGCTTCAGCCAAAACGGCGGCATAGCCTTCGCTCCCGCCTTCCAGCAGAATGAAGTAACCGTTCCCGTGCTCATCCGTCCTGAAAAAATCACACTCGAACGCCCAGTCGTGCCATTGCGGGAGAAGAGCCCCCTTCAGAAAACCGGCGGCGGTCAGCAATCCGGCCCCCAGCAAAGTTCCTTCAAACAGGGGAGGGACATATGCGGGCCAGCTGTCCCAGCCCTGGACCCTTCCCTGGGTCACAAGGGGATCCGCACAGAACTGCGTCCAGTAAAGCCACAGAGCCACGGCCAGAAACCCGCAGACGCCGCCCGCTGCGGCCCACAGCCGAACGCCTGCTCCCACGGCCTTCCCGGCGTGCCTGTTGGCAAAACGAACAGCGGCGCAGGGGTAAGGTGCGCAAACCTCCCAGCGCAGATTTTCCTCCTTCACCAGCACGCGGACGGCCTGAAGGAGCGCCTTCTCCGAACCGAAGGAAAGCACCCAGCCGGAAATGACGGGCTTTTTCATGCCCCGCCCTCCTTGTTCAGGGATTGCTGTTCCCGCACGTCGCACAGGGAGAAGAACGGAGCCACACGCACCAGCGCCATGTACAGGGCCATAAACAGCCCCACGCTCCCGGCCATCATGGCCAAATCCGTCACGCTGGGGAAATACTCTCCGATGTTGGCAGCCAGCAGGGATGCCTTCAGGGAATTCACGACAATCCAGAAACGTTCCATCCACATGCCCGCAAGCACTCCCAGAGCCACGGCGGCGATCACCCAGCGGTTGGTTCGCAGAGAACGGAACCAGAACAACTGGGGCAGCGCCACATTCCCGGCAACCATGACGATGAGGAACACGGCATTCACAGGATTTCTGCCCGGAAACGGCTCCGGAGAGCCTCCATTCAGAATGGCTGCCAGATGCTCCCACAAATACATGGCTCCCATCACCAGGCTCAGGGCCAGCACAAACCGGGAACTTAAATCCAGAATGGCCGGAGTAACGGCCCGGCGAACGCCGCTGCCGGCCATCAGACGTCTCACCCCCAGCAGAATCAGCTGAACCATCGCCATGCCGCTGAGGATGGCCCCCCCTACGAAATAGGGCGGGAAAATGCTCTGGTGCCACCCCGGCACCTGAGTCACGGAAAAATCGAAACTCACCACGGAATGAACGGATACCACGAGAGGAGTCAGAATAACCGCAAAAAGAAGGCTGGCCTTTTCATAGGCGCGCCACTGGCGCCCCGTTCCCTGCCAGCCCAGCGCCAGCCACCCGTACCGGCGCCTCAGACGCCCCTTGCAGCAATCCCTCAGCAACGCGAAATCCGGCACCAGGCCGATATACCAGTACAACAGGGAAAGAAGAAAATAGGTGCTGACTGCCATGACATCCCACATCAAAGGAGAGGCCATGTCCGGCCAAATTCCGCTCACTTCCGGCAACGGGGAAGCCATCCACGCCATCCAGACACGCCCTACGTGCACCACAGGGAAAACGGCGGCGCAGATAACCGCGCACAGGGTCATCTGTTCCGCTCCGCGCGCAATCGGGCTTCTCCATGACTGGCGCGTCAGCAGCAGGACGGCGGAAATCAGGGTGCCCGCATGCCCCAGGCCTATCCAGAAAACAAAATGCACGATGTCCAGCCCCCACACCACGTTATTATTCACCCCCAGCACGCCCACACCCTCTGCGGCAATGCGCCAGGAACTCCACCCTATGCCCCACGCCGCCAGCAATGCGCTGGCGAGAAACACGCTCCACCAAACGGGTCCCAGCGGCTTCCGCACCTCTGCCAGCATGGCCTCTACCGGAATATCGGCGGTGGGGACTGATGGTGCTGGTCTGTTCATTATCTGCATAGGGTCGGAAGCTCTTTAAAGCTTACTTGAGTGCTTTTCCCCGTCAATTTCAAAAGGGGAACGCACGTGACATGGCGCACGGCTCCAGGAAACAGGGGCGGAGTTCCTCTCCGTTACAGGCTCCGGGCAGGGAAAGGTCGTCATCCCCTGCTTTTTCAACGGAGGAGGAAAAAGCGTTAGGGACGAAGGGGAATACCCTTTTTCAGGTCCATGCCATCCATGGGACATTCTGGAAAAACGGAGGCGCCCACTGAACCGTCATTCCCGTTTCTTCCGCACTTCACAAACATTCAAATAGCTGGAATTCCCGGCGGCGGCATTTTAACATGAATTGCGCATGGACATAAAAACGCTGACTTCCGGAGCCCTGATCAAGCACCCTTCCCGCGGCCTTCTTCTCGGAACCGGGCCTTTCCGGGAATCAGCGGAACCGCCGGATTCCGGCCCCGCCTTTTATATTGATACATTCCGGCTGGACGACCCGCGGCCATGGAAAATACCGGCAGCCCTTCATGCTCTCCCGGCGGAGGGAAATCCTCCCCCGCCTGCTCCGGAAATCCGGTGGACGGAACCGTCTCCGGACACATACGCGCAGGTTTTTGCGGAAATGATGGAGCAAATCGCTGCCGGGCAATTGATGAAAAGCGTTCCGGCGATCCCCCAGTTCGGGGAAATGCTGCTCCCCCACACACCCCGGGAACTCATCCTGCGGGCCATCAGCAGCTCTCCGTCCCATTATCCCTACGCCTGGTGGACGGAACGGGAAGGATTCTGCGGAATCACTCCGGAAACACTGTTCCACCAGCAGAGCCGCCGCCTGGAGACAATGGCCCTGGCAGGAACGGCCCGTCCGGAGGATGAAGGGGTTTTCATCAACGACGACAAGGAAATCCGCGAGCATGAAATCGTGGCGGGCAGCATTCTTTCCCGCCTGTCCCCCTTCGGCAGCGTCACCAGAACGGCACGCAGCGTGCTGAACCTGGGCACCCTGATCCACTTCGTCACTTACCTCACACTGGAATCGGACGAACAGCATACTCCGGCCCACTGGATACGGCTGCTCCACCCCACCCCCGCCCTGGGTTCCCAGCCCCGCACGGAAAACACGCTCGCCCAGCTGGACGACTGGCGTTCACGTCTCCGCTGTCCGCTTCACTTCGGCGCCCCGTTCGGGTTTCTGGAAGATGGAGACTTTTTCTGCCTGGTAGGCATTCGCTCCCTGTACTGGCAGGGGCAGAGGCTCGCACTCTGCACCGGGGGCGGCGTAGTGGCCTCCTCCACCCTGACGCATGAATGGCGGGAACTGAAACTGAAGAGGGATACGGTCAGGCGCAGTTTCCACCTTCCATGACAGTTCCTCCGGACGCCTCATCCCTTAATGGAAGAACATTATTCCTCCGGCCAGCAGACGGAAAGCGTGTCAAATTTATCCTTCACCGGTATTTTCCACACCCTTCCTTCCCTCATCACGCCGCAGCACGGCACGCCGTCCATGCATGCACTGACGGAAATACCCGCAGGCAAACCGTGCAAAACCACCTCTGCGGACTCATGGAACGCACAGGGATCCCCTTCGCAGTTCCAATCCAGCTCCAGGGAATTGGTGCCGCCGCGGTAAAGGAACCCATGCACGGCGCATTCTCCGTTCCGGTATGCATATCCGTCCCCTGCATCTTCATACAAATGGGAAGCCACCTCCCCTTCCGGCGCCCACCATACATCCAGCGTCAGCGGCGGCCGAGGCAGTTCTCCCACGTATTGCTGTACCGGCCAATGGGGAATTACCGCCCCTCCGCGGACATACACGGGCAGGAAAGAAAGGGGGCACTTCACCCATACATCCTTTCCTGTGTCCTCCATCAGGCTGTCCGTGTGGTAGGAATACCAGACGCCCTCCGGAATGTAGAGGAACCTCCCGCCTTCCTGCGGCTCATGAATGGGAATGACGTACAGATGGTCTCCAAAGAAATACTCCGCCCCCCGCCAGTAGGTGTCCTTGTTGGTAAAACATTGCAGGGCCAGGGAGCGCAGCACGGGCATGCCCGTCTCCGCGTACCGGCGGAACTGCGTGTAGATATAGGGAAGCAGGCGGTAGCGGCCCTCTATGGCGGCTTTCACGTAAGAGGTGACTTCCTGCCCAAAAACCCATGGCTCCTGACCGCCGAACTCCCCGGAGGAATGATTGCGGAAAAAACCGTGGAAAGAAGCCATTTGCATCCAGCGGCAAAACAATTCCGGCGTGGGATGCCCCATGAATCCCCCAGCATCCGCTCCCGCAAAGGAAATGCCGGAAGCCGCAAGCCGCTGGCACTGGAAATTGGCCAGCTTCAAATGTTCCCAGCTGGACCGGTTGTCCCCTGTCCATGTGGCGGCAAAGCGCTGCAATCCGGCAAAACCGGATCGGGACAGCAGGAAGGGGCGCCGGTCCGGAGCGTGACGCTTCATGCCCAGCCAGGAGGCTTCCGCCATGCACTGCCCGTAAATATTATGGGCCTTTTCATGGGAACAGGGCATGCCGTCATATTCATGCCGCGTATCCATCGGGAAAGTGCGGTCCGGAAAAACGACAGGTTCGTTCATGTCGTTCCAGAGGCCGCGCACGCCAATTTTCCCAATATCCCTGCTGAACAGATCCGCCCACCAGCCGCGTACGGCGGGAGCCGTAAAATCCGGAAAATTGCAAAGTCCCGGCCATACTTCTTCCGACAATAAATTGCCTTCCGACCGGCGGCAGAAATAATTGCGTTCCATCCCCTCTTTCCAGACCGGATTGACGGAATTGACCTTCACGCCGGGATTGACAATCAGAACCGTCTTCACACCGTCCTTCTCCAGGGCGCGGACCATTCCTTCCGCGTCGGGAAAATTCTGTTTGTCCCAGGTAAATCCCTCCTTCCGTTCCATGTAATGATGGTCCAGATGCACGGCATCGCACGGAATGCCCAGGCCCCGGAAACGCTCCACCAGATTGTATACGGCCTTGTCCGGATAATAGCTCCACTTGGACTGGTGGTACCCCAGCGCCCACAAAGGCGGCAATTCAGGCGTACCGGTAAGGCGCGTATAAGCGGAGATGATGTCCAGAGGAGTGTTGTCGTAAATGAAATAATAATTCATCAGGCCCCCGAAGGACCCGAAGGAAAGAACCTTTTCATCCGTAGCTCCGAAGTCGAAATACGAACGGCACGTGTTGTCAAACAACAGGCCGTACGCCTTCCTTTCCCGCAAACTGAGGAAAAAGGGAATACTTTTGTAAAGGGGATCCGACTCCTCATGGAAATCATAATGGTCCGCTCCCCACATGGAGAAATACTTGCCCCTCAGGTTCAAGGCACACGGCTTGTCCCCAAGCCCGAAAAAATGCTCCGTTTCCTGAAGATTTTTCCGTATCCATACCCGGGCGTCTCCAGTCCAGTCCTTGCTCTCCCGGCCGAATCCGCCCTCATCCGTCAGCAGGGGCTCATCCGTAGCAACATCGTAAAAATCCACCTTTTGCTCCTCCGTGCGAATGCGGATGCGGAGCAGGGACGTCTCAACGACATGAAACCCGTCCTCATCATACTCGCGGATTTCCGCTCCCGGCGCGGAATATCCGGGGCTTACGGCATAACTCGGCTCGTCTTCCGGCACCGCTCCGGGGAAATACGTTACGCGGACAATACCGGCATCAGCAAGACACACGCTGAGAGTTATTTTGGAAACCGTATTCGTGTACTCCCATTTGACGAGACTCCCCCGGAGAGGAGGTGTTTTTCGTCTTTCAGGGATGTTGGAAACGGAGCACATTGAAGCCGGACGGAAGAGAGGATCAAAAGCGTTCAGTCCAGACTAAATCAATTTCATGACGAACGCAAGATTGAACTAAAGCAGCACTTTTCTTTTCATTATTAGAGTAAAATTATTCATATTAATCTAGACCGAACATGAAAAATCTGGTTTTATTGCGTTGGTGTACAACACGGCACGAGTCCGTATCCTTCCCGGCACCGACAAACCACATCAACCGATGAGCACAATTCGAGTTCTTACATTAGGATGGGAATTCCCGCCCCTGGTCAACGGGGGGTTGGGCATTGCCTGCCTGGGTCTTTCCAAGGCGCTGGCAAAAAAAGTGGATTTAAGGGTGATCGTTCCCAAGGCCGACCCTTCCGTCCTTTTTGACGGATTCCAGCTCACCGGTCTCAATAACGTCTCCTATCGGGAAGTGGAGCAAGTGGACCGGAAATATTCCTATGACAGCTTTGCCCTGGTGGAGCGCGCGCCCATTGAACTGGACCCCTACACCACCGTGGAAGGGGGATCCGGCGTGGTGCAGTTCACCAAGGAAGGCCGCATCACCTTCTCCAAAACGCATGAAGCCGACCTTCAGCTGTTCAGGAACAAGGAAGACCTTTACGCCGGAGACCTGGCCCTGAAAGTCATTCAATTCTCAAAAATAGCGGTAAAAGTCGCCCTTCAGCAGGATTTTGACATTATCCACGCCCATGACTGGATGACCTATCTGGCTGGCGTGGAAGTGAAAAAAGCCACGGGCAAGCCCCTGGTGGTGCATCTGCACGCTTCCCAGTTTGACCGTGCCGGAGCGGATGCCCGCGGCTGGATTTACGACATTGAAAAATTCGGCATGGAACAGGCGGATGCCGTTATCCCGGTCAGTAAATACACGGGAACCATCGCCAGCGGGCACTATGCCATCGACCCCCATAAGATATTTCCCATTCACAACGGAGCGGATCCGGTCAAAGTCTTCAAAGGGAAGAAAAAATTCCCGGAAAAACTCGTCCTCTTCCTGGGCCGCCTGACGGCTCAGAAAGGCCCGGGATTCTTCCTTCAGATTGCCGCCAAGGTTCTGGAACAGACGGACGACGTACGCTTCGTCATGGCCGGTACGGGAGAAAAGCTCCGCCAGTTGATCGAATCCGGAGCCTTCAAGGGCGTGGGCGACAAATTCCACTTCACCGGCTTCCTGAACAAGGACAAAGTCAATGAACTCCTCTCCATCACGGACATCTACTGCATGCCTTCCGTATCGGAGCCCTTCGGCCTTTCTGCGCTGGAGGCGGCCCAATTCAACATTCCCGCCGTGATTTCCAAGCAGTCCGGCGTGGCGGAAGTCATGAAGGGAGCCCTGAAAGCGGATTTCTGGGACGTCAACAAGATGGCGGAACATATCGTCCATCTCTGCACGGATGAGGAATTGTACCGGAAAGTAGTGGAACAGAGCACGGAGGACATCAAGGCCTCCACCTGGGATGCCGCCGCAGACAAGGTTATCCGGGTCTATGAACATGTGCTGAACCGCTAAAAACGCCTTTTTACCCTACTCCATAACTCTCAGCCTTCTTCACCCCGTCCATGAGCAACATTTCCCTCACTTTCGTTGCGCATCAGCCCAACCGGCTGATTCATTATGACTTCTTCAAAATTGGAGAACATGCCTTTTATGAAGATGATGATCTGAATGCCCGCGTGCTTAGCACGGTGGCGGAGCGCTGTTATTTCCCGGCAACCCGGCTGATGAAACAGCTTATTGAACTCACCGGGGGCAAATTCCGCTTTGGGCTGGCGCTCAGCGGAGTCATTCTGGAACAGGCCCTGTACCACAGGCCGGACCTGATTGCCGCATTCAAGGATCTGGCGGAAACCGGCTGTGTGGACTTTCTGGCAATGCCTTATTACAATTCCCTGGCATCCGTTTACTCCCCTCAGGAATTTGCCGAACAGATTGAAGAACACCGGGAGCTTCTCAAAAAACTCTTCCATCAGGAAACGGATGTGCTGATGAATACCGGCATGCTGTACTCCAACGCCATTGCGGCGCAGGCGGAAACGCTCGGTTTCAAGGGCATCATGGCGGACGGCAACCCGGCCATGCTCAAGGGATTTACCAGCAATGAAGTCTTCCTGGCTCCGTGGGTGTATAACACCACCACTATCTTCCGCAACCGGGAACTCTCCAATGACCTGGCAATCATGCGGACTGATCCGGAATGGTCGGAATACCCGCTTTCCCCCACCACTTTCGCGGATTGGCTGACGCACCAGCAGGGAAGCGTCACTACCCTGTCCATGGACTATGAAACTCTGGGGGAACGACAGTCTGACGCTACAGGCGTCTTCGAATTCTGGCGTACGATGATTCTCGCCTGCATAGACGCCGGCAACCGGTTCATGACTCCGTCCGAAGTAGCGCAGGAAATCAAGCCCGTTTCCGTCTGTGAGTGCACCCAGGAAATGACCTGCTCCACTTTTGGAACCATGTCCCATTGGAATGGCAACGTCATGCAGGATGAAGCCCTCCGCAAAATCTACCGTCTGGAAAAACCGGTCAAGGCAGCCCATGACAAGGATCTCACCCACGTTTGGCGCAAACTGCAGAGCGCGGACCACTTCCACTACATGCAGAAGGAAAACTCCTTCACGCCGTATGCATCCGCCTTTGACGCGTACATTTACTACATGAACGCTTTGGCAGATTTGCAAATACGCGTCAAAAGAGAATCCGGAAAACCGGTTCAGCCGGATCCGGAAAAAGCGTCCTGACCTCTTCTCTTCCGAATACTGCGAACCCGGGTGGATTATAGTCTGCCGGGAACATCACGGGACGGTTTCCGGCTGTAAAAACTTTGCGGTTCCGGAATGCGGTCTTCTTTGCCCCCCCTCCTTTGGCTGCCATAAAGGGCCTGAGGGATGTCACGGAAAGCTAATATCCCAATGCCAGACGCTTCAATTTGTTGCGCAGGGTAATCTTCTGTGCGGAAGAAACGCGCTCCACAAAAAGGATGCCGTTCAAATGGTCGCATTCATGCTGCAGGCATCTGGCCAGAAGGCCGTTGCAGTCAATCGTTATTTCTCTTCCGTCAATCAGAAGCACCGTAGCCTTGACAAAATCCGGCCTCACGACGGAAGCACGTATTTTCATCACGCTCAGGCAGCCTTCATGAAAAGGATGCATGGGGCCGTAAGGTTCCAGAACGGGATTGGCAAACATCAAGGGCATGATGTCGGAAAGCTCTTTGTCCTCTCCGTTCACTTTAAGCCAGGTGACGGACTCTTCCTCCTTCGGAATATCAATCACTACCAGTTGAATGGGAATGCTCACCTGGGGAGCCGCCAGGCCAATGCCCTCTGCTGCGTACATGGTTTCCAGCATATTTTCCGCCAGGGTTTTCAGGCTGTCGTCAAAATGTTCTACAGGGCGGCATTTTTCCTTCAATACCGGATTTCCATACTGTGCTATTTCCAATAACATCGGGAGGGGGATAATATATATGTTAAAGCGCTTACCGTGCGCCGGGCTTGTTGATTTCTATTCTGGCAGGAACCTCACCTGCGTCAATACCCACAGACGTCAGCGCATCCCAAATGCCGACAATGATGCCAAACTCCGCTTTTTTATCCACATCAAGCTGCAGTTTGACGCCTGGATTTTCCTTTTTCAAGGCTTCCAGGGCAGCAGCCAGTTCATTCATCTCCACCAGCCTGCCATTCAGGGAAATGGCGGATGTCCCCGTCACGGTCAGAACGGCCCGCTGTTCCGAAGACGGAGTCCCCTCCATGAATTCCGCTCCGGGTACATCTATCTTAAGCAGGGACTGCGGCTTCTTCCACTGCGTATGGACAATGAAAAAAATCAGCAGAATGGTCAATATGTCAATCATGGGGACGATGGGCACCCCCATGCTCCTTGCTTTCTTGCGGTAAAACTGCATGGCCTTGTCAGCGTTGGGAATGATGGCAGCGGAAGGAAACCAGCTCTGTCAGCAGGACTTCCATGGAGGCGGAAATACGCTCCAGCTTGCGGGAATAATAAACGTGGGCAATCACGGCCGGAGTGGCGATGGCGAGACCGGCAATCGTCGTATTCAGAGCCTGGGCAATCCCCTGAGCAATCATGCCGTGACTCTCATCCATTCCGAAAACGCTGAAAATCTGCACCAGGCCGCTGGCGGTTCCCAGGATGCCGAACATGGGTGCGATCATCACAATCATGTCCAGCAGGGGCAGACCCGCCTGAAGCGTTACAAACTCCTCGCGGGCCTTCACCTGGATCATTTCCTTCAGGGAGGCTTCATCCTCCAGCGGTGCATTCAACGCATCCAGCACCAGGCGGCCCTCCACGGAATCCGAATCCGCAGCTATTCTCTCCAATTCAGTGCGCCCCACGGCGCCGCGGGTGTACTGCTCCACGGCCCTGGTCAGCACGACGGGGCAAATGAGGCTCTTCTTCATATTGAACATGCGGTAAATAACGGCCGCAATAAGAAGAACGGAACAGGCTGCCAGCGGGTACATGAAAACGCCGCCTGCCTGGAAGAATGTAATGCAGTCTTTGATCAAGTTCATCATCATATATCTGTGAATGGTATTTGTTGCAGGATGGTAGGTTGTTAAAAATTGAAATCGAAATACATTTCCAAAGAATCCCCCACAAGCATACTCCTTACCTCCGGGGGCATCGCTGGAAGCCTGGCGAGTTTGATGGCGAGGAAGGTAAAGGACTTCTGTACCTCGCTGGCTCCCACGCGGGAAGTCTGCCTCATAGACGAAATTTTGCCATTCTTGTTAATCAGGATGCGGATGCGCACAGTTCCGGTAACAATCAGGTCGCGGTTCAAATCGCACTGGCGGTACCATTGTTCCCCGATAGCCCGGTAAACGATCGCCTGGTACGTTCCCATGGGCGTAGCTTCCACATCCAATGTCGGACGGCGGCCAAAGCTGAATTTGCCGACCTGCTTGGTCTTCCGCTCATGTGTCTTGAAGCCGGGCTGGCTCTCCGCATTGAACATGGGATCATACAAGGGCTGTTTCTGAACCGGTTTTGTATTGGGCACCAAATCCAGATTGGGAAGATTCAGGGGAGGATTGTCCGCCCCTTTCGCAATGCTTTTGGCCAATTCCTCAAGCGGATCCGGCTTCTCCGAATCTCCGGGGCTGGGCAACACTACCGCATGGGGAAGCTGCATGGCCTTCTCCTGTGCATGACGGATGTTTTGTCGGGCCGTTTTTTCCTCTTCCGATTTGCCTGGCTCTCCCTTCTTGACGGGAGAATGAGCCAGGGAACCGGGATGACCGGCAGGCGGCATGGATGGTTCCAGGGGCTGGTAGGGAACATTGGAAGAAGCTCCGGGGGAGGCGTTTTTGTTGCCGTCCCGTTCATGGCTTAAATCCCCATCCTGCCTTTCCTGGTTAAAAAGGACAATCTCTCCGTTTTCCCGTTCCACGCCATCCTGGGCGGGCATATCCCTGTCGCCGTCCGGATCCTTCCGGCCGCCTTCCGCCCGCGTGTTCCTGTTGCTCTGGAATTTGGGCACTTCCGGCCTGGTGGCGCTTTCCTGCTCCTCATTGGTCTTCACGACGGCAGGCAGATATTCCGCGGGCTCTTGTCTCCGGCTCTCCAGTTGAGGTTCCACTTTCTTTACCATGCGCGCGCTTACAGCCACTTTCCTCCGCGCCGCTTCAGCCGGACGTGGGGAAGCCAGCCATTCTTCAGGAACCAGGCAGCTCCCCGCCAGCAAAAACAGGTGTGCCAGCACAGACAGCAAAAGGCATGTGCCCCAGGAAACCCGGAACAGTCCGTTTCTCCGCCGCTGCCTGAAACTCATGGAGGTAAAGTTTTCACGGTTCCATGACGAATGCAATGTAGAAAGGAGACATGATGAAGGACGATTCCGTAATTTAGTATTGCACAAGACCATGTGCAGGCCCATACTTGCTAGCGACCAAACACATGCCTTCCTCCTAAACGGCAAGGCCCTTTTCCTATATACCATACACCTCGTTAACACCCATCCTATATGGCCAATCTCAACAAAGTCTTCTTAATGGGCAACCTTACCGCTGATCCCGAACTGCGCTACACTCCCAAAGGAACCGCCGTTACGGACATCCGCCTTGCCATCAACCGTTACTACGCGGGCGACAACAGCGAACGCCAGGAAGAAACCACTTTCGTGGACGTCACCCTTTGGAACCGCCAGGCGGAAGTTGCCGGCAACTACCTCAGCAAGGGCCGCGGAGTCTTTGTGGAAGGACGCCTTCAACTGGATTCCTGGGAAGATAAAGCCTCCGGGCAGAAACGCACCAAGCTGCGCGTGATTGGGGAAAACATCCAGCTCTTCCCCCGCGGCGGTGAAGGCGATATGGGAGGTGCTCCGCGCCAGCAGTACCAGAATGCTCCCCGTTCCAACAACTACGGACAATCCCGCCCGGCCCAGAACTACAACCCGCCCCCCATGCCCCCCACCAATCAGCCGTCCAACGACTTCGGAGACATGGACGACGAAATCCCGTTCTAAACGCAAATACCGCCCTTTCCTTTTACAGGCCGCCTTTCCTCCGGGTCAGGCGGCCTTTTTACATCATCTTCCCCGAACGGAACGGCTGCGCCGTGCCACGAAAAGAAAAAGTGGTACAACCCCATTCCCGGCAATGGAGGAAAAGCATGGGAACAACCGGACAAAAGGGAAAACCTCACCGTTCATTTCAGCTTGGCAAAATCAGTCCGTCCCGGCATACTGGCGGCGTATGAAAATAGCCGTTATTGGAAAAGGTGGACGTGAACATGCACTGGTCAAGGCACTCAAGGAATCTCCCTCCGCTCCGGAAATGTACTGTTTCCCGGGAAGTGACGCCATCAACCGTCTGGCTACCCCCATCCCGGCCAGGGATCTGCCCTCGCTGATCGACTGGATGGTTTCCAATAAAATGGATCTCTGCGTTGCCGGGGAGGAAAGCTATCTGGTCAAGGATGAAGGCCTGGCCAATGCCTGCTCCCGTGCGGGCATCCCCTGCTGGGGGCCGGTAAAAGAAAGCGCCCAGCTGGAAGCCAGCAAGGAATTTGCCAAGGACTTCCTGCTCCGCCACCGCATCCCTACCGGGCAGGCGCGCGTAGCGGCCACATTGGAGGAAGCCCGGCAATTCATCGGAAACAACTATCCTACCGTGCTGAAATTTGACGGTCTGGCCGCCGGAAAGGGCGTAGCCGTCTGCATGAGCAAGGAGGAAGCAGACTCTTTCCTGAAAGAAGTATTTACGGACAGGCGTTTTGGTGAAGGGCGGCTGCTGGTGGAAGAATTTCTTACCGGACCGGAAGTTTCCATCTTCGGCGCTCTGGTGGACGACCATTATCTCATCCTCTGCCCGGCACGGGACTACAAGCGCCTCAAGGAAGGCGATGCAGGCCCCAACACGGGCGGCATGGGAGCGGTGGCTTCCCGTCGGCTGGTGGAGCCGGAAATGATGGAACGCATTGAAAAGGAAATCGTGGCTCCGACGGTAGCCGGACTGAAAAAAGACGGACTGCCTTACCGGGGTTTTCTGTACTTCGGCCTGATGCTGACTCCAAACGGCCCAAAAGTAATTGAATACAACTGCCGCTTCGGCGATCCGGAATGCCAGGCCGTTATGCCCCTGCTCTCCGGAGACTTGGCTTCCTTCTGCCTGCATGGGGCCAAGGGAGAATTTGCGCCGGAAGAAATTTCCTTCCAAAACGGCTGGAGCGTCTGCTGCGTGCTGGCCTCCAAAGGATATCCGGAGACCTCCCATTCCGGCGACGCTATTCAGGGACTGGACGATATTTCAAATGCTTCCGTTTACCACGCCGGCACCAAATGGAATGCGGATAAAAACTGTTATGAAACCAATGGCGGCCGCGTCCTGGCCGTCGTGGCACAGGGAGATACCCTCTCCGAAGCGCGCCAGCGTGCCCACAACGAAATCAAAAAGATTCAATTTCACGGCATGCAGCGCCGGCCGGACATCGGCTTTGCCAGCTTCGTCTGATTTTTCCGCGTTTCCCTCCCCATCTGCCCTATGAAACCGGCGGCCCTTCTCATCCTCCTGTTTCTTTCCTGCCCTGCATGCCTGATGGCGGACAACGCCGCGCTGGCGGCCAAGGCGCGTGAACAGGTAGGAGTAACGGTTTCCTACAACGGAGGCTATCAATCCATTCCCTACCCCAACGGAGACGTTCCCCTCGAAACGGGAGTATGCACGGATGTGGTCATCCGCGCCATGAGGGCCTTCGGCCTGGACCTTCAAAAAGCCGTGCATGAGGACATGAAGGCCCACTTTTCCAAATACCCTAAAATATGGGGATTGAAAACGACGGACCGCAGCATTGACCACCGCAGGGTCCCTAATCTTCGTACCTTCTTTGCCAGAAAAGGTTGGTCCGTTCCCATTACGGAAAACGCGGCGGACTACGAGCCCGGCGACCTGGTTACATGGAACCTGTCCGATAGTATTCCCCACATTGGCATCGTTTCCGACCGGAAAACGGAGGAAGGCACGCCGCTGATCATTCATAATGTAGGCGCCGGAACGCAGGAAGAAGACTTCCTGTTTTCCCACACCATCACGGGCCACTACCGTCCCGTGCTGGCTGAGAGGAAACAGAAAGCGCAACCCTGATTCTTACCCCCGTCTTAGCGTAACCTGCCATACCGGGTATTTCCGGAGGTTCTCCCGGAGTTGCATGGATATCCGGGGAATGTCGCGGGACAGGAAGAAGGCGGCCCTTTCCCTCTCATTGATTCATCCGGTCCGGAATGCCCATGAACCTTCTTGCCAAAAGAGGGGGCTTCCGTCATCATGTGCGCATGGTTACACCTGCATTCTCCGACTGTATCAACAAGCTGGGCGTCGATGAAAAAGACGTCATTCCCTTCGGCCGCAACAAGGCCAAAATTTCCCTGGACGTATTGGACAAGCCGGCAACCCCCGGCAAACTCATCCTGGTATCCGCCATCACTCCCACCCCATCCGGAGAAGGCAAAACCACCGTTTCCATCGGCTTGGCGCAGGGATTGCAGGCCATCGGCAAAAAAGTCTGCCTGGCGCTCCGGCAACCTTCCATGGGACCGGTGTTCGGCCGCAAGGGCGGAGCTACCGGAGGCGGCAAAAGCTCCCTGACGCCGGCAGAGGAAATCAACATGCATTTCACAGGGGACTTCCACGCCATTACATCCGCCCACAACCTCATCAGCGCCATCATTGATAACGCCATGTTCTTCCACACGCTGAACATTGACGAACGCAAAGTCATATGGAAGCGGGTCATGGACATGAACGACCGTTCCCTGCGTTCCATCATCGTGGGGCTCAACAAGCAGGGGTTCCCCCGAGAAACAGGCTTCGATATCACCCCGGCTTCGGAAATCATGGCGTGCCTGTGCCTTGCCACTTCCTACAAGGACATGGAAGAACGCATCAACCGCATCGTGATCGGATTCACGACGGATGACAAGCCCGTATTCGCAAGGGAACTGGGCATTACCGGTTCCGTCATGTCCCTGCTGAAAGATGCCCTGATGCCCAATCTGGTTCAATCCGTGGAAGGAGTGCCCTGTTTCCTGCACGGCGGCCCGTTTGCCAACATTGCCCACGGCTGCAACTCCGTGCTGGCCACCAGGATGGCCCTGCATTTTGGGGACTATGCCGTCACGGAAGCCGGATTCGCGTTTGACCTGGGTGCAGAGAAATTCCTGGATATCAAATGCCGCCAGTCCGGACTGGATCCGGCGGCCATTGTCATCGTAGCTACGGCACGCGCGCTGAAAATGCACGGGGGAACTGCCCTTGCGGATCTGAAAAACACGGATGTGGATGCGCTGAAAAAAGGCCTTGCCAACCTGGATGCGCATCTGGACGCTGCCGCCCACTACAAACGCCCCGTTGTGGTCGCCGTCAACAAATTCTTTGACGACTCCCGGGAAGAACTGGACGCTATCGTGAAACACTGCGCGGAACGCGGTATTCCCTGCGCCATTGCGGATATCTTCTCCCAGGGAGGAGAAGGAGGCAAAGACCTGGCCCAAATGGTTGTGGAAGCTGCGGACAGGAGTTCCGCCCCTTTCAAGCCCCTCTATGAATCCGCCCTGCCGGTGGAAGAAAAACTCAACATCATTGCCCGCAACATTTACGGGGCGGACGGTGTGGAATTGACAGCCGCCGCCAAAAAGAAGCTGGCCCAGTTTGAAGCCAGCCGCCTGACGGACCTTCCCATCTGCATGGCAAAAACCCAGAACTCCCTTTCCGACAACGGACGCCTCCGAGGACGCCCCACCGGCTTCACCATCACCGTGCGCGACTTTGAAATCGCCAACGGGGCCGGCTTCCTGGTGGCCCTCTGCGGGGAAATCATGCGCATGCCCGCCCTTCCCGTCTCACCGAACGCCATGCACATCTACCTGGATGACAAGGGCAACGTCCAGGGGCTCTGAAAAATATCACCAACCGCGCCGCACGCCATGAAAATCGCCATTCTGGGAGCCGGAGCCCTGGGTTGCTATTACGGAGCCAGACTTCAGGAATCGGGGCAGGACGTATCCTTCATCGTACGTTCGGAATACGGCTATCTGAAAGAACACGGCCTTCAGGTGAAAAGCCTGCATGGGAATATCTCCCTGCCCCGCATCAACGTTTACCGGGACACGGAGGAAGTCGGCCCGGTAGACCTCGTTGTCGTTGCATGGAAAAGCACGGCAAACGCCGGATTTTCCAGAGCTCTTCCTCCGTTGATGGGGCCGGACACAACTGTGGTTACACTCCAGAACGGCATGGGAAATGCGGAGGAAATTGCCCGCATCATCCCGGCGGAGCGTATCTATGTGGGCCTGTGCTTCATCTGCGCTATGCGGGAAAAACCGGGCCATGTCAACCATCTGGAAGGGGGCAACATCCAGTTCGCCCCCTTCATCCCCACGCCGGAAGGGACTGAAAAAGCCAGGGAACTCTCCGAGCTGTTTGCCAATGCCGGCATCAAAACGCGCGCCTTTGACGCCGCAGAGCAAATCCAGTGGTACAAACTCGTCTGGAACATCCCGTTTAACGGGCTTTGCCTGGCTCTGGGCGGCATCAGCATTGCGGAACTCTACCAAAATCCGGAAAACGTCGTACGCGCGCGCCGCATCATGGAAGAAGTAGTACAGGCAGCCAGGGCCCGCGGCTACGCCCTGCCGGAAGATTTGGTTGAATTCCACCTTTCCCGTACGGAAACCATGGGGGCTTTCATCCCGTCCAGCGCCGTGGACTACAACGAAGGCCGCCCCGTCGAATACACAGCTATCTGGGGAGACCCTCTCTCCAAGGCCCGGCAAGCCGGAGCCTTCGTGCCGGAATGGGAACTTCTGGACAAAGCCATCCGCAAGCGCCTGAACATGAATAGTCCTTCTGATTCTATTTAATAAACTAAAATGATACAAAGGTCTTATTATTTCAATGACCTACAGTCTTTTTGTACCCAAACTCTAGAAGAAATTTTAGGGCAGATTGCTCTTCATACCCCATTTTCTTTAGATCAAAATTCACGTAATTCTTTTGTTCACGAAATTAGATTACTCCAAAGTGTTCTTAAAAGTATTCCCTCTGGATCCATAGCCCTTGAATACACTATTCCTCGCATCGGAGAGCGAATAGATGTCGTAATCGCTTGTGCTGGTATTCTCTATATTCTTGAATTTAAAGTAGGAGAATCATCTTATCCAAGACATGCTATTGATCAAGTGGTAGATTATGCACTAGCATTAAAATATTTCCATCAAGAAAGTTATCAAAAGAAAATTGTTCCTCTGGTAGTCTGCACTCATGCTCCTTCTAAAGAGTTTCAACTTATAATGAACCCAGATGGGGTTTATCTTCCTATCCTTTGCAATGATAATACCTTAGGTCCTAATTTAACAAAACTTACTAACAATCTGTGTGATGACGAATTCCATTTTAAACAATGGTTAATTTCGCCATACATGCCTACTCCCACGATCATTGAAGCAGCTCAAGCACTCTACCGTGGACATGGAGTCAAAGAAATTTCACGGAGTAGTGCCGGAGCCTACAATCTTAGTCTCACAACAAAGGTACTAAATCGTATTATTGAACAAAGTAAACAGTATCATCAAAAATCTATTTGTTTTGTTACTGGCGTACCTGGTGCCGGAAAAACGCTAGTAGGCCTCAATATTGCAAATGAGCGACATCAATATGATAAACAAGAACATGCAGTTTTTCTTTCCGGTAATGGTCCCTTGGTTGCTGTCCTGCGAGAAGCTCTAGTACGAGATGAAATTAAACGCTGTAAAGGCAAAATAACAAAAATAACATCTAAAAGAAAAGTTGCTGCCTTTATTCAAAATATCCATCATTTTCGTGATACTTATCTACCTCCTTCCGAACAAGTTCCTGCGGAAAAAGTAACTATTTTTGACGAAGCACAACGTGCTTGGACAAAAGAGCAAACGGCTAAATTTATGTTAAAACGCCATGTTCCCTCCTGGAACATGTCTGAACCAGAATTCCTCATTAGTGTAATGGATCGCCATCAAGATTGGGCTGTAATCATTTGTCTAATTGGAGGTGGTCAAGAAATACATACTGGAGAAGCTGGCCTTTTAGCTTGGTTTGATGCACTAAGAAACCATTTCCCTCATTGGAATGTTTATGTGTCCCCCCAAATCTCTGATGTAGAATATACGCAAGGAAAAACACTTGAATCTCTCTTTATGGGATTACATCTTTATCAGGAAAAAAAACTTCATCTTTCTGTCTCACTTCGTTCTTTTCGGAATGAAAAAGTTTCAGCATTTGTAAAATCTCTATTGGATGAAAACTTACCAATAGCTCAACAACTCTATTCAGAACTCTCACTTAATTATCCTATTGTCATTACACGTAGCCTAGAAAAAGCTAAACAATGGGTACAAAATCAATCCCGAGGTACAGAACGTTATGGACTCATTTCTAGTTCAGGAGCCAAACGTCTACGCCAATTTGGTATTTGGGTACAGAACGATATTCAGGCAGAAAATTGGTTTTTAAACGATAAAGAGGATGTACGCTCTTCCTATTTTCTAGAAGAAACAGCAACTGAATTTGATATTCAGGGTCTTGAAATTGATTGGGCAATCGTTGCATGGGATGCAGACTTTCGTATAGAAAAAGGACATTTTAAAGCTTATAATTTTAAGGGGTCTAGTTGGAAAATAGTTCGTAAGAAAGATGCACAACTCTATCTCAAAAATACTTACCGTGTTTTATTAACACGAGCACGCCAAGGGTTCGTTATTTTTATTCCAAAAGGATGTGACGAGGATTTGACTCGTCACTCCTCCTTCTATGATGGTATTTATTATTACCTAAAAGAAATAGGTATCAAGGAGCTATGCCTTTCTGAAGAACAATAGCTTTCTCAACTTTTGTGAAACTATGCTGAAGACCATCGTCATTTTCATCATTGCCCTTCTGGGCTTCGGCATGATTCGCCTGCCTTTGCAGAATCATATTCTGGAACAGGAGAAGGCGGAGGGGCTGCTGGATAATCCGGTAGAGCTTTCCTCTTCCGATTATCTGGAACAACAACTTGCCATGGTCTCCCTGGGAGGGCTCCGCTCCCTGGTGGCGGCCGTGCTGAGCATGGAAGCTTTCGACTGTTTCCTGATTTCCGACTGGGCCAACCTGGAACGCCGCTACAACCAGGTTACCTCTCTCGCTCCTCACTCCGATTTTTACTGGGACAACGGATCGTGGCATTTGGGCAATAACGCTTCCTCCAGTTATCTGGACAATAAACGTCTTTCTCCCATGGAACGCCGGGAAGGCTTCCGCAAATACATTCAAAAGGGGCGCCGCTTCCTGGAAAAAGGCATCAACGCCAATCCTGACAGCTGGTACCTTCAATCCCTGCTGGGCAACATGTATAGCGATACCTACCGGCAACCGGACTTTGAAAAGGCGGCGGAAGCCTACCGCAAGGCACGGGATTTGGGAGCGCCTCCCCTTACGGCCCGCAAAGAATTTTATGCGCTCGTCCGTGTGCCTTCCAAATCCGGAGAAGCTCTGGAACTGGGCCGGGAGTTATTCAAGGATCCCCGCAACAGGACACCCAGCCTGGTGAGTAATATTTTTGTTCTGGAAAACAGGCTGAACATACCGGAAAAGGAACGCATCCCCTTCCGGGAGCTGTTTCCCACGGATGAGATCGCCCGTGACCTGATGACCAGCCATCTGGCCAATTCCCTGAAATATCCGGTAGACGGGCTGAGAGAAGCCCTGGAATCTTTGCCTCCGGCAAAAGACGAGTAAATCAAACAGACGGAAATAAGGGGTCATGGGAAGGCCGGCACCCTGTGCCCCAACCATGATTTCCTGTGAGCAAACGCGCTTGGCAAAACCTCCCCAAAGTGCTATGCTCTTTGCTTACAATACCATGAGTAGAATAGCCCTGATTAGTGACATCCATGCCAATCTGCCCGCTCTGGAAGCGGTGATGAAGGATATAGAACAGCTTCAATGCAATGCCGTTTACTGCCTGGGCGATGTTGTGGGCTATAACGCCAATCCGTCCGAATGCCTTGAATTCATCCGCAGCCGCCAGATTCCCACCGTGCGCGGCAACCATGATGAGGAAGCCATTGGAGAAGACAATCCGGCAGGGATGAACCCAGTAGCTTACAATGCCCTGATGTGGACGCGGCAGCAACTTTCCGAAGAACAGAAAAAATGGCTTCGCCGCGCTCCTTTCCAGCGCATTCTCCCCAATGAAATCGTTCTGGTGCACGCTACACAGGACAAGCCCAACTCCTGGGCTTACGTCACGAATGTGGATACGGCTACCCACAGCATCAATATGCTGCGTGACAATCAATTCCTGTGCTTTAACGGACACACTCACGTCCCCCGTACATTCATCCGCCATGAAGGAAGCATCCATGAATATGAATCCGGGGATATCCAACTACTCAAAACCAACAAATATCTGATTAATGTGGGCTCTGTAGGCCAGCCCAGAGACGGCGACCCCCGCGCCGCCTACGGCGTGCTTGACGAAGACAGCATGGTGTACTACCAGCGCCGCGTGGAATACGATGTAGCGGAGGCACAAAGACGCATTCTGGCCGCCGGTCTTCCGGACATGCTGGCGCGCCGGTTGGGAGAAGGAATGTAATTCCGCACCTCCCGAAAGGCCTGCCAAAAGAAAGGAAACCTGCCGTATTGCATTGTTTCCCTTTCATCTTAAGAAGAACCGGGCAGCACCTTATGTTAGCAAAGGCTTACAAATTTGCATTGCTACTTGCCTCACCTTCCACAAATCGGTAGAGTTCAGCGCGACGAATGAAGACCTATATCATCAGACGACTCCTTCTCATGCCCTTGACGCTCCTGGGGGTTACGTTTCTCGTCTTTTGCATAACCCGTTTTGTTCCGGGAGGTCCCATTGAGCAGATGATGCAGCAGCAAAGCATGAGCGCCCTGTCCGGACAGAAAGCCGGCTCCCAGCGCGGCGACAATAACCTGAGTGAAGCGGATATGGAGCGGCTGGAAGAGCAGTACAGCCTGCAGGAGCCCATCATCACGGCTTATCTGCAATGGCTGGGCGTGCTGCCCAAAAAGATTTTCATTTCCCGTGAGGAATTCGGGGAAATCGGCGGAGCGGGAGAGGGAGACAAGGAAGATGAATATTCCGGCATTTCCGATACGCATACACGGATCAATCTGAATGAAACAGGAGAACAAGTCGTCGTAGTTCGCCAGGACAAGGATTCCGGCAGCGTGAAAGATGCTTTCTTTTCCGGCACGCCGTCCCGGAAAGCCGCTTCAGAAGGCTGGACCGTGGATATAGAATCCCCCATGGACCGCGCGGAACGCTGGGCGCGCCGCATGAGGCAGACGGATAATACGGAGGCCGTCCGCGACAAGGCTCGGGGCTATGCCTGGCGTGCCGTAATGTACAAGACCAGCTTTGACGGGCTGCTCCAGGGAACTATGGGCAACTCATTTAAGTACAATGAACCCGTATGGGACATGATTAAGGAGCGCATTCCCGTTTCCCTGTACTTCGGCATCCTGAGCGCCATTATTACCTATTCCGTCTGCATTCCCCTTGGGGTAGTAAAGGCAATCCGCCATAAAAGCCTGGTGGACAACATCTCTTCCGTCCTGATTTTCCTGGGGTACTCCGTGCCTGGGTTCGCCCTGGGAGCCGTACTGGTGGTGTATCTGGGCGCGCGGCTGGAATGGTTCCCTCTCTGCGGGCTTACGTCTCCGGACTTTGCGGACATGGGGTTCTGGCAACAGGCCGGAGACCTGCTGCACCATACGGTGCTCCCCCTGATTTGTTATGTAGTAAGTTCCTTTGCCATCACCACCATGATGATGAAAAACAACCTGATGGACAATCTTTCCGCGGACTACATCAGGACAGCCATGGCCAAGGGCGTGAGTTTCAGAGGGGCCGTCATCAAGCATGCCTTCCGTAACTCCTTTATACCCATTGCCTCCACTCTGGGCAGCCTCATTAGCCTGATTGTGGCCGGCTCCATGCTGGTGGAAAAAGTTTTCGATATCCAGGGGTTCGGGATGCTGAGTTACCAGGCTCTGATGGACAAGGATTACGCCCTGATCATGGGAACGCTGCTGCTTACCTCCTTCCTGATGGTACTGGGCAACCTTCTCTCCGATATCATCGTGGCCGCTGTGGATCCGCGCATCAAATTTGAATAATACACATGGTTAGAAAACTGGCATACCTTTTGGTCATTCTGGCGGTTCTTACTGCCGTGGGAGAGCTGTGCGGGCTGCTCCTGCCCACGTTAAGCTGGCCCTTCACCGTCTCACGGGAAATGAGCATGCTCAACATCGTCTGTACGGACCAGAACAACGGCGGCCTTCTGACGCCTCAGGGGAAATTCCTGTGGTTCGGCTGGGTTTGCGTGCTGGTCATGGGAGGCCTCGGGTTCTGGCTCATGCTGAAAGGCCCCCGGAGGTTCCATCCAACGCCGATCACCAGGCGCCGCATCCAGCGTTTTAAAAGCATCTCCCGCGGTTACGTATCCCTCCTCATTTTGCTTGTATTGACGCTATTGGCCTGTATGGACCAGTGCCTGGTGGGCAAGCGGGCCCTCCTTGTCGTTCAGGACGGATCCTGGTACTTTCCGGCCATGATGCGCAAAGTATACAAGGGTTCTACATTTGGCCAGACCGGAGATTTTGCGGATGCGGAAGCCAACTACCGCGAACTGAAAAAACAGGCAGGCCAGCCGGGAAAACCCTCCCTTGTCATCATGCCTCTGGTTCCATACGATCCCACGGGAGATTCCACCAACCCCGGTTCGGAAGCTTTGATGGTGAATGAAGACGGTCTCGTCTGCGAGGCCGGCGGCAAGCCGTATTCCGGTTTGGCCTCCCGTTTGCATAAGGATGAAGAAGCCCTTCCCCACATCAGCTACAAATTCCGCAAGGGAAAGAAAGTGGACCGGGCCACCGGCTGGCTGGAAGACAGAACGGAGGTGTACAGCGCCACGTATGAAAACAACAACATTGTGGCGGAACATTACAGCGGCCCCGGCACCAAAGAGGAATTCCTGAAACAGACGGATGAACATAAAATCAGCCGTATCTTCTACCACCCCTCCCCGCCCCTCAAGGGGGGCCACCTGCTTGGCACCAATACCCAGGGGGCGGACATTCTGGCTTATCTGTACGGCGGCCTCCAAGTAAATATGAAAGCCGCACTCTTCTACCTGCCTATCGTATATTTCATCGGCATCACCTTTGGAATGATGATGGGATACTTCGGCGGCATGTTTGACCTCGGCATGCAGCGCCTCATTGAAATCTTCTCCCAGGTTCCCTTCCTTTTCATCATCATGATTATTTCAGATATGGTTCCCCTTCATATGAAGGGCATGTTCCTGATTATCAGCCTTCTAATCATGTTCGGGTGGATGTCCATGACCTACCAGCTCAGAACCTCCACCATGAAGGAAAAAGCGCGCGACTACGTGGCGGCCGCCCGCGTGCTTGGGGCTTCCACCAGCCGTATTCTCTTCGTTCATATCCTGCCCAACCTAGTCGCCATTCTGGTCACTCTGGTTCCGTTCAGCGTTTCCGCCCTCATTCTGGCTCTGGCTTCCCTGGACTATCTGGGCTTCGGCCTTCCTGACACATACGCCAGCTGGGGGCGCCTGCTCAATGACGGACTGGCGGATCTTTCCGCCAGCTGGGTGGTTACCTCCGCCTTTTCCGCCCTGGTGATTACCCTCCTGCTCGTCACCTTTATCGGGGAGGCTGTCCGCGAAGCCTTTGACCCTAAAAAATTCACCACTTATAAATAAAAAGACTCCCGCTTTGCCATTTCTTATGCTTAAGCTGTCCACCCTCCTCCGTTCCACCCTTTCTTCCGTGATGCTGTCCCTTCTGTTGACAGCCGGGTCCGGTTGCAAGGATTCCTCCCAATCCCAGGGGGTAGGCTGGCAGCCGAATGTACCCTTCGGCACACTCCCACCGGGATTTGATTCCTTCCCGGAACGATGGAACAAACAGATCAATGACCGCCTGGCTCGTGAGGAAGCTGCCAAGCAAAAGGAAATACGGGAGCTCCGGGACAAGTTTTTTAAAGAGGAAGATTCTAAAGTCAGGGAAAAACTGCAAAGCAAGCTCATTGCGGATGAAGCCGCCCTGTCCGTCATTCACCGCAGGCAGACGGAAGGCGACTACATCAAATTCAAAACCCCGGCGGACATCCCCCAAGACCTGAAGTGGGAGGATGGACTGGACAATCCGGAGATAGGGGATCCGAACGCCAAAAAAGGAGGCGTGCTGCGCCAGTGGGCCCCCGGCTCCTATCCCGACACATTCCGGCCCAACGGCCCGAACAGCAACAGCGGTTTCCGCGGTCCCCTGTATGATGAAATCATCATCGGCCTCGTTTCCATCCATCCGGTTACGGGAAAAATCATTCCAGGAATCGCTCATAAATGGGCGGAATCCCCAGACAGGCGCACTGTTTACTTCGAACTGGATCCGGATGCCCGCTATACGGACGGAGCCAAGGTAAAGGCCATCGACCTCCTGGTGAACATGTATATCCGCACTTCGGAATACAGCCGGGACGTATTCTACAACAACTTTTTTTACCAGAACGCTTCCAACATCACCATCTACGACGACAGCCGCTTTTCCATCACACTCCCCTTCGCCAAACCTCTGCTCCCGTACTATTGCACGCTGTTCATTCCGTCCCCGCCGCATTTTTATTGCGAGTTCGGCCCCAACTACGTGGAACGCTACCAGTGGCGCATACCGCCCACTACGGGCGCTTACGTTGTCAAGCCGGACGGTATCATCCGCGGCCGCCAGGTAACGCTCCAGCGCGTGCCGGACTGGTGGGCCAAGGACAAAAAATTCACGAAATACATGTATAATGTGGATCAAATCGTGTATAATTTCATTGCGGAACCATCCAAGGCCATCGAACTCTTCCGCATTGGAGAACTGGACGTTTTGAACATCACCAAACCGGAACTATGGCACGAACGCATGGAAATACCGGAGGTTCACAACGGCTACATCAACCGCAGCACATTTTACACCATTTACCCCCGCCCTCCTTACGGAGTTTTTCTGAATACCTCCAAAGCCCCCTTCAATGACCTCAATGTTCGCCGGGGGTTCCAGCACGCACTTAATATCCAGAATATCATTGACATTACCTTCCGCGGAGACTACCAGCGGCTCAATTCCTACAATTCAGGTTTCGGCAAATTCACCAATCCTTATATCAAGGCGCGCCCCTATTCCCCGGAACAGGCCCGAGCTTATTTCGCCAGGGCGGGCTACACCATCCCCTGCCCGGACGGTATCCTCCGCAAACCGGACGGCACCCGGCTCACCGCAGCCATCACCTTCCCCAATTCATCTCCTTCCCTGGCTTCCACTCTGGGCAAGCTGAAGGAAGACGCGCGCAAGTGCGGCCTGGAAATCCAGCTTGACCCTCTGGACTCCACCGTAGCTTTCCGCAAAATCATGGAAAAACGCGCTCAGGCCTCCTTCATGGCCTGGGGATTCACTCCCCCCCATCCGATGAACGAGCAGGGGTTCCACTCCCGGTACGCCTATGATGAGCGTGGAGGCCTTATTACCTATACCAATAACATCTGCGCTTACGCGGACAAAGAAATGGACAAGCTGCTGGACGCAGAAACAAACGCAGCCACGGAAGACGAACTCCAAAAGGCCACGTGGAAAGTGCAGCAGAAAATTGATGACGAAGCCCTGTGGGTTCCCTGCTGGACCACGGAATTCATCAGACTGGGTTACTGGCGCTGGGTCAAATGGCCGAACAGTGCAACTACGCAATTCTGCCATCCCGTCGTATTTGATCCCATGGAAAGTTATCTGTACTGGGTGGATAACGATATCAAAAAGGAAACAATGGAAGCCAAGCGGGAAGGAAAAACATTCGAGGAAGTGGATACCGTGTATGACCAGTATCGCTACATGGACTCCATTGAAAGCCTGGATAACAAGGATGGCGGCGGCAAGCTGCCGTCTGTGCCTGTCATCCCGGAAAGCGGCGACCCTCTGGAACCTTCTGCCACGGAAAAATAACACATGAGCGATCCCCTGTTGGAAATCAAGAACCTGGTCACCGGCTTCGAAACGGAATCCGGCCTGTTGAAAGCGGTGGACGGCGTCAGCTTCACCGTCCCCAAAGGTACCTGCGTAGGCATCGTAGGGGAATCAGGCTGCGGCAAAAGCGTTACGGCCATGTCCATCGTCCGGCTGCTGCCCCAGCCCATGGGGAAAATTTTGGACGGGCAAATTCTGTTCAAGGGCCGCGACCTGGTTCAGGCAAAAGAGACGGACATGCACGGCATCCGCGGCCGCCATATCGGCGTCATTTTCCAGGAACCAATGACGGCGCTCAATCCCGTACACAGCATCGGCAGGCAAATTGGGGAATCCCTGATGCTCCACCGGGGAATGAACACCAGGGAAGCCCGGGACGCAGCCATCCAGCTCCTGCAGCGCGTTCGTATCCCCGCCCCGGAACAGCGTGTGGACGAATTTCCTCATCAGCTCTCCGGCGGCATGCGCCAGCGCGTCGTCATAGCCATTGCCCTGGCCTGCCATCCGGAACTCATCATTGCGGATGAACCTACTACGGCCCTGGATGTCACCGTTCAGGCTCAAATCCTGTCCCTGCTCAAAGACCTTCAGGCGGAAATGGGGTCATCCTCCATCCTCATTACACATGACCTGGGCGTCATCGCACAGAGCTGTGACTCCGTAGTCGTCATGTACGCTGGCCGCGTGGTGGAAAAGGCCCCTGTCCGGGAACTTTTTGCCAACCCCCGCCATGCTTACACCAAGGGACTGCTGGCCTCCATCCCTCAGCTAAGTTCCGTGCGGAAAACCAAACTGCCCACCATTCCCGGTCAGGTGGCCTCTATTGCGGATTTTGTTCCCGGATGCCGCTTCTGCCAAAGGCAGGGTGTGCCCGCGGAAGAACTCACGGAACGCCCTCCCCTCGTGGAAATATCCCCGGACCACTTCGTGGAAGCCTGCCCCCGTTGCGCCAACCTTTAACTTCTTTTTCTACCAGCCATGCCGGAACCTCTCTTGCAAGTAGACAATTTGAAAATGTACTTCCCCGTCCGCTCCGGAATTTTCCTGCGGCAAGCGGGATGGGTCAAGGCTGTGGACGACGTTTCCTTCAATATTTACCCGGGGGAAACGCTGGGCCTGGTAGGGGAATCCGGCTGCGGAAAATCAACCATTGGCAAAAGCATTGTCCGCCTGCTGAAACCCACCGGGGGCTCCATCCGGTTCAACGGCAACAATATCGCCAGACTCTCCCAGCGCAAAATGAGGCCTCTGCGTCCGCACATCCAGATGGTCTTCCAGGACCCTGCGGAATCCCTCAACCAGAGGCAATCCATCGGTCAAATCGTAGCGGAACCCTTTGTCATCCACCGCATGGGCACCCCCGCCGCGCGCCGGGAATGGGTGCGCGGCCTGCTGGATCGCGTAGGGTTGCCGGACAGCGCTATTGACCGCTTCCCCTTTGAATTCTCAGGCGGGCAACGCCAGCGCATCGGCATCGCCCGCGCCCTGACGTTAAATCCCAGCCTCATTATTCTGGACGAACCCGTCTCCGCCCTTGACGTATCCGTCCAGTCCCAGGTGCTCAACCTGCTGCTGGAACTTCAGGAGGAACGCAAACTCTCTTACCTGTTTATTGCCCATGATCTGGCGGTCGTCAAACACATCTCCGACCGCGTGGCGGTCATGTATCTGGGTAAAATCGTGGAAATGTCAGATGCGGAAACCATCTATCAATCCCCCAAACATGCTTACACCAAGGCTCTTCTGGACGCTATTCCGGAACCAGACCCCTCCAGGGCCAACAAGCACCAGCCTCTGCCGGGAGACGTCCCCTCTCCCATCAACCCGCCGCTCGGCTCTGCTTTCGGCCATCGCATCCAGCACCCCTCCTATCCGGAGACGGTGGGAGCGGACCTTACCCCTGTGGAAATAGAACCGGGCCACTGGGTAGCCCCTGATCCCTGCGCTCTGGAGCCGGAAGACTGGAATAGAATCCGCCAGCGGTAAAAGGTACGGTAAAACGTTTATCCGTGTCCGCCGGGGAAAAACATATCTGCAAACAAATCCCCTGATTTTTTTCGGGCGGCGGGCAACAGCTTTTAATCACCATGCCCCCGGCATTATCCTACACGTAAATCCGGGGCACGCGGGCGCTGATGCTGGTCAGCACATTGCTGGGGATGGTATTGGCACGGCGCGTCAGTTCCTCCCAGCTTACATTAGGCCCCATGATTTCCACCAGGTCTCCGGTCTCCACATGGTCCATGTAAGTAACGTCCACCATGATCTGGTCCATCGTCACACGGCCCAAAACCGGACAGTACTGGCCATTGATATACACCCTCGCTCCCTGGTTAGACAGATATTGAAGATAGCCATCCGCATAACCGATGCCGATAGTGGCCACCTTCGTGCTCCCCTTCGTTATATAGCAGTGGTTGTAGGAAACGCCGTGATTTCCCGGCAGCGTGCGTATCAGAGTAATGCGGCTGTACAGGGTCATTGTAGGCCGCAGCTCCTTATTATAGGGAGACGGCATGGGGGAATACCCGTACAGGATTCTGCCCAGCCTCGCCATATTGGCGCAGGGAACCTTGTAATTAAACACAGCGGCGCTGCTGCACAGGTGCCGGAACTTGTACCGATGGCCTTGGGAAAGTTCATTTACGGCTTCCGTAAAGCCGCTGATCTGTCCGTGGGTGAAGGAAATATCATCGGAAGCTGCGGATAAATGGGAAAACACGCCCTCCAGATCCAGATAACTGAACTGTTTGAGCTTGTCCGTCAGGCCGTGCAATTCACTCGGTAAAAAACCGCTGCGCCCCATGCCGGTATCCACGCCCAAATGGACATGGACGGTTTTGCCGTAAAGGGCGCCCAGGGAATTGAAATGCTCCGCCTCTTCCATGCTGGAAAGAGCGGCGCGCCAGCCGTTCTGCACGATTTCCTCCCGCTCCCCCTCAAAACAGGGGCCGAGAATAAACGGGCATGTTTTTGCCCCGGCATCCCTCACCCGGCAGGCCTCCGCCACCGTGGCAACGCCGAAAAAAGCGCAATCTTCGCCATCCAGGGCCTTCACCACCCCTTCCAGACCGTGGCCATAAGCCTCCGCCTTCACAATAGCCATCAGACGGTGATCCGGCATGACGCGCCGGACGACGTTTAAATTGTGCCTCAACGCATTGGTATCAATCTGGGCCCATGCTCTGGGAGGGATTGTGCAACTCATGCCCGGAGTGTAGGAAGACGGTTGATGCTGTACAAGCCGGAATTAAGCCACCTTTCCACTTTTCCAAACCGTCCCTCGGAGAAACTGTACACCGGTCATTCCTCCGGGAACTTGTTGACGGCGGAAAAGCGGAATCCTTTTTTACCCGATTTCAAAAAACTCCTTGCCAATCCCCGGCACGAACGATATATTCCTCCTGCACTGCAAATGCGCGGTTAGCTCAGTGGTAGAGCACATGCTTCACACGCATGGGGTCACTGGTTCGAAACCAGTACCGCGTACCATTTTCCTGAACACCCCGGAATTCAATATTTCGGGGTGTTTTTATGTTTAGAACCATTATCTTACCCCGTTTTTTGGGTAATTTTGCATGTTCCCGACTATATGCTCTGCGCCGTGGGCATTGACTTGGTTTTCCTCTCTCCGTATGCTTCCGCCCGCATGCCTGCGTTGCTGCTCACGTCTTTCATTTGGGCGTTGTCATTCGGACTGCTGGGAAATTGCCTGTCCGGACTTCCCGCCAGCTTTGTCGCACTGGCACGCATGGCCGGTTCATTTGCCGTTTTTCTCCCCTTCGTCCGGAAGGCGCCCCTCAGCCATGCCGTGGGGATGATGGGGATAGGCGCCGTCCAGTTCGGAGGGATGTATCTTTTCTATATCGCTGCCTTCCACTATCTGCCTTCCCACCAGGTTGCCCTTTTTACAGCCACCACGCCGATTTATGTGGTTCTAATAGACGGCCTGATGAAAAAGAATCTTCCGCCGCTCCATCTGGCGGCGGCTATTCTTGCAGCCATGGGAGGGGCGGGAATCCTTTGGAAAGGATATTCCTCCGGTAACGGGGAGTTAACAGGAATCGTTCTGGTCCAGCTTTCCAACCTCTGCTTCGCGGCAGGTCAGATAGCCTACATTTCCCTGAAAAATTCCTGGTTCGGGAGAAGCGAAGCATCCTGCTTCGCCTATGCCTATGCAGGCGCCCTGCTGGTTACTCTGCCTTCCGGCCTGCCGTCAGGACTGGCCTGCTGGCAGGGGATTTCAACCGTGCAATGGTGGCTGCTGACCTATTTGGGCGTCATCGCTTCAGGAGTCTGTTTTTTCCTGTGGAATTACGGCGCGCGCCGGGTAACTCCCGTAAAGCTGGCGATTATGAACAATCTCAAGATTCCCCTGGCGGCCATGACTTCCCTGCTCCTGTTCAGGGAGCATTCCAACATGTTCCTTCTGTCCATCGGCTGCCTGCTTATCCTGGCCTCTTTCCTGATCGTCCCTATTTCCTTAAAAAACGACGCATAAAATAAATTCCAGACGCCCTATTCCGTCCGAATTGGAGGCCCCGCCATTTAGCAGATTTGGCCAAGGGTGGGCATGACACATCACATCCGTTTCATTTTGAACTGGAAATTCAAGAGGCAGGTCTTTCCTGGCAGTGCTTTTTCCCATTCATGTTCACACGAACCTTCCATTTTCTTCCATTCCTGTGCTGCTTGCCGATACTCTTCTCCCCTTCTCTGGCAAAAACGGTAGAATACGATTTATATGTCCGGAACGCTCCCGTCAATTTTACCGGAGTCACACGCCAAGCCATGACCATCAATGGGAACATTCCCGGCCCCACATTGCATTTTACAGAGGGAGATACTGCGGTAATACGGGTGCATAACCTGATGGACACGGAAACTTCCTTCCATTGGCACGGCTTGCTGGTGCCCAATGACCAGGATGGAGTTCCGTACCTGACTTCCGCTCCTGTCAAGCCCCACACTACGCATACCTATACTTTTCCCATCATCCAGAACGGCACGTACTGGTACCATTCCCACAGCGGTTTTCAGGAGCAGAGCGGCCTGTACGGAGCGTTCATCGTCCGCAAACGGCCCGATGACCCGGCACGCAGGACGGAGGACGCCCTGCCGGAATATACGCTGGTACTGAGCGACTGGACGAACGAGAATCCCCAGGAGGTGAACAGAATGCTTCACACGGGCTCCGACTGGTTTTCCATCCGCAAGGGGAGTGTACAGAGCTATTGGGAGGCCCTGCGCTCCGGCTGCATGGCAACCAAGCTGTTAAGCGAATGGAAGCGCATGAACGCCATGGATGTGAGTGACGTGTATTATGAATGTTTTCTGCTCAACGGCATCCCGCGGGCTTCCCTGCCCCGGCTGAGGGGCGGCGACCGCATCAGGCTGCGCATCGTCAACGGAGCATCCTCCACCTATTTCTGGCTGAGGTATGCGGGCGGGAAAATACGCGTGGTGGCCAGCGACGGGAAAGACGTTGTTCCCGTTGACGTGGACCGCATGATAATCGCAGTTTCCGAAACTTACGACGTCATCTTGGAAGTGCCGGAATCAGGCAAGGCCTTTGAGTTCCAGGCGACGGCAGAGGATACTTCCGGGTCTTCCTCCCTGTGGCTGGGCCATGGGGAAAGGCAGCCTTTGCGCCCCTTTCCCAAGCTGAATTACTTCAAAAAGATGAAGCAAATGAATGGGATGATGACCATGGGAGGAAATATGAAGATGCATCATCACGGCATGCCGACCGCCCATTCCGGAAATATGGAGATAATGGACATGAAGTCCGGTTCCTCCCATGGGAGAGGACACGGCAACATGCAGGAGGACAGAGAAGAAACCACCCTGACGTATGACATGCTGAAGTCCCCTTCCCGCACCACTCTTCCTTCCGGCGTGCCCGTTAAGGAATTGCATTTCATGCTGACCGGTAATATGAACCGTTACGTATGGAGCATTAACGGGAAAACTCTTTCCGAGACGGACCGGATCATGATCAGGGAAGGACAGAATGTGCGCATAATCCTGACCAACAATACCATGATGAGGCATCCCATGCACCTGCACGGGCATTTTTTTCGGCTGGTGAACAGGCATGGGGATTTTTCTCCGCTCAAGTTTACAGCGGATATCCAGCCCATGGACACCCAGGTGATTGAGTTTAACGCTGCAGAGAAAACGCGCGGCAACTGGTTTTTCCACTGCCATATCCTGTACCACATGATGAGCGGCATGGGCCGGATTTTTACGTATGAGGATTCTCCCCCCAATCCTCAGCTTCCCCACCCCATGCAGGCACTTCAGCATGTTTACGACATGGACCGGAAATGGTACCTGAGCGTGAACAATGATTTCGCCACCAACGGGAACATAGGGAACCTGGAATTCGGAGGCACCCGGTGGAGCATGCAGGGAGAGTGGAAAATAGGCTACAAGGATACGCGGGGTTATGAGGCGGAAGGGAGGCTGGGCAGGTATATCGGGGAGAAGCAATGGCTTTACCCCTACATCGGGGCGGACTGAACTTGCCGCAAGGGGGAGGCCGGAGAACGCAACATGTTCCGACAGACCACCAAAAAGGACCGGGAAATGGATGGCACCCTGGGAGCCCGGTACATGTTGCCCCTGCTCCTGATTGCGGATGCGCGCATTGACACGGACGGAAAGGTGCGCCTGCAATTGGAGCGGGACGATATCCCGCTCACCTCCCGCCTGCGCCTTTCCTTTTCCCTGAATACGGACCGGGATTATTCCGTGGGCCTGCACTACATCCTGACCTCACACCTCAGCGTTTCCACCAATTACGACAAGAACCTGCACTGGGGCGTGGGGCTGATGCTGACCTATTGAACTCCCTCTCTATTTTTCTCCTGTTACATCCGGGCATTCCCCTGTAGCATTTCCTTACCATGTCAGGGATGATGAATTGGCAGCAGCTTTTGTCGGACGCGCGCTGGGGATCCAGGCATCGGAGTACGGCATCTCCACAGAAAAACCGCAGCAATTATGACCGGGATTACGGCCGCATTCTGTTTTCCAGTGCTTTCCGCCGCCTTCAGGACAAAACACAGGTTTTTCCCCTGGGCCGCAACGATTACGTGCGCACACGCCTGACGCATAGCCTGGAGGTAGCCCACATCGGTTCTTCCCTCGGCATGCTGGCAGGGGAGTGGCTGGCGAAGAAAGGGTCCCTGCCCGCTCCTATCATGCCTTCCGATGTCGCTACCATTGTTTCCACCGCCTGCCTGGCCCATGACATCGGCAATCCGCCCTTCGGCCATTCCGGTGAAGACGCCATTGAAACCGCCCTGAAACGGCACGGCCTGGAGCTGCCTTTTGAAGGGAATGCCCAGGGATTCCGCATCCTGACACGTACAGGAGATCCGATGGAGGGCAACGGCCTGAAACTGACGGCGGCTGTTTTGGGCGCCTTTATGAAATATCCCTGTACGCAATCTTATTCCTCCGCCGTCAGGAAAGGCAGCATAGTTGCGGCCAACAAGCTTGAATGCAAGAAATTCGGCATCGGGGAACAGGAAAGGGAAGCTGCTTCTTTCATGGCTGGACATCTGGGGTTGATTCCGCGTTCCACACCTGATGCAGCACATCTTTGCTGGAGCCGCCATCCCCTGGCGTATTTGATGGAAGCCGCGGATGATATCTGTTACCGCATTGCGGATATTGAGGACGGGTATTTTTCCGGACTTCTGGATTTTGCTTCCACCAGGGATTTGTTCAGCCCTTTCCTGACGGAATCCCAGCTCTGTTATGTCCGGGAACTGGAAGCAAAAGAGGAAAAAGATTCCTGCATCCATTATATGCGCGCGCTCGCCATCGGCAAAAGCATTCAGTCCGCCGTGGACAGTTTCGTGAACCACGAGGAAGACCTGCTGCAAGGAAGGTTGGAACAATCCCTGATAGACAGCTCGGAACTGGCCGCCCCGCTGAACGGCTTGTACCAGTACGCCATCAAGAATGTGTACCAGGCCAGGGAGGTTATTGAAGTGGAAGCCATGGGTTATAAGGTACTGGGAGAATTGATCGACTTCTTTATGGAATGGGTGAATCATCCATCCTCCGGCCAATCCCAAAAAATCGCCATCATGCTTCAGGGCACCGGCGTACCCCGGAACAACGGCGGGAAGGCTGCACGCCTGGAGCACATGCTTGATTATATTTCCGGAATGACGGATTCTTTTGCCCTGGAGACTTACCGGAAGTTGACCGGAATTCTGTAATTTCCGCTTCCTCTTTTTCCGGAGGCCAGAAGCATCCTCAAAACCGCAAATCCGCCTTTCTATTTTCCTGGTTTCTCCTGACGGTTACGGTTAATTTACCGGAAGACGGCAGCAGGCGTTCGAGCTTTTCCACTCCATCCACCTTATTCCCGCCCGCCATCAGAAGAACGTCGCCGGGCAGAATGCCGGCAGAGGAACAAGGGCCGTCCTTCTGTACCTTGACAATAACCAGCGCCCGGCCCAGATCCTCCGGCATCAGCCCAAAGACAGACAAATCCCCTTCGCCCTCCGCTATCCTCACTTCCGCCCCCAGTTTCTTCACCAGCACCGTTTCCCGTTTCTCCATCCTGTTCCCGGCAACTTCAGGAATATCCGGAGTTCGCGCCAGGGCTTTCAGATGCCGGGAACGCACGCCGAAACGGTCCATGGGAAAATTGCGGAATCCCAGTTTAAGGGCGGGGGAAGAAGCCCGGACGGAAAAATCCCCCAGACCGGGAGCAGAGAACAGGGCATCCCCCTTCAGGGAGTGCCTGTCATTGCCGGATTGCCTGGCCAGTTCGGAGGCGGGTTCCACCCCTTTCATTCCCTTCACATGCACAAAGTTCCTGTCCATCAGTTTTCCCCACGGGGAAAAATCCATGTTGCCGGCGGGACGGTAACGGTCTTCAAAAATAATGTTATTGTAAAATTCGTCCCCGCTGTTCCTGAACCATACATGCGGGTACAGGGTTTTGTTAACCATAATATTGTTGTAAACCTTGCGGTACCCCCCCTCCCGGAGCTTCAGGCCGGAGGAAAGCATGAGGTTGTTGTAAATAATATAGTTGGAAGAACCGTCGTCCAGGTCCACATCCCATCCGTGATCACAGCGCCAGCGGTTGTTCCTGATGATATTAGGTTGCCGGATATCCAGCAGGACGACGTCCTTGTCCTGGCTCAGCGCCATCTGGTCCCGGACCCAGAATCTGTCCCGTCCCCAGGAGTTGAACGAACCATGGTCGCTGGTTTCCCTGACGGTATCAAAAACGTCATTGTATTCAATCACATGGCCGCCGAAAGCCCCCTCTCCTATGTTGATACCCGCCCGGGGAAGTTCGTAGATGGAACAATTTCTGACGGTAATTTCCCGGGCCAGGGATATCTGCACTCCGGCAGTCTGCTTTTCCACCAGCCCCGTCCGGGTAATCAGGCAATCATCCACCATGCAGTTCCTGGGAAATTCATTGTTTCGAGGTCCCGGAACCCTGTCGATTCTCTCCAAGGACATTCCTTTGGCTTCCCGATAATTCTTCGGTCCCCGGTAGCAGGAACGGTCCCCCACAAACGCTACGCCGTTGGAACCTATGTCATGGATATAACAGGACCGCACCAGAAGATTTTCATTATTCCCGTCCACAAAAACGGCTGTTCCACCCAACCTGGCAAATTCGCAGGAGAGAATGCGGCACCCCTCCGTTCCCCGCAAGAGTACGGCTCCGCTTCTGAAAATGGTCCAGTCACTTCTCAGCAGGGGTTCCCGGTTTTCCATGAAGGTTCGCCGCGTTCCAGTCAGCACCAGATCCCGGAGCGTCACGTTCCTGACGGGGGATGAGCCTTCCCCCTGGATTTTGACCAGTTCTTCCAGGCCGCCGGCTTCCAGTCTGGCTGCAACCAGGTCCGTTCCCTGTTCCGGATACAGGTAAAGGATATGTTCCTTTCTGTCCAGATACCATTCTCCGGGAGCATCCAGTTCCTCAAAAACATTCTCTACAAATTTATATTTTTCGTGCGGCGGAGAGGGACGGTTATTCTGCCAGCCCCCCTGCTTGACCAGTGTATTTCCATTTTTCCCCGTAATGCGGAAGTGCATGTCTCCCTACATGCGATGATGAAGGGCATGCAGATACGCACCCGCCGGATTTTTCCAGCGGGCTACACCCGTTCCGGAGCGTCCGCGTCCGGGGCCGTTCCCTGGAAAATGCGTTCTTCGGGAGTTGCGTTGGGATACCTGGCCATGTGCATGGGTTTGCCGTTGACCAATAATACGTCCATTTCCAGTCCGGAGGGCACGGAAGTTCTCATGATCCCATCACGGAAGGGCTTCCAGTCCGCAACAAAGGGCTGAGCACCGCTCAATACCGCCTTATGCGGATTCTTGGCACGAATAGTCAGACCGGAATGAACCGGACGCAGGAGCAGCGGTTCCGCCAGGTGATAAATACCGTCGGCCAGGATAATCTGGCAGCCTTTTCCGTAATGCCCTTGCCCGGCCTTCCGCACAGCGGCCTCCACGGAACGCATCGGAAATTCTTCCGTCCCCGCATGAGCGTCATCTCCGTCAGGAGAAACAAATATATCCGCTCCCAGGCTCCAAGAAGCGCAGCAAAGCATCCACAAAATAAAACCATTCATGTCGTTCTTTGAGAAAAAACCGCCGCCAGAAACCGGGCAGCCTGAAAAAACCGCCGTTTTCCCAACACCTGCACTTAACCATGAAGCGGTCTATTTTGTTGAAGGATACGCATTTCCATGATTTTCCTTTCATTCTGCCCGTCATTATTTTCATCTGCCGCATCAACACAGCTTTCCCCTCCTCTTCCACGTAATAAAAAAAGCTGCCCCGCACGGGGCAGCTGTCGTCAACTTCATGAATATGGATTTCTCCGCTATTTCATGAAGCCGTTAAAAGCAGAAATTGGTTTCTATGTTTTTCAAGCGTTCCCTGACGGCTTCCGGCACGGCGGCTTTTTCCTCCTGCGTATTGTAGGGGCCGGAATACAGAACCTTTCCCGCAGAGTCCGTCACATGAACTGTGGTTCCCGTCCGGGAATTAGAAGAAACCACGATAGTCCCGTTGGCATCCGACATCCGGACGGAAGACATGCTCTGGCCCCCTCCGGAAACCTTGCCCATGGGAGGCATGGGCATTTGATGAAGTCCCTGCAAGCTCCGGAGCATTTGCGCCGCGCCGGGAGTCAGGTTCATCCGGCCGATGATGTCGTCCATCCGGTAATCATCCATGGCGGAATCCTTCAAAAACTCATCCATCATCTGCTGCATATCCAGAATACGCTGGGGGAGATTAGGCCGTGCAGCCATTCCGGAAAAAGGCGCCGTCTGACGCCGGACGGAAGGAACTGCGCGGGGCTGCGTGCGGGGATCCCCCTGGGCCGCCAGTATTTCTTCAGCGGAAAGCGTTCCCCCATCCAGGGTAATTTCAACAGTCTCCCTCTTTCCTTTCCGGTAAAATACAGCCGTAATCCTGTCTCCAGGCACCTTTTCAGACAGGGCTTCCGTCACAGACTGCGGACCGGACAGGGAGACATCCCCCAGCTTGACCATGACGTCATTTTCCTGGAGCCCGGCCTTGGCGGCGGGGCTGTCCGGCATCACTTTGGTCACCAGCACTCCGGGGAATCCACTAAGCTCCAGCTGCGCAACGAGCGCTTGGGGCACCGTGCCCGGAACAATTCCCAGTCTGGCCGGTTTGGAAGAGGGGAGCGGCTTCACCTGATGCGCGTACGGCGTCAGAGGAGGCGGCTGAAGGTTGTCCGTACTTCCTGCGGGCCGGTCAATGGAATATCCGGAGCCCGAACCTACCAGCAATCCCAATGTCAGAAAGATACAGGTTTTCATATCCATGTGAGATAATATACAGCATCTGTCCATACAATGTTCAAAATTTGTGCATTTTTTTCGCCGCTTCCGGGACGGCATCCTTCGCCGCAGAACACCGGAAAACGCCAGGCATCTTTCCTGCCTGCCAAGGAAAGCCGCAATGCCGCAGCAGATCGCACAATTCCGGCGATATTCATGCACCGCAATTTTTAATATTCCTTTTCAGGAAGAATTTTGCGGATAACGGCGGGAGCAATCACAGGCACGCGCTCATCCCCTCCCTGCAATTCAAAAAGGGTGGGCGTCCGGAGCAACTCCCGCTTTTCACCGGGAATCACAGGAGTTTCAGCCTTTTCCGAGGGAACTTCCCCGGCATTTCCGGTCGCCACCGTCCCTACGGGCGCCACCAGAGCATGTTGAACCAACATGACGCCCCCCACAACGGCAGCCGCGGAAATGCCGGAAATACAGGCAAAACGCCGCCACAGGGGGATGTTCAGCGCTTTTTCCCGTTTTTCATTACTGGCGCAATTCATGGCTTGCGCCATTTTACAGACGGAAAATTCCAACATGGAAGAAGCGGAAAGCCTTTTCAACCGGGTTTCCATCTCATGTTCGGATTCCGCACACATCAGGGCACAGCATTGTTCCCTGAACAGGACTTTTGCCGGAGAGGGCCGAAAACGTTTCAAAAGGGATTCCATCTCATGAATTTCATCATCGGAGATTTCATCACGCCGGAAACAGCTCTCCAAAGGGAAGATTTCCTCACACTTTCCGGCCAGCCGGGAAATCAGTTCATCAGATACGGGAAGGGGCTGCAGGACGGCAGTACCGCCGTCTTCCTCCCCTGCGGCGGATGATGTTGTTTCATGGTTCATAAGGGTAGAGCGCCATTAGAATTGATTCTTTTTATTTCTCAAAGCCCTGCGGAGCAAGTCAATACCGTAACGGTACCGGCTCGCCGCCGTATTCTGCGAGATTTCCAGCGTTTCCGCAATTTGCTGAAAAGTTTGTTCCCCCCATATTTTCAAGACAATGACCTCGGAGAATTTGGAAGGGAGCTTCCTGAGCTGCATTTCCATGAACTGTTTGAGTTCCTCATCTGCCGCAGCACTGGAAAACCAGGGGTCCATATAAACATCTTCGTCCCGTTCAGAGGCGCAGGCTTCATCCTCCCTTTTCTGGCGGCGGTCGGATTTGCGGCCATAATCCACCGCCAGACGCCGGATGGAGGCAAAGACATAGGAAAGCCACGCCTCCTGCCCTCCCACAAATTCCCCGGAAGCCTCCTTGCGAGCCAAACGCACCAGGGCATCCTGAAGTATATCCTCCGCATCTTCCGGTGAGCGGGACTGCTGGCGTGCAAACAGAAGCAGCTGGGAAGCATGTTCCCGCAGCCACTCATCCCAACTCAGCAAATGGCTGCTTTCTTCATCAACCTCCTCATTCCTGACGTAAGCCGGCGTATTCATTTCTGCATCCGTACATTCGGTTCCTTCATCAGCCATAGCGCAACAGCCCTGTTTTTTTGTTTAAAATAAAAAACGGAAAGGCATGGCCCTCCCCCTTCGACGGAAGACGGCCATGCCTTTCGGAACAATTTTTACTTCTCCTGATTGATATGTTTCCGCATATTGTCAATCCACGGTTCCAGTTTTTTGGCGGCTTGAGACTCCGGATCGGCATCACGGGCAATTTCCAGGTATTCCAAAGCCTTGGGCAAATTACGTTCCAAGGTATACCCATCACTGATATATTTGGCGATCTTCAGGCGGATGGGAGGAAGCGTATCCTTTTTTTCCAACATCTGCAATGCTTCCTCCCGGCCGGCGCGCGTTTCTTCTGCGGAGAGCCTCCCCGAATATTTTTGGCAGAACTGTTCCCACACAAGCCGCTGCTTCTCCATGGCTGCGGCTTTTTCAGACTTCTTTGCAAAACCGTATTTGTCCTCCGGGTCCAGAGCGGAAATTTCTGCAATCAACCCCTTCTGGAAAGGCTGCAAATCTTCCGGAAGCACGTTCAAGGCCTTAACCAGTTGCTCCAGTTTTTCCTTTCCTTTCAATGGCTGGGCCGCCGCTACGGCCTCTTTCAACTTCCTCCTCGTTTCTCCGGCAGCCTCCAGTTTTTTCAGATATTCCTCCGGAGTTCTGGTGGCACCCACTATTTTAGCGTAGGGAGCGCCATTTCCTTCCATCAACAGAACGGATGGGAACGAGGAAACGCCATAACGCCGCATCAGCTCTTCATGGAATTTTAACTGTTCCGGCGGCATTTTCCCGGCAGCCTTGGGGAAATCCAGTTCCAGCAGCACGAATTGATGATCCGCCGCATATTTGGCGAACGCATCCGTGTCAAAAATATTTTTGCGCAGGTAAATGCATCCGGGACACCAGTCGGAACCGGTAAAATCAGCCAGCACAGGATGTCCGCCCTTTCCGGCCTTCTCCAGCGCTTTATTCCAATCAGTCTCCCAGGAGGAAGACGCGGAACAAATCAAAGCGGAGGCCAAGGAAAGAACACCAATTGCAGGAAAAAATGAATTTCTCATCTTAACCGTACTATAGCAGGATACCGGGGCTTGTCATTCTTTTTTAAGGGCTGGCCCCCTCGGAACCGCAAGCCCCGCGAAATGCCGGAGAAAAGACGCCTATTGCTGTGAGCGGCGGCGGATATCCTGGCTCAGGCGCATGGCGCAGAAGTCCGGACCGCACATGGAACAGAAATGGGCTTTTTTGGCGTTGGCATGGGGAAGCGTCAGGTCATGGAAGGAACGGGCCTTTTGCGGATCCAGGGAAAGGTTGAATTGATCCTCCCAGCGGAATTCAAACCTGGCCTGGGCCAGAGCATTATCCCTCCATTGCGCGGATGGATGCCCCTTCGCCAGGTCTGCGGCGTGGGCCGCCAGCTTGTAGGCAACCACGCCTTCCCTCACATCCTCCCGGTCAGGAAGCCCCAGATGCTCTTTTCTGGTTACATAGCAAAGCATGGCGCAGCCAAGCTGGCCGATAATCGCCCCTCCGATAGCTCCGGTAATATGGTCGTAACCGGGGGCGATGTCCGTTACCAGCGGCCCCAGCGTGTAAAAGGGCGCTTCCATGCACCATTCCAGCTGCTTGCTCATGTTCTCCCTAATAAGGTGCATGGGAACGTGGCCGGGGCCTTCATTCATGACCTGCACGCCCGCTTTCCACGCGCGCATGGTCAAATCCCCCTGCACTTCCAGCTCCGCCAGCTGGGCGAAGTCGTTGGCGTCCGCCACGGAACCGGGCCGCAGGCCATCCCCGATGGAGACGGCAATATCGTAAGCCGCCAGAATGGAACAAATTTCATCCCAATGGGAATAAAGGAAATTTTCCTGTTCGTGGATCATGCTCCACTGCGCCATGATGGAACCGCCGCGGGAAACGATGCCCGTCATGCGCCGCGCCGTATGGTTCACGAACCTGAGCAGAAGGGCGGCGTGCACCGTCACATAGTCCACGCCCTGGCGGGCCTGTTCAAGCAGGGTATCGCGAAAAACCTCCCAACTCAGGTCAGCCACCTTTCCTCCCACCTTTTCCAGAGCCTGGTAAATGGGAACAGTACCGATGGGGACAGGGGAGTTTCTTAAAATCCATTCCCTCGTCGCGTGGATATTCTTCCCGGTGGACAGGTCCATAACGGTATCCGCCCCCCAGTGAATGGCCCAGCGCAGCTTTTCCACCTCCTCCTCAATGCTGGATCCCAGCGCGGAGTTGCCTATGTTGGCGTTGATTTTTACCAGGAAATTGCGGCCGATAGCCATCGGCTCACATTCCGGATGATTGATGTTGGCGGGAATCAGCGCACGGCCGGAGGCAATTTCATCCCTGACGAATTCCGGCGTAAAGTAGGCAGGCATGCGGCAGCCGTTCCGGCGTTCCGGGGCATGCTGGTGATCCAGGCGGTCGCGGGCCACCATGCTGGACGGCCCAAATCCCTCCTGCGCCTCCAATTCGGACGGACGCGGCATCATGGTGAGCGTTTCCAGGGCTTCCGCAGCTTCGTCCGGGCGGCTCTTGGCATTTGGATAGCGGTCGTATATCGCCTTGAAAGCCTGTTCCCTGCCCAGATTTTCCCGGATGGCGACAAATTCCATTTCCGGCGTAATGACGCCCTGTTGGGCGTAATAACGCTGTGTCACAGGCGTCTTGCCCGCAGCACGCAGGGTGCGCTCGTGCCCCACATCCTCTTTCACATCCCCGCGGGCCCGTATCCAGGCGGCACGCAGGGAGGGAAGCCCCTCCTCCGCAGTTCCCTCATAAGCAGCGTCCCCCCAGGGGCCGGAGCAATCGTACACGCGCACCGGGTCATTAGGGTGGGCGGTGCCGTCGGGCAACAAGGTATCGCCCAAAATGATTTCCCTCATGGGAACCCGAACATCCGGGTACAGACGGCCCGGAACATAAATGCGGCGGGAACCGGGATAAGACAAATTGGAGGTATCGTTCATGGGATGAATGCTGTTCTGTTCCGGCAGGGGAACAGCGGAAACGAAACCTCCCCGAAAAACGGGACAAGCCCGTTCAATCGAACTCCCTGCGGCGGAATTATTCGCATCAGGTTTGAAGGGTTCTGCGGGAACAGCATGCCGTTCCTGCAATCTCAGCCTTTATTTGGGCACCCCTGCCGAACTGGAAAAAGAATAACACGGACTTTCTCTTCATCCAAGCGTTTTCCAGCCCGGCGCGGTGAAACCGGAGCGTCAAAAAGACGGACTCCGTTCCCTCCCGGCAATCAACACGGGGAAGTTTCTCTACCCTCCAGGCGGATTCACGCGTTTTTCCTCCTCCATTTCAGCAGAAAAACGGAGTTGGCGATCACGACGACGGAGCCCGCATTGTGAACCAGCGCGCCAGCCACGGGATTCAGGATGCCGCCCGCCGCCAGGATGATGGCGATGAAGTTCAGGGCCATGGAGAATGTCAGATTGCATTTGATTGTCCCCATCATGCGCCTTGACAGACGGAGCAGATGGGGCAGTTCCCGGATATCGTCATTGACCAGGACAATATCTGCGGCATCCACGGCAATGTCACTTCCTATGCCGCCCATGGCAATTCCCGCATGAGAGGTTTTCAAGGCAAGGGCATCATTGATTCCGTCCCCAACCATGCACACACGGTTCCGCTCTTTCTGGCACGCGTCAATCCAGTTGAATTTGTCCTCCGGCAGGCATTCCGCGCAAACCAGGTCAATCCCCAGTTGTCCGGCGACACGCGCGGCGGCATTCCCATGGTCCCCGGTCAGCAATACGGGAACCACTCCGGCATCCCGTACTTCCCGGATGGTAGCTACGGCATTCTCCCGCAAGGTATCCGACAGGGCGATCAACCCTGCGGCCTGCCGGTCCATTCCTATGAAAATCACGGAGCACCCCTCCTCCTGATACCGTTCCGCCGCACGTCTGGCCTCATCGGACAGCTCCACCCCGTTTTCCCTGAACAATTCCAGGTTGCCGGCCAGAAGTTCCTTTCCCTGCGCCACAGCCCGTACTCCCCTGCCGGGAATCATGCGGAATTGTTCCGGTTGGGGAAGTTTCTGCACTGAATCTTTCCGGTAACAGCGGACAATCGCCTTGCCCAGAGGATGTTCAGAACGCAGTTCCGCACAGGCGGCATATCTGTAAAGTTCCTGTTCCGGGAGCTCCGGCAGGAAACTGCGCACGGCCGCCACGCGCGGAGCACCGCAGGTAAGCGTGCCCGTCTTGTCGAAAGTGAGGTGGGACACGCAGGACAGGCGTTCCAGGGCATCCCCTTCCCGCACCAGGAAGCCATGCCTGGTGGCGTTCCCGATAGCGGCCATGACCGCCGTGGGAGTTGCCAGCACAAGCGCGCAGGGACAGAATACCACCAGAATGGTAACGGCGCGGATCAGTTCGCCCGTGGCCATCCAGGCCCCCCCTGCGGAAACCAGGGCGATGGCAACGATCCAGGTGGCCCAGCGGTCTGCCAGCCTCACTATTTTAGCCTTCCCCGCATCTGCGGATTGGACGAGGCGCACCATGCGCTGGATGGAACTGTCCTTCCCGGTCCTGGCCGCCTTCATGTCAAAGGTTCCGAACTGGTTGACCGTCCCGCTGGAAACCTCATCCCCGGTTTCCTTGTCTATCGGAAGAGGTTCCCCCGTCATTACGGACTGGTTGACGGAAGTGTGCCCGGAAAGAATAACGCCGTCCGCCGGAATCGTCTCTCCGGGCAATACGCGGAGAATATCCCCGATGCGAACCTCTTCCGCCGGAATAACCTCCTCCCTGGTTCCTTCCACTTTCCGGGCGGTCGCCGGGGTCAAACGGACCAGCCTTTCAATACCCTTCCGGGCCCGGGCTACGGTCAGCTCCTCAAGGAGTTCCCCAAGCTGCATGATAAATGCAATTTCCGCCGCAGCGAAGTCCTCCCCAATGATGACGGAGGCAACCAGAGCGACGGAAACAAGAACATCCGCCTTAATATCCCAGGCCGTCGCCAGGCCAAGGACGGCTTCCAGCACAATGGGAACGCCGCACAGCACAATGGCTATCCATGAAATTTCAAAGGGCAAAGGTTCCATGCCAAGCATGCTCATCAACAGAGCTAATCCGGAAACGGACAACAGTGCGACTTTCCGCCTTGTCCCTCCCCATTCCAGCAATTTTTCCAATCGGTCCAGCATATGATGATTTTTCTTTTCATACCCATACGGGTACGGGCATTTATATACCTATAGGGGTATAGGTTTTTCAAGAAAAAAATGAGCCCCCCTCCCGAACCTTCCAGAAAAAGGCATTAACCCCTTGTCCCATTCAAATCATGTTGGCAAACCGCTCAACCGCCTTGGTGAAGCGCGCGATCGTCTCTTCCGGGTCTCCGTGTTCAAGTCCGTCCCGGACACAATGGCTGATGTGCCCCTCCAGTACGACCTGCCCCACCTTATGCAAGGCGGACTTGGCGGCATTGAGCTGAGCAAGAACATCTTCACAGGGAACGTCTTCGTCAATCATCCTGTCGATTGCCTGCACCTGTCCGATAATCTTCTTGAGGCGGCGATGCAAATTTTCGGAATTCATGCATTGTTTCATGGCGGCGTTTCCTGATGCTGCTGAGGGGTACTCGTATTATCAAGTTATCAGGCAGACAGGAAATGCTGTCAAGAACAGAGTCCTCCCCCGGCAGGCGGCTCCGTGCATCTTCCAACGGAAACACCGGACGGTTTTTCATTATTTTCCCCTCTTTCCCTTTTGCCGGGGAACTTTCTCCATTCCTTGCTCTTCTTTCCGCGCGGAGTGTGGTTGGGAGCCAGGGATATCCGAGAGAGGCCAAATCCTTCCTCACAAAATCCGGCACCACCCCGGCTATTCCCCTGCCGCGTTTCCTTTCCTCTACAAAAAGAGCACATAAATTGGGAGTTAAGTCCTTCCGGTCATAAAAATCGTTTTCAATTACTCCGGTTCCCGCAATGATATTCCGCTGCCCGTCCACAATAACGTACCATTGAGGAATCCCTGTTTTCCGCTCCATGCATTCCTTCATGCTTTCTTCATAAACTTCTGAGGGAATACCCCATTTGGAACTGAACCAGGAAGAAGCCGAGAAAAGAAATTCGGAATGATTCCTTAAACAAATTAATTAGCCGATATTCCTTTCTTCCATTCTTCCCTGCCCTGACAAGCCCCTTCCGGCCCCTGTCAAATCGGCGGGCATGGAGGGAATCCATCGTGCACCGGGTTCTCTCCTGCAAAGGCGCGAATATTTCCCGGGCTTTGGAAAGAGTAAAACATTTTACTTCCATTCCCTGCGGAAAGAAAAGAAAGACCCGTTTTCATCTAGTCAGCCGTGTAAAAATGGGATAGACCTTTTTCCGGAATGCGCCCTGCCGGCTGCAACCTTTCACCGGAGACGGGGTTTATAAAAGGGAATTTCATGGATGAAGCACAAGACATGCCGCCTGCGGAACCAGACGAAGATGCCAAGCTGATGCTGAGGGTCAGGAATGGCGACGCTTCCGCCATGGAAATGCTGGTCCGCAAACACCAGAATTCCGTATATGCGACGGTGGCCCGTATGCTGAACAACGGTCCGGAGACAGAGGACATCGCCCAGCAGGTATTCATCCGCATCTGGAAGGGAGCCGGGAATTATGAACCTTCCGCACGGTTTACCACCTGGATGTTCACCATCCTGCGCAATCTGGTGTTCAATGAAGTGCGCCGCCAGAAGCGCAAGCCCACCACCTCCGCAGACGCCATGGAGGAGGAAGGAGGCATGGCCGTGTTTCTGGAACCTTCCCAGACCCCGGACGAAGCACTGGAACATACGGAACTCCAGCACGCCGTGGACGCGGCAATCGCCGCTCTGCCGGAAAAGGCGCGGCTGGCCGTCCAACTGCGCCGTTTCGAAAACATGCCCTATGAGGAAATAGCCCGGGCGCTGGATATGACGGTTCCCGCTACCAAAAGCCTGCTGTTCCGCGCCAGAAACATGCTGAAGGAGGCTCTTGCTTCCTTTTTATCCTGACAATGGCGTCCTCAAAACAAGTTAAGAACACACCGCCGGCTTTCCCGCCAAAGGGTGGGGAGCCGGTTCCTGGTACAGTTTCCCGTCTTTAGCGGCAAATAACCCGTAGCGCAGCGGCCAAGTCCTTTCACAAAAACACCCGGAAACAAAAAAAACGGGCCGTTCTCCAACGAAAACGGCCCATTGAACATGTTACCGGAAAACGAAATCAGCGCGCATTTTTTGCGTTAAGAACATCCTTATAGGGAATTTTCAGGAAGTTCAGCGCCCCCTGGGATTCGTACAGCACGCCCACATGGTTCTTATCTACCGGCGCCAGGCAGGAATATCCCCAGCCTTTGCGGGCATCATAAAGAAGCCATTTGTCTTCCGGCCATGACCCGGCATCATTCGTAGAAGCTTTCAACGTCATGTGGGAACGTCCGGATGTGGTATTGGGATTGGAAAACAGAACCACTCTGCCCGCGCCCGGAACGCCGTCCACGGCAAGCAGGCTGCCCTGGCAGACCGGTTCCTTCAGCTGGGCAGTGCGGTTGGTGGGGTGTTTTTCCCACGTTTGGCCCAGGTCTTTCGTAACGCCCACGATGCGGGAACCGCCCCAGTTGCATCGGGCGTTGATCATGACGGAGCCGTCTTCCAGCTCAATCACCTGGGCTTCCGTCGTCTGCTGGTTGACGCCCGTGCCGCAGTGCCAGGTTTTTCCCCGGTCTTTGGAATAAACAATGGTGGACCACGGCACCCCTTTGCCGTCCCAGTACTGGGCGGCGAAGACCAGCGTGCCGTCTTTCATGCAAATGCCATTGCCGGGGCCATTAAATAAAATGCGCCAATCCTTGTTCTTGGTTTGTTCCGTGATATTGATCGGACTGGACCAGGTCAGGCCATCGTCATCGCTGTAGGCCAGCACCAGCTGTCCGCAGGCCTCCGGAGAATTGTCTCCGGACTTGCTGCCCCAGATGGAATGCCTGTGGCTCCATATGGCGGCCACCCAGATGCGCCCCGTCTTTTCATCCACCAGAATGGCCGGATCCCCTACGCCCCTGGTAGCCCCCAGAGAGGGGTCAATCTTGGAATCATCAATGGCGATTTTGACATCAGACCAGGTGCGGCCTCCGTCCGTAGAGCGGCTTACGCCCACATCAATGTTGGCCGGAAGGTCTCCGGAATGGTTGTACCGGATATCGTACACGGCCAGCAGGGTCCCCTTCCTGGAACGGGCCAGACCGGGAATACGGTAGAATTTTGATTTGAAATCCCCATGCCTGACTACGGCCACGCCGATGCGCTGCGCCACGGGAGCCGCATTGGCAACCCTCACCGGTTTATTGCCCGCCACAACGCTGGCCGGACGCACCACCACCCTGCCGTCCAGGGAGGCTCCTTCTTTCATCGTCACGCAAGCCCACAGGTAATTGTCTCCGGGCTCCAGCTCCATTTTCCCCTTCACAGAAATCTGGGGTCTGGCGGAACCGGCAAGCTTTACTGTACCAAGAACCTGGGAAGAGTCTTTCGGGAACGGCTCTTCCCCATGATGGATGATAGGGGCCTCTTCCCCCCGTATTACAGCCACGGACTCAATGTCGGAAAGCTTCGTCGTACCCGTAAAATCCAGATTGACAGCTGTCAGGAACTGAGGATTAAGGCAGCCGTCCGTCCGGACATTCAGAGAAAGAACGGGGCTGCACGGGATACGCACCATCACCGGGTAAGCGGAAGAGGCCATCTCCACCTGCGGATTCACTTTCATGGGAATACAGGGAACAAGAAACAGGTCGTCCAGCTTCATTCCCTTGTTTTCCGGAGAAGTAAGCCTGAACACCAGGGAACGCGTTCCGGCAGGAACACTGGCTTCTATCCTGGTATGAAACCCGCCCGTCCTGATATCCTTGCCGTCATAAATTTTCTTTTCTCCATTCGGCCCTATGGCCACAATGGAAAATTCAAAAGGGGCCTGCCCGGTCCATCGCTCCGCCCAGGCAGAAAGCCGGACTTCCCTGGAAGGCGTATCCTTCAAGTCCAGTTTCAATTCAGCATCCTGTCCGCCGAACATCCGCAGGGAGGCTTCTCCGGATTTTCCCCCTCCTCCGATTTCCGCCACACCGTTCCGGCAGGACATAAGGCCGTATTTGGTGGAAAGCGTTGTAAATTTGCCACGCCTGGCCTGCTCAAAGCTTTCCTTGCCGAGAACGGAGGGAATAGACAGGCCCAGTGCGCACAACAGGCCAAGCCCCATTAATTTATTCAAAGATAAACGCATCGTATTTATGGTGTGTTTCGCGGGATATATACGCCGCCCCCCGCGGCAATCTTGCCCGGAGCAGCGTTATTTGCCGGTCCGTTTCCTAACACACGGCTTTCCGTTGCGTCCAGCCCCGCTTGAACGGCCTGAGGAAAGACCAGTCCTTACATTCCCTTTTTTCCTCCGGAAAGAGCCGCCGGCTCCACGGAAATCACGGGACGTTCCGGGAAAGAACTGGAATTCCGGTGCATATAATAATGAGCCCAGTGAAGAACCACCTTGTCCCCCGGTTTAAGGGCGGATATCTTCTTCAAAATATCCGCACTCTGCAGGATGGGCTTGTGCGCCGGATTAACGTCAACCATCAGCTGATCCTGCTTTTCATCGCCGTACTTGCCTGGTTTCCGGTAATCCAGGTACTTGACGATCCGGAAAACGGCGAAATCCCTGGCATGGTCGCACTTGTCCGGGCACAGGGAAGTAAGGAACCTGCATTTCCGATGAATTATTCCCGTAAATTCCGCTTCCGCCACATGATCCGACAACAATTCCCCGGAAGGCAGTTCCGCATCCCCCTGTTCATTTACCCTTCCCGGGGCCGCAATGGGAGAATCTTCAGCCAGAACGCTCCAGAATCCGGCCAGGCCCAGACAGACGGCTAGAATACTCTTCTTCATCTCTTCATTCCTATCCGCCGCGGAAACACAAGTCAAGAAGAAGAAAGAGCTTCTGCGGACACTGACGGAATATCTCCATGGAAAAACATCATTTTATTTTTTTTATCAACAGGTTGGATAATTTCTGGACTCTTTTCGGTTTCCAGATTGACGCACCGCCGTCCTTGTGAGAAATTGACAAAAGCAATATGGATAACAACCGTACCTCTACCGTGCCGATCGTTCCCAAACAGTACCGGCTGCCGTTCTTCATGCTGGTCTCCTGTTTTGCGCTGTGGGGCCTCCTGAACAACATGACGGACAACCTGGTTCCGGCATTTAGCAAAATATTCATGATCAATGCTTCGGAATCCGCCGGAGTTCAGATTTCCTTCTATGGGGCCTATGCGGTGCTTGCCATTTTCGCCTCCATCCTTCTGGAGGAATTTTCCTATAAGGCGGGTGTCCTCATCGGGCTGGGGCTCTACATGATCGGCGCGCTGTGCTACATTCCCGCCGCCATCGGGCAAAGTTTCGATATCTATCTGATGGCTATCTTCGTGCTGGCCGGAGGCCTCTCCATTTTGGAGACCACCTGCAACCCCTTCGTTCTCTCCATGGGGTCCCAGGAAACGAGCGTCCGCCGTCTGAACTTCGCCCAGGCCTTCAATCCCATAGGCTCCCTGACAGGTATTTTCCTGGCCAAATATTTCATTCTGGCGCATTTGAACGATGCGGACATGGACACCCGCAAAGCCATGGACCCGGAACAACTGAACGCCATTGTCAGCGATGAACTTTTCTGGGTATGCGTTCCTTATGTGGGCCTGGTAGCCATCGCCGCCGTCATCTGGTTCTTTTTCTGCCGTTACAAATCCGACGATGAAAACGTACCCACCCGGGAAAACACACAGCCCCTTTCCTCTAAACTCGGCCGCCTGGGACTCTGCATCGCCCTGATTCTCATCCCCTTCCTGTTCCAGTACTATTCCGCTTTCGAATTCAGCATGGTGCAGCAAATCCTGATTATGATGATCGGGCCCATCGCCTTCCTGCTCATCATGCCGGACTACCGCTGCCAGCTTATGAAACTGGTGAAGCTTCCGCGCTACTTCTGCGGCGTGGCAGCCCAATTTTTCTATGTAGGCGTGCAGATTGCCGTGTGGACGTGGACGATTAAATACATCATGTCCGTCTTCCCCGGAATGCAGGAAGCGGCGGCCTCCAACTACTATATCTTTTCCATCATCCTGTTCATCGCCTGCCGCGCCATCACTACGGCCCTGATGAAAAAATTTAACCCGGCCAACATGATGTCCCTTTTCGCCGTCGCCGGCATTCTCTGCTGCCTGGGCACCATCTATCTGCCCAGGGAAATCTCCGTCTGGACACTGGTCGGAATCTCCGGCTGCATGTCCCTGATGTTCCCCACTATTTACGGCATCGCCCTGCGCGGACTGGGGTCTGAAGTGAAACTGGGAGCTGCGGGCCTTATCATGGCCATTCTGGGCGGCGCAGTCATTACCCCGTACATGGGTTCCTGGATAGACAACACCACAGTAAAAAACCAGGTGGCCTATTTTGAATCCATCAACCGTCCTCTGATCGCGCAGGCGGAAGCTGCGGACGCCCGCAAATCCTTATCCGGAGCCATGCTGGCGCTGTACAGGATGTCAGAAGCCAGCCCTGCGGACGGAGAAGAACAAGCCAGGGCCGCCGGCAAATTCCAGAAAAACCTGGAAACCTTCCTTTCCCTCCCCTCCCTGGAAGGGGACGCTTTTGAGCAGGCGGCCAAATCCCTGCCCGGCTGCTCCTCCCTCAAGCCTGGGGAACTGGCCGTTTTCAAAGCCAATCTGGAACGCCTCCCCGCTCCTGCCGGAAGAGAACAGCAAATTCAGCAATTCTCCCTGATTCCGGCGCTCTCCACGTTATCCGGAAACCAGGCGGAAGTGCTGGACAACCTCATCGCCCTGCCCCTGGACATGAAGCAATTCCAAACGGCCCAGGAAAACTTCGTGGAAAAAGCGGTGCGGTCATCCTTCTTTATTCCCATCATCTGCTTTGCCGTGGTACTAATTTACGGCTTCTTCTTCCGCAACACTCATCTGAAAAAGGAAGAGGAAGAAAAGCCTGCCCAGGCATGAACCAGCTTCACATCACCTACGCAAGATATGAAAACAGCATTACCAACCATCGGTATCCGCCCCACGATTGACGGTCGCCGCCTCGGCGTCCGGGAATCCCTGGAAGATCAAACCATGAACATGGCCAAGGCGGCCGCCGCCCTTATTGAGGCCAACATCCGCCACGCCTCCGGAGAACCCGTCAAGTGCGTGATCGCGGACACCTGCATCGGCGGCCCGGCGGAAGCCGCCGCCTGCGCGGACAAATTCAAGGCCAACAACGTCGGCGTCTCCCTGGCCGTTACGCCCTGCTGGTGCTACGGCAGTGAAACATTTGACATGGATCCGTTCACTCCCAAGGCCATCTGGGGCTTCAACGGCACGGAACGCCCCGGCGCCGTGTATCTGGCCGCTGCGCTGGCCGGCCTGAACCAGAAAGGATTCCCGGCTTTCTCCATCTACGGAAAAGACGTGCAGGACGCCACGGATACTTCCATCCCGGAAGACGTAGCTGAAAAAATCCTGCGCTTCTGCCGCGCCGGTCTCGCCGTAGCCACCCTCCGCGGAAAAGGCTATCTTTCCATCGGCGGCTGCTCCATGGGCATTGCCGGTTCCATTGTGGACCAGTCTTTCTGGGAAAATTACCTGGGCATCCGCGTACAGGCCGTGGACATGACGGAAGTGCGCCGCCGCATGGACCAGAAAATTTATGACGAAGCGGAATTCGACCTCGCCATGCAATGGGCGGATTCCGTCTTTAAATTCGCCGAGGACAAAAACCGTCCGGACCTGAAGCTGGATGAAGCCGGACGCCGCAAAACCTTCAGGGAAAGCGTGCTGATGGCCATGATCTTCCGCGACATGATGCAGGGCAATCCCAAGCTCAAGAAAATCGACCGCGAAGAAGAATCCCTGGGTTACCAGGCCATTGCCGGCGGCTTCCAGGGCCAGCGCCACTGGACGGACTTCTACCCGAACGGAGACATCGCGGAAACCCTGCTTAACTCCACCTTTGACTGGAACGGCCCGCGCGCCCCGCTTCCCTTCGCTACGGAAAATGACTCTCTCAACGGCGCCTGCCTCCTCTTCGGCTATCTGCTGACCGGACAGGCCAATGTCTTCGCGGACGTTCGCACCTACTGGAGTCCGGAAGCCGTAAAGCGCGTCACGGGTTATACGCTGGAAGGCCATGCCAAGGACGGCATCATCCACCTCATCAATTCCGGCTCCGCCGCCCTGGACGGCTGCATGGCCTGCACGGGCAAGGACGGACAGCCCGTCATGAAAAAACACTGGGACGTCACCCCGGACGATGCGAAAACCATGATGGAACAAGCCGTCTGGTGCCCGGCCAACCGGGAATACTTCCGCGGCGGCGGCTACTCCGTCCACTACGTCACCAGGGGCGGCGCTCCCGTCACCATGATGCGCCTGAACATCGTCAAGGGACTCGGCCCCGTCCTCATCGTGGCGGAAGGCTGGTCTGTTGATCTGCCTGCCGAGGTGCACAAGACCCTGGACGAACGCACTGACCCGGGCTGGCCGACCACCTGGTTCGCCCCGCGCCTGACCGGCAAGGGAGCCTTTACGGACGTGTACAGCGTCATGGCCAACATGGGAGCCAACCACGGAGCCTTTACTTACGGCCACATCGGCGCAGACATCCTGACGCTGGCCTCCATGCTGCGCATTCCCGTATACGCCCATAACATTCCGGATGACCAAATCTACCGCCCCTCTGCCTGGGGTCTCCACGGCACGGCGGATCCGGAAGGAGCTGATTTCCGGGCCTGCGCCAACTACGGGCCATTATACGGAAAATACTGAAAAAGAAAGGTAACAGTTAATAGGTAATAGTTAACAGCTTCGGATAAAACATGGCAGAAAGTCCCGTTTCCGCTAAAAGCTTTTCTTTCGCGGTCCGCATTATTCAATGATGCAGGCACTTGAAAAAGCAGGACGTCGAGCGGGAATTGCTCAGCCAGCTCCTACGTTCCGGTGCGGGCATTGCCGCCAATTTATCCGAAGCTGTTTACGAGAGCCGCAGAAGGGACTTCTTTTCCAAACCCCGCATTGTCCTGAAGGAATATTCCGGGACGCATGCACGGCCTAAACTGCTGCGCGCCACGGGAAGCCTGACGGAAACGGAATCTTCCTCTGTCAACCAGGACAGCACAGAAATCCCTAAAATGCTCATTTCTATTAACAAACCAACTCAACAAGCTCAGCCGGATTCCTATTAACTTTTCACTATTAAATCTTAACTCATGTACTCCCTCTGCTTGGACTGCGGCGCGACTAATGTGCGCGCCATGGTTGTGGATAAACAAGGCGTCATTGTGGGGAAGGCCTCACAGCCGAACGCCACGCTGCCCGGTGAGGAAAATCCGGAATTTCACGTCTGGGATGCCGACCGGATTTTCAGACAGCTCTCCGAATGTGCCGTGAAAGCCCTGGAAGGACTAAATGCGGAACAGGTGACGGCCGTCACGATTACCACCTTTGGCGTGGACGGCGCGCTGGTGGATGACGCCGGCAACCTGCTCTATCCTGTCATATCCTGGAAATGCCCCCGCACGGCGGAGGTCATGAAAAACATCGGCAAATATATCTCCCAGGAGGAACTTAACCGTATCTCCGGCGTGGGGGCCTTTGCTTTCAACACCATTTACAAACTCGTCTGGCTCAGGGAAAACCACCCGGAACTTCTGGAAAAAGCCCATGCGTGGCTCTTCATCTCCAACCTGCTGGCCTACAAGCTCACCGGCATCATGGCGACAGACCGGACCATGGCAGGGACCTCCCAGCTCACGGATCTGGAAACGGGAGATTTTTCCGAATTCATTTTGAACCGCCTCGGTTTGAGCCGCGGCCTCTTCCCCCCCATCGTGGATGCAGGGGAAACCATTGGCCTCCTTACGCCGGAAGCGGCAGACGCGATGAATCTCCCGGCCCTGGCGGGCATTCCCGTTATCTCCGCCGGGCACGACACCCAGTTCGCCATTTTCGGTTCCGGAGCAGACAAGAACCAGCCCGTCCTTTCCTCCGGAACATGGGAAATCCTGATGGCGCGCTCCGCACAGGCTAGGCTGGCCCGGGAAGATTATGAAGACGGCGCCACGGCGGAATTCGACGCGGAATCCGGCCTTCTTAACCCCGGGCTCCAATGGCTGGGCTCCGGCATTATCGAATGGGTGAAAGCAGCCTGCTTTCACGGGGAATCCTATGATACCATGGATGCGGAAGCGGCCGCCGTCCCACCCGGCTGCGACGGCGTGACAATGGTTCCGGACTTCCTGGCTTCCGGAGACCGGAAAGGCTCCATCAACGGACTGGTGCTGGGAAGAACACGCGGCCATATCTACCGCGCCGCCATGGAGGCTCTCACCTGGCGGCTGAAATCCCGCCTGCGCCGTTTGGAATCCGTGGGCGGCTTCAAAAGCGAATTCCTCATCCTGGTGGGCGGAGGCGCCAGAAACAGAGTTTGGACCCAGATGAGGGCGGACATTCTCCGGATTCCCGTCAAAGTCTCTGAAGTGTCAGAAAGTACGGTATTGGGAGCATCCATGTTTGCCTTTGCGGGCGCCGGGGTGTACTCTACGCCGGAGCAGGCCCGGGCCGCCTTCGGCATCGCCTACCGGACATATATGCCGGGTTCCCAGGAAGCCGCCTACGAAAAGTTCAACCAATAACACGCTACTAAATATGTCAGAAGACTGGTCAATCTCCCCTCCCCTGCCGGACAAAGTGTTCCCATGGGAAAAATACAACCCCGTCACGCGGGAGGAAGTGAATGAATTCTTCCATTCCCCGGAAATTCTGGTCATCAAGGAACGCATGTGCGACATAGGGCGCCGCCTGTGGAACCGGGAATATGTGGACGGCAACGGGGGCAACATCTCCGTGCGCGTGGCTCAGAACCTGCTGCTCTGCTCCCCCACCCTGTGTTCCAAAGGCTTCATGGCTGTGGAAGACATCTGCATGGTGGACATGGACGCGCGCCAGAAAGCGGGCATCCGCCCCTCCACCAGCGAGGTGAAAACGCACATTGCCATGATGAAATCCGTGGGCGTCAATGCCTGCATCCATGCCCATCCCCCGCACTGCAATGCTTTCCTGTTTGCCGGGCAGGTTCCCCCCTCCGGCATCAATCCGGAAGCGGATATCTTCCTGGGACACATCCCGCTGGCCCCTTACGGAACGCCCGGCTCTCTGGAAACGGCCCGGGCCGTGGCGGAAGCAGCCAGACAATCCACCGTCGTTTTCATGGAAAACCACGGAGTCATTACCGGAGCACGTGACGTGGAAGAAGCGGAATGGTTCATGGAAAATGCGGATGCCTACTGCCGCATGGTGCTGATGGCCGGCCTGCACAAAGCACCTCTGAACCAGGTGGGGCCGGAAGGCGTGGCGGACTTCCTCGCCATTCGCAAATCCATCGGTTACGCCGTGCCGGACAACCAGCCCCTGTACAACACGGAAACCTACGCCGGGTACAAACTGGGAAAATCCGGTAAATAACTCCCTTTTTCAACGGGGTGGCTGGAGCAGTTCAGCCGCCCCGTTTTTAACGGACCCACTCCGGAATAAAAACTTCCTTCTTTTACGCCAACACCTCCTGCCTTATTTGCTTTTTTACCCGTTAAAACCGCCTCTCCTGCCGCAGACTATTTCCGGTAAAGCCACATCCTCTCCTCAGTAAAAGAACGCCATTATGGCCCCGCCCTGCTGGGAACAGCCGATCCGGCCCCGGAATCGGCTTATTCCCATCCAGCCAGCAGCGTACCGGACCGCACGATCTACCCGTATGGAACATGCAGGCGGGCGTTCACATAGGAGAACGGCCGAAGCAAATCGCGGCACTTCAACGGAAACCGGCAGCCTGTCTTTTCCATGAAGGAACTCCTGCACCTTCTTCAGGATTGCATGGTGGGGATATTTCCTTCCGGCTCCATAGTTCATACGTTTTTACGCTCCGGCACCGTTCAGCCCCGGGTTTCATTCCCGGGGAAAAACCTCCTGTTTCACTGGTCTTTCCTACAGAAATTGAGCATTACAGCTGTTTCCGCCTATACTCTGGTTTAAGAAAAATTTCTCCGGGAACTCCTTTTCCTGAGGGAAAGCACCGTAAACGGGGCATTCTGAATTTACAGCTCTTTATCTTCTGTCAGATATCCGGCATCTGTTATTTTCAATTGCTGCAAGGCATGCGGCTCCTTACGGCAGTTGCGCAACACCCAAATATTTCGTCTGCCCTACCTTTTCCGGGCAGGCGCCGCGGCGGGAGGAACGGGGGCTTTCCCTCCGGAAAACGGAGCGAAATTCCAGGAAACATTGCTCAAAGGCCCCGTTCCCCGCACTTGAAACAGCCCTCCGGCCAACAGGAAAACCGGGGAAGTAATAAACCCCGGCAAACCGCGAAGCCCCAGCTTGAAATCTGAATTGACCTGCAAATCGGAAAGGCGTATCCAGCCTCCCCCCTCCAGAGACATGTTGCTTCCCTGGGCCGCGAAATTACTGGTGCGCACATAACCCTTCTCAATGGAAAAATCGCAATCGGCCCTGGATATCTTGTAATTAATCAGATGCCCCAGTCCTGGAATGTAATTAGAGAGGGCTTCCCCCAAAAATCCGAACAGGGGAATTTCCACCAGGTCGCCATGCACCAGGGCAGCCTCCCCCTTCGCCTGAATAGAATTCATATTGCCTCCCTTGGATGAAAACTCAATGGCTCCGTGCACAGTGGCTTTCTCCATTTTTTTGTCATAGGATTTCCCGATAGACGTCAAATTCATGTCCTGGAGGACAAAAGAACCGTTCAGGGCATCCCCATCATCAATCTGCGCCAGAATGCGGCCCGTGAAGGTTCCGTCCCAGATGGTTCCCATCATCTTGTCCACAACCACCCATTGCGGAGAAATCAACACTTCCCCCTTTGTCCTTCCGAGGTCCAGCGTGGTTCCCAGCAGGGGATAGCGCACGCGCCCGGCGGAAGCGTCAAAGCGGATGCGCCCCTTCATCAGCTTCATGTCATCCCCCATCGGAAACATGCCGCCGCCGGAAAGCGTTACGGGCCGGGTAAAGACAAACTCCTTCAAAACCCTGGCGGCACTATCGGAAAACATCCGCAGGGTATAGCCGGGATAGGCCTGCCCCTCCAGACCAAGCACTTCCACCGTATCCTGCACAAAACGGAAATCTATGCTCTTGGCCTTGAGCGTGCATTCCGAAGGGCCTCCGGACAATCCGACGGAAGACAGGTAATTTCCGTTGGAAACCACAGTCGTCACATTGGTCAGCACCAGCTGGTCCGTCACCAGATGGGCATCCGCCCGGGCGGACTTCAAGTCCACCCCCCTGTAGCGCGTGTTGGTTGCGGAAACAGTAGCCTGCAAGTCGTAAGCCTTTTCCAGATTATACAGACCCAACGTTCCCTGGAAGGAAAACTCCAGGCCGGAATCCTTGCGGAAGACAAAGCGGTTCATGAAAAAGTCGTCATCCTCCATGCTCAACAATTGGTCTATCGTTTGCAGCGGAACCGTGGACTGCCCCATCACAAACATCTGACCGTCCAGAAAACCGTTGGCGAACAATTCAAAGACGCCCTTTTCCATTTCCATCCGGCAATTTTGCACAAAAAGCTGGTTGGGACGGTATTCCGCTTCCACATCCGCCGTTTTGACAGGAACCTTGTTCCAGGCAAGATTCTCCGCATGGATGCGTGCTCGGACCAGAGTCGGCTCCACAGGCTTGCCCTCCGGAATATCCAGCCTGCCGTGCACCCATAAAACCGCTTTTTCCGGAAGCTGCAAATTTTCAGGGACAGAAAACCAATTTCCAGCCAGAGTCTCCAGCAGTTCAGGCTTCAGATTAGATTCCAGCGTAAAAACAAGGTCGGTGCCCAAATAGCTTCCTTCCAGCTTCACCCGGCCGTCATCCCGCACCAATTCCAATTGGGTGACGTTAATGGAACGGCCAATCAATTCCGCCCTGGCCGCAGCGGAAACGAATTCCACTCCCTGGTAAAAGACATCCGCCACGGAAGCCTCAATCTGGAGGCGGTCCACCTGGAACGGCCCTTTCCACCCCTTTCCCATATCCACGGAACCGTACACCTTCAATTCCGGGTCTCCCCTGATTTCCAGCGCTGGCGGCAGCTTCGCATCCTCCGGGGCAATGGAACGGGCCATCCCCAGCATCGCCTTCATAGGCAGCGTGCTGTGAACGTCTACCTTAATCTCTCCGTCCACTCCCATTACCTTGCCGGAAAAACTGCCTCCGGGATGCCTTATATCCAAATCAGTTACATAAAAATTACCGTTTTCGTAACTGAAATCGCAGGAGGCCCTCTGGAATTTTTCCCCAAGCACGGAAAATGCTCCCATGGATCCGGAACCTAAAGCATTCAGATGTTCCACGCCTTCCCAATTTTCCGAAAAAACCGCACGACCGGATATCTGTACATGCGGCTCGCTCAGAAACTTCATTTCCTTCGGCACCAGAGCTTCATCAACAATAGCCACCGCCCAGGAGACCAGAGGAGCCGTACTGCGGACATCCCAGATCAGCGTGCGCTTTTTCAAATCGGCCTGGAGGGAAAGGCTGACGAAACCGGCCGTTTCCGCATCCCGCATGGTAAAGTGTTTGGCCATGATAACGGAATCCGCGTAATCCCCGTTGAACAGGAAATCCCTGACCATGATTTTTCCGTACCTGAGAACAGGCGCCTGCAAATCCATGCCTACACGCACGCCGCCTTTCGGATCGTCGCTTAAATTGACAATCAGGCGGGGAGGAGATGCATCAGGCCACTTCACCCGGTCCATGTAATTCAGGACCTGATTCAACTGCTCTCTGACGGCGCCCATATCCTGAGCCGTCAGCGTAAAATCTCCGGAATCATCCTGACCAATGGAAAATGCCCCCTGGGCCGTCACCCGGATGCCCTGCACAACGGCATCTGCCTTGACGATGTCCACCATGCCGGGCCGCCCCAGATTCAATTCCGCGTTCACCCCCGTTACGGAAAAAACTTTTTCCGGATTCCCCGCATCTACGGGCAGAGTGACGTCCATCCCCTTCACATTCACCCGCTCCGGCACTACTTGTCCTTCTATCAGTTTTTTCCAATTCAGCGCCACATCCGCCTCATGCAGCAGAACTATGGGCCGGCGAGTTTCCGGCATGGCCTCCGGATCCAGCAATTCCACATTTTTCAGTGTCACGACGGCACGGGGCCACAAAGTAACTTTCAGCGTCTCTATATGGGAGGGAATGCCCTTTTCCAGAAGAGCCTGCTCCACCCGCTGCACAACGAAGGAAGGCACCCCCCAGATGGAGATGTAGCATATGCAGCCCAGCAACAACGCCCCCAGCAAAATAATCACTGTGGGAATCAGTCCCTTGATCCATCTCATAAATGTCCGCTGAGCCATAAGCCTTGTCTTCTTTGCACGGGTACTGCAGCACGCTACCCTAAAAGAAGAGACATTGCACCACCAATTTGTGTTGCCGATTTATTTTACGGTCCTGGAAATAATGTCATTCGCCTTGAACAGCCCAGAGTTGCAGCCGGTCAAACATTCTGCAGGCGGAAAACCGCTCCCACTCCCCCTATATCAATCATGAACATTACCATTCACCGTGCATCCTCCCGTGGACATGCCAACCACGGATGGCTGGATACACACCACACATTCAGCTTCGCCAATTATTTCAACCCGGAACGCATGCAATTCGGAGCTCTGCGCGTGCTCAATGACGACAAGGTTCTCCCGGAAGAAGGCTTCGGTACCCATCCGCACAAAAATATGGAGGTGGTTTCCATTCCTCTGAAAGGAAGGCTCCGCCACGGAGACAGCCTGAACAACAGCCACACTATCACGCGCGGAGAAATCCAGGTGATGAGCGCCGGAACGGGTATTCAGCACAGCGAATTCAACGACAGCCTCACGGAACCATTGGAATTCCTGCAAATATGGATCATTCCGGACAGGATCAATACGCCCCCCAGGTACCGGGATTACGACATCACCCCCCTGTTGAAGCATAATGAAATCTCTACCTTCCTGGCTCCGGAAACGGATATTTCCATCATGCAGCAGGCCTGGTTTTCCTGGGCGGAGCTGGACAGGGGCATAGAACGGGAATACCAATTCAAGGGACGGAACACGGGCGTATACATCTTCGTGATAGACGGAGAAATAAAAATAGGAGATGCCATATTGCACAGTCGGGACGGTGCCGGAATTACGGATACGGAAACCGTCTCCATAGAAGCCCTCCAGAACTCAACCGTTTTGCTGATGGAAGTAGCCGTCTGATTTTTCCGGACTGCCCGGCTTTCCGGTTCCGCCCTGCCTTACACAGACGGCAGTTTTGCTATTACAACTTGCCGCTCTTTTTTCTGCTGTGCAGGAACTGGCCCATCCTCCATCCCAACTGCACCAGCCCGTAACACAGGCTGCCCAGAACAACGCTGGAAACCATCCAGCCCGCTGCGAATTCCAGGCTTACCATGCCGATGCTCAATCCGCCAAACGGCGTCCAGGACCACTGCTGAACCCCCGCTTTCAGCATCTCCCAGTTCGCGCCGGACGTAGGGAACCCCAAAATCGAAAAAAGGAACCACCCCAGCCACCATTGAGCGGGAATGGCAAAAAAGGTAAAGCCGGGAGGGGAGAGCCACGCCATCAGAATGGCTACGGGAATATTACCCTTGCGCCACAGGCAGGCGAAAACGCCCCACAGGCTCTGCATGGGAAGAGGGGCAATCGCTGCGGCAGCCCCCCAGGCAGCTCCCGTTGCAACGTATTGCCTGTCCCATGACCAGTAAACAGAATCAAAAACCCTGGCGGAAAGGAACTTGCTTGCCCACGATTTTTTGCGCACCTCCGTCAGCAGGTAAAGCCTGACTCTGCGCATCAATTGCCTGTAGCGGTGTTCCATCCGCCGCAGAGTCTCCTATAAACCGGCCTTGAATCAATCGTAAAATGCTCCAGTACGAGGAATGCCGCATTTTTACGCCCGAATGCCTCTCTGCGCTCGGTTTTTCTTGATTCTTCATGCGGTTTCATGAAATACCTGCGTTCACACCTTTTTCCGAATCATGAGCAAGCAACGACTCGATATCCTTCTGGTTTCCCGCAATCTCGTAGAATCCCGGGAGCTGGCCCAGCGGCTCATCATTGCCGGAGAAGTGAACGTGGGGGGGCATCCCTCTACCAAGCCCGGTCTCAAGGTTAATGAAGACGCGGATATCACCATTAGAAACCGTCCCCGCTATGTCAGCCGCGGCGGCCTGAAAATGGAAGGAGCCCTGAATGCCTTCCCCGTTTCTGCGGAAGGCAAGGTCTGCCTTGACATTGGGGCTTCCACCGGAGGTTTTACGGACTGCCTGCTCCAGCACGGAGCCGCCAGGGTGCATGCCATAGACGTAGGAACCAACCAGCTTGTCTGGAAACTGCGGCAGGATCCCCGCGTCATTGTGAAGGAAAAATTCAACGCCCGCTACATGACTCCGGAGGATATTGGGGAACAAGTGGATCTGATCGTTTCCGACGTCTCCTTTATCTCTCTGAAAAAAATCCTTCCCGCCGCCTTTCCTCTGCTTAAACAAGGGGGGGATGCCCTGGTGCTCATCAAGCCCCAGTTTGAACTCCAGCCGGAAGATATAGGCCCCGGCGGCATCGTCCGGGACCCGGCTTTGCACCGGAGGGCGGTGGACTCCATACGCACTTTCGTCACGGACGAACTGAACCGTTCCTGGATGGGGTGCGAACCTTCCCCTATCACGGGAACTGACGGCAACCATGAATTCCTGGCATGGCTCAAATAGCCCCGGCCTTTTCCTGTCCGAAGAAATCCTCCCGGCACACCGTGGACGGGTTCAACAGTTTTCCTCAAACCTGTTGTCATCCCATAATTCCGCCTCAAAGTCCACAAACCTCCCCCTCCTTGATCAAAACTTGAAAATACTGGTATTTTTGATACCCCAATAAATTTGGAATCCCATTTAAGACAATGGGACTGATAAATTACCGCCTACATTGCCGGATCGCCTTTCCGCTCCCGCAATCCGGCGCTTCCAGACATCGGCAGCTTCATCCTTACACGCCGTCACAAAAATTCTGGGAATGATAGGCGTAGTGATGCAATTCCATGCTTCGTCTGCAATAACCGGTTCCTTTCCTTCAAAACCGATTTCCACTTCCTTGGCTTCTTCACAGGTGATGGAGATTTCTTCCACGATAATTCATAACTTCATTTTCGAATGATAAGGAGAAAGCTACGCCCATCGTCCCAATTCTCCCCCGTCGTTATTAGGTTTCAGGCCATTGAACCCTTAATTCACCTATTTCAACTAACCTGTCCTTTCTCTGAAATAATAAAAAAATGTATCAAGAAACAGAGATAATCAGGGAACAAATGGCTGAACAATAGATAACTGGCTCTCTGGTGGGTGGGTTATTGGAAGAACGGGAACAATAGGCTATGTCCTCCAACAGTCTGGATTATTCACCGAGGAACTCCTTTGGGCGACCGGCGTGACAAACTAAATTCTGCCTTCCCTACATACACCCTCCGAGCATCGGGATACGAACATTCATCCCTGAAACGTACTTCCAGCTCATAGTTCTGATCATTGCGAAGACGGTCAAAATACGTCAGCAACAGGTAAGCTTCCTTGATGGGGACTTCATGCTTTTCTCCCGGCTTCAACGTAATGAAGCGCATCAAAGCCGCTACCCGTTCGATTTTATACCCGGCTCCATAACAGGCTATTGGATTCTCTATTTCGCCCACTCTGTACCCATATCTTTCCCCTCCCGCTTTTTTCCATATTTCGATACGGATATTAGGGCCGTCATCCTTGAGGGGATAGAAGTCGTCGAACAGGCGCACGGTCTTTTCGCCCTTGTTCGTGAACACCAGCTTGAAGTCAGGGAACGTCTCTCTTGCGTCAAACCGGGTCTTTTCCATCACCACGGAGCATTCCACTCCGTTGTCGGCCATGTCCCCCCACGCCGCGGCATGGAGGGACAGGCTTGCCAGAAGTATTAAATACCGGAAGATTTTTTTCATCACAGCGCGAGTTTGGCCGTCGCCCGGAGCTTCCCCAGGAAACAATCCTTACCCTGCTGATTATAGTAGCGCGTTTCCAGTTCACAAGAACATTGTTTCCAGCCTTCCAGATCGACTTCATCCAGGCATACCGGAATCGTGACGCTGTATTCCTGGCCGGGGGCCAGTTCCCGGTAGTTCAAGGAACGATTGAAGGTTATTTTCCCGACTTTCCTGTTCAGGACGCGGAAGTTCCCCCGTTCCGTCCTCAACACCGTCAGGAAGAAATAATCGGCTGTTTCGTCGTTGATTTCGTCCGGAATCCGGACAGGCTCGTTTCCTTCGTTGCGGAAGCGGACTGTGATTCTGCCCTCCCTGAATCGGGAGGTATCCGCAATGGAGAGGGTCAAGGGAGCCTGTTCCCCCGCAGCAGCCACGCTGCGGGCATACATGCCGTTGACGGGCGGAAGGAAACAGGGCGGTTCAATCGTTCCCGGTTCCGTGACTTCATCAGGTACCCTGCTCCATCCATTGGTCTTTGCCTGGGCAATAATCTTCCGGGTCGCCTCGTTCAGAACTTTTTGTCCGGCACAGTAGGGACGATCATTGGCATCATCCGGCAATACCAAGACATAGTTATAGACAGCGTCAGAATACATATTCCTCAACTCGGTAACGAATGGCTGCATATTTTCCAGAAACTCTTCCATTTTCGGAACTTTTTCACAGGATTCATGCTTCATTTCAAGCGTATCCTGTATTCTCAAATTGTCCCAGTAGAATTGGAAGGCGTCATTAAATTCTCGGCGGTGGTGTTCCTCGTGGGCGAGGGATGCCTCCTGAGTATGCCATGCGCCGAGTCTATGAGACTGGTAACGGTTCATTTCATTGACAGCATCTATAGCTTCTTCTTCGGTGACAGGGGGATTTTTAAGGGCATCCCTGTATCCTCCCGTGCGCAAGAGAATCCTGGAACCGGCGGAAACTTGCTGCACGCGCAGTCTCCACTCGTCGAGCACTTCATCCTTGCAAGCCGTTACAAAAATCTGGGGGGGAATGATATACGTTTCGCATATGCCTTCGCTTTCTTCAACGACAGGAGCAGGTTCTTCGAGCGTCACCTCCACTTTCCTGGACTCTTCACAGGTAATGGTGGATTCCTTTTCAATCGTCCACAATTTGATTTTGGGGGACGGTGAGAATTCGCGTTTCATCGTCGAGTTGCCTTCGTACTTCCCTTCCTGAATGGGTTCCCTGTCCATCGTCACATTGAACGCGGCAGCGTTGTTGCTGACGGGGGTGTAGGCATTATTCGTGTAAGACAAGGCCACCTTGTAATAGCCAGCTTTCAGGTACCTGGCACCCGTTGCCAGATTCAGCTTGCCGTTGGGCTTCGTTCCATCCTTCTCACAAAGTTTCTCGTTGGCAATGGAGATGCTGCCTGTGTCGTCGGCTTCCACGCCGAAATAATACAGGCCGTCTTCCTCGACCTTGATGAACATTTCCGGCGCTCCGGCGCAAGTGGCGTGTTCGCACGCCGAACCGTCAAAGTTGAACTCCATCGCGTCAACTCCGAGTTTCTGCGGGATGAGAGCCTGCTCCCCGTCGCAGATAAGCTTCGGACCGACCGCCTTGTTCAGTGGTATATAATTATTCATGTTTCTGAATTGTTTCCTGTTTGAGAACTAACCATTTAGTTCTCAAATGAACATAAGGAATTCCAGGAAGAACAACAACACGTCCCGGACGTGATGAAGGAAAAATCCCCGATTATCTCCAATAAAAATGGCGGATGCCATCCAGTGCCCGCCAATACATGTTAATAGTTTGAAACGTACGCTGCGCTGATGTGTGAATTAGCATACGATGATACAAAATCCTCCCCGCACAACCTCCACCCCTCTCCTTTTGCCTGCATAGGCGGCATTTCCCATATAACCTCCATGGAAAGAAGAAGCTTCCGCCTTCCTTCACCCCATAAAAAACGCCGCCTTTCCACGAAACCGGGAAAGACGGCATTTCCGTTACTAAAACGTAAAATTAAAGGAGGGAAGCAGCCCCCTTGTCCAGAAGAAACTTGGCGTTCGGATGCTTCTGAAGGTAGGAGGCGGCCACATCCACCGTCACAGGCCCCTGAACAGCCTTTTTCACGATGGACGCCTTCTTTTCTCCCCAGGCCATCAAAGCCACTTCACGGGCGCCCATGATGGTAGCCACGCCCATGGTAATGGCGGTGGTGGGAACATTTTCAATACCGCCGAAAGCGGGAGCAGCATCGGAACGGGTCAGTTCGTCCAGATGAACCTGCCGGGTGACGGTGGTATCATCGGAGCCGGGTTCGTTAAAGCCGATATGGCCAGTTCGGCCAATGCCGAGAATCTGGAGGTCGATACCGCCGCAATCCTTGATCTTTTGTTCATAGGCGGCGCAGTGGGCGGCAATTTCATCATCCTTCACCGTGCCGGAGGGCAGGTTGATGTTTTCCGGCTTGATGTCGATGTGGTTGAAAAGATTCGTGTGCATGAAGTACCAGTAGGATTCCGGATGGTCGCGATCCAAGCCGCTGTATTCGTCCAGATTGAAGGAAATCACGTTGGCAAAGGAAAGGCCTTCCTCCTTATGCATGCGGACCAGCTCCGCGTAAAAAGGCAGCGGAGTGGCGCCCGTGGCAAGGCCAAGAACCACGTTTTTGCCTTCAGCGGCGCGCGTACGGATCAATTCCGCAACTTCTCCTGCCAAAGCCTTGGCAGCATCCTGGGGAGTTTCAAAAGTTTCTACTTTCATAACGCGCCCTATTTTACTTCGTTTCCGGGCATTTTCAACCGAAATAGTCCCGGAATGATGCACAGCGGCGTACTTGCGCGAAAAATCCCAGGGAACGGAGGCCTCCACCCTTCCCACGGCCTTTCTGGGAGCCGCCCGCATTACCCTTGAACTTTCCACCCCGATCATGTATTGCCTTTCCTGACATGGCAGGTTTGATTATTTCTCCAAGAGCACGCATTTTTCAAGGGCACGACTGGGTTTACGGCACGGAAGTGCGCAAAATTTTCGGCAATCCGCAGCCGGGGGACGTCGTGGCCCTGAAGGATTTCAAGGACCGCTTTCTGGGTTCCGCCATGTTCAATCCCCATTCCCAGATCGTCGCCAGGCGCTTTTCCCGCCGCAAACAGGAACTGAACGGAGATTTCTTTTCCAGGCGCATCAGCCAGGCAGTAGAACTGCGCCGCCGCCGGCTTCCGGAAGAAACTCTCACCCGGCTCGTTTGGAGCGAATCCGACGGGCTTCCCGGCCTCATTGTGGACCGTTACGCGGATTATCTGGTCGTCCAGACGCTGACGATCGCCATGGAATGCCGCCTCCCCATCATCCTGAATGTTTTGGAAGACCTTCTTTCTCCCCGCGGGATTATTGTCAGGAATGATTCACCCATGCTGGCGGCAGAAGGTATTTCCCCCTCCGTCCGGGTGGCACGAGGACAGCAACCGGAACCTTTTGCCGCACGCAGCGGCAGCGTGCAATTCATGATTGACCTTCAGACGGGACAAAAAACCGGCCTGTATCTGGACCAGCTTGACAATTATGCCGCCGTGGCTCGCTTCGCCCGCGGACGCCGCGTGCTGGACTGCTTCTGCAACCAGGGCGGTTTCGCCCTGGCCTGCGCCCTTGCCGGTGCCTCGGAGGTAACGGCCGTGGACGTTTCCCAGGATGCTATGGACGCCGTAGCGCGGAACGCCCGCCTGAACGGAGTCTCCGTGCAGTGCGTCACGGATAACGCGTTTGACTTCCTGAAAAAGGAAGCGGCCCTTGTCCGGGACGGAGGAGAACACAAATGGGATTTAATTATCCTGGATCCGCCCTCTTTTACCAGAAACAAAAAATCCGTGCATGACGCCATGCGCGGATATAAGGAAATCCACCTCCGCGCCATGAAGCTTCTGGCCCCGGGAGGCATCCTTTCCACCTTCTGCTGTTCCCACCACGCCGGAGCGGACCTGTTCCGGGAGAGCGTGCTTGACGCCGCCATTGATGCTCCGGCCACCCTGCGTCTGATGCAGCAACACGGCCAAAGAGCGGATCATCCGGTTTTATTGAATATTCCGGAAACGGAATACCTGAAGGGGTTCACGTATGAACTGCTTCCCGGAAGATGATTTCATGACAATAACAATAACCATTCCTCCGGTCCCGATATTGTCAAAATGAAGTAAAAATACGATGCTATTTCCATTGAACAAAAACATCGTTCCAATGAAAAAATACTTGCGTATCCCCTTTTCCTCCACTATATTGCGCCTCGAGCAGGTGAGCGCTCGTTAAAAAAGCTCTCTGGATCTTAACCGATCCAGTTTCATAGGGTAGTTGGGGCGCCCCGGCCGTTTTACGGCCGGGGCGACTTTCTTTTTCAGGGAATGTCTGGAATTGCATCTTTTCAATCAGGCGGCTTTATAGTATGGTTCATGAAAATAACCCATATTTCCCTTCATGCATCCTGCCGTAGAACAAATCCGCCAGTACCTGCAATTGATCGCCCTGCAATTCGTGCAACACCCGGAACAGGCGGAATTGCGCGTTGCGGAATCCCCGCAGGGAGACGCCGTCCGCTTCCGCCTGATTCTGGAAAAAACGGACGTGGCGCGCATCATCGGCCGCAATGGAATGACGGCCTCCGCCATTCGTTCCCTGGCGAAGGCGGCTGGGGAAAAACACGGCATCAAGGTCATTGTGCATATGCTTTCCCATGAAGAGGCGGCTGAACAGCCGTAAACGCACTCCTGCGCCTATAATTCCACATCCAGCACCAGGGCCAGAAGGTTAAATGGAGCCGGAGTCTCCACACGGAGGGCAAAGGAAGACTGCTCATCCATACCATAGTTGTGAATCATCCGCACATAGCCGGAGTAAGGTTCGGAAACACCGTACCTGCCGGGCTGGAAATCCTTCCATGCCTCCGGAGTTCCCGTTCCGTAGCGGAATTTCAGGGTGCTTTCATGAAGCAGGACGCGCGCACCGAGCTGCTTTTTAAAGCAACCCAGCGTCTCAAGCGTTTCCAGGGGCATCGTCCTTACTTCCGCCGGAGCGGCCAGGCCTACGGATACTGTTTCCCCGTCCCCCCTTCCGGGACAGGCGGCATTCCCGGCTCCGTCAACGCTGATGTCCATGCATGCGCCGTCCCCGCCCACCAGAAAGGCGCCGCATCCCGCCAAATGGCTCAGGCCGGACAGCGTCTCCCCCTTCACGACAGCCTCCGTGCAGGCATCCAGGCAGGCATTCCCATCCGCCATGCATTCCACCGTAATGCAGGCCTCCTCCCCTTCCCCGCGCGCCACGGCAAACCATACTTCCTCGTCCGGTGTGTTGCGGGAACCGCGCAGGGACGCCACGGACAGAATGCGGCCGTGTTCCAGGCGGTGTGCATGCCACGCCACCACATTCTGTTCCCTGTTCAGAGTCATGCATACGGCGCTGCCGTCACCCAGAACGCACCAGACATGGAACGCCGTGCTCCTCTGTACAGTCCAGTCCACAATTCCCTCCCCCAGCAAATGGTCGGACAACAGGCTCACATCCCTTGTCTGGTAACCGTCGGCCTCCAGAGAATAAAATAATTCCCGAACCTTCATCCCGCCCTGCTGCACAAAAAGAAGGCTGTTTTCTACAGACAGGGCATCCAGGGAGGCAGACCCCACGCCGGAATGGCGCTCAAATCCGGCATTAGAGGCATTCAACCCTTCTGAATTGGTGGCGGACAGACGCCATTCCCCCTCGCTGGTTCCAATCATCAGCCCCCGGAGGGAAGCTATCCAGGAAATGCGGTTCTGCTGGGAAGCGGCCATTGTCAGAATCATGGGGGAATCCGCCGGAATGCCGGGCGTAAACGCGGAAAAATCATCCACCCTGCTGGCCCACAGCGTCTGGGGCTGCCCAGGAGTGCCTCCGAACCACAGCCGCCCCTGATGGAACTCTACCGTGCACGGATAACCGTTCCGGACCCCGAACGCACCAAAAGACCAGTCATTGGTATCACAGTCACTCAGCGTATGATAGGACAGATGAAGGGCACTCGCAAGATAGGCGCTGCGCGGGGAAACATATTCCTCCACCACCACTTCATGGTTAAAGGAGCCGGCTGATGCGCGGAATACGGGCGTTCCCGCAGAAGACCCGTCCTTGTAAGCCATGAGGCGGATTTTGTAGTAGGACATTTCCTCTTCATTGCCGCTCAGGGTGAAATTATTCCGGAACCCCTCCCTCTGCTGGAAGCTCTTCACGGAATGCCACACTAATTCCGGACGGTTGGGAAGGTAATTGGAGCCGTCCGGATACCCCCGGCAGATTTCCCACTCCGCATCCCAGGTCCCCGTCGTCTCCAACGTCCACGCGCCGTTGACATAAATGCGGGTACTGGCATCGGCCCCTTTTTCAAAAAAGGCCGTGTACCTCTCCGGGCGGTCCACCCCTTCCTGGTAGTCGCTTTCCCGGCTGAAATCGCGGATGCAGGTATAAGCCTGCCGCCAGCCGTCCTCCCGGTTCATGGAAAAAGTCTCTCCCTTGTAAAGATCCCGGCTCAGAGTCGTCAAATGGTAAAAAGGCATCTGGTTTCCCTCCGCCACGGTTTCTCCATATTTCCTGGTGATGCGCAGAAACTCCTTTCCCTCCATTTCCGGAGTGAATACATCATCGTCCGCCGTCGCCAGCAGCCTGTTGACGCCCCCCTCCCGCACCATGCGGCATTCCAGCCGCACGGCATTCAACAGGGAACTCTCATAAGGAATTCCGGAAAACTCCAACGCTTCCAGCCGCCAGTCATCGTCTGCGTAGCGGGCCAGCGTCATAGGCGGCGTAGAAGGTTCCACGCAGTAAATCACGTCATTCAGCTGCTGCATCCGGAGGTTGCTTACCTGTTCATCCGTCTTCCACGGAGTAAGCGTTTCCAGCACCCCGCCTTCCGTATCCGTCAGAAGCGCGCCATTTTTAAAATACCGGACGTAGCCGCGCCCCACTTCCAGCATGAACTGCACGCCCGTGGAGTACTTGAAGGAAACCAGCCTCACCATGCCCTCCCGGCATCCCGCGCGGGCGACCAGGCGTGTTCCCGGCCTGCGCCGGAGACCGCCGAAGGGGCTGACCAGAAAATTTATCAGCCGGGAGGCGCCACGGGACACGGGATCCAGGTCGGCGCGTCCGGCCAGCCACGGGGTCAGCTCCCCGGCCGTAAAACTGAGCCGCTGCAATACTTGTTTTGCCATATTCCTCACCACGAAAGCAGAGAGGGGCAAAGAACGTCAACACGCCTGAAAGGTTTTTCCGAAATGCATCCCGGGCCTCAACCTCCAGCTACAGGGCAATTGCCCACAGAACCTTCAGATAACGGCCCTCCGGATAAGTGCTCAGGAAAGGGTGGTCCCAACCGGGGCCGGTCATCGCCATAATCTGAAGCTTGCGCCCCTGCCGCTGGGCGGCCTTGATGACGGTATGCTCAAACTCCGCGGGGGAAAGCAGCCCGGAACAGGAACAGGTGACAAACAGGCCGCCGGGACGCACGCATTGCAGCCCCAACATATTGAGGTCATGGTATTTTTTGATGCCCTCTTCATATCCGTCCCTGCCAACGATGAATTTGGGCGGGTCCAGCAGCACGGCGTCAAACAGGCGGCCGTTGCGCACCATCTGGCGCGCATAGACAAAGGCATCCGCATGCACGAAGTCGATGCGCTGACGGTTGATATTTCCGTTTCTTTTAGCCATGGCGACGGCTTTCTCATCCAAATCCACAGCCGTTACCTCCGCCGCTCCGCCCAGCATCTTGGCGGCAATGGAAAAGCCGCCGCTGTAGCAGCACAGGTCCAGCACCGTGGCCCCCTTCACCAGGGAGGCGAACTTGAGGCGGTTGTCCCGCTGGTCACAGAAAAAGCCCGTCTTGTGCCCCTGGGCGAAGTCCACTTCATAGGTGATGCCGTTTTCCACAATCTTCACCAGCCTGACGGGGGCTGGGGATGCCGGCGCCTCCTCCGCCCGGATGCCCTCCATGCGGGCAATGCCCTCATCCACCTGCACCACATGGCGTTTTGTGCCGCACAGGCGGTGCAGCAGGGGCAGCCAGCGGTTCAGCCTCTGCCAGACGGCCAGCGTACTCACCTCCAGGCTCAGCACGTCCGCGTAACGGTCCACCACCAGGCCGCCCAGTCCGTCGGAATCTCCGTGCAGCACACGGTACGCATTAGTGGTTTCATCCAGGCGCAGAACTTCCCTGCGCAGCTTCACGGCTCGTTCCAGCGCAGCATCCAGGTCACGTTCGGCAAAAACGTCCTTCCCGTGGTACACCATGCGCAGGGGCGTGCGGCTGGACTCATTCCAGAATCCGGCGCCGAACAGTTCACCGTTCTTGTCATAGACGTTTACCAGGCTTCCCGGCGCTATTTCCCCGCTTACGGAGCCGAGCATGCGGGGGAACACGGCCGGATTGTATGTGAAATACTTCAGCTCCACCCAGGGCTTGAGCCATTGTTCGCTCCCTTCCGGCGACTTGTTGGCAAAAAGGTTCTTTTTGGGAGCTGTGCGCGGGCGGCCCGGCTGGGAACGGCGGTCCCGGTAAACGGGCCTGGGGCGGGAATCACGGGAATTGTGGAAATCATTCATGAAATGCTGGAGAGAAAGGTTGGATCTGCGGCATAGCGGGCCACGGCCATGTCAATGGCCTCTTCATACGCCCTCACGGGCTGCTTCATCAGGGAAGAGAGGCGTTCGCTGGACATGGCGGTATGCCGGGGCCGAGCATCCCTGAAACCGGCCTGTTCGTCGAGCTTTTGTTCCGCCACAGGCGGCAAAGAAGGCAGTAACCCGTGCTTCACGGCGCATTTCAGCACGGCCACGGCATAACTGTGCCAGGAAACAGGCTCTCCGGACTGACACAGATGCAGCACGCCGGACGCCCCGCTCTCATAAGCCAGAAAACGGAGCCATGCACATAAATCTTCCACCCATGTAGGCATGGACCATTTATCCGCCACAGCGGCCAGGGGCTCCCTTTTCATCGCCCGCCGCAGCACCATTTCCGGGAATGAGGGCCGTTCCGGATTGCCGAATACCCAGGAAACGCGGGCTATCAGAGCGTCCGGCATCTCCTCCCGCACACGGAATTCCGCCTCCAGCTTGGACTCTCCGTACACATTTACGGGGCGGCACTTCCCCTCCTCCGTTTTCAAACCTCTCCTCCTGCCGTCCAGCACATAATCCGTACTCAAATGGATAAAGCGCATGCCCTCCAGGCGGCAAATGCGCGCCATCATCTCCGGAGCCATGGCGTTGACGCAGTGGGCCGTCTCCGGATCATCCAGGCAGGCTTCCAATCCGCTCACAGCGGCGCAATTCACCACATGAGTGGCTCCGGAAGAAAGCAGAACACGTTTCAAAGCGCTTAAATCCTTCAAATCACAAAAGCCCCGTCCGCACTTCACCACCTCCAGGCCATGTTCTTCCAGATACGCTGCCAGACGGCTTCCCACCCGGCCGTCCGCCCCGAACACCAATGTTCTGTACATGACGCAGAGCTTAGACGTTTCACCCTCCAAAATCCAATGAAAACCTTTTTTCATCGTGACAAAAGAAGGAAAGGTTGTTTGAATTAAAGTTGTGTTTTACCATGAATATTCTTTAACAGCCTGCGGCCCTCTGAACGCCAGAGCCGCGGAAGTGTGCAGGAAGGGAGCCCTCATTAAAACGGATGAAGGCGGGTACGGCTGCATCCAGCCGTGGCCGGAACTGGGAGACGCCACCCTGCAAGAGGAATTGGACGCGCTCAGGAAGGGCCGCCCTCTGCCTCTGGGCGTCCGCGCCGCGGAGTGCGCCCGAACGGACGGGGAAGCACGCGCGAGGGGCGTCAGCCTGTTTGACGGTCTTCACATTCCGGAAAGCCACGCCACGCTGCCCTCCTGCGTCAGCCCCGCTACCATTCGCATCATGGAATCCAAGGGATTCAAGGCAGGAAAAATCAAGGCCAGCGCCAATCTGGCCGCCGCCCTAGAACGGCTGACGATGCTGGCATCCATGGTTCCCTCCTGGCGCTGGCGGCTGGACTTCAACGGATGCCTGAATGAAAACGATGCCCTGAAATTCTGGAAATCCCTGCCCCACCATCTGAAAACCAGAATAGACTTCATAGAAGACCCGTGCCCCTTCTCCATCCAGAGCTGGGAACGTCTGGTAGACGCCGGCATGCCTCTGGCCCTGGACATGGGTTCGGATGTGGAACACCAGCCGGCCATCTCCTCGGACCTGCCCATCATCCGCATCGTCAAACCCGCACGGGAAGCAACGCCGGAATATCTTTACGAACCTCCCGTCTTCACCACTGTCATGGATCACCCCGTAGGGCAGCTCTGGGCCGTTTACCAGGCGGCGGAATATTACCGCAACTCCCTGCCCACGGAAATTCCCCTCTGCGGCCTCTGCACCCACCTCCTGTTTGAGCCGGACCCCTTTATAGACCGGATGGGAGGCATGGACCCTCAGGCAGCTGTTCCTGGAGGCACGGGGCTCGGCTTTGACGAACTATTGGAACATATTCCCTGGAAAATACTGTGACAATACAGGATTACCCTGCTCCATTGAATCTACAATGAAGGGGCTCTTCCCGTGCCGGAACTGGACTCGGCTTCCCTTGGCCTGCCGGGACTTGCCGCTCCGATAACGCGCCGCCGGAACGCTTAACTTCGTATCCGTGTCCTTTGCATGCAATCAGAAGCCGCGCTTTTGCCAGAAGCGCGGCTTCTTTTTTAATGATGATGGCGGATACTGCAACCGGCTCATTCCAGCTCCGGATGCTCATCACGGGATTTTCTATTCCGGACGTGTGGAAAATTTGAGGCCGGGATACTCCTTCACATTGCAGCCGGGCGTCTTGGGGTTCACCAGCACCGGAACGAATGTGAACATCCACCGACGCGCGGAATTGTTGCTGGGGCTCTTTACCAGCACGCGGTTCCAACCCTTCTTAAGAGGAACCATGGAAGGCTCCCGGAAATGGTAGTTTTCATCCACCATCACGCCGCTGTTACGCGGCTTTTTCCATTGCGGGGGGGCAATCTCCCGGCCGTTCACAAAAAATTTGGGATCCGCATGAAACCACTTGCCGGGAACGCTCGCCGGACCGTTGCGCCAATCGGACGTGGCCCAGGTATGTCCGCTGATCCAGAAAGGCACCGTCTGCGCCTTGGGGGAATAAATCCAGGTCTGCGCGTAATAAGTGTGGTTTTTGTGGGGATAAGCTCCCATCTTTGCGCCATTGAACAGCGTCGGAAAATCGCAGTAATGCTTGAAAATGATGGTGGCCCCCGTGTAATCGTCTCCGGACCACTCATAGGTGACGCCGTCAATCTCGTAGGAATCCCTCATCTTCCCTGCCTTGTTGTCCTCCTCCGGAGCGAATTCCTTTTCCGTCTTACCGCCGTTGGGAATAGGCCCCAGCAATTTCCAGGGAATATTCGCCTGCCGTACGTAATTAAACTCCTTATCCACGAAAAAACGGTCCCGGATGGCGAGCACGCGGTTCTCGTAATCCGCAAACCCCTTCAGCAGAGGATCCCCCTGCACGGGCAGATTGGAAAAATACTTCATATATTCGTCCTGGTTGGGGTCTCCCAGCACCTTCTCATGGGGATTATTCCACAAAGGTTCGGAAACGAACGCCATGCCGGCGTAAACGGGCGTCTGAAGAACTTGGTTGCGCGGATCCGTAATTTCCAGGTCCGGGAAAGAACACAGCATCATGCCCAGTCCTTCCGCATTCCGAAACGGGCATGCCCGGCGGAAATACATGGTCATGGCCGTTTCAAACGGATCAAGGTGGTTCAGGTAAGTCTCCAGGGAATCAACATACTTCGCTCCGTCGGTAGGCCATGCGCCACGGTTCTGGCGGCCGGACCATAACTGCTGGATGGAGCCGTTATAGCCCTTCGGCGTCAGGCCGGGCTGCCATCTCATGGGAATGCGGCCGCAGAACTCCACTGCATGGATGTACTCCTTAAGAATCTCATTGTTCACCTGCTCATCCTTGCCGCGCACCTCGTCCGTGCCAATGTGGATGATGGGCATTTTCTCCTTGGGAACCAGGGAACACAACTCCTTGATCAGGGCCACCAGGGCTTTGGTGGCTTTTTCATCGCTCATCTTCACGTTGAGCGCCTTGCGGAACATCTGGCTGTGCCCCGGCATATCCATCTCCGGAATCAGCAGGATATTGCGCAGGCGGCAGTACTCCACCAGCTGCTTAAACTCCTTCTGCGTGTAAAACTTGCCAGGCATGCGCGTATAATTTTCGGGGGCGTTCAGCTCCGGATAAATTTTGGATTCCAGCCGCCAGCCGGGGTTCTCCGTAAAATGGAAGTGGTAAACATTCAGCTTGAGCTGCGCCATGGAATCCAGCTCCCGTGCAATCAGAGGCAGCGGCATGTAATTGCGTCCCACATCGTTCATGAATCCGCGGATTTCAAAATCCGGCCAGTCCACGATATCGCAGGCGGCAATGGTCGTCGTCCCGCCGCGGCGCAAAAGAAGCTGCTCCAGCGTTTTCATGCCGTAATAGAATCCTCTGGTATCCATCGCCGTAATGAGTGCGCCGCCGGAAGTTACTCGGAGGGAATAAGCCTCCTCCTTCAGCTTGGAATTTTCCGTGCCGGCTTTCACATCCCCCTTGACGAATTTAACGGCAAACGTCCCGTCCGGAGCCACCTTCACGCAGTGCTCCGCCAGAAAAGATTTCAATTCGGAAACAATGAACTTCATCTGTTCCGGATAGGAAGTCCTGGACGGAGACGGAGCCAAAATGCGTACGGACTGCACGGGAATGGCCCTGTCGTCCCAGCGCAGCTGCTGGGGTTTGGGAACCAGCGGAGGCCGGTCCGCCGGAAACAGCCTGTAATTGGCCCCGTTAGCCGGGAAAGACGGGGCCGTATCCTGCCCCCATGCTCCGGCGCAAGCCATGCACACCCATGCAAACGATAATAAAAGGAACTTCATGCGGTTCATAATACGCCCGCAATAACAGCTGCCTGTCAAACCTATCGTGTCCAACTTGCCGGAAAACGGGGTTCCGGCAGCATTTTTTGCAAAAAGACCAGAACCTGTGCTTACATGGCGGAGAATGGCTGAGCATCCTGCACGGCGGGGGCATCTTCAATTTCTCCGGAAATGCCGCTTACGGCCACGCCGCGGCGCACGGCGTAAAGCCCCGCTTCTTCCTCCTTCTTTCCGGCTACAAAAGCCCAGTAGTAATTGCTGCGGTCATGATAGCAGGCCCACTCTCCGGCAATCCCCGGGCGCGCTTCCATCAGCAGGGAATAAGAATCCGCGGGAGAAACTTTGAACCCGCGGGGCGTCCTCAAACCGGAAGAGGGAAAAGAACGGATGTCTCCCCTCCACACAAGATCCAGAGAGGAAGAGGGCAGCAGACCTTCCGCGAGGCTGCTTCCCGCCAGCACCTGCCCGGCGCCAAACATGGGCAGACAGGAAGAACCCATAAGAGCGGCGCCGCAAACGGAGACAAGACGCAGGAAAGGGAAAACGGACATGGTCATGGCGTGCTTCTGAAAAAGGCGGAAAGGACTCAACCTCCAAAAGCTTCCACAGTCAATCAAAAACAGCCCTCTCTCTGAAACTGGGGGAAAAAGGCCGTTTTCCGGACAGGTGGACAGCTTGACAACCCATCCGTGCGTTTTTATAGTTTGCCACCTGTTTTGAAAGGAGGAACGTCCATGGCAGCCCAGTCACGCAACATCGCAGAATTGGAAAACGCATCCGTATGGCGTCTGCTGATCCAGTACTCCCTGCCCTCCATCGCCGGCATGGTGGTATACTCCCTGTACAACATCATTGACAGCGTGTTTATCGGTCACGGCGTGGGGCCTCTGGCCCTGTCCGGCCTGGCCGTCACCTTCCCCATCATGAACCTGACTTTCGCCCTGGGCACGCTGGTAGGCATCGGCGGGGCGGCCATCAGCTCCATCCGGCTGGGAAGAAAAGACCAGGAAGGAACTGAGCGTACGCTTGGCAACGTCCTCATCATGAGTCTGATTGCCGCTGTGGTGCTGGTGATTCCCACGCTTCTTTTCCTTACGGAAATCCTGACCGCCTTCGGCGCCAGCGGGCAAACCCTCACCTATGCGTACGACTTCATGCTTATTACCTTGCTGGGCCTGCCCGTCACGTACGTCTTCTTCAACCTCAATCATGTGATGAGAGCTACCGGCTACCCTAAAAAAGCCATGGGCTCCACCCTTCTTTCCGTAGGAATCAACATCATTCTGGCTCCCATCTTCATCTTCTGGTTCAAATGGGGCATTACCGGAGCAGCCGTGGCCACCCTTCTCGCCCAGGTCGTCGGCATGGTGCGCGTGCTGTTACACTTTTCCGATGCGGCCAGCACGGTCCACTTCCGCCGCGGCATCTGGCAGCTGCGCAAGACCATCGTCACCGGCATCCTGTCCATCGGGATGGCTCCCTGCCTGGTAAACGTCTGCGGCAGCGCGGTCACCGTCGCCATCAACAGGCAACTTGCGGATCACGGGGGGGACCTGGCCATCGGGGCCTACGGCATCATCAACCGCATTCTTATTCTGTTCGCCATGCTCGTCATCGGCCTCACTCAGGGAATGCAGCCCATCATCGGCTACAACCACGGAGCCATGAAGCCGGGCCGCGTTCTGCTCACCCTTAAATACGGAGTTCTGGCAGGGACATCCTTCACCACGCTGGGATTCCTGGCCTGCGTCTTCTTTCCCCGCGGCATTGCCGGGCTCTTCACGGATGACGCCTCGCTCATCAGCCTGGCGGCCAACGGTCTGATCATCTGCGTGCTGGCCTTTCCGCTCATCGGCAGCCAGATCATCATCGGGAACTTCTTCCAGGCCATTGGAAAAGCCCGTCTGGCAATCTTCCTGTCCCTGACGCGCCAAATGCTCTTCCTCCTGCCGTTCCTGCTGGTCCTGCCCCGTTTCTGGGGACAGGACGGAGTCTGGGCATCCCTTCCTCTGGCAGACGTGCTTTCCTTTATCGTCACCCTGCTCTTCATCCGCCGGTTCCTGAAATACTACCGGCTGAAAAACAGGCACTACCTGGTTCCCGGCACGGGAAAGGCATAACCTTTCTCCCCACCTGTCTTACTTACACGAACCCTCGTTCCCGGCCCATTCTTTCCGGGGTGCGGCAGGGGGGAGTGAAACCGCTTTTTCCCATCCTTCGGAGAAAAACCCTTCCCGCCTACCGTTTTGCCGCTGGCATTCTTGCAGGACATAAGACCGGCAGTATGCCTAACGCGCCGTACTTTCAGGACTCTATTCTGTTGGGGGCTTCGTATGGATTCATCATCCGGAACCTCGCCCGGGAAAACCGCTTTTTCCACCGGACAGCCCCTGGAAGCACGACAACCCGAACGGTATGACAAGGAATCAGATCAAATGAAAAACGGAATCATGATGCAGTATTTTGAGTGGAATCTGCCCAACGACGGACAGTTTTGGAACAAGTTGAAGGAAGACGCCCCCCACCTGGAGGAAATGGGTGTTACGGCCGTCTGGATTCCTCCAGCCTACAAAGGGAAGGAACAAAATGACGTAGGATACGGCACCTATGATCTTTTTGACCTGGGGGAATTCGACCAGAAAAACACCGTCCGCACCAAATACGGCACCAGGCAGGAACTCCAGGAGGCCATCAAGGCTCTTCATGAACACCATGTAGGCGTTTATCTGGATGCCGTCATGAACCACAAAGCAGGGGCGGACTATACGGAAAAATTCATGGCCAAGGAAGTGGACCAGCAGAACCGCGACAAGGAAATTACGGATGCCTACGAGATTGAAGGCTGGACCGGCTTCAACTTTCCCGGCCGCGGAAACAAATATTCCGACTTCAAATGGCACTGGTACCACTTCACCGGAACGGACTATGACGCACGCACGGAAAAAACCTCCATTTTCAAGATTATGGGAGACGGCAAAAGCTGGAGCGAAGGCGTGGATGAAGAAAACGGCAACTACGACTACCTTATGTTCGCCAATCTGGACTTCAACCACCCGGAAGTGGTGAAAGAAATGGAAAGATGGGGAATATGGGTATCCCGGGAACTGGATCTGGACGGCATGAGGCTGGACGCCATCAAGCATATCAATGACGAATTCATCAGGAAATTCCTGGCAGCCGTCCGCAAGGAAAGGGGAGCAGACTTCTACGCCGTGGGCGAATACTGGAAACAGGATCTGGAATCCCTGGACGATTACCTCAAGGAGGAACGCTACAAAGTGGACCTGTTTGACGTCCCCCTGCACTACAACATGTACCAGGCCTCCAAGCAGGGCCGCGATTACGACCTTTCCAAAATTCTGGACGGAACCCTGGTTCAGAACCACCCTACGCTGGCCGTTACCTTTGTGGACAACCATGATTCCCAGTGGGGCAGTTCCCTGGAATCAGCTGTGGAAGACTGGTTCAAACCCTCCGCCTATGCGCTCATCCTGCTCATGAAGGAAGGTTATCCCTGCATCTTCTACGGGGACTATTACGGTGTGAGCGGCAACCCGCCCATGCACCGCGCCATCATCGACAATCTGCTGGAAATCCGTAAAAACCATGCTTTCGGGGAACAAAATTACTACTTTGACCACCCGAACACCATCGGCTTCACCCGTGTGGGAGATGAAGAGCACCCGCATTCCGGCGTGGCTGTGCTCATTTCCAATGGAGAGGATGGAGACAAAGTCATGAACGTGGGCAAGCAGCACGCAGGGGAAACTTGGAAGGAAGCCACCGGCAACGTGGAGGAAACCGTCTCCATTGACGGGGAAGGCAACGGCCGGTTTCTTGTCCACGGCGGCAATGTGGCCGTATGGATTCCGGAAAACGCTTTACAGGACGCCCGGAAGGAAGACGGAAAATAACGCAACTCCCGCCCGCAAATTGAAGAAACGGCCTGTTCTCCATTCCGGACTGTTTTTCCGGAATGAGGTTCAGGCCGTTCTGACTTTAATCACCAGTTTCAGAATCTTTCCTTCCCCAATGCAGCCGGCATGCGCATCCTCCGGGAAAAAAATGGCGAACTGCCCCGGTTTCACGACAAAAGAGGTGTCCGGAGCATCATCATAATGCTGCGCGTCCTTTTCCCTGTTGAACGGTTCGGAAGGCTTTTCCAGCGCCGCGCGCTCTTTCCACATGAATCCCTCTTCCCGGGAAAGGGGCACGTGAATGTCAATAAACCGGTCATGCACTTCCATGCGGGCGTTCTCCCGCTTCTTCATCACCGGTTCATTCACCATCACGGTCAGGGCGTCTTCCTCCAGGACATGGCGGCCGGTTTCCAGGGTTGCCGGAGCAATCTCCCTGATAAAATCGAAAGCTCTCCTGAACAGGGAATTCAACATTTCGTAACGGGCGGAATCGGAAAGGGAGGCAATAATCATCATTACAGGCTCCGTCCCCGGAGCGGGCTTCATTGTAACGGGGAGGAAAAGCCAGTCAACTCATTTGCCCCCCTTCCCCCGATATTCCGACGCACAGCCCGATCCTTCCTCCACGGAATGGAGTTACCGCCGTTTTCCTTGGCCTTTAAATACGTTATTCCCGTGAAGCACAGTAAAAAACTTGTCATCCGGCAACGCCTCGTATATTGGAGTAACTGTAAGCTATCAGTCACACGATGATTAAACAGAAAAATCCATCCGGCACCTACCGCCCTTCTTATGACCGCACCCCCAGATACACTGTCAAGCAGGTTGCGGAAATGATGGAAATGTCAGCCTACACCATCCGGTATTACGAAAACGCCGGATTAATCCCGGACGTGGACCGCAGCGGAGGGAATGCCCGTATGTTTTCCGACTACACCCTGGGGTGGCTCCGCCTGGTCCACTGCCTCCGGATGACGGGCCTCCCGATTGAAGGCGTCAAGCACTACATCGACCTGTGCCAGGAAGGGGATTCCACCATTCCGGAGCGCGCCGAACTGATCTTCAAGCAAGAGAAAAGTCTCCGGGAACAGCTCCGAATCCTGAAAAAACAAATGGAAGTGTTGAAATACAAGAAAAAATTTTATCAGGATCTTTTAGACAACCGCAGGCCGGACAGCTGCAATCCGCTGAACTACATCAGCGCCAGCGAGCCGAACATCGCGCCTGAGGAATAAACCCTCCCTTAAATCCTCAACAGACGTCGGCCGGGATTTCCAATGAGGAATCCCGGCCGCTCTGCGTTCTTATTTGCTTCCTGCCGCCTCCGCATACATGAAATTCATGCAGTCATCGGATAGAGGGCAATTGAAGGCCATAGCGTCGAAATTATTCAAACATCAGAGCGCTTCAAGTAACCGGATAAGACGTTCAGCGTGTTCCACCGATGCTCCCTTTTGCTGCTCGATAAGTTCCGGTGTCGTACGATTGCCGTAACTTATGCCGCAGGTATAAACACTGCCGCAGTATTCCATTTGAGTCAGTCGGCAGACAGCCTTGTAGCATGGCAGAAATTCATCAATCGCGTAGCCCATGGCCCCTTCACGGCTATACAGCGTTTCGGGCGCTCCCGTTGTGAAAGAGAGAATGAGTTTCTTGCCCTTGAGCTTGTCTCCGGTACTGCCGTGTGAAAAGCCGTGACGAAAAGTTTCTTCCATCCAGCGTTCCAATATGGAGGGTGCGGAGTACCAAAAGAGAGGGAATTGCAATACAATGATGTCTGCCCACAGCAATTTCTGTTGTTCGGCTTCCACGTCGATCTTGAAATCGGGATAAAGTTCGTCAAGCTTTACGAGTTCAGCTTCCGGCAGCCGCTCGTTCAAGGTTTCAAGGATTGTCTTATTGGCTACAGATGCGGCAAGGTTTGTATGGCCGCTGATAATCAATATATTTTTCATATTCTTTCTTTTTACTGTTATTTGTTCTCTGCTCCTATAATGCCGTTCGTTTTCACAGTCAGCTCCGGTTACAAATATGGCTTCGTCGCTTATCAAAAAAGTAACGGCTGTAGCAATCTCTTCACAGGTTATCTTATCCTACCGAAAAGTATGCTCTCCGTTTTCAAATATTATTTGTTAAATAAATTACGGGCATTTTCCGAAAAAAACTGTTCCAAATAGGGTGACAGTTCCTTATCCGCAGCAAACTGTTCACGCATCCGTTGCAGATTTCCAAACAACACACCGTCAGACATATAAGGATAATCCGAACCATAAAGTATATGCTCTGGCGGAGCGACCGTCAGCATCATCTTCACGATTTCAGGACTCGCTCCCCCGGCAAGATCATAGTACAAATGGGATAGATTGCCATCCCAGTCAATTGAACCCATAAATCCCTTTGCCTGCATAGCCGGGTGTATAGCCTTCATGCGTGGAATCGCCATAGGCAGGAACGAGCCGCAATGGGGAACGACCACCTTGAGATTCGGATAGCGCACCAACACGTTGCGGGAAATCATATTGACGACGGCACGTGTCGTTTCGGCCGGATATTCATAGACTGCAAGCGGGGCGGTAGAAATAATGGTATCATTAACCGGATTAGGCTTGTGCGGATGAATGATGACGACGGCATTCCGCTTGTGCAATACCTCCATCAACGGGTCGAGGGCTTCATCCCCGATATACTGTCCCCGACTGTTCGTGGCCAGCTTGATGCCGTCTGCACCGAGCGTATCGAGAGCATAAACAGCCTCATCTATGGCAGCGTTCACGTCAGGCAATGGCAGTGCAGCGCAAAATTTGAACTTGCCCGGATATTTCTTTTTCAGAGCGGCGCAATACTCGTTATATTCCCGGATTATGCGACGGCACTCCCCAGTATCACCGAAGTAGGGTTGCGGTGCGGGCATCGACAATACAGAACAACCGATTCCGGCTTTTTCCATAAAGGCAAGATGGGCATCCACATTCCATTCCGGCAACGGAAAAGTCTCTTCCAAAGCGGCATCATGTTTTTTCAACACTTCCATATAGCCAGACATAATGTTATGGCAATGCACATCCACAATCTGCTGTGCCGCCGCCCAATCCGCAAACCATACAGACAGGACAACTCCGATGATTATAACCAGCCTCATCATATCATCGGATTTTCCCATGAACCTCTCGTATCTACCCCCGTGCTTTCGGCCGCATCCTCCAACATCTTCACTTCGTCAACAGTCAGCACGACCTGCATGGCACGGACAGCATCCTGCACTTGTGAGGGTTTCGTCACACCAATAATCGGCGTCGTGCCCTTCGTTATCGCCCATGCCAGAGCCACCTGCGCCGGCGTAATATCGTACTTATCGCCCACGGTGCGCATCACGGCAACGAGTTTTTCTATTTGCGGCAGCAGCGGATTGTAGGTTTTCCCACGCTGGCTATCGGCTGGCAACGGGTGCGCGGTATCGTATTTTCCGCTCAACGCCCCCTGTTCCAGCACCATGTAAGCCCAAAAGTCGATGCCGTTCTCCCTGCAGTAATCCAGAATGCCTGCCTTTTCTGACGAGAGGTAGAGCAGGCTGTAATGGTTCTGAACGGCAGAGAGATGTATCCCTTCTTGCGAGAGAATTTCCTCCACACGTTTGATCTGCGCGAGGTTATGGTTGGAAACACCGACTCTTTTTACCTTACCGCTTTTTACCAGTGGAATAAGATAAGGCGTCCATCTTTCCACGTCGGCCGGATTATGTATCCAATAAATATCGACGTAACCGGTGGCGAAACGTTCGAGGCTCCCTGCCAGCATATCGGCTACCGGATCTTCCGACTCGCCTGCAATCTGCGGAGTGAACTTGGTCGAGATAAATATATCCTCCCGCTTTCTATTCTTTGTAAATGTCGAGAGCAACGTTTCTGAAGTACCCATACCATACACCACGGCAGAATCCCACAAATTCACCCCGTTTGCCATCGCCTCGTCGAATACGGGTCTCAGCTCGTCTACTCCGAGATTATTGCCGAATACCTGGTCGCCTCCGGCAAATCCTGCGCCCCATGACCATGTCCCTAATGCAATTTTAGACTGATTTTTCATTTCGTATTCTTTTATTATATTTTTTAAACCGCATAAGACTGTTTTCTATTATTGTCCCCACAATGACTGCCGATGTGAAATAAAAGGCTCATACAGGTTCAACATATTTCATATTTCTTTCTTTTAATATTAACTTGTTTTCAATATGTGGCAAAGATACCGCGCATTTTCAAAAAATGACTGTATGCCATATTACGGAGAAAGCGACAGATCTAACAAATTCTTAATTACATTTGTATCAAACAGTTACATTACCAACACAACAGATTGCACTATAATTGTTTCACATGGAAGTATCCACATTATTTCACGGCCTTGGCATACTCTTCATCCGTTACCGGCTCAAGCCATTCACTGGATGCATTCTCACCGGGAACCTCAATAGCCAAGTGGGAGAACCAGCTGTCGGAGGCAGCCCCGTGCCAGTGCTTCACGTTGGCGGGAATATGGATGATTGTGCCAGGAAGAATTTCCACAGCAGGCTTTCCTTCTTCCTGATACCAGCCGCGTCCGGCCACACCGATAAGCATCTGCCCGCCGCCTTTCGTCGCTTTGTGAATATGCCAGTTATTGCGGCAACGGGGTTCAAAAGTTACATTGGAGATATTCACCTGTTCGCGTGAAACGGGTGCAAGATAACTGTTGCCTGTGAAATACTTGGCATATGCCGTATTCGGCTCGCCTAAAGGGAAAATCATCTCGCGTTGGAAAGCGGCTTTGGCATCTTCGCCAGCCGCATCTTCCGCCCATACGTCTTTGGCCAGATTAAATGCCGCCCATGCTTTCGGCCAACCGGCATAAAAACCGATGTGGGTGATGATTTCTGCAATCTCGGTACGGGTAACTCCATTCTTCTTTGCCGACTGAAGATGGAAAACGAGCGAATTGTCGGTAATGCCCTGACTAATGAGGGAGGTGATGGTTACCAAACTGCGATCACGCAGACCGAGCTTGTCAGTCCGGCTCCATACTTCACCGAAAAGGACATCATCGTTAAGTTCCGCAAATTTGGGAGCAAACTCTCCTAACTGAGTGCGTCCCGCCGTCTGTACTATCTTTTCCTGCGCCATAGCATTTGTTATGAAAAAACTAATTGAAAGAAATAAAATAATCTTATTCATTATTGTATTATTTAATAATATTAGTAATACTGTTTGAAGGATTCAGTGGCGTCTGGTCGGATAAAACCAATGCCTTAACCATGTGCAACGTTTCCTGCTTGTATTTCTGAAAATGAGCCGATGCGATGTGCGACTTATATGCCTTTTGGCTGGCGTAAGTTTCAAGAATCGTAATTCTGCAAGCATTGTCCTTTTCAGCAACAGCGTACATGGTCAACACGCCCGGTTCCGTGCGCAGGGAGATTTCCCCCACTTCGATGGCGTACTTCACATATTCCTCCAAATATTCAGCATGCACTTCTATTTTTGAGAGACGGACGATACCATCAGGCTGCATCGGTAACTTGACGCACATGCCCGTATTTTTGCCATTCTCCATTTCCACTTTATCGTGATTTATGGTTTGGGCTTCTGAAAGGTTCATCAGACAGGCAAGGGAAAAAGCCATTCCCGCGATGGTTCGTTTCATAAGATCATTATTTATTGATGGAAATCGTCTCATTGACCCACTTGACAAGCGCGGCCCTCGTCGTCCGGATTCCTTCCCCGGCAAAAGCGCCTCCCTTGAGAACGGTGGACTTGGGACACAGCTTCCGAACCTCGTCCGCACAGCGCGCCATGCCGCCGCCCCCATGCGTCACAAATGGAATCACCGTCTTGCCGGAAAGGTCGTAACTTGCCAGGAAAGACGCGACCGGAGGCGCAATGGTACTCCACCAGTTGGGGCTGCCGATGAAAATCACATCATACTTGCCCATATCCTCCACTTTGGCGGCCAGTTCCGGCCGAACCCCTTCCTGAATCTCCTTCCTGGCCTGCACGGTGCATTCCCGGTATTCGGAGGGATAGGGCTTGACCGGCTTGATTTCAAACAGCGTTCCTCCCGTCGCCCTCTGAATTTGCGCAGCGGCGTACTTCGTATTGCCTCCCCATGAATAATAGGCAATGAGGACCCTGGAAGGTTCCGCGGAAACCTTGGGTTGTTCCTGTCCCAAACATCCGGCTCCTGTCATCAGGGCCGCGGCCAGCGTGCATATCATTGATATTGTTTTCATGTATTTTTATCCGGTTAAAAGGAGAGGCAAAAGGCGTCCGGAAAAAACGGTTTCATCCGGCATTTCCCTTGCCTGACCTTGTTCCTTATTTCTGTCTAAACATTAGAGTAACTATAAGTCAATATTTTTTCAACAATTCCGGCAATCCTGCCCGCATCACTTCCTAAATTGCTTTATCAATATATGATGTTATTCTTTCCGAAGCCGAATCAGAACAATTTCCGATGGAACGCCGATGCGGATGGGAAAGCCGTTCCAAATCCCCGCCCCATTGGAAACGTACAGCTTCATATTACCCACCGTGTACAGCCCGGAGACGAATCCCTCGTTAAAACGCGCCACCAGCCGGTCCACGCCGGCAATCATGCCTCCGTGCGTATGGCCGGACACTTGAAGATCCACGCCGTGCGCAGCCGCTTCCCGGGCCAGCTGCGGCTGGTGGGAAACAAGGATGCGCACTCCCTTTTCCGGGGCATCCTTCAACGCCTTGCTTATATCCGGCTCCTCCTTCCCCATGATGCCGGCCACAGGATCCGTCACACCGGCCAATACCACGGCCTCCCCTCCCACCGGCGCGTGTTCATTAAGAAGCATACGAATGCCCAGATTGGGCAGGAACTCCATCCACTCCTCATAACCGGAGTAATACTCATGATTGCCCGGCACGCCGAACACCCCGTATCTGGCCTTCAAATCCGCAAGCGGCCTCAAATCGCCGCCATGCACGGGCACCGTCCCGTCCACGAAATCTCCGGCAATCACGACGATGTCCGGATTCAGGGCGTTCGTGCGCTCCACAATCTTCCGAATGCGCTCCTCCCTTGTAATGCCGTCCACATGCAGATCCGCCAGCACGGCGACCGTCAATCCGTCCGCCTCCTCCGGCAGGCGGTTCACGGCAACCGTTTCCTCCTTCACCTGGGGCACTCTGGTGCCTCCAATCATGCCCACAGTTGCCAGCACGGCGGAAAAAACCAGCAAAGCAACATTCACCCGGTTGCCAATGATGCGGAACCTTTCCGTCCTGTTCCTCCGCAAGCAGAACAAAACCAGCAGATACAGAGCCCGCACCACATCTGCCGCCAGCAGCAGGAAAAAGAACAGGAAAAGAACGGAGAACAGCCACGCGGCCGCCAGCAGAACGTTTTCCGGCAAAACCGGGGAGAAAAACATGGGGCCTCCAAACAAATGCAGCAAGTGGAATTTGAATGCCGCCACCGCCAGCAGGGCGGCAAGCAGAAGCTTCCAGCCCCATTTCAGCTTCAGCGGCAAAATAGCGCGGCAAAAAACGTAAACCGCCAGCAATGCTCCGAAAATCAGAATCATATGTCTCTTTCTTAAAAATAGCTTAACATCCTTCCGCCGCAAACAGTCCCGCGGCATTTTTCCGGAGCGGAAGGAAACGCGCCGGCAAAACTACTTGTCAATCTGGCTCTCCGTAAACGGATCCGCCCGGTGCCCCATCAGGGGAATTCTGGAACAGGCAAGGTCGAATTCCTTGAGTTCCGATTCGGACAGGCGGACGGAAGCCCCTCCCAGAAAATCATCCAGATGGGCTGGATTGGTTGTTCCGGGAACAGGCGCAATCCACGGTTTCCGGGAAAGCATCCAGGACAGGGCGAACTGGGCCGGAGTCATGCCCCTGCGTTCCGCCCATTCCCGGACAAGAACAGTCAGCGGCATGTTGAATCTGAGGGCTTCCGGAGTAAACCGGGGCAAAGTGGCGCGGCGGTCCCGCTTTTGAAAACGGCTGTCCTCCCGGACGGCTCCTGCCAGAAAGGCGCGCCCCAGCGGACAATACGGAACAAAACCGATGCCCAACTCTTCCAACGTGGGAAAAATCTTCGTCTCCGGTTCCCTCCACCAGATAGCGTATTCGCTCTGGACGGCGCTCACCGGACACTCGGCATAAGCCCTCCTGATGGAACGGGCGCCGGCTTCGGACAGGCCGAAATGCAGCACTTTTCCCTCCTGCATCAGTTCCTTCACCGTACCTGCCACCTCCTCCATCGGAACATCCGGGTCCACCCGGTGCTGGTAAAACAGGTCAATGTGGTCGGTACGCAAACGCCTGAGGGAACCTTCTACCGCACGCCGGATATGGTCGGGCCTGCTGTTCAGGGAAGAAGGACGGCCTTCCTCCACGCCAAAACCGAATTTGGTTCCTATCCTGACCTGGTTGCGGACAGGGGCGAGAGCCTCCCCCACCCATTCCTCACTGGTATAAGGCCCGTACACTTCCGCCGTATCAAAAAAAGTAACTCCTTTGTCAAAAGCCCGGCGTATCAGGGCAATCATCTCCTGTTTATCATACTTGCCGCCGTAATAACCCACCATCGGCAGGCATCCCAGCCCGATAGAGGAAACTTCCAGGCCTCCAAGGCGCCGGGATTCCCCAAGAAAACCCTTCTTCGGCACCCCGGAAGAAGACCCCGGACCGTCAGACAGCAAAGAAGAACCCACCCCGGCCCATCCCCGGGAAACCAGGGATAAGGCCAAACCGGATGTTATCTTCAAAAAATCCTTGCGTTTCATTACGTTCCGTCTTTCTTTCCCAAATTCAGATGCGGGGCCTCCTTATTTCAGATGCTCCAGAAAGAACTGTCCGATTCTGTCGAAAGGAATGACACCGGCTTGATTGTCATAAAGATCCACATGGCTTGCACCGGGAATAATCATCAGCTCCTTATTGTCCCCCTTCAACTTCCTGAAGGCGTCTTCGCTGAAATAGCGCGAATGGGCTTTTTCCCCGTGAATCATGAGCACGGCGCTGCGGATTTCACCGCTGTACGCCAGCAGGGGCATATTGATGAAGGAAAGCGCCGAAGTGACATTCCATCCGCCATTTGAATTGAGCGAACGCCTGTGATAGCCGCGGGGCGTCTTATAATAATCGTAATAATCCTTCACAAATCCGGGGGCATCCGCAGGCAGAGGATCAGGCACGCCCCCCGCGAGGGCATAAGAACCGCTCTTCGCATCAGCCGTCCGCTGGGCATTCAGTTGTTTGCGAAGCTCATAACGGGCGTCGGCATCCATCGCGTCGAAATAGCCGTTCGCGTTCACGCGGCTCATATCGTACATCGTGGAGGTTACCGTTGCCTTGATGCGGGTGTCGATAGCCGCCGCATTGACCGCCATGCCGCCCCAGCCGCAAATGCCAATGATTCCAATACGTTCCGAATCCACGTCATCTCGGGTGGAAAGGTAATCGACGGCGGCGCAGAAATCCTCCGTATTGATATCCGGAGACGCGACATAGCGGGGAAATCCTCCGCTTTCTCCCGTATACGAGGGATCAAACGCGATCGTCAGAAAACCTCGTTCGGCCATCGTCTGGGCATAAAGGCCCGCAGATTGTTCCTTTACAGCCCCGAAAGGGCCGGAAACGGCAATAGCCGGCAATTTCCCGTTAACATTCCGGGGCATATACAAATCCGCAGCCAGCATAATGCCATAACGGTTGCGGAAACTTACCTTGCGGTGGGTTACCTTGTCGCTTTTAGGAAACACTTTGTCCCATTCCTGCGTTAAATTCAGCTTCTCGTTCATCATCTTGTCCGTATGGGGGTTATTATCTTCTGCCAACAGGCTCCCCGCACAGCAAAAGCAGGCGGAAAAAGCCACGCAAAATATTTTAAATGAGTATCGTGTCATCTTTCTGGAACTTCATGCGAATTACTGCTTCCCGTAATTGATCAGGTACAGGACCGATTCCGGATCCCGGTGGCACAGGAAAAGGCTCTCTCCGCGGTCCAGCCTGGCAATAGCGCCCATATCCTCCTGGGAAAGGGCAAAATCAAAGACGTTGAAATTCTCCTCCATCCTTTCCCGGTGGGTCGTCTTCGGAATGGCGATAATTCCACGCTGAATCAGGAACCTCAGGGCTGTTTGCGCCGGGGTCTTGCCGTATTTCTCTCCAATGCCCTTCAACACGGGGTTGGAGAAAAACCCATTGCGACCTTCCGCAAAAGGCCCCCAGGATTCCATTCTGGTACCGTACTTTTCCATCACCTCCCGGACTTTTTCCTGCTGGTGGAACACATGCGTTTCCACCTGGTTGACGGCGGGTCTGATCTCGCAGAACTCCGCCAGGTCCACAAAACGGTCCGGATAAAAATTGCTCACGCCAATGGCGCGTACCTTTCCGGCCCGGTTCGCTTCTTCCATGGCCCGGTAAGTGCCGTAGTAATCGTTGAAAGGCTGGTGGATGAGCAGCAGATCCAGATAATCCGTGCGCAGCCTGCGCAGGGATTCGTCAATGGACGCCTTCGCCTTCTCATACCCGCCGTTGGAAATCCACACCTTCGTGGTAAGGAACAACTCTTCCCGCGGAACCCCGCTCTTCTCCGCTGCGCGGCCTACGGCTTCCTCATTGCCGTAAATCTGCGCGGTATCAATAGAACGGTAGCCGACCTCAATCGCATCCAGCACGCAGCGTTCGCACTCCTTAGCGTCCGGAATCTGAAAAACGCCAAATCCCAGGACAGGCATCGTAACGCCATTGTTCAACATCACTTTTTCCATCACAGTTTTTTCTATTGTTTTTGATACTAAAAAGGAAATGACCGACTAAACGGCCTGCTGCGGTTTCAGCTCTTTCAGTTCATACTTCCTGCTGCCAAGACCTATCTTCTCGGCATACTCTACCGTATGCCGTCCATGGCGGCTTTCAATACGCGCCACCAGGGGCCTGTTGTCATTCCCTTCGGACGGCCTGACGGCGTAAACGAGATCCAGGCAGGCCTGGTCAAGAGCAACCGGATCAAGGGAGGCCAGAATACCGATGTCCTTCATTTCCGGCGCATGGGGGTGGGAATCGCAATCACAGTCAATGGACAGATTATTCATCACATTGATGTACAAAATTCTGTCCCCGAAGTAATCCGCCACCGCCTGCGCGGAAGCCGCCATGGACTCAAGGAAATCATCCTGACTGGCCAGATTGTTCCACACGGAGGAAACATCCCGCGTCTTTCCGGCGGAATGGATGTACGCCTTCCCGGCTGCCGAGGCAACACCGATGGACTGGTTCTTGATCACACCGCCGAAGCCGCCCATGGCATGCCCTTTGAAATGGGCCAGATTGACCATGAAATCATAATTCTTTAAATGATCCCCCACGATATCGTATTCCAGGTGCTTCCTGTCCCTCACCGGGATAGTGAACTCCCCTTCCGCATCCATGATGTCCACCCGCGCAATATCGGAAAAACCGTGATCCTTCGCAGCCTGCAAATGGTCCTCCGTCCGGGAGCGTTTGCCTCCGTAAGCCGTATTGCATTCCACAATGGTGCCGTTCACCCGGCGCACCAGGTCTTTGATTAAGGCCGGACTCAGAAAATTGCGGCCTCCCGGTTCCCCGGTGCTGATCTTGACAGCTACCTTTCCCCCGGCCGGACGCCCCAGAGCCTCGTAAATCCTCACGAGAGCCTCCGGAGAAATTTCCTTCGTCATCCAGACCCTGGAAGCTCCACCCTTCTCCGCAACCGCGCCCAGGGCATACTCCGGCAAAGCCAGGCATGCCAGGGCTGCGGTGGAAGACTGGAGCCATGTTCTTCTCGTCATCTTATTTTCCATGGCAACTTGATTGTTGATGATTAATAACTGTTCTCCCTGTTAAGAGCCTGCAGGGCCCGACGGGCACGTCCGTGTTCCGGAAATGCGGCCGCACAGCGTGCGGATGATTCTTTCCAGCCCCTCAAGCAGCAGCTTCCTGGGACAGGCGACGTTCAGGCGAATGAAGCACCCCGCCGTTTCCCCGTACATTTCCCCGCCGTTGACGAGCACCCGACCCTCCTCTTCCAGCAGGCGGACAATCTCTGCGGAGGGAAGCCCCAGAGCGGAACAATCTATCCAGACCAGGTACGTTCCCTCCAGCGGCACCACACGGAGCTGCGGCAGACGTTCTGCCAGCATATCCCGGACAATCTCGTAATTCCCGTAAAGGTAGAGCTTCAGTTCCTCCAACCAGTCCTCCCCTCCGTTATAAGCCGCTTCCAGGGCATCTACGGCAAAAGAATTGACGTCACACACCTCATTGATGTTGATAGCCTTGTCAATCCTCTTCCGGACTTCTTCATCCGCCGCGACGATATTGGCTATCTGAATGCCCGCCAGATTAAACGCCTTGCTGGGGGAAATACAGGTGACGGAATGGTGCAGGGCGTCCTCGGAGAGGGAGGCGAACGGCGTATAGGGATGGCCCGGATACGTCAGTTCGCAATGAATCTCGTCAGCCACTATGAAAACGCCGTTTCTCCGGCAAATGGCGGCCATCTCCTCCAATTCTTCCCTCGTCCAGACGCGCCCGGCTGGATTATGGGGATTGCACAGGAGCATCAGCTTGACGGCGGGATCGGAGGCTTTCCGTTCCAGCTCCTCCGCATCCAGCGCATATCTGCCGTTCTCATATTTCAGAGGGCAGGTTTCCGCCACGCATCCGTTATTGCGGATGGAGGAAAAAAAGCAATTATATACAGGCGTCTGGACCAGCACCTTGTCCCCAGGGACCGTCAGGGCCCGTATGACGGCAGACAGCGCGGGAACCACCCCCGTGGTATAAATCATCCATTCCGGATTAATCTTCCAGCCGTGGCGGCGTTCAAACCAGTTTGTAACCGCCTCATAATAGGAATCCGGAACCCGTGTATAACCGAAAATGCCGTGCTCGGCCCTCTTCCGGATGGCGTCCGTCACCGCCGGAGCCGTACGGAAATCCATGTCTGCCACCCACATGGGCAGAATATCCTCCCGGGGCATGGAATCCCACTTGTAGGAATTCGTGCCGCGGCGCGGAACAACAGTATCAAAATCGTACTTCATGCGGCTTCTCCGGATTGGGCTTTTCCCGTTTCAATGGAGCAATTGGCAGGAGCCTTGCAATGCTCGTCCAGAATAATATCCCCGTACTCTTCCGCAACAATGCGGCCACTGCGCGGATTTTTGACGCTGTGCACACGCCCCTTGATTTCCGCATGCACGGAGGAATACTCAAAGCAGAGATCCGCATCCTCTCCGAGCGTGCAATTCTCCAGAACCAGGTTTTCCGCGTAGCACAACGCCTGCGTGCCGGAAATGCGGCAATTCACCAGACGAAGGTTCCTGGAATGCCAGCCCAGATATTCCCCGTCCACCACGGAATCGTACACCGTCACGTCCTCCGTATTCCAGAAAGCGTCCTTGGAATGGATTTCCGCATTCCGTATCACCACATTCCTGCAATATTGGAAAGAGTAATTTCCGTTCAGGCGGAAGCCGTCAACATCTATATTCTCCCCGTGCATGAACAGGTAATCCCCATGCTCCGCCTGCACGCCGCGAAGCTTCGCATTCCGGCAGTGCCAGCAGCATTCCAGAGCATCCGTCAGAACGACGTTCTCCAGAACCATCCCGTCCATATCACGGAACATCTTGGGCGCTTCCACGCGGGTATCCTTCATGTGCAGATTCCGGGAATACCAGATGGCGGCCCGGGCGCCTTCCCTGAACAGGCAATGTTCCACCAGCAGCCCGTCATTGTGCCAGAAAGGGTACTTCCCCCGGAACTCGCACCGCACAGCTTCAATGTCGGAACATTCCTTCAGGGCGGATTCCCCCGGATAAATAATGACGTCTTCCAGCCTAAGATGGCGGGAAGCGAACAGGGGACGTTCCCCTTCGTAGGAAGCATTTTTAATCATTCTCTTGGTCATGGCGATGATTTGATAAAAAGTCTGTTGTTTTTCATGGTGTGCCTTTTAAACGGCGATGGCCGGATTCCGGAAAAAGAAGGGAAAGGACGCCGGCCGCGTACCATGCCTTCTTCTTTCTTCATTCAGGCTATTCCTTATAGTAACTATAATGCAAAAGATTTTTAGCACTTTCTGCTTCATTATTTTTAATTCATTTATAATGAATACATATCAACTGTCATAAAATTATTTCTCAACATGCAAAATCGGAAAAAGCCTCTTCATTTTTCACTTTCTCCGCAAAAGGCGCATCTTTTACCCGGAATGAATCCAGAAGCGGAAGGCCGCCGTTCCTGGCGGCATCTTCCGCCGCCAGTCTCCCGACCAGCGCCATAACGCCCGGAATGATGGGCGCCCCGGACCCGGGTCGCATCATCCCCGCCTCGCATCCCGGCACGACAGACACCACAGGGGATTTCCATACAGGCCTGTGCCCGCCTGCGCCTCAGGAAACTCCTTCAACAGCCGGTCCCGGCGGCCACGCCAGAATGAAATCAAACCGCGCCAGATAAACGGGAAACGGCCACGTGGAGGAAAAGCATCCCTGCTCCATCTCATGCGGTTCCCTCCGGACAGAAATCCGGAACCGCAGCTTCATCCTCTTCGCAAACGGGCGCCATACTGCCCGCCTGCATGACCAACCGCTATTCCCGCACAGGAACGGCATTGGCGGACGGCATTTCCGGAACCCGGGTGATGCAGCCGGCAAATAATGCAGTCATCCAAGCTCCAGCCCTTCCCCGTCTCTTCCGTTCAAATTGCTCTGCGGATAAAAAAGCCCCTCTGGAAATCCGGCGCCCATTCCTGCCGGAACCTTTCATGCGTCCGCAGGCGTTTCAACCGGAAAAAACAAACCGGGAGGCATCAAACGCGGCCGTTCATTCCCGAAAGCAAGCTCCGCAGGAAAAAAGCGTTCCGCCCCCCCTTTGGACAAGGGCCGGCTTACGGTTTTATGGAACAGGAAGACTTGGAAGCCTGCAAAGCGGAATTATCCATCTCAACAGCCAGCCAGAACACGCCGACAGCCATCAGGCCGAAAACGCAGGCTCCGGCGACGGAAAGAATGTTCATTGCCAGCTTCCGCCGCTCCGCCTCTTCCCAGCATCGACGAACCAGCGCCCGCAGCGCGCCGCAGACGGAACCGGGGCAAATGCCCCACTTTTCTTCCCGGGAGGGCTGTCTTCTGGGATACAGGTCGGACCTCATCATCACGGGATGCGGAAACGGCTCCGGCTGCATTACGGAAAGGTCTAAAGGCATGTACTTCATAGCGCCTTTTTAACGATTTTCGTTAATACATCAACACATTTTAACGAATTCAATTTATTTCTTTCTATCGACAATTCACGAAAATCGTGTATAATCAAGCCATGACACCGACAAAAGGGGATGTGAAACACTGGTTGAAGGCCATTGGGAAAAACCGTGACTGGCTTGCCATGGAATGCGGTACGGAAAAAGGTACGGTGAATAACTGGCTCTCCCCCTCCGGCCCCTTCCCCGCCAGCGCCATGTTGAAAATCCAATCCCTGATGTCTCAATACAAAACGGTTCGACCGGAAGACGAACCTGTCCAGACCAATCGCCTCGTGCTGGAAATCACGGAAGAGCGCATGAGGAAATATGAACGGGCCGCCTCTGAAAAAGGCGTCCCCCTCCGCCAGTGGCTGACGGATTTGGCAGACGAAGCGGCGGAGGAACGCCAGCTGCGGCCAATGCACTCTCCCCTGGTTCCCCTGGTCAGACAATTTCCGTCCCATGCTGGACACGCCAGGCGTGAATACAGTACGCAAATAATCGGCAACATCGCCGCAGGCTCTCTTGCGGAAAGCGACACCGTCCCGTCTACCATTTACATGGAAAGGCCCCTGGGTAAAAACGAATACGTGGTCCGCGTAGAAGGGAAATCCATGGAACCCCTCATCCCGGACGGCTCCCTGGTAATTATGCGGCGCCATACCGCCCCGCCCATCCCCAAACCGGGAACCATCGTGGAATACAACGACGGACGCGGCGTTACGCTGAAAAAACTGATTCGCAGGAAAAACGCGGAAACAGGAAAAACGGAATACGTGCTGCAGCCCATCAACCCCGCATTCAAGGACATAACCCCCATGGACGGCGGCAGTATCTCCGGAATATATATGGAAACCCTTGTAAACTACCGCAAAGGCTGAGCATTCGCCCCTGCCAGGCCCTTTTCCCATTCCGGAAAAAACGCCTCAGCGCAGAAAAGCGGGCAGGAAACTCCTGTTTCCGGAAATCGGACGGGCAGCAAGCAACACCCTGTTCTTCCCGGCAGACTTACAAAAACGGTTCCATCCTGACGGGTTTCCCGGTTGCCTGCACCTTCCGAGCCATAAGTGATTCTTCCCTCCGGAAAACCGCCGTTCGTTCCGCTCATCGCCCTGCCGACGGATAAGACAGGCAACGCCTGTTGAAAGAATCTGCCGGGAAGAAGGGTATTTGCTTAGGCAGCTCAACAACTGCGCCTCCGGAGAACCTGCATCTACCGGAAAGGCGGAAAATGAGCAGCCGTTTTTTCACATTAAAACAAAAACAGCATCGAACAACAGCTTCTCTCATGTTGAAAACGCAGCATTCTCCCATTCCCCCAGGCAGTGAAAAACACCACTACCACATACTTGACGGTTTGCGCGGCGTAGCCGCCATTGTCGTCGTATGGTTCCACATCTTTGAAGCCTACGCCACCAGCCATGTGGACCAAATCATCAACCACGGCTACCTGGCCGTCGATTTTTTCTTCATGCTTTCCGGCTTTGTCATCGGCTACGCCTATGACAACCGCTGGAAAACGATGACGACCAGGGAATTCATCAAACGCCGCCTTATACGCCTGCAGCCCATGGTAGCGATAGGGGCGCTCATCGGCGCGCTTATCTTCTATTTCCAGGGCTGCCCCGTATGGGATGTATCGCAGGTAGCGGTCATCTCCCTGTTCGCCGCTACCTTCGTCAATATTCTGCTCATTCCGTCTCCCCCCGGCATGGAAATCCGGGGTCTGGGAGAAATGTACCCGCTCAACGGCCCGAGCTGGTCCCTGTTCTTTGAATACATCGGCAACCTTCTTTATGCCCTCTTCATCCGGAAACTCTCTACACGCTCCCTGGCAATACTGGTTGTCTCGGCCGGGTGCGGCCTTGCCTCCTTCAGCTTCTGGGGGCCTAACGGAGACATATGCTCCGGATTCTCCATGACCGGCACGGAATGGACGGGCGGCTCCCTGCGCCTGTTGTACTCCTTTTCAGCCGGTCTGCTCCTGTTCCGGCTGTTCAAGCCGCTCAACGTCAAAAATTCTTTCTGGTTATGCAGTCTGTCCCTTGCCATTCTGCTGGCCGTTCCCCGGCTGGGAGGACAAAATGCTTTCTGGATGAACAGCCTCTATGAAACAGCGTGCTTCACGGTATTTTTCCCGCTCATCCTCCTCTTTGGCGCTTCCGGCAAAATTACAAATCCCTATACGGATAAAATATGCCGTTTCCTGGGCAACATCTCCTACCCCCTGTACATGGTGCATTACCCGTTCATCTACTTGTACTATGCGTGGGTGAAAAACGAAAAGCTTTCCTTCCTGGACTCACTTCCCGGAGCCCTGGCCGTCGTCATTGGAAGCATTCTGCTGGCCTGGCTCTGCCTGAAACTCTATGATGAACCGGTCCGTAAATATTTGACAGCGCTTTTTTTAAAAAGAAAAGTCCTTCCAAGGGAAACTCCCGTCATTCAGGAAAGCGGACTTCCGCAATAATTCCTCTCCTTCCGGAGGAGATCAACAAAGGCGGGGCAGCGCATAAGGCCCCGCTGCAAACAAGATATCCGGCTCTTGTTTCACCTCTGCAGAAATAAACGACCGCCATATCCTCCTTCCGCACCTTCAAACGATTAAACGGAAATATCACTGTTCAGGCAAACTCATTATTCCCGCATCAAACCGGCCGGGATTTAAAAAAAATGGAGCGGATGATGGGATTCGAACCCACGACATCAACCTTGGCAAGGTTGCGCTCTACCCCTGAGCTACATCCGCTTGAAATGAGCCAGCGAACCGGAAACGGCCGCTGAGGGATTTATACGCCTATCACGGGAAAAAGCAACCTTTATTTTGGCTATTTTCTCAGCCGCATTCATCCCCGTTCTGCCGAACTGCATCAAAATGCGGCTTATCAATGAAATTCTCTCGTCAGACGCGAATACACATTCTATGCTGTGACGGCATGAAAGAGCTCCTCATCACCCTTATTACGCTGGCAGGCCTGTTTATCGGCGTGTATTACCATGATTCCCTGGTGGGCGGCGGACAGGAGGACCAGCAGCAGAAGACGGAAACTTCCGTCTCTGGGCAATAATCACCGGCAATCATGACCCCGGCTCTCCGGAATCCCTGTTTTTCCGCTATTCTCTGCGGCACAGCGCTGCTGGCCCCGCCAGCGCCGGCTCAGTCCGCTGATGGAGCCGGTCTTCTGGCTTCCACCCCGCAATCCGTAGAAGATTTGCAGCGGATTGAACGCCAGCTTCAGCAAATGCTTCCCCGGGTGCTTCCCGCCCTGGTCTGCATTGAATTAAACAACGGCAGCGGCTCCGGCATCCTGGTTTCGGAAAAAGGCCTGGTCTTTTCAGCGGCCCACGTTGTGGACAAGAAAGGAACCACGCTCAAAATCATCCTGCCGGATGGAACGCGCCTTCCGGGAAAAACCACGGCGCAAAACAGCAATTCGGACGCAGGCATGGCCAAAATCACATCCCAATTGAACAAAAAACTGCCCTGCGTGGAAAAAGCGGAAAAAATGCCTCGTGTGGGGGACTGGGTGTTCGCGCTGGGGCACGGCGGGGGGCTGGACCGGAAACGCGGCCCGATGGTGCGCCTGGGGAGGGTGGTTTCCCTCAAGAACGGCGTCATTCAGACGGACTGCAAGTTGATTCGCGGGGATTCCGGCGGCCCTCTTTTCAACCTGGATGGAAAGCTGATTGGCATTCACAGCAGGGTCGGTTCCGGTCTGGAAGACAATCTGCACGTGCCCATGAAAGATTTCGACGCTCTGACGGAGGAGACAGCGGAAGGAAAGACCTCCCTGACGCCGCCACCGGAACAGGACAGCCAGCCATTCTCCACTCAGCCATCATGAAATTTCCTTTCTGCGTCTGCCTGTCTCCCCTGGTTTTCGCCCTGTTCCACCCCGCTCTGGCGGAAGGAAATAACGGAAGCCTGGATTTTGAACAGAGAATCAACGGGAAAGCCATTCTGAAAACTATCGAGCCCATCCGCGAACGTCTTCAGGACTTGAGCGCAGTTTTCTTTTCCGGTCACGATGTTGTGATTTACGGCATTGTGCTGAGCCCGGACGGCTACATCGCCACCAAAGCCTCGGAACTCCATTCTTACAGGGATCTGACCATCCGGGTAGGTTCTTCCAAATATGGGCAGTTCAGGGAAATTGGCTCGGACCCGTCCACAGACATCGCAGTAGTGAAAGTGGAAGCCGCCGGGCTGCACGCTCCCGGCCCTGTCAGCAATGATGCCGCCATGGGAACCCTGGTAGTCAGCAACGGCTCCACTACCCGTACGTCCAGACGGCCCCAGCTGGGAACCCTTAGTGCAGAGCAGCGCCCCATTCCGAACGGAGACACCGCCTACCTGGGCGTCGTTTTCGGCACCCCCTGTACCATTCAGGAAGTTACCAAGGACGGCCCCGCCGCCCAGGCCGGAGCCCAGGCCGGAGATGAGATTCTGGCGGTGGACGGCACGCCCGTTACTGCTCTGGATGCCGTTTCCCCCATTCTGTCCAGGAAAAAAGTTGGAGAAAGAGTGACACTGAAAGTCAAACGCAAGGATAAAAGGTTATCCTACACCATCACGCTGGGTTCCAGACGCCAGGCCCTGGGAGGAAACGCTCCTGAGGATTCCAATGACCTGATCAGCGGTGGGTTCAGCAAACGCAGGGATGATTTCCCTATGGTCCTCCAGCATGACACCCCTTCCCGGTACACGCTGATGGGTGGCCCGCTGCTTAATCTCAAGGGGGAACTCATCGGCATGAACATCGCCAGAGTGAACCGGGCGGAAAATTACGCCCTGCCCATCAGCGTTGTGCAGAAAAGCGTGCAAAACATCTTGAAAAACACTCCCCAGCCGGGAAAATAGCTCAGGAAAATACCGGAATATCTTATTTTCCCGGTACGGAAGAAGCAGTACGTTTTCCTTTCCTTTTCCCCTGCGTGACATCCGGCGAAACAGGATGGATTTACATGCCGGGAACATCAGCGGCATCCGGCACCGTCTTGGGTTTCACGGTAGGATCATAATGGACGGCTCCCGTCACACGTACGCTTCCGTCCGGAAGAAAGACCATGGAGGGGGCTCCCACCACCTTTTTATAGTACTGCAGCTTTTCCATGGTTCCCCGGTAGTTGATGCGGGAATACGCGCTCAGCATGGGGGTAGTGGGGAAGAAGACATGGACATTCGCCTTGCCGTCCACCATGCACTGCGGACGCGTGGTCCCCAGCCAGTCACCGATGCACACGGAATTGTAGGCCACTCCCGTATCCGGATCCTTCGTCTGCACATACAATTTCTGGATTCCCCGCACGGCAATAGTGCAAATGGAAAAAGTGCACCGCTTGGCACTGGCCGGAATGGCCACGGTCTGGGACCACATGGGTGTTCCCGTCCGGACGGCAAACAGGGATTTCTGGGAAGCAAACATGTCCTTCTGGTTGGGCATTTTTACAACGGCCTGCACATGGTAGTTGCCCTCACGGGACAAGTCATAGAAATGGCGCAGGTCAATCTTGCGGGAAACGCTCATGCCGGCAGGAACCTTGAGAGGCGGAAACAGGGCAAATTTGGACTGGGGGAGTTCCGCCCCCGCAGTGGAATGCTCCACATGGATATCCAGCCAGGAGGAATATTCCCGGCTTTTCAGCTCCACCGGCACGCCGGAATTGTTGGTAATGGTCAGCCTCATGTACATGGCTTCCCCGCTGAGGAACGTCTTCTTTTCCGGGACTACTTTCACGTAAATCTGGGCCAGGGCCCCGGACGCCCCCAGAAGGGCCAGCAGCATTGCAAGGATATGTTTCATGGTATTGATATGTTAAGTATTGTCGTTAAACGGGTCAGAGGACATTCCGCACGATTCTGAATCCCAGGTTGTCCCGGCTTTCACCGCGGGAGCGCAGGTATTCCACCCGGTTGGAGATGCCGGGCTGCCTCCAGTCTCCGCCGCAGGCCACCGGCCCCGGAGGCTCCTTCACGCGCGCAGGATCCTTTTCCATGGAAGAAGTCCATTCCATCACGCCGGAAGCCATGCCGCACACGCCGGTCTTTAAATCATGATCATTGCTGTATCTGTCAATCACCAGCGTCCTGTCCCCCTTCTCACCCGTTTCCAGCATATTCCCCAGAGCCATCCACTCCCCGCGCTCGGGCAGGCGGTAGCGCGGTTCTCCGGGGGCCACGGGCTTCCAGCTCGCATACGCCCAGGCATCCCAGAAAGTGACGTTGACGACGGGAGAGCGGGGTGTTATTTTCCTGCCTTTCCATTTGCCTCCCGGAGTGGAAGCCGCCTTCCACATAGCCTCCCAGTCCTGGGGAATATGGGAGGCAGTCCTCTTGTCCGGCTGGTCCGGGTGGGAATATTCCTCCCTCAGCTCCGGAGTGAGGCGTGCCCACTGGTCCAAAAACAGGCGGTAGGATTCCAGGGTAATTTCATGGGCTCCCACAATCAGTTCCCCTCCTCCGGGAAGAGTTACGCGGACTTCCGTATGATCGCTGGAGGAAAAATCCGGATAATGTTTAGGAGCCGGAACATGGGGACGGGATACGGTTTCCTTCTCCCGGGGGAATAAAAGAAGAACGGCAGCCGCGGCTATCCCCACGCCCAGCAGGCCCATTCCGGCCCAAAGCAGCTTTTTTCCGGCTTTTCTGCGGGATTCCACGGGGACGGTATAGCGGTGGGTGGTAACCCGAGGGGAAAGCCCCAGCTGTTCGCGGACCGCAGCAACCAGCTCCATAACCTGGTCCCATTGCATCGGCTTTCCGTTCTGCCCTTCTCTCATCCATTCCAGCAGGGTGCGCATCCGCGTGGTTCCGGGCACATCCGGAGTCACCAGAGGAGGCAGGTCGATGCCCAGGCGCTTCATCTGGTCGCGGGATGTTTCTTCGTGAAAGTCACCGGGCACGGCCGTATTCATCAGCCGCACGGCAGACTTGTCATCCAGGAAAATGTGACGCGGCTCCATGATATTGAAAGCGGTCCGCAGACGCTCATACCTGCCGCACACGTTGCCGACCGTTTCAATCACCTTCAGCAAATCCTTCATGGACAGGGTCTGCCCGCGGTCCAGCATGGACTGGAGGGATGAGCCTCCCAGCTGTTCGCTGGTGACGAACCAGTATCCCTGGGCCTGGGACGCTTCATAGACGGTGCCCAGCACCGGAGCATTAATGGCGGCGCGCGTGCGGGCCTTCATCAGAAAATCCTCCACGCCCACCCCCTCCGGATTGTCCGGATCCAGCAACTCCAGAAACACGGAACGGTCCATGCCCTGCTGGATGGCCTGATAAAGAATTCCTCCGCGCGTGCGGCCAATAAATGCCACCAGCGTGTAATCGCCAAAGTTGTGGGGAAGATCAAACATTGGACAAATCAGGCATCAGGGAGGCAAAAGAGATTCATAAGACTCAGAAACCGGAGCCGCCTCTACAGGAGGAAGCAAACCGCCGTCATAAATCTCGGGCAGTCCGGAAGGGGAACTCTGGTTCATCTGTTCCAGTAAAAATAGCACGGGAGGGGAAGCATGGCAATCCATCGGTTCCCCCTTGTAATACAATTTAGCGGTATATCCGTAATATTTCAGGCTTCCATAAGCAATCATCTCTTCTTCCGTCAGGGGAGGCATGTAGTAGGTTATTTCCATGATTTCCTCACCGTCCGCCCAATCCGCGGGTTCCGTAACGCACCGGGAAGAAGGTTCGGGCGCATGCGTCTTTTCCACTTTCTTCCCATTGACTTTGTCAAAAAACTGGACAATGACGCGCAGATCCTCCGGCCTGACATTCAGGCCATCCTTCATCAGAATAGGAACCATCAGCTTGACGCGCTCCCCGGCGGGGCATTCCGGATCCCGGTATTCCAGAATAGTGCCGAAGGACATATCCCCCCGCAAATCCGCCGGGCTGGAAAAGCCGGCCTGAAGGTGCCGCGCCGCACGCGCAAAATATTTCCCCGCCTTCTCCCGCTGGGTATATACTTTCAGAAAAAACTCCCGTGACTTATCCGCATTCCTCAGCCATTCATAGGTAAGTCCATAATAATAAAGCACCACCGGATTATCCGGTTCCAGCCTCATGGCCTGCTCCAGCTTCACGACCGCTACTTTGAGGTCACCTTCAATCTGGGCGTAACGAGCCGCCTTGACAAGCTCCGCCACTTCCTCCGTCATGGGGGGCATAACCTCGTCCGGATTCTCAGCAGGAAGGGATGCTCCGCTAGCGGAATCCCCCCCTCCCGCAACGGCCGCGGCCACCGGTACAGAATCGGCAGCCGGATCTGATAAATCGGCTTCCCGGAGCATTTCTTCCACAGAACGGGGCTTTTCAGAAGGGGATGCCGGAACATCCGCCATATGCACTGTCTCCTCTGCCGCCCCATCCTCAACGACTCCGGCCGGACGCTCCGGCTTCTCCCGTGCCGGAACGGGAACAGGCTTCTCCACCACTTTTTCCACCACCACGGTACGGACAGACAGGCTGAAAGAAACGCCCACCATCAGCAACAGAACAAACGCCAGCCCACCCAGCGTCCAGCAGGCGACGCCGAACGCACGGTCATTGGCGCCCTTTTCCGGTGGAAGGGATTCGCTCATACGGCACGTTCCTCGTCCTCCTGCCGGGCAGGCGGCCCGCCGGCATCAGGAATTTCTTCATAATCCACTATTTCTCCTCTGTAGAGAGACAGAAGAGCCTTCATGAAATCTTCCGCGTTATGGGGAGAATCCTCCTTCCGGAAGCCGCCGTAAGTCAGGCCGTCCAGCCTGATTCGGGCTCCTCCGCATTCCGGTTTCAGCGTCGCTATGGCCAGTCCCTTCAGTTTCCATCTGCGCAAATCCAGACGGGCAATGTCATCCACGCGGAAAACCACCCCGGCGGCCGTCACCTCTTTCCCGTTCAGGGACATTTTCCTGCCGCGCGTTCTCACCAGGAAAAACAGAGCCACCATGGCAAGCGCCAGGCAAATGCACCCGGCCACCCACTGTTCAAAAATTTTGGAGGCGTCATACGGGTGGTCCACCGGCTTGATGGGATAGCGCTTTTCCCCGGAATAAGATTGCCACGCAGCGCTCCAGCCCTTGCCGGGGGTGGACATCAGACTGTAATCCGCCAAAATGTCAGGCCACGGCACCGCGTTCCGATTCACGCCGGAAGGAATTTCATAGCCCTCCGGAAAATCCACAGTGCGCGCCAGAACAATGCGCTCCCAGTCCTCCGCGGACGCCCCTTTCCCGCTCACCTCACGGTCAAACACGGCTCCAGCGTCCACGAACGCCTTGTGCATGAAAAACTCCAGGTTTTTTTGAGGGTATCCGGTGGAAGCATCATAATAAAAATACACTCCGAACCCCAGAAACATGAGAGCCATGATAACCGCCCTGCCGGTAAACCACATGGTCGGCTTACATTCTACCGTGTCAGACTGCATGCTTCCTACATACCAGCAAATCCATGCCCTTGACCATAAAAAAAGCGCACCTCCCCCTCCTTTGCGGGAAAGCGGAGCGTCCTGTCGCCCCCCGGATATCCGGAACGCACGGCTCCGGAAGAAAAAACAGGGCGGCATTCCCTGCCGGGAACGCATCCGGAAAATCTTTCCCTGTCTTCTTCTTGGCTTGATTTATTTTGTGAAAGTTAAATAATAGCACGCGCAGGGATTCCCCGCTCCGGCAAAAAGGACCGGAAACGCTGTAATCCCTTACGCCGGCCCGCATTATTTTTTCCGCATATGAGACCAAGTCACCCTCAATACCGCCGCATGGACGCCGACCCCGGTTACAATTCCCAGGCAGACGACCAGGTGGACGCCGATATGGAACAGGCCCAGCTGAGGCTGGAACAATTGCGGAAGGAAAAGGAGGAAGTGGAAAACTCCCGCCGCCGCCTGGAAGAATGCCATATGCGCAAAGCCAGGTTTATGGACCAGCAGAACGAGCTGGGCGACCGCATGGTCAACGCCGCAGACCTCATCGGCCGGGAGGTGGAAAGCCTCCGCCAGGAAAGCAATGAACTGGAACAAATCCACATGGCGCTGACGCGCAGCCTGAAAATGCTCAGCACCGTGCGCCCGGATGAATGGCCTATTGAAAATACGGACAACCTCATCAGCCAGGGCCAGCAGGTCATTGACCGCTGCGAGGAGGAATTCGCGGATGCCGTCCAGCAGTGCGCGCGCATGCAGCATACCAAAGTGCTCACCGGGGTGCGCCGCTCCAGCAAAGTGCGCATCAGCTCCCGTGAATTCATGACCCAGTTCCTCCAGGGCCTTTCCTTCCATCTTCCCCTGCTCCTGATTGCCCTCATCATCCTCTTTTTCATCTGGATTTTCAGCCCTTCCGCATCATGATTAAAAGAAAAACCAAACGCCGTTCCTCCGAACTGGCAGAACTGGATCGCGCCTCACGGGAAATTGAGAGCCGTATTCAGGAATTGGAAGCCTCTCTCAAACGCCCGTCCCAGCAGACCCGCATGCGCCTGGACCGCAATACCATGCCGCCTCCCGACCGCGTTCGGGAGGGCAACCAGAACCGGGCACTGCGTGCCGTAGTGGCCCGTGACGGACGCGCCACCAACATGAGGCGGGAACTGCGAGAAAACTTCATGCTGCTGGGCCTACTGATCTGCGCCATCGCCGTTTCCTTCTGCTGGATCGTCCGCCTGCTGGAACAACAGTAGGCAGCCCCCTTTCTTTTCCGCATTTTTTCTACATTACACCATGAGCACGCCCCAAATAGACGTAGCCTACATTGCCAAGCTGGCACGCATTGACCTGACGGAGGAAGAAACAGCTCTCTTCTCCAAGGATCTGGACAAAGTCCTGGCCTATATCACCAAGCTGGAATCCTACGATGTCACGGGCATCGCCCCCATGAACCATCCTCTCCCGGCAATGGACGTGATGCGCGAAGACATTCCTGAAACCGGCTTCACCCAGGAAGAAGCCCTCTCCAATGCCCCCCAGCAGTCCCAGGGGCAATTCCGCACGCCCAAGGTGGTGGAATCCGCCTGATCCTCCCGCTTCCTTTTCCCTTCACCTTTCAACCGTCTTTACCCTTTCCTTCTCATGTCAAAAATTCAAGGCACCCTGGCCCAGTGGCGTGACCGCCTGCGCCGCAAGGAACTCTCCCCTGCCGAACTGGTCAACCTGACGGCGGACGCCATTGAGGCGGACCGGACAACCAACGCCTACATCTCCTTTGACCGTGAAGCAGCCCTCCACGCCGCGGCCGGAGCGGATATTTCCAGCCCCCTGGCTGGCATCCCCATCGCCGTGAAGGACAATATTAATGTCCTGGGCCAGCCGACGCGCTGCGCCTCCCGCCTTCTTTCCCCTTATGTCGCTCCTTATGACGCCACCTCCATCCGCCTGCTGAAGGAGGCGGGCGGCATCCCGCTGGGCCGCACGAACATGGATGAATTCGCCATGGGTGCCAGCGGAGAAAACTCTGCTTACGGCATCACGCGCAACCCGGAAGCCCCGGACCGCATTCCCGGAGGCTCCTCCAGCGGCTCTGCCGCCGCCGTCGCATCCGCTACCGCCATTGCCGCACTCGGTTCCGACACGGGCGGCTCCATCCGGCAGCCGGCCGGGCACTGCGGCATCGTGGGCCTCAAGCCTACCTACGGGCGCGTTTCCCGCTACGGACTGGTAGCCTTTGCCTCTTCCCTGGACCAGATCGGCCCCATGACCCGGACAGTGGAAGACGCCGCCATCCTGCTCCAGGCCATCTCCGGACACGACCGTAAAGACTCCACATCCGCAAACTGCCCCGTGCCGGACTTTGAAGCTGCGCTGGGCCGTGACGTCAAAGGGCTAAAAGTGGGCATCCCTTCGGAATACTTTACCTCCGGCAACCATCCGGGCATTTCCGAGGCAGTGCAAAACACCGTCAAACAGCTGGAAAGCCTGGGAGCGGAGCTGGTGGAAGTCAACCTGCCCCACGCGGATGCCGTCGTCGCCGCCTACTATATCATCGCCTGCGCGGAAGCGTCTTCCAACCTCTCCCGGTTTGACGGCGTGCGCTACGGAAAGAGGGCGGAAGACGCCGCCGGACTGGTGGAACTCTTCTCACGCACCCGTGAAGAGGGATTCGGGCCGGAAGTCAAGCGCCGCATCATCCTGGGCACCTACGTGCTCAGCTCCGGTTACTATGACGCTTACTACTCCCGCGCTCAAAAAGTCCGCTCCCTGGTCGCCAGAGATTTCGCGGAAGCCTTCTCCAGGGTGGATATCATCGTAGGCCCCACCTCGCCCGCTCCCGCTCCCAAAATCGGAGATTCCGCGCTGGATCACCTCCAGACCTATCTGGCGGACATCTACACGATCCCCGCCAACCTGGCCGGCCTCCCCGCCATGTCCATTCCCTGCGGAACCGTCAGGGAAAGCGGCATGGAACTTCCCGTGGGCTTTCAGATGATGGCTCCCCATTTCCGGGAAGACCTCCTGTTGAAAACCGGATTTGCCCTTGGGAAATAATAGGATTTTTTCAACGTAAGTGCCCGGCATACTGTCTCACCCGCTATCAGAATCATGGACACCCGAGAATTCAACGAAATTATCGCCGCGAACTCATCGTGGATTTCTGCTCTCAGAACGGAAGTCGGCAAGGTGGTCATCGGCCAGCAGGCGCTCGTGGACAGATTAATCCTCAGTCTCCTCTGCAAGGGCCACGTCCTGCTGGAAGGCGTGCCCGGCCTTGCCAAGACGCTCTCCGTAAAAGCCATGGCGGGCACGCTGCATGCACAGTTTGCCCGCATCCAGTTTACGCCGGATCTTCTTCCGGCGGATTTGCTGGGCACAATGATCTATAATCCGGAAGAAAGGCAGTTCACAGCCAAAAAAGGCCCGATCTTCGCCAATCTCATTTTGGCGGATGAAATCAACCGCGCCCCGGCCAAAGTGCAATCCGCCCTGCTGGAAGCCATGCAGGAACGCCAGGTAACCCTAGGTGAAACCACCTACCGCCTGCCGGACCCCTTCCTGGTGCTTGCCACGCAGAACCCGATTGACCAGGAGGGCACTTACCAGCTCCCGGAAGCCCAGCTTGACCGTTTTCTCTTCAAGGTGCTGGTCACCTACCCCACGCGCGAAGAAGAACTCCAGGTGCTGGACCTCATGGCCAGCTCCGCCAAACCGCCGGAAACCTCCCCGGTCACCACGCCGGAACAGGTGGCGGCCTCCCGCGACCTGGTAAACCAGATTTATATTGACGACGCCGTGCGCGGCTACATCGTGGATCTGGTGCGCGCCACCCGCTTCCCGGAAACGGTGGACGTGAAGTTGCGCGGTCTCATCCGCGCGGGGGCATCTCCCCGCGCTACCATCAACCTGGCTCTGGCGGCCCGCGCCAATGCCTTCATGCACCATCGTTCCTTCGTCACTCCACAGGATATCAAGGACCTGGCCCACGATATCCTGCGCCACCGCATCCTGCTCTCTTATGAGGCTGAAGCGGAAAACATTTCCACGGACGACGTCATCGACCACATCCTGACGAAAGTCCCCGTGCCGTGACAGCAGGAGGCGGACGCTTCCGCGCCCGCCCTTATCCTTCAGGCCCCAAGGGGCGCCTTGCCGGAACCTGATTGAACCCAAACAGGGAAAATCATTTCATGGATAAAGCCTCAGACATTCTCAAGCGCGTACGCCGCATTGAACTGCGCGCCAGGCATCTGGCCACGGAAAACTTCGCCGGGCAATACCAGTCCGGCTTCCGCGGACAGGGGCTGGACTTTGACGACTTCCGGGAATACATGCCGGGAGATGACCCCCGCTTCATTGACTGGAAGGTAACGGCCAGGATGAACTCCCCTTTTGTCCGCCGTTTCCGGGAGGAACGGGAACAGGCCGTCATTCTGGCGGTGGACGTCAGCGGCTCCATGCACTACGCCTCCTCCGCGGCCCGCGTCTCCAAACTGGACTATGCGGCGGAAGTAGCGGCAGTGCTCGCCTACAGCGCTGCCCAGAGCGGAGACAAATGCGGCCTCCTTATCTACGGGAACAGCCACTCCCATTACATCCCCCCGGCCAAGGGAGTCAAGCAGACCCTGCGCATCGTCCGCGAAATCGTAGCCAGTAAAAACGATGGAGCCGACCAGAACATTTCCGATGTAGCCCGGCAACTTGTCCTTTCCCAGAAAAAAGCGGCCATGGTCATCATGATCAGTGACTTTTGGGGTGAGAACAATAAAGCCGCCCTGGGGCAGCTCAACTTCAAGCATGACTTCATCCCCATCCGCATCGCAGACCCGATGGAACTGCATCTGCCGGATGCCGGACGCGTCATCCTGAAAGATCCGGAAACTGGCAAAAGCATGTTCCTGAACCTTTCCCGTCAGGATGTCCGGGAAACCCACGCCAACGTCGTTCATCTGCACCGCGAGAAATGGACGCAGGATTTCCGCCGCCTGGGCATTGACTTCCTGGACTTGCAGACCACAGACAACTTCATGCCTCCCCTCCGGGCCCTTTTTGCCAGAAGATCCCGTAAATTTTCACGCTAATCCTCTTCTCTATCAGCCATGCCACCCCCCGCCACCTTTCAGCCCCCCCCCACGGCAATTCCGGAACCGCCGGCGTTTCCCTCCCTGATGGAAACACAATCCCCGGATGCCTACTTCCAAGCGGGCTTTTGGGATGCGTGGGGCATCTGGATTATTTTGGCCTCCATCCTTCTGGCCGTCGCTATCGCCGTCATCGTGCTCATCCGCAGAAAGGGACGCATCCCCGCCGCGCCGCTCAGCCCGTCGGAAACCGCTATCCGGGACATCTCGATGCTCCGGAACACGCATCCCTCCCTCAGGCAGGCCGCCGTGGAATTTTCCCTGATCCTCCGCAAATACCTGGTAGGAGAAACCAAAGACCCGGCACTATATGAAACCCAGCAGGAATTCAACCGCCGGGCAGACGCGCTCACAGCGCTGCCTTCCGAACTCCAGGCCCCCACGCGCGATCTGCTGGACCGCATGGCTTCTCTCAAATATGAACCGGACACCCCGGAAAACGATTCCATGGTCAACGAATTGGCGAACGCTACGGTCCAACTCATCAATGATATAGAAGCGGATGCCCACCGGACGAAGGAAGAAACGGACCTTGTCGTCAAAAAATCTTCATCCCGCTTCAACCAACGCTAGCATACCATGACGGAACACTTCCAATTTGCACAACCTGAATGGCTTTATGCCTTACCCTTCATCTTGTGCCTCATCATCCTCCGCCGCAGGCGCGGGGCGGAAGGCTCCATCACCTACCCCACCGTGCGCTTCATCGCTTCCCTGGCGCGCACTCCGCAATCCCTGGCAGGGAAAATAGGGGCCCTTTGCTTCGTTCTGGCGGCTGCCGCCATCGCCATCGCCCTGGCGCGCCCCCAGCACGTGGAAGATAAAACCTTCCGGACAGTCAACGGCATTGACATCATGATCGCCTTTGACCTTTCCTACTCCATGGAAACGCCGGACATGGTTCTCAACCGAATGCCCATCAACCGGCTGGTAGCAGCCAAACACGTCATCACCCAATTTGTTGACAGCCGTCCGGACGACCGCATCGGTATCGTGGGATTTGCCGGGAAAACAAAATCCTTCTGTCCGCTCACGCTGGACCACGCCCTGGTCAACAGCATCATCCGGGATTTCCATCCGCGCATGATCCAGGCGGACGGCACGGCCATCGGCTCCGCCATTGCGGCGGCGGCCACCCGGCTGGACGACCGTAAGGAAACCAAATCAAAAATCATCATCCTGGTGACGGATGGTGCCTCCAACTCCGGCCAGATATCCCCGCTGGTGGCGGCGGAAAACGCGGCCAAGCTGGGTATCAAAATTTATACCATTGCCGTAGGCACGGAAGAAGGAACCCTGGCGAACGGTATGGTGGTGCAAAGTGAATTTGACGAACCAACCCTGCGGAAAATAGCCCAGCTCACGGGCGGAGAACACTTCCGGGCCACCAATATGGCCTCCTTCAATAAAGCGTTCACCTCCATCGGGAAGCTGGAAAAAAGCGAGGCCAAAGTGCAAACCGTCCGCCACATTGAAGAATACTTCATGTACTTCCTTGTAACGGGAGCCGCGCTGGCGCTTCTGGGCCTCTCCCTGCAAGTGCTCAAACCGGCCCCCGCCCCGTAATACCGATCTTCACCCGTCATGACTTTCCTTTATCCCAACGTTCTGTACGCGCTCATTCTCCCGGTCCTGCTCGCAGCGGCGGCCTGGTGGCTGTGGCGCCGCCGTTCCAGAAAATGGGAAGTGCTCGTTTCGCCGGAATACCGGCGGGAACTGGTTCACGCTCCGGCCACCTGGCACCGGGTGCTCCCCGTCATCTTTGCCGTGCTGGCGTCCATCTTCGCCATCCTCTCCATTGCGCGCCCGGTGGACGGCTACACGGAGGTAAAGGAAATCCCCAAATCGCGCAACATCCTCATTGCTATTGACTGCTCCCGTTCCATGCTCAGCAAGGATGCTTCCCCGACCCGCTTGGGAAGGGCAAAAACCGCCGCCTACGACCTGCTGGACGCCCTGCCGGGGGACAACTTCGGCATCATCATCTTCTCCGGAGACGCCGTCCTGCTCATGCCCCTTACCCATGACCATAACGCATTAAAAGAAACCATTGAACAACTTCAATTCGGCTGGGTCTCCCAAGGGGGAACCAACCTGGAAAACGTTGTGCGGCTGGCCCTTCAAACCTTCAAACGGGACAAGGAAGCGGACGCCAAAAACGCCCTGGTCATCCTCAGCGACGGGGAAGACACCGTCAACATCACCTATAAGACTGCGGAAGCCGCACGGCAGCACCAGCTTATCATCGTGACAGCGGGTATCGGTACTACTATCGGTACCACTATTCCGGATGAGCAATCCCCCTCCGGCCTGTACCGGGATCGTCGTGGCCAGCACGTCGTCTCCAAGCTCAATCCGGAAAGCCTGCAATACCTGGCCAGGCAAACGGAAGGCCAATATGTCCAACTCTCCGACGGAGCGGCGCTGAACCGCTTCGTCAAGGACATCGCGGACCGGCTGGATACCACGGAAGGCAAGGAAGAAGTGCGCCGCGTGCCGAATGACCGCTACATCACCTTTGCCGTTCCGGCCCTCATCTGCCTGCTCCTCACCCTTCTGGCGGGAACACGCTGGCGTTCCTTCCGCCGTTCCGGACGCCGCGGTATGACATCTCTGACTGCTGCGGCGTTATTCTGCGCCGGACTGCTGGGCCAGGAAGCGCAGGCGGACACGCACGCCCTGGACAATGTCACGGATTTGATCCGGACGGGAAAAACGGAAGAAGCCGTCAAATCCATTGATGAAATGCTCGCTGTTCCCGACCTGGCGGAAGAAACGCGCCAGGCCTTGGAATTCGCCAAAGGATGCCTGGAACAAAAAGCGGATAACCCCAAAGAAGCCGCGGAAGCTTTCTCCCAGGCGCTCCTTTCTCCCAAACCAGCCCTCCAGGCGGATTCCCACTTCAACCTTGGCAACCTGGAAGCCGCCCAGGCCCGCAAGACCATGACTTTCTCCAGGCCGGAAGGGGAACAGCAGCAAGCCCGGCTCTCTTCCATTGACGACCAAATTAAGGAAATTGATGCCCGGCTGGCAAAAATACCCGTTGCGAAAAAACATGTTAAAGAGGCCGTCAAACGTTTTGACGATGCGCTCTCTGCCTATGGTTCCCATGAAGGAGCAGCGTCCAACAAGGAGGAAATGCTCCGTTATGATAAATCCTTGGACGAATACCGCCGGCAGCTGGAAGAATTAAAGAAGAAATTGGAAGAAGAGAAGAAAAAACAACAGGACCAGAACAAGGACCAGAACAAGGACCAGAACAAGGACCAGAACAAGGACCAGAACAAGGACCAGAACAAGGACCAGAACAAGGACCAGAACAAGGACCAGAACAAGGACCAGAACAAGGACCAGAACAAGGACCAGAACAAGGACCAGAACAAGGACCAGAACAAGGACCAGAACAAGGACCAGAACAAGGACCAGAACAAGGACCAGAACAAGGACCAGAACAAGGACCAGAACAAGGACCAGAACAAGGACCAGAACAAGGACCAGAACAAGGACCAGAACAAGGACCAAGACAAGGACCAAGACAAGGACCAAGACAAGGACCAAGACAAGGATAACGCCGAAACCAAGGAAGGCAAGAGGGACGAAAATGAAATGAAAAACGCCCGGCTTCCCTCCTCTCCGGAAAAAGACAGGCTGCCAGAAACGTCCGGAATGGAAAAACCGCAGCCCCAGCCGGAAGATAACAAGCCCGTTCCGGCAGCCGCACAAAAGGAAAGCAGGGAGGAAAAGGAACGCAGGGAAGCAAGAGCCATCCTGATGGAACGCAGGGACATTGAACCCGGCTGCCCCGTTCCCCAGCGTTCTCCGGAAATTCCTCCGGATAAGGATTACTAACCCGTTCCGCCCGCATCCGCGAAGCCACCCCTTTAAACATATCCCGCAAAACAAGATGAAAAAACTGCTCGCCATTCTTTCGCTTTTCTTCTGCATGACTGTCACGCTTATGGCTCAGCAGGTGGTTACCACCTGGCTGTCCGATGCCGTTGTGCCGGGAGAACAAACCCGTCTCTTCATCATCCTGACAGACGGAAGCATCGCCCGCCAGGACCCGCTTCCCCGGGTAAAGGGCGCCAGCCTGCGCTGGGTCAGCCAGGGCAACTACATCCGCTGGCCGGGGTCTCCCAACCAATCCGCCTTCCTGATGGCCATTGAAGTAACGCCGGACGAAGTGGGCACCGTGGAAATCCCTTCCCTGACCCTGCAGGCCAACAATGGCCGCACTTATACCACGCTTCCCCAGACGCTGACTGTCTACCCTTACAGCGCCATCAAATGGAATACGCTGAACCTGAACGGCACAGCAGTCCCGTACGGCATGCTGTGGCATGTGGACAACCAGAAACCCTATGTCCACCAGCCGGACCGCTGCGAACTGAAAATTTACGCCCCGGAATACATTCTGGAATACACGGCGCCCGCCATCACCACCTCCAACCTGGCTACCTGGCGCTTTGAACCCACGCTGGTGGAACTGCTCCGCGGCCAGCCTCGCGGTTCTGTACTTTACAAAGGCGTCAACTGGAATGTCATGACCTTCCAGAGCACCCTGTTCCCGCTGCGCGCCGGGGAGGTAACGGCGTCCGGCACTGTCACGGCACGCGCCGCCCTGCCGGAGGCGGACCCTCTCATCGCCAACTTCATCCGTTCGGAAGTACTGGTGGAAATGGCCATTCCGGAAGTGAAAATCACAGCCCGGGAACTCCCCCCGGGAGCTCCCTCTTCCTTCACCAATGCCGTAGGGAATTTCCGCATCTCCTCCACCACGGATGCGCGGGATCTCAGTGCCAATGAACCCATTACTGTTAAAATCAGGGTAACAGGAACAGGCAATATCCACAGTATCGCCTGCCCGGCCCTCACAGACGCCTCCAACTGGAAACTCTATCCTCCCAACAAGCTGGACCCGGGCCAGAATACGCGCTCCATCCAGGGAACCGTGGAATTTCAGCAAATGATGCGTCCGGTTGCCCAAACGGATGCCATCCCTCCCTTTGAACTCACTTTTTTTGACCCCAGCACGCAACAGTACAAAACCGTAACCACAGCCCCCATTCCCCTGGAATGGAAGGCCTCAGCCATTACTGGAACGGCGGCCGGAGGTGCCGCTCCCGCCACGCCTCCCCCGGCAGGCACCATTCCGGTAGCTGAAATGACGGATATTTACGGGCTCATGCCCGCCACCGTCATGAACGCCCTTACCGCTCCGGCTCACTGGGGGTGGTATTTCCTGGCCTACATCCCCGCCGTCATCCTGCTGGGAATGGCTCTGATCCGCTACATCCGGAAAATCCGGAAGGAAAGCTTCACGGCCAGGGAACGCATGAGAGCCTTCCGCAGGCTCGCTTCCACTCCGCGCCAGGCAAGCTCCACGGAATTCCTGCGTGCCGCCGGCAACTTTATTGAATCCTATATTCCGCCTTCCAAGCAGAATGAAAAAATGAAAGATATCCTTCAACTCCGGGACGACAGGGCATTCAAGCCTTCGGAATCTTCGGAAGAACTGCCGCACGCGGAACGCCAGCACATGCTCCAGGCTATTAAAAAAGCCATCGCCAAGCTTCCCGTTCTCATGATGGCCGCCGTACTGGCCATGTCCCTGGCAGGAGCAACCGGAAACGCGTCGGAAACGGACAACCTGGGTGTAAAAGCCTATGAACAGGGAGAGTACGCCAAAGCCATTGACTATTTCAGCAAGGAAAGCGGCAATATGAACCTTTCCAAGGCAGAACGCGCCTACGCCTGTTTCGGCATCGGCAATTCCTATTACCGCATGAACAAACCCGGTCTGGCCGCTCTCAATTACCGCCGTGCTCTGGAACTCTCCCCGTACTTCACGGAAGCTGAATACAACCTGCTATTCATCGAACGCAAGGAGGGCGCCATCCTGCCCGCCAACACCACGGAAAACCAGTGGCTCACTTACATCCGCCATGATACGCTCGGCCCCATCTCCATCCTGTCCGGAGCCGTCATGCTCACCTTCCTGGCCCTGCTGACCGTTACCCGCAGACACGGGGCCCTGCTGACCATCCTGGCCACCCTTAGCGGACTGGTCACAGTAGCGGCTGTCATGAACTACATCATGTACCCGGAAACCCCGGAATCCATTCCGGCAGATCGGTTACTGGTCGTTACCCAAAAAACGCCCGGCAGACATGCGGCGGACATGAACAGCCCTGCGCTCATCACCCTTCCGGAATCCACCCCGCTCATCCTGCGCGCGGAACGCGGCTCCTGGTACTACGCCAGCACCTTCCAGAACACGCCCGTCTGGATACCCAGGACGGACGCTCAGCCGCTGTAGCGCTTTATTATCCCGCCTCCTCCTCTGGAGCCGCCTCTCCGGAATGCCGTATTCCCGGAAGGGCGGCTTTCTTTCAGCCGCATTCAATCTTCTTCCCTACTGAAGAAGCCGGAACCGGAAAACGGCACATCCTCTGTTCAAAGGGAAAAACCGGGAAGTCCCCTTCCGGAAACGCGTCAGAAGATTCCCCGGCCGCATGAACAAAAAGCCAATACCCTACCCACAAGGCGTGCGTGTATTGAAATTACCCGCTGGCGCCCTTTCATCCCGGACAGATGAAAGGCTTGAAACAATTCTGATGCGGCAGGAAAATCCGCGCGTCCCGCTTCTCCCCAACTGCCGGACGGCATCACGGTTTACCAGGAATCCAGATGCACCTTTCTGACCGGGGGCGGAAAAGCCCCATCCAGCAAATCCACATCTTCCGCAGTCAGCCTGATGGACAAACTCCGGTAATTTTCCTGCACATGCGTGACGGAACCGGCTTTGGGGATCGCAATCATTCCAGGGCAGCGCAAAATCCAGGCCAGGGCAATCTGCACCGGGGTGGCCTCATGCTTCTGCGCAATCTCCATCAGCACCGGATTACGGGAAAGCCGCCCTTCATCCGCAGGCGAATAGGCCATCACGGGAAGGTGGCGTTCCCGGCACCATGGCAGCAAATCGTACTCCACACCTCGATGGGCCAGATTATAAAGAATCTGGTTGGCGGCGCAGGAAACTCCTCCCGGGACGGCGTAAAACCGCTCCATTTCCGGAACGTCCATATTGCTGACGCCCCATGCTTTTATTTTTCCCTCCTGCTGCAGCTCAATCATTGAAGCAACCGTATCTTCAATGGGATGGGGACCTCCCCAGTGAAGCAGAAACAAATCCACGTAATCCGTCTTCAGCCTGTTCAGGCTCCGTTCGCAGGCCGCTTTGGTTCCTGTCCTGCTGGCGTTGCCGGGCAACACCTTGGTAACCAGGAAAACACGGTCGCGCAAACCGCGGATTGCCGCTCCCACCATTTCCTCGTTGCCATACATCTCCGCCGTATCCACTACGCTCATGCCCAGCTCAATGCCGGCGCGCAAAGCATCTATTTCATCGGCTTCCCTCAACGCTGACTTTCCCATTTTCCAGGTTCCCTGCCCCAGGGCGCAAACCTTCCGATGGTCCGGAAAAATTACTGAATGTTCCATCATTAATATCTTCTTTCTACCTGATCGCATCATTCCATGCCGTACAAACCTTTGACAGCAGAGGATAAAAAAAAGCTCAAAAATCAGGACGTTTTTCCTGAACCGCCTCACCCGTCATTTTCCCTCTTTTGCTGGCGGGACGTCAATAACTCTCATTGAATTTTCATTCCATATGCTTCCAGTAAACATATAAGAAATATCCATTCCCAGCCGTGCATAGCAGCATCAAAAAAACGCACAGACCTCCAGTCATATCGACTCCGGAACAACGGGCTCTCTTCTGGAAAAATCACGCCCGGTATCGGTTTTTCAGCCCCCTTTTTTCACTGCTGTTTTGAAAATAAAAAGCCGTTCCGCTGTCAACGGAACGGCTCTGAAGGAATTTCGGCATCAAAGCCGCTGAAAAAACATCAACGTATGCGGGCAATAAGCCAATGCAGCAGGTCTTCAATTGCAACACGTTCCTGTTTCATGGAGTCGCGGTGGCGAATGGTCACCGTCCCCTTGAGCGAAGCATCATTTTCCCCGAGAGTTTCAAAGTCCACGGTTATGCAGAAAGGAGTACCCACTTCATCCTGACGACGGTAACGGCGGCCGACGGCTCCCGTTTCATCATAAAAGACGGACATCCACGGCTGAAGCGTCTTTTCAATTTCCCGGGCAATACGCACCTGTTCCCCGTTTTTCTTAAGCAGAGGGAAGATGGCCGCCTTGATCGGAGCCATGCGGGGCACGAAGCGCAGCACCGTGCGGACGTCTTTTTTACCTTTGTCGTCCACCAGTTCCTCTTCATCGTAAGCTTCGCAGATAATGGCCAGAATGGTGCGGTCACAACCGGCAGAAGGCTCCACCACATGGGGAATGAATTTCTCCCGCGTCTCTTCGTCAAAATATTCCAGAGGACGGCCGGAACCTTTCTGATGGCAGCTCAGGTCATAATCCGTCCGGTAGGCGATGCCCTCCAGTTCCTGGATGCCGAAGGGGAATTCATACTCCAGGTCATAGGTTTTCTTGGAGTAGAAAGCGCGTTCGCCGTCCGGCACGTCCAAAATATGAATGTGTTCGCGCGGAACCCCCACTTCGTCATAGAAGCAAAGACGGTGTTCCAGCCATTCATCCACCAGGCGCAGCCCGTCTTCCGGCCGGCAGAAATATTCGATTTCCATTTGTTCGAATTCGCGGGAACGGAAAGTGAAGTTCCGCGGATTAATCTCATTGCGGAAAGATTTTCCGATCTGGGCGATTCCGAAAGGCAGTTTGACGCGGGAACTGTCCAGAATGTTCTTATACTGGCAGAAAATGGACTGGGCCGTTTCCGGGCGCAGCCAGCCCGTAGCGTTGGGATCGTTTTCATCAGAGGTAGCTCCAATGGTCGTCTTGAACATGAGGTTGAACTCACGGGCTTCCGTCAGCAGAGAACCGTTAGCAGGATTGTACATGGTGGAATCCGTTACGGTTTCCATGCACTCGCCTTTCAGCTCCATATCCTTGTAAGAGGCATCCTTGCCGGCCAGCTGGGCATAATATTGAGCCGCGGTCTTACGGGCCTTGTCCGCCTGTTTTTCAGATTCCACCAGAACGGAGTACTTCTTTTCAATATTCCAGGAACCGTCTTTTTTGGCGGCTCCGGTATAGAAAAACCCCATGCCGCTCTGGGCCGGGACCTGGTCCGCACGCAGACGCTCCTTGGTCAACAGGCAATCGCACATCGGGTCGGAGAATCCGCCCACATGGCCGGAAGCCACCAGTACGGAGTTATGCGTCAGGATGGAACCGTCCATGCCGACCACATCCTCGCGTTCCTGCACATTTTTACGCCACCAGTATTCTTTCAGATTGCGCTTGAGCTCCACCCCCATGGGACCATAGTCCCAGCAACCGTTCAGACCGCCGTAAATTTCAGCTGACTGGAAGATGAATCCCCTCCTTTTACAGAGGCTCACGATTTTTTCCATTCGGGCGGGGTCTGTGTTGGTTCTGTCTGCCATGATAAGTTATATAATTGGGTTGGCTATGCGGGTTGTATTGATGCCCGCAATCAGCATTCAGTAAAAGCAAAAAGCGTGTCTTCTCAAGAATTCCAAGGAAGGGGGACACCCTTGAGCAGCTGGGAGCCATACCCCGCTTCCACCAGCGTGCGGAATGCCGCCATCGCCTCCGGAGGCACAGGCTGTTCCGTGGAAAATCCCTGTTTAGGATATTCCAGTATCCTTTGAAAGTCCCCCACCATGGCGGAAACAACCAGATCCTGCGGGAGCTCCCTGGTCAGATATTCCCTGAACGAGAAAGGAGGGGAGCTGACCGCCACCCGTACTTCCGGCCACTGGGCCTGGAGCGTAGCCAGCGTGCGCCGTTCCATATAGGGCTTTTGAAGGGCGATGATGCTGGATGGTTCCGGGATGCCGGCTTTTTCCAGGACAGCACGGGAAAAGCGGACATTTTCTCCCGTATTGGTGGATTTGTTTTCAATGAGAATGCAGTCTCCCGGCACTCCCTTTTTCATAGCCGCCTCTGCGAAAAGTTCCGCTTCCGGTACGGCCCATTCCCCTGTAAAACGCCCCATTCCGCCGGAAAACAGCAACAGGGGAGCCAGCTTCCGGGCATAAAGTTCCGCCGCATATTCCGCCACCCTTATGTCATTGCTACCAAGAATGAATATGAGTTCCGCCGGACGCAGTTCCTGCTTCACGTGATGGTAATCCCATAAAATTGCTATGGCTTCCTCTGGAGTCATCGGCTTTATGTACTTAAGAAAATCCTCTCTGTAAACGCCGGATTCACCATAATCCGTATTTACCCCATTCCAGAGCGGCCCATCCCAGCAACGCATTCGCCGCCGCATGCATCATGATCACAGCGCACAGGTTTTTCCGCCAGACGGCAAGCAGATACGCCAGGGAACCGTAAACGAATGCGCCGCAATAGTCCACAGGCTGGTGTACCGCCATGAAACAGAGGGTAGTCACCCAGTATGCCTTCCAGCTATGGGTGCCGAACGGCACCTTCCAGGGATGGTCCGGGTTCACCATCAGGCGCATCAGATAGCCGCGCCAGAAAAGTTCCTCCACCAGAGCCACCACGACCACGGCACGGAAAAAGCGCAGCACCAGAGCCCCCAGCCAGCTCCAGGAACCCGCAAGAAAGACGACGCCCGGCTCAAACCCATCCGGGCGCGCGTCAATTCCCAGCAGATACCGGTACCAGGGCCAGGAGGGATGCCCAAACCAGGCATCCGCCCCTCCGGGCAGGCGGTCCGCTATCATGGTCGGGGCCAGCCAGCACAGGATACCCAGCACGCCGAACAGGATTCCCCAGGCGGCGGGTTTCCACCGCCAATCCCAATCAATGGCCTTTCTCCACCGGAAAACCAGGGCAAAGCAAACGATTGCCTGAACGGGATACAGCCATTGTTCCGGCGCCCTTCTCCACCAGGGTGCGGCCGGGTGGTCCCATTCCAGCAAGGGAACGCCAAACTGCCACACCAGGGTAAAGCCCATGAATACCGCAAACGGCACCACATACGCCTTTGTTTTCAGCGCCTCCGTCACGGAGTTCATGAACACTGCCGGGTCAGGAAAGAGTTTCCACGAAATGTTCCATGCGGTTGCAGGCCTCCTTGATCTGGTCAAAGGCGGTCGCATAGCAACAGCGCAGGAAGCCTTCTCCGCTTGCGCCGAAGGCGGTCCCCGGTACGGCGGCCACCTGCTTTTCCATCAGCAGCCGGGTGGCAAACTCCTTGCTGGTCAAGCCAAATCTGGAAATGTCCGGGAAGACATAGAACGCGCCGCCGGGCAGGTGGCAGTCCATGCCGATTTCATTAAGGCGCTTCACCAGGTAATCCCGGCGCTGGCGGTAGCTTTCCCGCATCTTCAACATGGCGGATGTCCCGTTTTCCAATGCTTCAATGGCCGCCTCCTGGGAAGTAATGGGGGCGCAGAGCATGGAATACTGATGAATTTTCATCATGGCGGAAATAAGCGGTTCCGGACCGCAGGCATACCCCAGCCGGAACCCCGTCATGGCGAATGCCTTGGAAAATCCGTGCAGCAGGAGCGTGCGTTCCTTCATCCCCGGCAGAGAAGCTATGGAAACATGCGGCTTGCCGTCATAACGCAGTTCACTGTAAATTTCATCCGTCAGCACGATGAGGTCGTGCCTGATGCAAATGCGGGCAATTTCCTGAAGGGTTTCCACAGGGGCCACCGCTCCGGTCGGATTCGTCGGGAAGTTGAGCATCAGCACCTTGGTCCGCGGTGTAATGGACGCTTCCAGCAACTCCGGGTTCAGGGCGAAAAGATCCCTTTTGCTTGTAGGCACGGCGGTAGCTACGCCGTAGGCCATATTGACGCTGGGGGCATAGGAGACATAACAGGGTTCGTGATAAAGAACCTCGTCCCCCGGATTCAGAATGGCACGGAGAGCGAGATCTATGGCTTCGCTTACGCCTACCGTCACCAGCACTTCGCGCAGGGGGTCGTAGTTGACATGGAAGAATCCGTCCACGTATTTGACGATGGAACGGCGCAGGGATTCCAACCCATAGTTGGAAGTGTAGGAGGTGTGCCCCTTTTCCAGGGAGTAAATGGCCGCTTCCCGTATATTCCACGGCGTCACGAAGTCCGGCTCCCCTACGCCCAGGGAGATGATATCCGTGCGTCCCGTGACCAGGTCAAAAAATTCCCGGATGCCGGAACGGGGTATGGAGCTTACCTGCTCCGCTATTTTGTTCTGCCAATTCATGATCATTCCTTTCTTAACGGCAGAGAATTACGGAGCGACAGCCAGGCGTTCTGTCTGCACGGGAGCTTCAAACACACAACCGTTTTTCTTGTAGGTTTTCAGATGGAAGTGTGTGGAAGTGGACAACACCCCTTCCAGCGTAGAGAGTTTTTCCGCCACAAACCGGGCAATCTCCCGCATGCTTTTTCCTTCCACCAGCACCAGCAGGTCAAAACCGCCGCTTGCCAGATAGCAGGAGGAAACTTCGTCGAACCGTGAAATGCGCATGGCCAGGCGGTCAAAACCGCCGTCGCGTTCAGGCGTCATTTTCACTTCAATGAAGGCCGCCACCTTGCTGTCGTGTTCATATTCCTCATTCACCACGGCCTGGTATCCGAGGATGACGCCTTCCTTCTCCCACTGTTCCCGCTGGGCTCGCACGGCTTCTTCAGTCATGTCAAGACGTTCGGCCAATTCGCCATCGCTCAAGCGGGCTTGAGTCGCCAGTAACTGTAGAAGTGATGCAGAGGACATAAAATTTCAGGCATAAAAGACGCTTTTACGGCGAACCTGTCAAGAACCATATTACGCAAGACTGACATCCTTTCTTTCCAAAATGATAAAATATGTTCGTTTTCTTCAAGAACCGGCCTTCTTCATATAGATATAACAATTTGTCATTCAACATCGTAAACATCATCACAAACAACCTTTGGAATTATTTTCAGAGAATAGTTGCTCTAATCCGCTTTTTGTGCCATAGTAAAGTGCATAGACCTGTAGCGTCCCTTGACAGGGAACGTTTGTTTCCAATTTTTATATGACAGTCTGATATTATGAGCATGGCACTTAACCCGGATAGGGCTACTCTGAACTTTCTCAATGCCTTTCCGGAAGAAATCCGGCTGCGCGGCGAGAAGCTCCAGAAAGATGGCGCAGTCACGCAAATTTTTGGCAATCATTTATATATTCAGGGCCGCGTGGAAGACACATACGGCGTGCACCGCGTGAATCTGCGCCTTCAGGGCAACAGGTGGTTCGGAGCATGTTCCACGGAAGACGAGGATCTGGCCGGAGCGGCCATGTATGCCGCCATGCTGGAGCGCATGTACCGTGGCCAGGACCTTCCGGAATCCCCGAACGAACTGAATGATGTTCCTCTTCTGGATATTCTGGAAGAGAAACTGGGACGCGAACTGGACGACAAGGAAGCGGACTATGTCAGCAAACTGGAAAAGCGCTACCGCCGTTTCGCCATTGAACAGGAGATTCACGACCATGATATGGTGCGCCTGAATCCCCGATGGGAAATCGTCAGCTATGACCCGCTGGAATTGTGGCCCGTGCCTCCCACAAACATCCTCGAATTCTGGAATTACATTGCTTACGCCTTCAACAAGAAACGCCTGCCCTACCCGGAATTCATGGAATCCATTACGGATCTGGAAAAGGTCCAGCGCAAGATTCATGAATGGGAGCGCTCCCGTGAAGTCGGCACCTGGTACGACCGCATCCAATCCGTGAATGAACGCCCCCCGCAGCCGCCCCGCGGAGAACTGTTCATGAGGCTTGTTTCCACTATTAACGAGGGACATTTCGAATACCGCCATTCCCTGAAGCAGGACTGGATTCCCGTCCGGGAAAAACAGGATCTGGAACATCTGGAAAATCTGCATGAACGGGCTGCCGTACGCATGGACGCCCAGACGGAAATCCTGCTCGTCTCCCTGTCCGACTACGCCCGTGCGGAAGACGCCCTGACGCTGGATCTGGACCAGGAAGCCGCATGCGCCCTGATGAACAAACTTTTCCACCAGCCCGCCCTGAAAGGCTACCTGGTGAACCTTGATGAAAACTATTTCAAAGTGGTGGACGAACCGCTCAAATGGATTTGCCAGGACGATCCCATTGAACCGGACTGCTACGCTCTTCAGCTTGCAACTTCCACCGGCATCAACGTCTCCCACTCCGTCCGGCAGCTTCCGGGGCAGCAGGAACTGTACCAGTCTGACGAAACCGTCTTTCCCGGCCCCCCCCGCTGGCTGGAAAGCACGGAAGTGGAACCCCGCTACTCCATTCCCAAACAGGTCATCGACAGCCTTGAAGGGGTGGAATTCCTCCGTAAAATAGGCGCTTCCCTGCCCCCCAGCATGGAAGACCGCGTGGTGGACATCGACCTGCGCGGCACCTTTGACATGAAAATCGTCCGCGGCCTCACCTCTGCGGAAACGGAACACGTGCTCTGCGAAGTAAGCGCCAGGGACGCTTCCGGCTACCGCACGGAAAAACTCGGCAAGGACGGTTGGGACGTATCCCATCAGGAGCCCATGAAGAACAAAGTTCTGCTGCGCTTCATCCGGGAGCACCTTTATCCCATTCCCGGCCTGCTGGAAGAAATGGGCTTTTCCTATGATCCCCAGGTGGGCGCGTTCAAGGCCCGCGTCACCCGCCAGTTCCCCGAAAAATTCGCGGAATGGGCCAAACAGCTTCCGAAAGAGCTGACCGTCAATATGGACGACAAACTCAAGACGCTGCTGGCGGATCCGGTGGCCGCCGCCGTGCGGTTTGAAGTAGTCAACCAGGAAATCGACTGGTTTGACCTCCGCATCGTCATTGATGTGGAAGGCGTCCAGCTCTCCAAGGAGCAAATCCGCGCCCTGGTCGCCGCCAGAGGCGGTTACGTCCGCATGGACGACGGAGGATGGATGCGCCTGGAAATTAAACTGGACAATGACCAGCGCGACGCCGTTACCCGCCTGGGCCTGGACCCCTTCGATCTTTCCGGAGAAACCCACCGCATGCACGCCATGCAGCTGGCGGACCCGAAAGCCGCAGAAGTGTTCGATCCAAAGGCATGGAAACGTATCAAGGACCGTACCGCGGAAATCCAGATCGACGTCAAGCCGGATGTTCCCTCCCAGCTCCAGGCCACCCTGCGCCCGTATCAGGTGGAAGGGTTCCATTTCCTGGCTTACCTTGCCACGAACGGGTTCGGCGGCATTTTGGCGGATGACATGGGCCTGGGTAAAACGATCCAGTCCATCACTTACGTCCTCTGGCTGCGTGAAGAATTCGCCCGCAAAAACAAATCCAAGAAAAAAGTCGTCATCCCTCCGGTTCTTATTGTTTGCCCCAAATCCGTGCTGGACGTCTGGGCGGGAGAAACGGAAAAATTTGCGCCAGGCGTGCGCGTCCTCGTCATCCGCAGCAAGGACCAGGCCAATCTGGAAGACATCAAGAAGAATTACGACATGGTCGTGGTCAACTACGCCCAGCTCCGCGTCTGCGGGGAAACCCTGAACCAAATCAAATGGCTTACGGTTATTCTGGACGAAGGCCAGCAGATCAAAAACCCGGATTCCAAGGCAGCCAAGGCGGCACGGGAAATCGTTTCCTACAACCGTCTCGTTCTCTCCGGCACACCCATTGAAAACCGCCTGCTGGATATGTGGTCCCTTATGGCCTTCTCCATGCCCGGAGTCCTCGGTTCCCGCTCCTACTTCAAGAAGCGCTTTGACAAGCGCAAGGACCCGCAAAGCCAGAACCGCCTGGCCGCGCGCCTGAAACCCTTCCTGCTGCGCCGCACCAAATCCCAGGTGGCAAAAGACCTGCCTCCCAGGACGGAAGAAGAAGTGTACGCCAAAATGGAAGGCATCCAGAGCCAGTTGTACAAGGCGGAACTCCGCCGCATTCAGCAGGCCCTGCTCGGCCTGGATTCGGACGAATCCGTCAAAAAGAACAGTTTCGCCATTTTGCAGGGCCTGATGCGCCTGCGTCAGATCTGCTGCCACCCCGGCCTGGTGGATCCCAAATACGCCAAGGAAGACAGTGCCAAAATGACAGCCCTCTTCTACCTGCTGGACCAGCTCCGGGAAGAAGGGCACAAAGTGCTCGTCTTCTCCCAGTTCGTTTCCATGCTGGAAATCATCAAGAACAGGCTGGAAGCGGAAAACAGGCCGCTTAACTATCTTACCGGCCAGACCAAGGACCGCCGCGGAGAAATTGAAAAATTCCAGACGACCAAGGACCCCTCCGTCTTCCTGCTTTCCCTGAAAGCCGGCGGCGCCGGCCTCAACCTTACTTCTGCCTCCTATGTCGTTCTATATGACCCGTGGTGGAACCCGGCCGTAGAAAGCCAGGCCATCGACCGTACGCACCGCATCGGCCAGAAAAACAAGGTGATCGCCTACCGCCTTCTGACGAAGGATTCCGTGGAAGAAAAAATCCGCATTCTCCAGCATCAGAAAAACCAGCTCGTCGCCAACGTGCTGGGTGACGAAGGGTTTACCTCCAGCCTGGGCATTGACGATCTGAACTTCATCCTCAACCACGGGGATGATGAAGAAGGTTAGCTCGAAAGCAACAATTAGAGGAAGTAGGAATTAAGGAACAGTCTTATTAACTTATAGACTTTTATCCTCAGATTCTTCCTCTATCCCTTATCCAGAAAAAAGCCCTGCATGAATATTGCAGGGCTTTTTATTTCACCATTTAAGGCTGACGGGATCCGTATGATAAAGGATTCCCGCCTCGTCCCGGACAAGGAGAGTCAACTGGATGCGCGCCGGCAACCGCAGCATCTGAAGGCCGTTGAACGCAAAAATCTGTCCCTGGCACAACAGGGGGCGTGAACCGAACAGTTCATCCCCTTCAATCACCTGGGTGCCGTCTTCATGGGAACGGACGGTCCACTTTTTGCCGATGATGCGCACGGCGCCGTCTCCCGCATTGCGGATGCTTACGTTGTAAGGCATCGGGATGCGGCCATCATCCCGAATCATCCGCTCCAGTTTTTCATTCCGCAAGTACAGGCTGCGGGGAGTAAGACGCACTTCCAGACTGGTCAAAAGGGGAAGAACCATAGATGTATGCCTGCCGGAGAGAGGAATTATGATTCCACAGGGGCCAGAGCCGCCTTGAGCAACTCCAGCGTCGTTTTGCGGATGGCTTCCACGCCGGCCTTGTCGGGTTTGGCGTCCGGAGCCAGCGTCATCTGCTCCTGCAAGACCGTCAGAAGGTTCATGATTTTGGCAATGTCCCGGCGTTCCTTCATTTCCGGCTCCACCCCGTCCAGAATATAATGAAAATATTCCGGGACATCCGGCTGGAAAATGACTTTCGCCTTGTCCTCCGCAAATTTGTTATCCAGAGCCGCGGTAGCGGCGTCCAGGGCGCGTATCCATCCCCCCAGGCCGATCAGGTTCGCCATATCGGAATCCCTCAGGGAGGCGAGTTCCTGTTCCACATCGGATTGAATAAGGGCCAAGTTGTTTTTGAAACTGCTCAAATCCCCGTCTTCCGCATTTTTCAGCAGGCTGGCGGCGTGGCGGTTCACCCTCTCTCCGGCGCCAATGGCCTTTGCATAGCTGGAAAGATCCAGAGCAATGGGTTTCACCTCATTCATCTTGCCGCACTGCACGATTACGAAGCCGTCCGCCATCATGCCGCCCAACTGGAGAGCCAGGGAACAGCGGTCCATGGGAGGCCGCTCCGGGCGTGCGCGCAAGGCCACCTTTTCCGGTATTTCAGGAAGCCCCTCCAAATCTTCAAAAATCTTGCGGATGGACGGCGCGGTAAATTCGTTGATGCCCAGCTCCTCATTCATGTGGGAGTCGTCCAGCAGGCGTTCCGGAATGGCCGGCTGGTCCTGCTTGCCGGACGGCGGCGTTTGCACATCCAGTACTGCCGCCTCCTTCTCCGGGGCATCTTCTTGTGGAGCGGAAAACGCCATTCCCCCCGTGACGGATACAGCTGCGGCCAGCAGATACAATCTCTTCATAACAACACTCAAAAAGGTTAAGCAAAACGGAATATGTCTTGACTCTCGCCCTATGGTGTCCTATACGGGCGTCACGTCAAGGAAATCCCCCTTCCCTGACGCAAAAAGATACCAACCCCCTTTGTACCCCCTGCATGTCTTTAAATTACAATTTTATCTGGCTTTTGTGCTATCTTCTGGTCCTCGTCGGCCTGGCAGGATATGGCTTCCACCGCCTGAGCATCGTTTACCTGTACTGGAAGAACCGTAATAACAAGCCCCAGCCCAAAGCACGCTTCCAGGAACTGCCCGTCGTGACGGTCCAGCTCCCCATGTTCAATGAGAAGTTCGTCGTGGACCGCCTTCTGGAATCCGTAGCCGCTCTGGATTATCCGCAGGACAAGCTGGAAATCCAGATTCTGGACGATTCTACAGACGACACCACGGAACAATGCTACCGCAAGGTGGAGGAATTAAAGTCCCGCGGCTTTGACGCCGTCTGCATCCACCGCACGGACCGCACCGGCTTCAAGGCAGGCGCGCTGGAAGCGGCTACCAAAGTAGCGAAGGGGGAATTCCTGCTGATTCTGGATGCTGACTTCGTTCCGGAACCGGATCTCCTGCAAAAAACCATCCATTTCTTCACGGATGAAAACGTGGGCCTCGTTCAAACCCGCTGGGGCCACATCAACCGTGAATACAATCTCCTTACCCGCATCCAGGGGATGTACCTGGACGGCCATTTTGCCATGGAACAGACGGCTCGCAACCGTTCCGGCCGCTTCTTCACCTTCAACGGCACTGCCGGCATATGGCGCAAGTGCGTGATCGGCGACGCAGGCGGATGGTCCCATGACACCCTGACGGAAGACATGGACCTTTCCTACCGTGTCCAGCTCAGGGGCTGGCGCTTCATCTACCTGAACGACGTCGTTACCCCGGCGGAACTTCCCGTGGACATGGACGGGTTCAAGTCCCAGCAGCACCGGTGGACCAAGGGTTCCATTCAGGTCTGCCAGAAAATCCTGCTGGACATCTGGCGCTCCAATGCCCCCCTTAAAGCCAAGGTAGAAGCCACCACCCACCTCACCTGCAATTATTCCTATCTGCTCCTGGCATTGCTCTGCTTCCTGGTGTACCCCATCTGCACGCAGCGTATTCCGGAAAATGAAACGGTCTTCATGTGGTTTGTGAATGTGGCCCTGTTCTTCATGACCAGCGTGGCCGTCTGCATCTTTTACATGAGCGCCCAAATCGTGGTGCGTCCCAAATCCTGGTGGAAGGAACTGCCGTACCTCCCCCTCCTTCTCACGCTGAGCGTGGGCATGGCGGTCAACAACGCCAAGGCTGTTCTGGAAGCCATCTTCGGCCATCAGTCCGCCTTCGTCCGCACGCCCAAATACGGCGTAGACCGGAAGGAAGACCGTCGGCACGTCTCCCAGCTCAAACGCAACGGGTACCGGGCTATTAAATCCGTCGTCATTCCCGTTCTGGAAATCGCCTGCGGAACTTTCTTCCTGAACCTGATCATCATCATGATCCGCCAGGGCCATTACCTTTCCCCCATCCTGATGATTCCTTTCCTGGGTTTCTATTACACAGGTTTCTGTTCCCTGGGCCGCATGATTTCCAACCTGCTGCCCGCCAAGCAAACTGCCAAAGCCAAGAACTGACGCCTTTCCCATGCCTGCGCCTCTCTCGCAAGCAGCACGCCTGATTCAACTCGCCGGCGCAGCTTTCGCTGTGTTCGGAGTCCTGGCATCCTGTTCCCGTCCGGATTATGAGCCCACTGCCATCGTGAAAGACGGCGCGGTCGTCAGCGTCAGGGACCAGAAAATGGCCGTCATGCGCAATGGCCGGGTGGTGAAGACCTACCCTGTCAGCACTTCCAAATTCGGCCTGGGAGACAGAAAGGGAAGCTGCCGCACTCCTCTGGGCGCCCATCGCATCGCTTCCAAAATCGGCAGCGGACAACCCAAGGGCATGGTGTTTAAAAGCCGCAAGCCCACCGGGGAATGCGTCGCGCCCAATTCTCCGGGCCGGGACCCCATCGTCACGCGCATCATGTGGCTGGAAGGCCTGGAACCCCGTAACCGGAACGCTCACTCGCGCCTGATTTATATCCACGGTACGGCGGAGGAACGCACCATCGGCACCCCCGCCTCCTACGGCTGCGTCCGGATGACGAGCAATGACGTATATGAGGCCTTCAACCTGCTCCGTACCGGTGACCCGGTCGTAATCGAACGCTGTTCCATTGACGCGTCTCTGAAAGCCCTGGCCCAGGCGGAAAAAATGCAGGATTCTCCCCTGCTGGTCATGGCTTCCGCTCCAGACCGCATGGAAAACGCCAATACGGCCTCCGTCATTTCCCACCGCCGCAGGGCTTCCCGCCCCCCCGCCGTTGCCCTTTCCCGCAAGCAAACGGCATCAACCGGGAAAAAATCCGTTCCCTCCAGGAGGGCGGTCGCCCGCAGGACGTCCGGAAATTCAAGAACCGCCGTCCGTTCCTCCGGAGGGACCCGCTATACACTCGGGTAAAAGCTCCCCTTCCCTCCTGTTTTTCCGGTGTTCCGTTTTCACCGCCTCCTGACATGGCCGTTTGAACGCATGGTTGCCTGCATCCGTCACATTTGGTAACGTAGATTTATGGCCATGATGGAACACGAAGATATCAGCAATGAAAACCTGGCGGGGCACCTTCTGGTTGCCGCCCCCTACCTGGATGGCGCCGGATTCCATCATTCCGTCATCTTCCTGAGCCGGGCGGAGAAGGAATTTGTCATCGGCCATATTTTGAATCATCCGTCCGGCATGAATGTGGGGGACGTAGCCCGCCATACGGAAATACCGGAATCCCTTTACGCCGTGCCCATCTTCAAGGGAGGACCCGTAGAACGCAACCAGCTCATCTTCGCCGCTTTCATCCGCACGGAGGATAAATTGCGCGTCCAGTTTCATCTGCAGGAGGAACAGGCCCTGGAATACCTGGAAGACCCCCGCGCCATCCTGCGCGCCTACGTAGGCCATAGCGGATGGACGCCGCCCCAGCTGCGCCGGGAACTGAATGACCGTGCCTGGTATGTTTCCCCCATGGTGCCGGACATCTGCCTGGAAACGGATTCTTCCAAGGTCTGGGCCATGGCCATGCGGCGGCTCTCTCCCCTGCACCATATCATGAGCCACGCGTCCGCACAGCCATCCCTGAACTGAACCATCCATCATGAGCATCCAACAAAATCTGGAACATATTCTCTCCCGCATACGCGCAGCGGAACTCCGCGCCGGACGTCCGGCGGGTTCCGTCCGCCTCGTCGCCGTCAGCAAAACTTTTCCCGCAGAGGATGTGAAAGCGTGCCATGATGCGGGCCAGCGCATTTTCGGTGAAAACAAGGTCCAGGAGGGACTGGGAAAAATCCCCTCCCTTCCTCCGGATACGGAATGGCATCTCATTGGCCCCCTCCAGCGCAACAAGGTGCGCAAGGCCCTGGAATATTTCACGCTGATCCATGCCGTGGACTCCCTGCGCCTGGCCCGGTTCATGGATACCGTGGCTCAGGAAACGGGAAAACGGCCCCGCATTTTGCTGGAAGTGAACGTAGGCAATGAAGACAGTAAGTTCGGATTCTTCCCGGAAACCCTGGAAAAGGAATGGCCGGAGCTGTCCTCCCTGAACCATCTTGAAATCGCCGGCCTTATGTGCATTCCCCCCCCGGTGGAAAATCCGGAGGAGGCGCGGCCCTATTTCCGCCGCCTCCGGGAGCTGAAGGAAGTCCTGTCCGGCAGGGGAGGAGCCACGCTGACGGAACTGTCCATGGGCATGAGCCACGACTTTGAAACGGCAATAGAGGAAGGAGCCACGCTCGTCCGCGTAGGGACGGCTATTTTCGGCGGCCGCTCGTACGCTCCCGCTTCGTGATTTTAGTTGGACAGAAGGAAAAGCGGCGTGTAGGTTTGTTCCGGAAAACCGGAACAGCCCGGACGGAGACCTGATTTCATCACCCCATGCTGACAGGAGGAAAAAACGTGATTCCGCATGCGGTGCGGGACGTAGCGGATGCCGCCGCGGCGTTTTCCGCCCGCATCGGCCCCGACCGTCATTTCGATTCCCAGAAAAAGGTGGAGGAAGCCCTGGCCGAATGCTGCTCTCCGCAGAATGTCACCGTCATCGGCATGACAGGGTCCGGCAAATCCTCTACGCTGGACGCCCTGGCCGGGGAACAGTTCTGTTCCCGCGTGTCCAGTGAAGCCACACTGGTCCGCTGGCAGTACAGGCCTCATCCCGCCCCACACACCCATGAATGGGTTCTGGACCTTTTTTACCCGTCGGACGCCCTGCTCAACCTGGAGTTCTGGGATACCATCGGCCTGGAACAGGAGGATGCCCCCAGAAAGCTGAAGCACATCGTTCCCAAATCGGATGCCATCCTTGTGGTTATTTCCGCCAGTGACGGCAACCATTCCGCCCTGTGGGACTATCTCCGGACGCTGGAGGAACGTCTTCATTCCCGCATGGTTCTCGTCATCACCCATGCGGAGCTGCTCTCCTTTGAGAAGCTTCAATCCTTGAAAGAGGAGCTACGCTCCACCTCCCGGGAACACCTGGGCGTGCAGCTGCCTCTGTACCCTGTCACGACCGCCGGAGAGCATGCAGGGGAAGGAGTGGAAGCCCTGACGGCATGCGTTCAGGAAGTGCTGAAACGCAGCCCGCTGACGGACAAGCGCGTGGAACGCCTCCTGCTGGCTACGGACAGCCTTCTGGAAGAACAGGGGAAGGTGCTTGATGAACTGAGCCGCCTTTCCAAGATGGATTCCGGCTTCCTGACGTCTATTGACCGGGAAATCGACCGCATCCAGCTCCAGATGGAGGATGAAATGCCGGCACGCCTCAAGGCGTACGCGCAATACGTGCAGGACTGCGTGCCGCGTCTGGGGAAAAAGTCGGCACGCCAGATGGGGCGTTTCCTATCCATCCGGCGCACGATGATCCTGCACAAACTTCCTCCCGTCATTGACGAATGGTTTTATGAGCTGGTCAAATCCGGCATTGAGGAACGGCACGCGTATTACAACAAGGAATTCCTGAACATCTGCCAGACGCACTGGAACCATGTGCGCCCGCGCGTGAAGGAACAATGGGACTGCGACATAGGGGATTTCCCGGCCGCAAAACTCCAGACGGATCTGGAAGTGTACAAGGAGAGGCTGGGACGTTCCATTTACATGCCCCTGAAGGACTTCGGCATCAAGCCGTGCCTCAGCAAGCTTTTTCTGGATCAGGAGGATGTGATGAGGACGGAAATCAAGCTGATGCTCCTTCTGGTGATTCTGGGAGCCCTGCTGGGCTGTTTCGGAGAGCACGCAGCAGGGTTCGCCTGCGTAGGCGCGGCCCTGGCCGTCTGGGTGGGCGGCAACCTGGGGCTGGCCTGGATGCAGTTCCGCCTGTCCCGCCAGATCGTGGCCGCAGCGGCGGAAATGCACATTGCCGTGGAATGCGGGCTACGCACCCCCCTGTATGAAGCCATGATCAGCGGACTTTCCGACTACCGAAAACTGTATGCGGACATCCGCGGTCAGGTAGCCGGAGGGGTAGAATACCTCCAGCCCCTGCTCAACGCCCGCTACGACCTGTTTTATAAACTGACCGTGCAGAAACACCGGTTCCGTATCTAGCCTCTTTCCCTTTCTCCGGAAGGGTGTTACTGTTACTCCCCTCCCGGCGCAATCACCATGTCCACATGCCTGTCATGGGCTTCCATGGGCAGATCGTCCAGAAGCTGGCAGGGGAAGCAGACTCCCGCCAGCGGCACCCCAGCAGCCGGGCCGGCCAGCAGCGTATCATAAAATCCGCCGCCATACCCCAGCCGCTTGCCGTCCCTGGTAAATGCGGCCCCAGGCAGCACGATCAAATCCATTTCCCCCGCATGCAGTTCCGGGCATCCCGGACCGGGTTCGCGTATGCCCCAGCTGCCCGCCACCAATTCCCCGTGATGGCATACACGGTGAAAACTCAGCCTTCTCCCCTCATGCACCAGCGGGAAGTACCATTCCCGGTCCGGAAGCAGATCCAGCAGGGAAAGCAAATCCACCTCTCCCGGCCTGGCGGCAAAAACAGCCACGCGCCGGAAATTCTTCTCCCGCACCAGAGCCGACACACGGAGGCAGATGGAACGGGACATGGCTTCCCGGGCGGCGGCATCCAATCCGCCCACCCTTTCACGTATCATGCGGCGCACTTCCCGTTTGGCAGCCGCCGGACCGCTTACGGTTCCGGATTGGGATGCTTTTCCTTCCATTCCAACAAACTTTTTAGAAATACGCTTTCCAGGGAGTTGCGCGGATGCCCATCCTCCAGCCAAACGGCACGGCCGTCTTCCTTCACCATCTCCTTCAGCCGTTCCATCAATTCCGGGGAAGCATGTTCCAGAAGTATTTCCTGCTTGTCGGAATCCCGCGTCAGCTCATTCACAGACCCTTCCGCAATGAGCAGCCCTTTAAAAATGACGCCCACCCGGTCGCAAACCTCCTGCACCTGTTCCAGCAGGTGGGAACACAGAAATACGGTCATCCCCCGCCCTTTCAGGTTTTCGATAATGTTCCGGATATCCCTCGACCCCAGAGGATCCACGCCGGCGGTCGGTTCGTCCAGAACCAGCAGGCGGGGGGACTGAACCAGGGCCTGCGCCATGCCGATGCGCTGGAGCATCCCCTTGGAATAGCCGCCCAGCCGCCTGTCCGCCGCATCAGCCAATCCCACCAGCTCCAGCAGTTCCCTGACTTTCTCTTTCAGGGATTTTCCGCTCAGGCCGCACAGCCTGCCGTAAAAGGAAACAGTTTCCGCCCCCGTCAGGAATTTGTAAAAGTAGGGATTTTCCGGAAGAAAGCCCACTTCCTCCTTGCTGTCCGGAGCTAGGCTGGACCTGCCGAAAATGGAACAGGAACCTTCCGTAGGCCTCACCAGCCCCAGCAGGGCCTTCATCAGGGTGGACTTGCCGGAGCCGTTCGGGCCAATGAGGCCATATACCTCCCCTTGCCGGATATTCATGTCTATCCCCCGCACGGCATGCACCACGGGTTTGCCAAGACCTGTTTTAAAGGTCTTGTGCAGGTTGACTATTTCAGCGGCTACAGGCTGGTCCATAAAAAGGTCAATGCTTGATCTGCCCCAGGCGGCGCAGAAGAATCTGGCTCATGTCAATGCCCTTGGAGAACAAATCCACGGGAAAGTTCTCATTGGGGGAATGGATGCGGGCATCCGGAAGGCACATGCCCAGCATCAGGGCATCCGCTCCCAGCACGCGCTTCATCTCTTCAATGATCGGGATGCTGCCCCCTTCCCTTACCAGCACGGGTTTGTGGCCAAAAGCCTCTTCCAGCGCCTGCTGGGCGGCAAGACCGAACTCGGAATTCGGATCGCACACGTAAGCATTCCCGCCATGGCCCCGCCTGAATTCCACCGTGACGCCCTTGGGGGAATGTTTCTTTACATGTTCTTCCAGCAGGGTTGCAATCCTTTCAGGCTGCTGTCCCGGCACCAGGCGGCATGAAATTTTGGCAAAGGCATGGCTGGGGATAATCGTCTTGCTTCCCTCACCCTGGTAACCTCCGCCGATACCGTTGATTTCCAGCGTCGGGCGGGCAAAAATACATTCCGCTCCGGTGAAACCGGCCTCCGTCACCACGGTTTCCACGCCCGTCAGCTGAGCCAGCTCCTCATTGCTCATGCCGGGAACCGTGGCCCACATGCTGCGTTCCCATGTGGCGATAGGTTCCACGCCGTCGTAAAACCCTCTCACGGCCACACGCCCCTCTTCATCGTGGAAGGAGGCGATTATTTCCGCAAGAGCGGCGATGGGATTGGCCACCGCTCCTCCGAATACGCCGGAATGAAGATCCGCGGAAGGGCCTTTGACGATAATTTCCGCCCCGGCCAGGCCGCGCAGCCCGTAGGAAAACGTAGGGGTGTCCGGAGCGGCCATGCCGGTATCGGAAACTACAATAACGTCGCAGGCCAGCTCTTCCCTGTGCTCCTTGATAAACTGGGAAAGACTGCCGCTGCCCACTTCTTCCTCCCCTTCCAGAAGGAAAATCACATTTACGGGGAGGTGGCCTCCGTTCTGGCAGAGCAATTCCTCCACGCCCAGAATATGGGCGAACAGCTGCCCCTTGTTGTCCGTAGCGCCGCGGGCGTAAATCTTCCCGTCCCTCACTTCCGGTTCAAACGGGTCGGATTCCCATAATTCCACAGGATCTACGGGCTGCACGTCGTAATGGCCGTAAATCAGCACGGTGGGCTTTCCTTCCTCCCGCGGGCTGCGGGCCAGCACAATGGGATGGAGGGGCGTTTTACAGGCCTTTGCTTCCAATCCCATGCCGGACAATTTGTCTACCAGCCAGTCCGCGCAATCACTCACGTCCCGGGCGTGTTCCTTCTGTGCGGAAATGCTTGGAAATCTCAACAAGGTGGCTAATTGATCCAGTCTGTTCATGCCTTCATCAGACCATGCCTGGGGCTTCAAATCAACCGGTAAAGTGTGGCATTCCATGCCGGAACGGGCCTTTTTTCAAAAAATGGAGCCCGCACATGGCGCCGGGAACAATATTTGATTGCTCTCGCGTGTGTTTTGTTCCTTTATATAGGATTATGTTCAGCAAATCCAAAGTGAAGAAAGTGGATTTCGTCACCCTGTCCAAATTTTACGGCAAGTACAAGGAAGCCCTTCAACTGGAACTCATCAACAGCCCCGCCGGCCTCAGCCGCCACATCTGCGAACCCGCCCTCAACCGCCCCGGGCTGGCGATCGCCGGCTTCTACTCCTACTTTGCCAACAAACGTATCCAGGTTTTCGGCTCCGCGGAGCTGGCCTATCTTCAAAAACTGCCGGAAGGCATGCGCAAATCTCGCATTCAGCGCATGTTCCGGTGCGAGGTGCCGGGCATCGTCTTCTCCCGTGACAAAATTCCCCCCCGGGAAATCGTGGAGCTGGCGGATGAAGCCGGCGTCTGCGTCTTCCGCACGAGCCTGGTGACCATGAAATTCGTCAACTCAGCCACCATCATTCTGGAAAACGAATTCGCGGAAAGCGTCACCCTGCACGGCTGCATGGTGGACGTGCGCGGAGTGGGCGTCCTCATCCGCGGCAAGAGCGGCGTGGGGAAGAGTGAAACGGCCCTGGGCCTGATTGAACGCGGCGCGGCCCTCGTGGCGGACGACATGGTGTACGTGCGCAACGTGGGCGGAGAACTGGTGGCCAGCGCTCCGGAAATGAGCCGCGGCTTCATGGAGGTACGCGGCCTGGGCATCGTCAACATCACCACCCTTTTCGGCCTGAAATCCATCCGCCACAACAAGCGTCTGGACCTCATCGTCACCCTCATTCCCGCCAAGGACCAGGAAGAGCTGGACAGGCTTGGCCTGGAGCGGGAGGGGCTGGACGTCCTGGGGGAAAAAGTGCTCCATGTTCAGCTTTCCGTGGCTCCCGGCAGGGATATTGCCAGGCTGGTGGAAGTAGCCGCCATGGACTATCATCTCAAGGACATGGGCATCGACATGGCCGGGGAGTTCAACCGCCGCCTCATGTCAAACTTCCAATCCTCCGAAAACTAGGACTGACAAAAAACTCTTGGAAAAAAACTTTAATTAGTGTACTTACCGTTGTAGCAACCGTTATCACCCCTTACTTCAAATTCCATGGTCACCAAGGAACTCACCATCATCAACAAACTCGGCATTCACGCACGCCCGGCTGCTCAATTCGTCAAACTGGCCAGCAAATTTGATGCAGACATTGTCGTGGAGAAGGATGGCGAGGAAGTTGACGGCAAGAGCATTCTGGGTTTGATGATGCTGGCGGTAGGCCACGGCTCCAAGATCACCATCACGGCGGAAGGGAAGGACGAACAGGAAGCGCTGAACGCGCTGGAAGACCTGATTTACCGCAAGTTTGAAGAAGATTGAACACTCCGGCTCACGGCCATATGAGACCGGGCCATTAAGCCCGCAGATGATTCAGGAACCCATTTCAACGGAAGAAACCTGGCTTCAGGGCATTCCCGTTTCCCCCGGCATTGCTCTGGGCAAGATTAAAATTCAGATCAGCGGTTCCAAGGAACCCGTAGCGTACGATATTTCCCCGGAAGAAGTGGATGCCGAGCTGGTGCGCTTCCACCGGGCGCTGCAAACTACTGCGGACCAGATCAGGACGCTGCGGGAACGCATGATCCAGATATCCGGAGAGAAAGATGCCTCCATCTTCGACGCCCACATCCTTCTCCTTCAGGATAAAATTATCCTCCAGCAGGTTCAGACGGAACTGCTCAAGCGCCTCCAGAACGTGGAGCACATCTTTTATGTGGTCATGCAGAACTACATGGAAGTTCTGCGCCGTGTGGACGACCCCTACCTGCGCGCCAAAACGGCGGACATGGAGGATGTCATGCAGCGGGTCATCAACAACCTCCGCAGCACGGAACCTCCTGAAGACGAGGAAGAAACGGAAAAAGACCAGGTTCTGGTGGCCTACGACCTGACCCCTTCCGACACGGCCGCCATGGATGCCAGCCTGATTCACGGCTTTGCCACGGAAATAGGTTCCTCCGTTTCCCACACAGCCATTCTCGCCCGCTCCATGGGCATCCCCGCCGTCGTGGGGCTTGACCAGGCCCTTCTGAAAGTGGAAAGCCACTCCCCCGCCATCCTGGACGGCTACAAGGGCGTGCTCATCCTGAAACCCACGAAAGAAACGGAGGAATACTACCACCGCCTCCAGGTGGAAAAGGAAAAGGCCTACAAGGCGCTGGAAGCGCTGCGCGGCCTGCCCACCATCACCAGGGACGGACGCAACATCCGCCTGTCCGTCAACGTGGAGTTCCCCCATGAATATTCCGGCATCAAGGAGGTGGGAGCGGAAGGGGTAGGCCTGTTCCGCACGGAATTCTTTCTGCTGGGCAACCCATCCGGCATGCCGGATGAAGAAGAACAGACGCGCTACTACAGAAAACTGGCGGAAGGCTGTTCCCCCCACGGCGTTATCTTCCGCACCCTGGACTCAGGCGGTGACAAGCTGCCGTGCGAACAGCTCCGCACTCCGGAACCGAACCCCTTCCTTGGCTGGCGGGGCATCCGCGTCTCCCTCAGCCGCCCGGAGCTGTTCAAACAGCAGCTCCGGGCCATTCTCCGTGCCTGCGCGGACACGCCCGGCTGCGGCATCATGTTCCCCATGGTCTCCGGCTATACGGAAGTGGTCACAGCCAAGCACATCCTCCAGGAATGCCGGGAAGAACTGGAAAGGAAGAACATCCCCTATGCGCGGGACTTGAAAGTGGGCATCATGATTGAAGTGCCCAGCGCCGCCATCATGACGGACGTGCTGGCGCGCGAGGTGGATTTCTTCTCCATAGGCACGAATGACCTCACCCAGTACACTATTGCCGTGGACCGGGTCAACAACCGCGTCGCCAATATGTTCCGCCCCACGCATCCTGCCGTGATACGCATCATGGACATGACGATCACCGCCGGAGAACGGGAAAACATTCCCACGGCCATCTGTGGGGAAATGGCGGGGGACATCACCCTGCTTCCCCTGCTGATCGGCCTGGGGGCCACCTCCATGTCCGTGGGGGTCCACCTTGTCCCCATCATCCGGTATGCCATCCGCAATCTGGACTACGGCCAGTGCCGGGACATGGCGCAAAAGGCGCTCCAGGCCCCCAACAGCAGGTCTATCGTGGACTTGAGCACGGCCCTGGCCCGAAAATCCTATCCGGCCCTGTTTGAATAAGGCTCTTTCATCCCGGTACACGCCGCACCGGAAAAACGGGGCGTTCCCGAACAAACTGCCGCGGGAATACGAATCCTTGACAGAAACGTCCGTCTCATGCGTTATTATAATAAGTACTGGTTTTCTTAGTAATGAACATTTCCCGTATTGCAGCCTTTCTCATCCCGTTCCTGCTGGGAAGCGCCTGCTCTGCTTCCGCAGCTTCCGTAAAAGCATCCCGCGCGGCAGAACCGAAACGCCCCAACATCATCCTCTTTCTGGTGGACGACATGGGCTGGCAGGATACATCCCTGCCCTTTTGGCGGGAAGAGGACGGCACTCCCAAACCTACTTTCCTGAACAAGCGCTACCGCACGCCCAACATGGAGGCTCTGGGCAAGCAGGGCATGGTCTTCACGAACGCCTACGCGCAGCCTATCTGTTCCCCCAGCCGATGCAGCCTCATGTCCGGCATGAACTCCGCCCGCCACCGCGTCACGAACTGGACGCTCCTGCGTGACCAAACCACGGACGCAGGCCATCAAGCGCTCAAGGCTCCCGCAGACTGGAGCGTCAACGGCATCCAGCCGGCAGGAACCAGGGCATCCGGAACCACCCATCTTCCCCTGACGGAAGAAAAAATCCAGTACAGGATGGAAAAACCCTTCACCCAGGTGCTTGGGCTGCCCGCCCTGCTCAAAAAACAGGGGTATACCACCATCCACTGCGGAAAAGCCCATTTCGGCTCCAAAAATACGCCCGGAGCCAATCCCAGGCTCTTCGGCTTTGACTACAATATCGCCGGCACGGAAATAGGCGGCCCGGCGGACTACCGGGGTTCCCGGAAATACGGCACGGGGAATTTCCATGTCCGCGGACTGGATGAAAATAATTACTATGAAAACGACACATTCCTGACGGAAGCCCTGACGCAGGAGGCACTGAAACGCCTGGACGCCATCCGGAAAAACCCCAGGGAGGCGGACAAGCCTTTCTACCTGTACATGTCCCACTACGCCATCCATGCCCCCTTCGACATGCGCGGTTATGACAAGAGGTTTGCGGAAGAGTACTCCAACCCCAATGACGGCCACAAATGGTCCGACAACGAAAAACGCTATTCCGCCCTGATCCAGGGGATGGACAAGAGCCTGGGCGACATCCGGGAATACCTGAAAAAAAACAATCTGGATAAAAATACCGTCATCATCTTCATGGCGGACAACGGGGGCCTTGCCATCAGCGGGCGCATGGGCAACAAGGAATCCAATTACCCGCTTAGCTTCGGCAAGGGTTCCAACCGGGAAGGCGGCATCCGGGAACCGATGATCGTCTACTGGCCCGGGGTCACGAAGGCGGAAAGCGTCTGCACTACTCCCGTCATCATTGAAGACTTTTTCCCCACCATTCTGGAAATAGCAGGAGCAAAAAAAATTCAGGCGCCTCAGGTTGTGGACGGCAAAAGCTTTGTTGCCCTGCTGAAAGGCGGCAGCATGAATCCCAACCGCTCCCTGCTCTTCCACACGCCCAACGTATGGGGGGAAGGGAACGGAAACAACTCCCTTTATTCCCCCAGCACGGCCATGCGCCAGGGGGACTGGAAGCTTATCTACTGGCACCCTGACCAGAAGTTCGAACTCTTCAACCTCAAGGAGGACATCAGCGAAGAGCACAACCTGGCGGAACAGCAGCCGGAACGCGTTAAGGTCATGGCCAGGACCATGACCACCCTGCTCAAGGAGCGCAAGGCCCAAATGCCCACCTACAAGAAGAATAATCCCGCCGGAGCCCGTGAAGGCGCTCCCGTACCGTGGCCGGACCAGGCGGCGGCCAGGCTGTAAGTAAAGGCATCTCCATCCCTCCCTGGAAAGCCGCATTATTCCCTTTTCTTTTAAGAAAACAGGGAGTATGGTGCGGCTTTCCCGTTTTTATTCCCTTTCAAAAACCATGAACAACCTCCTTTCCATCGAACAGCTTACCGGAGACGAAATCCGGGACCTGCTCGCCCTGGGCCACCGGCTTAAGGCGGAACGCGGCCATCACGAACGCCTTCCCCTGAAGGGGCAGACCTGGGCGCTCATCTTTTCCAAATCCTCCACCCGCACCCGCGTTTCCTTTGAAGTGGGCATCAGTGAACTGGGGGGCCGTCCCATGTTCCTTTCCGTCCATGACATCCAGCTCGGGCGTGGAGAGCCCATCAAGGATACGGCCCGCGTGCTGGGACGTATGATCCACGGCGCCGCCATCCGGACTTACGGACAGCAGGAGGTGGAGGAATTCGCCAGCTTTTCCGGCATTCCCACCATCAATGCCCTGACGGACGAGGAGCACCCCTGCCAGATCCTGGCGGACCTGCTTACCATTGAGGAAATCTACGGCCCCGGTTCCTGGAAGGATATGAAAATCGCCTTCGTGGGGGACGGGGACAACAACATGTCCCGCTCTTGGATGTGGGCGGCCAAGAGGCTGGGCTTTACGCTCGCCATCGGAGCCCCTACCAATTACCTTCCCCTGGAAGACTTCCGCAGGCATCTGGACTGCGAGAACGTCATCTTCACCACGGACCCCGTGGAAGCCGTCAAGGGAGCTTCCGTCATCAACACGGATGTCTGGCTTTCCATGGGCCAGGAATCGGAAGGACTGTCCAAGGAAAAACACTTCTACCCCTACCAGGTGAACAGGGAGCTGCTGGAACATGCCGCCTCCGGCCACTCCGTTTTCCACTGCCTGCCCGCCTACCGCGGCAAGGAAATCACGGAAGACGTGCTGGAACATTTTGCTCCCGTTATCTTCCGGGAAGCGGAAAACAGGGTGCATGCCCAGAAAGCCGTGCTCGCCACGCTTGCAGACGCCCGCCGGGGATAACCCGCCCGGCCCATCCTACCCAATCTCCGAGCCATGAACTACGAAGAACGCCTGCAAGACCTGCTGGATGAACTGGATTTGTTCCAGGACTGGACGGAACGCTACGAATACATCATCAGCCTGGGTAAAAAATTGCCCAGGCTGGATGAAGCTTACAAAACGGAGAACTCCCTCATCAAGGGATGCCAATCCCGCGTATGGCTTCACACGGAACCGGACAACGGCGTACTGAAACTGTACGCAGACAGCGATTCCCTCATCACCAAGGGCCTCATTGCCGTCTTCATCCGGCTGCTTTCCGGCCTGCCTCCGGAAGAAATTCTGAAGGCGGACATGTCCAAGCTGGACAAAACCGGCCTGAAGGACCACCTGGCGCCCACCAGGGCGAACGCCCTCAACTCCATGGCGGCCCAGATCAAGCAGGCCGCCATGAAAATGGCGGAACACCATTGATTTTTTCCAGAGCAATGACTCACGGCCTTTTCCCGCATCTTCTCCTGCTCTCCGCATTCTGCGGCGCAAGCCTCTCATGCAGCAGTTCTTCCCGGGACATCACCATCCGCAGCATTCCTTCTGGAGCCAGCCTGCGAGTAAACGGAGACTACGCCGGCCAGGCACCCGTCACGCTCTCCCTGAACAGGCACAAGCCCGTGCATGTTGCGGCGGATAAACCGGGCTTCCTTTCCACGGAAAAAACGTTTTATCCGGAAATGACCACGCAAGGTGCCATTTTGTGGGGCCGCAACAACGAGAAGTCCAAAGACTTTAAAACAGACATCCTGACCATCCGCCTGAAAAAGGCGGACTCAGGAGCGCCCCCCTTGCGGGAACTTCCCGCGCAGTGGTAACAGCCTGCCGTCCGGACACTTTCCGGGAGTAACAGCGCATATCCATCCCGCGTTCCGTACGCAGCCCCGCACTACGCTCCCTTTCACGAACGGATAAGTAAACCGTCCGTTTTTGGAATTGCACGCTAATCCTCCCGCCCCGGGTGGCGGGCCATGACGGCGGAACCTACCCTCTTCAGGACCAGGGCCGTACGCGGCAGCAGGTACAGGGAAAGATTCCCCTCCCCATCCGTAAAATGCGGCATGGAAACATCCTGCCTCCCGAAACCGCCGAAACGGGCGTTGTCCGTATCCAGCACTACCCGCCATTCCCCCTTCTGGGGAACGGGCAGCATGTAATCCATGATAGCCCTGTCTCCGGACCAGTTGAACACAAACAACAGACCGCCGCGGTGGAATGCCATGACATGGTTGGTCTCGTCAATATTAAGCGGGAAAGGCGGCGGATTATTCAGCAGGCGGGCTTCCTGCGCCAGGCGGACCATCGCCTGGTCAAAGGCATTCAGGAACTTGAACCTGAGGGAAGGATTGTCCACCAGGGACCACTGGCGGCGGCAGTATTCGTAAGACCAGCCGTTGCCTTCGCGCGGAAAATCAATCCATTCCGGATGCCCGAATTCGTTGCCCATGAAATTCAGCCAGCCTTCCCCCCCGGTAGCCAACGTCACCAGGCGGATCATCTTGTGCAGCGCCATGCCGCGGTCAATAATGAGGCTCTGCTGGTCCACGGCCATTTTCCAGTACATTTCCGCATCCATCAGGCGGAACGCCAGAGTCTTGTCCCCCACCAGGGCCTGGTCATGGCTCTCGCAATAGGCCACATGCGGCTCGCCGTAGCGCCTGTTGGTCAGCGTGTGCCACATATCGCCCATGCTCCATTCCTCATCCTTTTTCTCCTTGAGCAGCTTAATCCAGTAATCGGGAATGCCCATGGCCAGACGGTGGGAAAAACCAATCCCCCCTTCGTCCACCGGGCGGCACAATCCCGGCATGCCGGACATGTCCTCAGCAATCGCTATGGCGCCCGGCTTCACCCGCTGAATCAGCGTGGCGGCCAGCTGCAGATAAGCCACGGCATCCAGATCCACGGAAGAGCCGAAGTAGGCGCCCAAATCCCCGAACGGCTCATGCCCGCGGTGGAAATACAGCATAGATGTCACGCCGTCAAAACGGAAGCCGTCAAAACGGAACTCTTCCAGCCACCAGCGGACATTGGACAGGAGGAATTCAATCACCTCGTCCCGGCCATAATCAAAACAACAGGAATCCCAGTCCGGATGGCGGCCGCGCTCCCCGGGCAGGAAATACATGCCTCCGGAACCGTCAAAATTGTTCAGCCCTTCCGCCTCGTTCTTCACGGCGTGGGAATGCACCACGTCCAGCAGCACGGCGATGCCCAGGCCGTGCGCCTGGTCTATCAGGTACTTCAGGTCCTCCGGCTCGCCGAAACGGGAGGAAGGGGCGAAAAAGGAAGAAACGTGGTAGCCGAAGGAACCGTAATAGGGGTGCTCCTGGATCGCCATCAGCTGGACGGTATTGTAACCCAGCCTGGCGATCCGGGGGAGAACCTCGTCCGCAAACTCGCGGTACGTATGCACGCGCCCTTCTTCCCCGCCCATGCCTACATGCGCTTCATACACGAACGGAACTTCCACCCGGGAGGGATCAAAACCGTTATTCCGCCATTCATAGGGGTGTTCCGGCATCCAGATCTCCCCGGCAAAATCATAAGTGGTCGGATCCTGGACGGTCCTGGTAATCCATGCGGGAATGCGATCTCTGCCCGTGCCGTCCGCACCGACCACGTGCACCTTCACCTTCTGCCCGTGGGCCAGCGCATCAGGCGGCAGCGTAATTTCCCACACGCCGCGCTCATTCCGCTCCAGCGGGTGGCTCTCCCGGTTCCAGCCGTTAAAATCCCCAATCAGGGACACCCTGCGGGCGGCGGGAGCCCATTCCCGGTATGTCCACGCCCCCGTCTCCGCGTCTCTGTTGAAACCGTAATAGCGGTATCCGCGCGCGTATTCCTCCAGAGAGCCGGCGCGCTGATTGATCCTCTTCATTTTCAGGTCAAACAGACGCTGGCGGTCGCGTATCTGGCGGGAATACGGCTGGAGCCATCCGTCCGCCATCACCAAGCCGGGTATCGGGGGTCTTCTCATTATCTGATGATACCCCTCCTCAATCAGCAGGGTCAAGGAAGAAAGAAGGGCTTCTCCCTGCGGGGGAAGAAAAGGGCGCGGCCCTTTAATCGCGCCCGGGAAGGCGCCCCGTATCACGCATGTACATCATCCTGGCCAGAACCTCCTTGGAAATGTGGTTCAAATCAAAATGCACAGGGGGAGAATCCGGCAGCACTCCCCAGTCCCCGTACTGGCCGTACAACACCATTTCAGGAATCCTGGGGGCCGGGAAATCCCTCCCCTCAAACCGAACGCGGGAAAGCGGAAACAGCCATTCATGGCGGAAGGAATGGCGGCACGGGCCGGCAAAAGGAATCTCAAATCCCAGGAAAATGTTTCCTCCATCCGCCGGCCGCCGTCCTCCCATCACCACCCGGTCCCGGATCGCCATCTTTTCCTCATAAGAACACCGCGTCCGGTAGCGGCAGGAGGAATCTGCCTCATAATCAAGCATTCCGGATGCCTTGTAACCGCGCAGCAGCCACTCCCTTTCTTCAGGAGCATCCGGAGACCACGCGGCAGGGGCCGTGTCATACGGGAAAATGTCCACATTGCACAACGTGCCCGGCAACCCTATCTGGATGAACGGATCCATACTGACGGAGAAACCGCGCGAACCGAAAAGCCCGGCGGCGTTCGCCCTCAACCTTTCATAATCTTCACGCAGCATGGAAATATCCAGGTCGTCATCCCAGGGGATAAAGCCCCGGTGCCGCACCGCGCCCAGCAGCGTCCCGAAATCAAGCCAGTACGGATAACCGCCCTCCTCAAGAATTCCGGCCACTTCATTCAAAAAACAGGTCATGGCCTGCTGCACAATCCTCAGCACTCCGGACGCCTGGGGCATCTCCTCGGCCCGAACGGTAGCTTTTACCAGTTTGCCCAATTGGGAGGCTTCACCTTCCCGGCCCACCTTGAACCGTCCGCATGGAATACCGAAAAAACGGATGAAACGCTTTTTCCTATCCGTGCAGGAAGAAAGCACTTTCAGGCCGCAGCACCGGACTTCCGTCACCCACCAATGCTTTCCCCTTACTAATTTTCCAGTCCTTCCGGCGGTAATGAATGATGGCAGCTTCATCGCAGATAAATTGGGTCAAAAACACGCAGGATATGATTCATTTTTCCAGGAAAGCACATCCGGCAGAATCAGAACCTTATCCCCCACTTTTTACAAGTCAATGAAAAACAAATTATCCTTTTCGGAGAAAACACCCGTTCCATGATATTAACGCTGCTTTTTCCAAAATGCAGACAGACCTTATCCTTCCCTTTCCACGGTATTGGCAACAAGCGGATTGAGCATCCGTTAAACGTTTCTCCCATTCTGTCCAAAGTTAAATCAATGAAAAATAAAAGGATTGCGATGAAACATAAAAGGCGGTTTTTTCTTTTCGCCCGGGTAATATCCCATTAACATATTCTTACAGAAATTTTTACTTTGACGGCGGATGCTCAATCCGTTAAACATAGTTCCCGGTTCTTTCTCAGGTTCTGAAGACAAATTAGAATACTTATGCAGGCGATCATTTTAGCGGCCGGAATGGGAAAAAGACTGGGAGCGCTCACCCGGAACAATACCAAGTGCATGATCCAGGTCAACGGAGTGACGCTGATAGAACGCATGATGAGACAATTGGACCGCCTTTCCCCGTCTCTGGAAAAAATCGTGATTGTTACGGGTTATGAGGGGGAAAAACTCAAAACCTTCCTTTCCCAGCTGGACATTTCCACCCCTGTGGAATATGTGGACAATCCCCTGTACGCCAGCACCAACAATATTTATTCCCTGTACCTGGCCAAGGAACACCTGCTTCAGGACGATACGCTGCTCTTTGAATCCGACCTGATTTTTGAAGACTCCGTTATTGATGCCCTGCTCCGCCATCCCTACCCCAGCCTTGCTCTCGTCGCCAAATTTGAAAGCTGGATGGACGGCACGGTCGTCACTCTGGATGAAGACGACAACATCAGGCAATTCATTCCCGGCAGCAAATTCTCCTACAAGAAAAAGACGGAATATTTTAAAACAGTCAATATTTACAAATTCAGCAGGGAATTCTCCCGGACCCATTACGTCCCCTTTCTTACAGCCTACAGCAAAGCCCTGGGCAATAATGAATATTACGAACAGGTGCTGCGGGTCATCGCCCTGCTGGACAAGCCGGAAATCAAGGCGCTGCGCCTCGGCGGCGAAGCATGGTATGAAATAGACGACATCCAGGATCTGGACATCGCAGCCTCCATATTCACCCCGGACAGGGAAGAACACCTGCGCCTGATGGAATCCCGGTACGGAGGCTACTGGCGCTATCCCCGCATCAGGGATTTCTGTTACCTGGTCAATCCCTATTTCCCCAACAAACGCCTCATGTCCGAACTCAAGGCGAATTTTGAACGCCTAGTGAGGGAATACCCGTCCGGAATGAGAGTCAACAGCCTGCTGGCGGCAAAATACTTCGGCATCAGCCAGGAATACATCTGCATCGGCAACGGCGCGGCGGAACTCATTAAGGCGCTCATGTCCCGCCTGGAAGGGAAAATGGGGGTCATCTACCCTACCTTTGAAGAATACCCCAACCGGGTGAAACCGGATATGGTGGTTCCCTTCCATACCGCTTCCCGGAATTTCACTTATACGGCGGACGACCTGATGGAATTCTTTTCCGGGAAAGACATCGGTACCCTGCTCCTCGTCAATCCGGGAAACCCTTCCGGATTCTTCCTGCCGAAAGGCGATGTGCTACGCCTCTGCCTGTGGACAAAAACCCGCGGCATCCGCCTGATCGTGGATGAATCCTTTGTAGACTTCTCCTGCGGAATGCCGGACAATACGCTGCTGAAAGACGGCATCCTGGAAGAATATCCCCACCTGGCCGTGGTAAAAAGCATTTCCAAATCCTACGGCGTTCCGGGCCTCCGCCTGGGTGTTCTGGCCTCCGCAGACAGGGAATTGGCGGCATGGATAAAAAAAGACGTTTCCATCTGGAACATCAATTCCATCGCGGAATTCTACATGCAAATCTTCGGGAAATACGAGCAATCCTACGTGCGCGCGTGCAACCGTTTCATGAAGGAACGGGACCGCTTCATGCAGAAACTCTCCCGCGTGCCTTTCCTGAACGTTTTCCCCTCCCAGGCAAACTATTTCATGTGCGAGGTCAAGCCCCCCATGAAAGCCCGCTCCCTGACCGGCCTTCTGCTGAAAAACCACTCCATCCTTGTTAAGGACTGTAGCCGGAAAAAAGGATTTGAAGGCAGAGAATTCATCCGTATCGCCGTCAGAGACGCAACCGACAATGATGCCCTGGTCCGGGCCATGCATGCAGAAACCGGCTCGGAACCGTCTTCTACTTGTCCCACTAACGGAGAATCCCCTTTTTCATCCTGTTCCACTTCAGCCTCCTGATGAATACAATTTCCACTCCTGTCATAGGCATTTGCGGCGGCGGCAACCTGGCCCATGCCATGGCGGGATGGCTGGGTACACGCGGCCTACATGTCAATATCCTAACCCGAAACCCTAATCAATGGGGAAAAAGTCTCTCCGCTATCTTTCCAAACGGTACTACGCACCATGCTCCCCTAGGGCATATCAGCAACCATCCGGAAACATTGAAAGACTGCAACCTTGTGCTGGTGGCGGTTCCCCGCTTTGGCATTCGGGAGGTATGCCACCGCATTAAACCCTATCTGCATCGAGAACAGGGGCTCGTTATTGTACCCGGTACTCCGGAGGTCATGGAGATGGCAGAAGATCCCTCTTGGACTTCCACCGTCAGCCTGATGGGAATATACAAGGTTCCCCTGATTTGTCGGACGCAGGAATATGGACATTCCGTCTCCATTCTCGGAAGCCGCCCTCTTAACAGGATATGGGTAGCCCCAGGAAATAATGCCGAACATTGGTCCGCCATGTTGGAAACCTTATTTGACACTCCTCTGACTCATCTTTCTTCTCCCTGGCCCTTTCTGTTGACCAACTCCAACCCCCTTCTCCACCCTTCCCGCTGCATGAGTCTGTTTCGCCACTACAGGGAAGGAACGTTTTATGACAAGCAGTTTCTTTTTTATGAAGAATGGACGGAGGAGGCCAGTGAGTTGTACATCCAGGCAGATAGAGAACTTCTGACCCTCTGTTCCTGTTGTCCCGGCATGGAAATCGGAAAGGACATCATTCCCGTCCTAGATTATTATGAATCCAGAAATGCCGTAGAGTTGACTAAAAAGATTCAATCTATTCCGGCATTCCATGGGGTTAAAGCTCCCATGACCCGCCGGAAACAAGGATGGATTCCCGATTTTTCTTCCCGTTACTTTACGGAAGATGTTCCTCTGGGCACCAAACCCATTTGCTATCTGGCGGAGCAATTAAACATTCCGGTTCCTACACTCCAGTCCTTTGTGGAATGGAACACCTCCATACTGAACAGATTCTCCCCATTTCGGAAGAAATAATAGGATGGCTTCCATTCATGCGAAACAAAACGGTTCCAAGAAAAAGTTCCGTCGGCACTACCCCAGAATTCCACAGGTGTAAGAAGGCCTCTTCTTTCTAACTGATCTCTTCCACGCAATACCCTCTCCTGAAACGGGAGGCAACATCAGCCATGAACACGGAATCCTCACGGGTCAAAAGACGGTTGCCGTGCTGGCAGCCATGAATCAGGCGCAAAAACGCGCCAAGTTCATAACGCAGCCCATCCCCTTCAAAATTGGCAAAATATTTCCTGTTGAGCCGGGCATCCTCAAACCGCACTTCAAACATCTCCGTCTTCCACCAAGGCGCCGGCACATAAATATACCCCTCCGTTCCGGTAATGCACAAGTCCCCTTCCTGCTTGGCTCCTATGGCTGCCGTGGCGGTGGCTACTGCATTGGAATAAAGAAATTCCGCGCGCGTGAACACGTCCACGCCCGTATGAGGCTTTCTGCAAGTAACAAAACGAATCCTGCGGGGCTCGGTTCCCAGAAGCTTCCCAATGACAAAGGCGGGATAGGAACCCAGTTCCGTCCAGGCGCCTCCGGCCTGCATGGGGTCATACTCCCTGGCAGCCTCATCCTCTATCAGCTTGGTAAACGTGGCGTCCACCGCCTTGATGGAACCAATAATGCCGCTCCCCGCCAAACTGGTCAGTTGCTGGAAAGCCGGACAAAACGCAGTTTTAAGGGCTTCCAGCAAAACGACTCCTTTCTCTTCGGCCAGCCGGAACAGCTCTTCCGCCTCCTCCCGGGCAAGGGCAAGAGGCTTCTCGCACAATACATGCTTCCCCCGCAACAGGGCCCTCCTGGCCATTTCATAATGGAGATGATGGGGGACGGCAATATAAACGGCATGAACCCGGTCCAGAAACTGTTCGTATTCCGTATAATATTCCAGCAGAGCGTGGAACTCTGCAAAACGGCGGACTTTCTCCTCATTCCTTCCGAAAACGGCTGTTATTTCAATATTGCTGACATATTTGGACTCCCGGAGAAAACGGCCCGCTATGCGCCCGTGACCTGCAATTCCCATATATACAATGGGATTCCGGGCGGAACGGAGGTCTGTTGAAGAAACGCCCTTGGTGCGTTCCAGGTAAACCACCTCACAATAATCGCGAAGATAGTCAAATTTCCCCGACCAGTCGGAGCCAATCACAAAAACATCCGCCCCGTACTTCCGTATGTCATGAATCTTCTGCCCTTCTAGTTCTTCCTTAATAATGAGATCCGCCAGACCGGTTTTCCGCACATTTTCCATGCGTTCCTCCAGGCTCTCCATGACATTCAGCTTGCCGCGGCTCTGGTCGTAACTGTCCGTAGTCACGCCGACGATGAGCCGGTCCCCCAGTTTCCGGGCTCTCTTCAGCAGATTCACGTGCCCCGTGTGCAGCAAATCAAAGGTTCCGTAAGTAATAACCGTTTTCATGGCATGAGCGCATCAATCCGCTTTCCGTAAACGTCAATGAAACGGTTGACCGCCGCCTCAAAGGGAACCTTCTCCACCATGGCCTTCACGGAAGGATGCTTGAACTGGATGCGTTCCGGATAAGACAGATAGTCGCCGTAAAAAAATTGCAGGTACTGGCGGGCATGGTTGGGCACGGAAAATATTATCCCCTCAAATTCTGCGGAGCCAAGGGGAAAGAACGTTTCATAGGAAAGGTGCGTGTTTTTTGTAAACGTAATGGCAGGAGAAAGAAAAATCCCGGGGGCTTCATCTTCCCCGGCAGCATCCCTTCCTTCCAGAATATCCTGGCGGATTTTCTCCTGAACCTGCCCATCGGTCAGGTTCATCCTGGAACCTACCAGCACCACGTCTTTCTTAAATCCGCTCAAAAGCCTGTCCAGCTTTTCATGCTGTTCCGGAGATGAAAGACTCTCTGCATAAAAATGATAGGGATACACATCAAGGTTGAGGGGGGTGCCCTCATATCCTATTTGCAGAAAGGCGTGCCTGTTCCAGGTAAATCCTTCCTCACGGGGGAAAAGAACGGGAAGCAGTTCCAGCAGGCGGTCGAACTCCGGCCTCATCATGCTCACATCCAGATCATCATCCCACGGAATAAAGCCCCTGTGCCTTACCGCCCCCAGCAAAGTGCCGTAATCCAGCCAGTACCGCAGTCCGTTTTCCCGGCATTTGCGCGCAAAAAGGGCCAGCAAAACCGTATTGCCGTCCTGAAGGAGCCTCAACTTCCCCGTCGCCGGGGGAACTGAGGAAATAGGGTGGTTATAAATAAGCAAATTGCGAATATCCTCCAGCTTCGCTTCAAGAGACCGGTCTTTCCTTCTCCTGCATTTCTTCGCAATCCGTCCGGCGATTTCCCGCAAACGGTAGGGAAGATTGCAAAGCACCATATATTTTATATGGCTTATTTTACTCATATCCTGTTAGTTGAAAAATTAATCCGGTTCCAAGGAAACGGCAAAGCATGATTATTAAATGCGGAAGAATCGTAGCACATACATTGATCTATACAATGCTTAATTACCCCGTGCTCAGCAGAAAGAACCACTATGGCATCGCGCCTCCCCTGAAGAATATTTCCCAGCGCAAAATAAGGAAAAAGACTTATTCCTCCGTCACGCGCGGTTCTTTAAAGCAATGAAAAAATTCCGGATGGCCATCCCTTCACGGAAAGCCGCATTAAAACATAACCTTGTCCCGTGCGGAGCGGCCATAGGCCGTATCGGGATATTTATCCGCAGCTTCCTCCCAATACTTCCGGGCCCTGTCCGGGTTATTGAGCTGGGACTCGTAAATGGCTCCTATCTTGTACAGGAACAGAGCCCGGTCCTCCTTGCGCCACCCTCCGTATTCCAGTCCTTTCTGAAGGACGTTGACGGAATCCGCGTACCGGCGCATATCGTTCAGCAGGCTGGATTCCATGAGCCAGGAACGCACCAGCCCCGGATTCTCCTTCCGGTAGCGTTCCAGCAATTCCAGAGCGCCCTGGGGATCCCCGGAATTCAGCATGCGCCTGGAAGCCTCCACCAGCACTTCCTCATCCGTAGTAATATTGGAGGAATACAGCGTCTTGGTCACCAGCTCCCCCATGACGGGCAGCAGATGCCTGATGACGAGCCACACTTCAAAGGCAATCACCGGAACCAGCACCAGCAGGGATTGCAGAGGGGAAAGGGGAATGGCCTGCGCCAGGAACATAAACAGGCCCAGCGGAAGCAGCACCAGCAGCAGCCGTATAAACATGCGCCGGGCCAGCAGAAAAATCATTTTCAACATGGCAGGGGATTCAAGAGAAGCCGGGGAGGGGGCATGCGCCCCCGGAAAGGGGGAACGCTTCCGCGGCCCTTCCCGGTGAAAGGGCCGCGGAGCAGCCGCTTAAAAACGGTAAACGGCTTCCACGCCCACACGGATGCGGAAGTCCTCAATCGCGTTCATGCCGGCGTAGCGGCGGATTTCGGAACGGGTGTTTCCCGCCCAGTCAAGCTGGATGAAAGGAATAATCCGGAACCCGCGGCTGGAGTCCACACCCGTTACGCGCACGGGAGCCGCCAGTTTGATGTTAACCTGGTCAAACCCGGCTGCGCCGGGCCCCCAGTAACTGGAGGAATAACCTGTTCCGGCGCTCAGCTCCAAATCCACCTTTTCATGAATCAGGCCGCTCCATCGCTTGCCCGCGTTCAGGTCAATACGCCAGCCGGTCATGCCGTAAAAGCCGTACTGCACATCCAGGGAGCCAAAATAGCCGTGGCCCGGATCGTCATACGCCAGCCCCGCCGTGACGGACTGGGCGAGGGAATGGGGAGCCTTCCCCATGCGCTTGCTCAAATACCCCGGGAGGCCGCCGTAATTCAACTCATACCCGCCCCGGAAGGAAAGATTGGGGAACAGCTCTTTGACAGCCTTCCAGCTGGCGTCAAAGGCGTCCTTGTCGCTCAGCAGCCCGTCGCAGAAAGCCATGTATTCCGCGCCGATTTCCTGCTTCCAGTCTCTGGCCAGGTTGAGGTTCAGCTCGCCGCCGATGTTAAACACGCCGCTGCGGTTCAGCAGGGAGGAAGCCACCACGTCTTTATAGGCATACCGGGAATCATAGCCGATATGGGCCGCTCCGCTGATGGTATTGTTATAGGAACTCGCGGGCCGGGGGTCATAACCGTATCCGTCATAGGCGACGGCGGAAACCGCGGCCAGGGCGGAAGCCGCCAGGAACAGGGCTGTTGCTTTCATAGTAAGCTTATCTTAACCATTTCCCGCCCGCCAACGCAAGAAGAATCCCGGCACGGCGCGGAGAAATGGACAGAGACCCTCCGGGAAAAATACCATGAAAAAAAGACAGGGTCTTTCTTGAAAAAAAACCCCTTTTTCCCTATGATGGAGAGGTAATGGACTGGAACGCTGAATGGTACGAAAACAAACACGGTTTTGTCGCGGAATACGGCAGGGAACTGCTCTCCTGCGTACCGGAAAATCCAGACCAGTCCATTCTGGACCTGGGCTGCGGAACCGGTACGCTGACGCACGCTCTGCTGGAGAAATCGGCGTCCGTCACCGGCCTGGACTCCTCTCCGGAAATGATAGCAAAAGCCCGCCAGCTCTATCCCGGCATGGACTTCCGCGTGCTGGACGCCCGCCTCATGCCCTGGCGCAACAGATTTGACATCGTTTTCTCCAATGCGGCCCTCCATTGGATACCGGACCATGGGACTCTCTTAAATGCCGTTTCCCGCGTCCTGAAACCGCAGGGGAAACTGGTCTGCGAATTCGGAGCCCACCTCAATATTCTCCGCATCAGGGAAGCTTTTCGGACAGCCCTGGAACGCAGGAACCTCCCGTACACAACGCGTTTTTACTTTCCCGCCGCGGAAGAATACGGCAGCGTTCTGGAACAAGCCGGGCTCCGCCCGGAAACAATGAAGGAATTTGACCGCCCTACGCCGCTGAAAGGCGGTCCTGACGGCCTGCGCAACTGGGCGTGTCAATTCTTCCGGGAAGACTTGAACAACCTCCGCGAAGAACAGCGCATCCAGATTTTCAAGGAAATGGAGGATTCCCTGAAAGATGAGTTATGGGACGGTTCCCAATGGGTGGCGGACTACCGGCGGATCCGGGTGACGGCAGCCAGATAACCCGGAGCAGTCCCCGCAAGAAAGAGAAAACGCGCGGGCATTCCGGATACGCTGATAATGCTTGAGCCTCCTCCGGGCATTTTGTACAAAAGCCGCCAATGAGTACGTTCACTCCTTTTGCGGAAAAGATGGAGTCCGCCGGCGTTTCAGCCGCGGCCGTCAACGCTTTCTCCCGTTGTTATGAAGCCCTTGTTTCCAACCACTCCGGCATGATTCCGGAAACGGACATCCTGCCCGCCGACCAGGTGGAAGACTGGCAGGACATCACGGCCTCCACCCCCGCGGCGGACAAGGACCTGATTTCCCGTTGCGTATGCATCAAGCTCAACGGCGGCCTCGGCACGAGCATGGGCCTCCAGAAAGCGAAAAGCCTGCTGAAAGTAAAAGGAGAGGATACGTTCCTGGATTTGATCGTCAGGCAGGTGAAGCATCTGCGCTCCATCTCCGGCACGCCTGTGCGCCTTCTGCTGATGAACTCTTTCTCCACCAGCGCGGACACGCTGGCCTACCTGGAAAAATACGCGGCGGACGGCTTTGCGGACCGCGCCGAAGTGGAGCTGCTGCAAAACCGCGTTCCCAAAATCCTGGCGGACGGCCTCTCCCCGGCCAGCTGCCCGGAACAGCCGGAGCTGGAATGGTGCCCGCCAGGCCATGGGGACCTGTATCCGGCCCTGCTGGGGTCCGGCTGGCTGGACCGCCTGCTGGAGGATGGCGTTAAATACGCTTTTGTCTCCAATTCCGACAATCTGGGCGCCCAGCTTGACATGAACTTCCTCCGCTGGTTTGCGGAAAGCGGCGCCCCCTTCGTCATGGAAGTCACCCGCCGCACGGTGGCGGACAGGAAAGGCGGCCACCTGGCTGTCAGGAAATCGGACGGCCAGTTGATTCTGCGGGAAGTGGCCCAGTGCCCGGATGAGGACATTCCTGAATTCCAGAACATTTCCAGGCACCGCTATTTCAACACCAATACGCTCTGGATACGCCTGGACGCCCTCAAGGAAATTCTGGACGCCAACGGCGGCGTACTCCCGCTGCCCATGATCCGTAATAAAAAGACGCTCAACCCCCGCGATCCGGAATCCGCCCCGGTGTACCAGCTGGAAACGGCCATGGGCGCGGGCATCGAATGCTTCCCCGGCGCCAGGGCCGTCAACGTCCCGCGTTCCCGTTTCTTCCCCGTCAAAACCACTTCCGACCTGTTCCTGCTCCGTTCGGACGCCATCGCCGTGGATGAACACGGCAACGTGGCCCTGGCGCCGGAACGGCAGGGCAACACCCCGGTGGTGGACCTGGATTCCAAACTGTACAAGCTGGTGGATTCCCTGGACGGGCTGGGCCTGCCCTCCCTGATAGGCATGGACAAGCTGACCCTGCGCGGCCGCTTCCACTTCCAGGACGGAGCCGTTCTCCGGGGCACCTTGCTGATGGAAAACGACTCCGACGAAACGAAGGAAATCCTCCCGGGCGTCTATGCCGGAGCCTGAACGCCATCTTCCCGCTTCCGCGCCCCGTCCGGTTCAGGCCGGTCTGGGCGTGGAGGACATCCGGCACATTCCCGTCCGGAAACGGGAGTTGCGCTTCACCCGGAACCGGTCAGGCGCCATACTGACGGCGGCGGGGTTCCTTCTGGCAGCCACTGCCGCTTTCCTCCAGCTCACGGGATATGATACAATTACCCCGTATTTGCCCGCCCCCCTGTGGGCCATGCAGGCCGCGGCGCTTGTTCCCGCCGCCCTCTGCCTGGCTGCGGGGAGCCGCTGCCTGAAACACGCGGCCGTCATCGTCACCCCGGTGGGAGTGGAAATCCTGCCGTTCCTGAGAACGCAGCGCACCATGCAATGGTTCTTCTGGCAGCAGATTCGCTCCGCGGACCGGGAAGGCGGACGGCTGAACCTCCGCCTGACTGACGGATCAACCGTTGCCGTCAGCCTTCGCCCCATGACGGCCGCCAGCCGGGACATGCTGGCCCATGCTGTCCGGCAGCGCGTTAACACCTTGCAATCCTCCGGCTATGGTCAGGCCTGAAAAACTGGCAGCTCTCCGGGAACGGATGGAGGCCCTGGGCATCCGTGAACAGGATCTGGAGGAAAGCTTTGTCCGCGGAAGCGGGCGAGGCGGCCAGAAAGTAAATAAAACCAACAACTGCGTTTACCTCAGGCACACGCCCACGGGCATCGCCGTCAAATGCCATGCGGACAGATCCAGGGAACTCAACCGCTTTCTGGCGCGCAGGGAACTGTGCGATGCTGTGGAACAAATGCAAACGGGCCGATGCGCCGCAAGAACCCGCGTCATCCAGCGCATGAGAAAGCAGAAAGACAGAAGGAGGCGGAGGCGTTCCGCCCCTGCCCCCTCTCCACCGGACAGCGAATAACAGAACGGAAATCCGGAATCTCCGCTAGGAACACGGAAAAACCTCACGGTACTTCTCCTTCAACATGGCGAATACATTGTGGGGAACATAGCGGCTCACCTGGCCCTCCCAGCCTTCCGGCCCAATCAACCCTTTCACCATGCTGGAGGACAACTCCGCCGTATCCCGGGGAGGCATCAGGAACACCGTACAGACCTTGGGGGCCATATCCGCATTGATATGGCGCATCACGCGTTCATACTCGTAATCCTGCGTGGAACGGATGCCGCGCAGCATGAACGTGGCCCCGTGTTCATTGGCAAAATCCACCAGAAAGCGGTTGTGGAACTCGGCAATGCGCACATCCGGCATGTCGGAAAGCGCCACCCGCAGCATATCCATGCGCTCCTCATGGGAAAACGTATAACGCTTGTCCGGATTATCGCCCATGGCCACAATCAGTTCATCAAACATCCTCGCCCCCTGCCTGATCATCCATAAATGACCGTTGGTCAGAGGGTCGAAACTACCGGCATACACGGCGATGCGCTTCATTCGTGCCATCCTATACGCCCACCGGAGGAAAATACAACCCTTTTCCATGCGGCGGAACTTTCCTTCACGTCCAAACCCGCTCTTTTCCGGGGTTCCCTGCCTGACAAGCCAGCAGGAACGTATCAACCCACGGCACCTGCCGCCTGCGGCACGAATACGTGGCGGCCTTCCTCCCGGCCCACCGGAATGAAGCCGTACTGACGGAAAAAACGGTCCACGCGGCGCGGGGAAGATTTTCATCCCCCGGCTTGTCAAGAGGCCGTATTTTTTGCATCATGTTTCTCCGTTATGCAGAAACGACGCGTTGTCATCCTGGGGTCCACAGGTTCCATCGGAACCAGTGCCCTGAAAGTCGCCCGGGACATTCCGGACAGAATGGAAATCGTGGGGCTGGCCGCAGGAACCAGCGTGGAGGCGCTGGCCCGCCAGGCACGCGAATTCAACGTCCGCAACGTATGCATTTATGACCCGTCCGGAGCTGCCGGTCTGGCGGCCTCCCTCCCCGGCGCGCAGGTGGAAACGGGAGAAGAGGGGCTGTGCCGCCTGGCGCAGCTCCCGGAGGCGGACATGGTATTAATCTCCATCGTGGGAACCGCCGGGCTCAAACCCGCTCTGGCCGCCATTGAAGCAGGCAAGGACCTCGCCATCGCCAGCAAGGAAATCCTGGTCATGGCCGGGCAAATTGTCATGGAAAAAACCCGCCGGGCCGGTGTGCAGGTGCTTCCGGTGGACAGCGAGCACAACGCCATTTTCCAATGCCTGAACGGCAGCCACGGCGGCCCGGAAGCCGTCTCCCGCCTGATTCTGACGGCATCCGGCGGCCCCTTCCGCACCTGGAACAGGGAAGATCTGGAACACGTCACGCTGGAACAGGCCCTCAAGCACCCCACCTGGAGCATGGGCCGCAAAATCACCATAGACTCCGCCACCCTGTTCAATAAAGGGCTGGAAATGATTGAGGCCCGCTGGCTCTTTGACGTCCCCATGGAAAAAGTGGACGTCATCGTCCACCCGCAGAGCATCGTGCACTCCATGGTGGAATACCGAGACGGCACGGTGCTGGCCCAGATGAGCAGCTCGGACATGTGCTTTCCCATCCAGTACGCCGTCACGTGGCCGGACCGCGTTCCCAACTCCCTGAAACAGCTCAATTTCTCGGAAATCGGCCGGCTGGTGTTCGAGGCCCCCCGCACGGACGTCTTCCCCGCCCTGGACCTGGCGCGCAGGGCCGGAGCCGGCAACAGCACCCTGGCAGCCGTTTACAACGCCGCCAATGAAGCGGCGGTAAATGCCTTTATCCACGGCCAAATCTCTTTCCCCGGCATCTGGAAACTGGTGGAGGCCGTCATGGACGACCACACCCCGGCGGATCCCTGCGGGGAACTGGCCCCCATTCTGGAAGCGGACCAATGGGCCAGGAGGCGCGCGGCGGAGCTGCTCCCATCCTTTTCCCGCCCCTGCTGACGCCATGACCGCCCGGACTCCCGCCGGAACGCCGCCCCCGGCCGCGCGCATCACCATTCTGGATATCCTCCGGGCCCTGGCCCTGCTGGGCATCGTCATCGTCCACACGCACGACCACTTCAACCTCTATCTTCCCATGCCCCCGGCGGAAGGATGGCAGGCTGCGGCCAACAGTGCGGCGGACTGGGCCTATGAACATCTCTTTGTCAGCAAATCCTTCCTGCTCTTCTCCTTCCTGTTTGGCCTCAGCTTCTTCATCCAGCTGGACAGGCGGGAGCAGCAAGGAATCGACTTCCGGAAACGCTTCATGTGGCGCCTGACGCTCCTGTTCCTGCTGGGGCTGGCGCATACCCTGTTCTATGACGGGGACATCCTCACCCTCTTCGGCATTCTGGGCTTTGCCCTGGTCATGCTCTACAAATGCGGGACACCCCTGCTCATCACCCTCTGCGCCCTGTGCCTGCTCCAGCCGGTCATGCTCATGGACCTGCTGAACCATGCCGGGCTGGCGGACTGGTGGCCCCACTCCTCCGGCTGGTTCCATACGGCCTCCCCGGCTGCGAGCCCCACGCGGGAATTCCTGTACGCCCACGGCAGCTGGGGCCAGGCGGCCCTGTGGAACCTGACGCAGGGACAGGCGGGCAAATGGCATTTCTTCCTGCTCAGCGGCCGCCTCTGGCAAACGCTGGGCCTCTTCATCCTGGGCATGCTGGCGGGCAGATGGCGCACCTTTGAAGACGCGCCCGACAAACGCCGCCTGTTCCTGCGGATGCTGGGAATCTCCGGAACCCTGTTCCTGGCTCTGCTGGCGGCGCGCCTGTTACTCCCCTCCCGGCTGGACTCCGCGCTGGAAGTGGACGCAGGACACCTTCTGCACCAATGGGAAAACCTGGCCTATACCGCGGCTTTCGTCTCCGCCGCCGTCCTGCTGTTCACCCATCCCGGCCTCCCCCTGCCTGCCAGACTGCTCAGCAGCGCCGGCAAATGCACGCTGACCTGCTACATCACCCAGACGCTGGTCTTCACCTTCCTCTTCTTCGGGTGGGGGCTGGGCCTGGCCCAGGACATGGGGCCGTGGCCATGCCTGTGCGCAGCCGTTGCCGTCTTCCTCCTCCAGGCCTGGGCCTGCCGCCTCTGGCTAAGCCATTTCCTGTACGGCCCCTTGGAATGGCTCTGGCGCACCGCCACCATGTGCCGCATGCAGCCCTTCCGCAAGCGGATTTCCCAGAAAAATTGAGATATTACTCTCCTTCTTCCTGTTCAATCCCGGTTTCTCCGAACGTAGGAGGAATCAAACGCACAGCCTCCTGCGTCCGGTCCGGAAAGAAACCATTCCTTTCGTAAAAAGGAACCTTTTCCCTGCAGGAAGTGAGAACTATGCGCAAATACCCGGCATAGCGTCTTTTGCACATACCCAGCAACCACGAACCGACACCGCATCCCTGGTACCTAGGGATGCACCAGCAGATAATGGACATAAGCCGTCATGGTTCCGTCATCCATGGCGGCTACCAGCCCCGCCAGTCTGCTCCCATCCCAAGCGGAGAACACTGCCCCGTAATGGCGCAATGCCTTCGCCAAGCGTTCCGGATGGTTTCCGGATTCCCATTGAACTGAAAGAAACAATTCCTCCAGCGCCTCCGGGGAAAATTCCCTAGTATCATTATAGAAAAGAGCCATGGAAAATCATCTGCCCGTAAAAAAGGCTTTCCACCCTTATAAGGGTGGAAAGCCTGAAAAAGAAAAAAATGCCGTCTTACTCGTCATCCTCCGCGTCAAAGGCGGAATCTTCGGAATCAAAATCCTTATCCAGGTGGGCGGTGAATTTCTTCACGCGCTGCTGGGCGGGGAGCGGGGAGAGCACCATGTGCATGGTGTTGCCGGCCAAACGCGGGGCCTGATCCACCTGCGCCATGGTCTTCATATCCGCGATGACTTTGTTGAAGACGTCGTAGCCAAGCTCCTGGTGGGCGTTCTCACGACCGCGGAAACGGAGCTGGAAGCGGACCTTGTGGCCATGGTCCAAGAAGCTTTCCGTACGGGCCATTTTCACATTATAGTCATTGGTATCCGTACCGATGCGGAGCTTGATTTCCTTAAGCTTGACGGTTCGGCTCTTGTTGTTTTTCTGGAGCTTGGCCTGCTGGTATTTGTACTTGCCGTAATCAACCACGCGGCATACGGGCGGATCGGCATTGCCGGCCACTTCCACCAGGTCCAGACCCAGAGCCTTGGCTTTTTCCAGCGCGTCGCGCGTGTTCATGACGCCCAGCTGGTCGCCGTTGGCAGTCACTACCCGCACGCGGGGCGCGCGAATCCGTTCATTGATCCGAGTCTGATCGCCGCGGTCACGGCGGCGATTTCCGTCATTATTCTTCGTTGGCTTGGTTGGCACGTCCGGATACTACTAAACTAAAAGGAATAACTTGGCAACTCAAATCACGGGAGAAATATGACGCTCCGCGATTTCCCGGGCTACGAGGTCCGCGAATTGCTCAAAGGGCATCGCGCCCAGATCCCCCTTGTCCCGGTGGCGGACGGAGACGGTGCCGTCTTCCGCCTCCCGCTGGCCGAGCACCAGCATGTAGGGAACGCGGTCCAGACGGGCATTGCGGATTTTGGCGCCTATTTTGTCCGGCGTTTCGTCCACCGTGACGCGCACGCCTCTGGCGGCCAGGGCGGTTCGATGCGCGGCGGCCACGTCCGTCACCTTGTCGGAGATGGGAAGCACGCGCACCTGTTCCGGGGAAAGCCAGGTGGGGAATTTGCCTTCAAAGTGTTCAATCAGAAGCCCCGTGAAGCGTTCCATGGAGCCGAAGGGGGCGCGGTGCACCATCACGGGCCGGTGCGGCTTGTTGTCCGCTCCGGTGTAATGGAGGTCAAAGCGTTCCGGCAGGTTGTAGTCCACCTGCACGGTTCCCAGCTGCCATTCGCGGCCGATGGCGTCGCGCACGATGAAGTCGATCTTGGGGCCGTAGAAGGCGGCTTCCCCAGCTTCCTCGCTGTAGTCCGCCCCCAGCCATTCCGCAGCTTCCCGCAGAGCCTGTTCCGCTTTGTCCCAATTTTCCGGAGAACCCACGTATTTGTCGCTTTCCGGGTCGCGCATGGAAAGGCGCACGCGGTAGTCCGTCATGCCCAGCGTACCGAAAATGGTTTTCACGATGCCCAGGCACTGGCGGATTTCCCCGGCAAGCTGGTCCGGCGTGCAGAAGATATGGGCGTCATCCTGCGTGAAACCGCGCACGCGCGTCATGCCGCCCAGCTCTCCGCTCTGTTCCCAACGGTACACCGTGCCGAATTCCGCCAGCCGCACGGGAAGGTCCCGGTAGGAGTGGGCGTCATTCGCGTAAATCTTGATGTGGTGGGGGCAGTTCATCGGCTTGAGCATATAGCCCTCAATGGTGCCGGTGGCCAGGCCGTTGAACAGTTCCGCGCAGGAAGCCCCCTCCTGGCTGAGTTTTTCCATGGCGTCCCGTTCTGGGATGGGCGCGTACTGGCTTTCCTGATAATACGGGAAGTGTCCGGACGTGCGGTACAGGTCCAGCTTGCCGATGTTGGGCGTGTACACCTGGGAGTAGCCCAGCTTGTCCAGCTCTTCCGTGATGAAGTCCTGCAGGGAACGGCGGATGAGAGCCCCCTTGGGCTTCCAGAGGATGAGCCCCTGCCCCACGGATTCGTCAATGCAGAACAGGCCCAGTTCGCGGCCCAGTTTGCGGTGGTCGCGGCGCCGCGCCTCTTCCAGCCGTTCCAGGTGTTCGTCAAGCTGGGTGCGGTTCGGGAAGCAGGTGCCGTAAATGCGCTGGAGCATGGGGCGGTTTTTGTCCCCCTTGTAGAAGGCGCTCGCCACGCTCATGATTTTGAATGCCTTGCAGTTGCCCGTGCGGCCCACGTGGGGACCGGCGCACAAGTCCGTAAAATCCCCGTTGCGGTAGAGGGAAATCTCCTCGTCTTCCGGGATGTCGTTCAGCAGGTCAATCTTGAAGCGGGAAGGCTCGCTGCGGGGGCCCAGGGCGCCCAGCTCCCCGGATTCCGCCATCTTCATGGCATCCGCGCGGGAAATGACTTCCTTCTGGAAAACCTGGTTTTCCTTCACCACTTTTTTCATCTCCTCCTCAATGCGTTCAAAATCCTCTGTGCTGATGCGGTGGTCCAGCTCCACGTCGTAATAAAAACCGTTATCCACGGCAGGCCCGCCGGCCAGCTGGGCATCCGGCCAGAGGCGGCAAATGGCCGTAGCCAGAACGTGCGCGCAGGAGTGGCGCAGCCGTTCCAGATCAGACATCTGTTGGCGTTCTTCAAGAGTCTTTCTTTCCTTGTGTTCGGACATACGCGCATCAGTAAACCTCTCTTAAACGCTGTTGGCAAATGCAAAAAGACCTTCTTCCCGAAAATTCAAGGCATGAACGCCGCGGGAAAGCCCTTTCCTCCGGCTTTCGGATTCTTCTTCCGGAACGCATCCTTTCCCCCCTTTTTGTTCGCTTTTCCCCGGAGTCCAGGGTTGTCCGCCCTGCGGCAACGGCCGCGTCAACATTCCCAACGAATGATTTACACCCGCAGCCGTTTATGCCATAGTGGCGGCCAGCGGTCATGAACATCCTCCCCCTCTCCCTTTTCTGCCTCTGCCTCTGCTGCGGGTTTTCCCGGGGCGGCCAGCCGCCGGAAGGCGCTCCTGTCCGTTTCCGGATCAATATGGATCAGGCTGCGGGAAACAAGGCTCCGTCCACGGGCCCCGTTCCGAACCAGAGCACGCCGTTGAACGCGGCCAAACTGCTGCTCCGCGCCCTTCAGGAAAAAACGGACTGGAAACACGAGCCGTACAAGTCATTGCCCGCCACTTCCCCCTTTGTAAGCCAACTCAGGCTGAAAAGCATCCTTTCCCGCATGGAGGCGGTCCAGGGGTATGTCACCGGAGCGGCCCCGGAACGTCCGCCCTTTGTGGATGAAGACTCCATCATTGCTGAAGGCGACCTGGCGATGGCCTACATCCTGCTGCCGGACAAGGCCAACCCGTACGTTTATGCGGCCACCGCCGTGGCCCTGGTGAAGAAAGAAGGCCAATGGAAGGCCTCCCTGACTCCCGGAAGCTTTGACAACACATTTCTTCCCTTTGACGACGGCATCCGTGAGAAAGCGAAAAAAATATCCTCGGAGGCCAAGAAGAAAATTTTCGGCCTCGCCCACCAGTACTCCGTAGCCGCCGTTAAAGCCGCCCTGGAACATATCAAGCGTTTCCGTCAGGAAAACGTCAGGGGAACAACGGACGACGAACTCAAGAACCTGCTCATCCGGGCCGTGAAGGGGGATGACCCGGCCCTCATCGCCGCCCTGCTCGTTTCCCCGTATTATACGGAATCCGCCATTACCCAGAGCGCACGCCTCATTCCCGTGGTCAAGGCCATGCGCCTCCAGGACAGAAGGGAGGAAAACCGCTATATCCAGCCTACCCACCTCAGCTTCATGACCTTTCCGAATACCATCCTGGTTCCCCTGAGCCCCCATCCGGACGACCAGATGGCCCCGAACAGCCGTGAAGAAGACCAGCAGGAGGAAGCCAATAAAAACAACGCGAAGAAGAACGGCAAGGACATCCACAGCATCGGAGCCATGACCATCCTGCCGCCGCGCATGAGCATGCCGGACATAGACAAACCCGCTCTCATTTACCGCTATGCGCTGGAAAAAACCAAGGATCCCACAGACGGCCTTCCCGTCTTCAAGATGAACCTGACGGACGCTTTCGCTTCCTGGAATCTGAAACCGGACGAATCCACCACCGCCCGCATCATGGCGGATTTCCATCGGACGTATCCTCCGCTGTCCTTTCCCACACCGGAAGAGGCCGTAACCGCCGCCGGCCGCGCCCTGGCGAACCGGGACAGCCTGGCCATGATGCGCATGCTGGCCCCGTCCAACTTCGCCTCCGTGAAGGAATTTGAAGACGCGCTCTCCCAATTGAAAACAGTCATGGGAAGGATTCCCACCCCGCACACCGGGGTAAGGGAAAAAGACGTTCCCGAAGTCAAAGCGGCGTATATTCCCGCCGCCAGAGACGGCTGCGCCGGAATCAAGGCCACCATCGGCGTGCGTACAGCAGTTGGAAATGAATTCTCCGTCAACAACCTGCACTTCATCCAAACGGACGGCGGCTGGATGCTCGCCGGGGCCGATGCGGAACAGCCGCTGGAACTGGAGGCCCCCAAGGCTCCCTGATCATATCCGTCCCGGAACGCCATGCCTTCCTAAAAACCTTTTCATTACCACACCATGATGAATCTACCGATACGGCCTCGCCGCAACAGAAAATCCGCCAACATCCGGGGCCTTATCCGGGAAACCTCCCTTTCCCCGGAACACCTCATCTATCCCGTCTTCGTCCATGAAGGGACCGGGAACCAGCCCATCCCCTCCCTGCCGGGCTGCACGCGCTGGAGCGTCAAGGGACTGGTGGAAGAAGCCAAACGCCTGATGGATCTGGGCATCCGGACGCTGGATCTTTTTCCAGCCATTCCGGATGAGAAAAAAACGCCGGACGCCTGCGAAGCCTGCAACCCTGACGGCCTCATCCCGCGCACCATTTACGCGCTCAAAAGCGAAGTGCCGGGCATCACCGTCATGACGGACGTAGCCCTGGATCCCTACAATTCCGACGGCCATGACGGCCTGGTGGAATTCCGCTCCGACGGAACGATGGAAATCCTTAACGACGATTCCGTGGAGGTTCTCTGCCGCCAGGCATTGTGCCACGCGGATGCCGGGGCGGATATCGTCTCCCCCAGCGACATGATGGACGGCCGCGTGGCCGCCATCCGCGCCACCCTGGATTCCGAAGCCCTGGACGATGTCTCCATCATGGCCTATACCGCCAAGTACGCCAGCGCTCTGTACGGGCCGTTCCGCGGAGCTCTGGAGAGCGCACCCAAGGAAGGGGATAAAAAAACCTACCAGATGGATCCCGGCAACATCCGGGAAGCCCTTAGGGAAGCGCAGCTGGATGAAGCTGAGGGAGCGGACATCCTGATGGTGAAACCCGCCACATTGTATCTGGACGTTATGGCCGCCATGCGGAAGCAGGTGACCCTTCCCATAGCCGCCTACCATGTCAGCGGGGAGTACCTGATGATCAAGTCCGCCGCAGCTTCCGGCTGGCTGGATGAACGGGAAACAGTTCTGGAGACTCTAATATCCATCCGGCGCGCCGGGGCCGATATGATCCTTACGTATTACGCCCCCCAGGCCGCCGAATGGCTTCAACAACGCTGACGCCGCACGGCCACCGTACCGGAGGTGGACGTACGGGTCAGAACACCGCCCTCCGCATGTCCACCTCCACGAAAATCATTGTCGGCATCGTGATCGTCGTCGTTATGGCGCTCACTTCCTTCTGGGGTGTTTACGCTCCTTCTTTTTCGGAAGCCTATATACTGCCCGTCCAGATGACGGCGGCTGACGGAACACCGCTTGGCGACTTCCAGTGCCGTCCTGTACCCGGGGAAAACGGAAAGACGCTCCTGGTCTTCCGGGATGCGGATTTCCTGCGCCAGACTACGGGCGGCATGGTGCATTCCAAAATCATCCTTTCCTACAAAGGCACGCCGTTCTTTGAAGGAATTGTCCCCGGTCCCATGGAGGCCATTGAAATTCCCTCCGGCAGCCTTCCTCCCCCCTTACGGGAACTCCGGCATCACTAAGCCCCCCCCCCCCCGGGAAGACGGCCTGTTATGGCATTGTTACTGAAAGGGCGCAGGTTTCTCTATACAACAGGGGAAATATTGTGGTTTTATAGAATCAAACGATGAGTGATTCAGCCTATACCATTCTGATTGCGGAGGACGACGACAGCATCAGGCATGCCCTGACGGACGTTCTGACCGCATCCGGCTACGAAGTGCTGGCTCTGGAAGAAGGCCTGGCCGCCATCCATGCCGTGCGGGAACGCAATTTCGACCTCGCCCTGCTGGACGTGGCCATGCCGGGCGCGGACGGATTCCAGGTGCTGCAGGTCATGTCTGAGGAACGCCCCGGAACGCCTGTCATCATGCTCACGGCCCGTGGAGAGGAGGAAGACCGCGTGCAGGGGCTCAAGCTGGGGGCGGACGACTATATTGTCAAACCGTTCAGCATCCGGGAACTGCTCGCCCGCATCGAGGCCGTTCTGCGCAGGTCTCCGGAACGGCCGCGCCAGCTCCGGGAAATCAGGATCCCCGGCGCCACCCTGGACAGCGCCAACCGCCTGATCACCTTTAAAGACGGGAGGGAAACCTCCCTGACCGCGCGGGAATTCGAATTCCTCACCTATATGGCCACCCACCCCAACCGCGTTATCACGAGGGACGAACTGCTCCGGCGCGTATGGGACGTGGACCCGCGCCTGACGGATACGCGCTCCGTGGAAATGACCGTCATGCGTCTCCGGGACAAGCTCGGGGCCGCCTCCGCCTCCCCCCTGGAGACGCTTAGAAGCCAGGGCTACCGCTGGAATTCATCCTTCGTTTCCTGATCCGTGAACCGGCGCATACGCATCATTCTGCTGGCAATCAGCCTGCTGCTGGTCATCGGCACGCTCGGATGGCTCACCCATGTTCTGCTGGTGCAGGCGGAAGAAACAGGCCATTCCGAACAGCGTATCAGGGTGGAAGCCCTGGCCCATGAAGCCAAGCTGGAAATGGACCGCCTTCTGACCTCCTTCATCACATTCGAACAGGCCCGCGGCTATTTTGAATACCAGCCCGTTTACGCCTACAAACGCCCCTATGACCTGAGGATGGGCGCCCCGGCCCCCGGAGAAGCAACCCGTGGTTCCAATCTCGCCGCCTACCTGCCGGACTACGTTACAGCCTTCATTCAGATTTCCCCTGCCGGGCGCGTAACCGGCCCCGCTCTTCCCCCGGAGCTTGCCGGGCGGCTGAATGAACAGAAGGACCTTTACCAGCGGCTGAACGGCAAGGTCTCCTCCCTTACCTCCGTTCCGTCCAGCGGAAACCTCTGGACGGATATCCGGAATGAAATTCTGCATGAATCTCCGGAACCGGAGCCAACGGTATCCGGCTCTCCGGCACAAGTGGAAACTGTCACTTCCTTCGTTCCCGTGGAAGACGGAGGGAACCTTTACATCCTGCGCCAGGTGCACACCAGCCGCGGCATTTATTTGCAGGGGGCCCTGATGAACATGGACAATCTGAACAGACGCCTGCCCGGCCAGGTAAAGATGCTGCTTCCCCACAGCCGCCTGGCAACCTTTAACCCGTCCTCCCCGCCCCCGGAGGAACCCCGGCAGGCGGGCGCACTCCCCTTTGCCAACGCCCCTCTGATTTTCCTTCCGGGAGACACCGGAGCCGTTCCTCTCCAGGACCACAAAAAAATGCTGACCTGGACGCTCACCCTCATCTGGAGCATGGTGCTCCTGGGTGCGGCTGGGGTCATCTGGCTCATGCTGGGAACCTTCCGCCTGGAACAGCGCCGCGGGGACTTCGTCTCCGCCGTCACCCATGAACTCCGGACGCCCCTCACGTCCTTCTCCCTGTACACGGAAATGCTGGAAGACGGCATGGTGCCGGAACAGAAAAAGCCGGAATACTATGCCAACATGCAGCGGGAATGCCGCCGTCTGGAACACCTGATTGAAAACGTACTCTCCTACTCCCGGCTTCAGCGGAACGCTATTCGCCGCGCGCGGGACACGCTCACCTGTCAGGAGCTTTTTGAACCCATTGCGGAAAAAATAGAACGCCGCCTCCGGGAGGCGGACATCAGCTTCTCCTTTGCCCTGGCCCAGCCCATCCGCATCCTTCCTATTCATACGGATGCCGTTTCCGTAGAGCAGATTATGGACAACCTGACTTCCAACGCCATTAAATACGCCAAGGGGGAAAACGCCAAAGTCCAGCTCACCGTCCAGGCGGACCGCCACAACATCGTCATCCGCTTCCGCGACAACGGCCCAGGAATTTCCCCGAAAAACCGCAAGCTTGTCTTCAAGCCCTTCCGGCGCACAAAAGACGCTACCAACAGCCGGAAACCCGGCGTAGGCCTGGGGCTGGCGCTGGCAAGGGATACGGCACGTTCCCTGGGGGGAGACCTGAAACTGGAATTCGGCACCCTGGGGGGAGCCAGCTTTCTGCTGACGATTCCCAAATCCTGAACCTGCCAGCGGGACAGCCGGGAACCAACCGGAATTCGCCTCCCGGTCCGTACGGAAAAACCTTCCTGGTTCCTCCCCTGCCTTTCCCGGACATCCCTGTAATATCCCGTCCGGGATGCTATGCGCTTGCCTTCCCGTGACGGATATGTGACATTGAACCGCAACGCACGGACAGGGGAAAACTTTCCGCTTGCTTCCCTTCCGGCGCGGCGGAACGAACAAACGCACGGACATGCCATCATGAGCAAAAGGATTTTGATTACCGGAGGCGCCGGCTTCATCGGCTCCCATCTCAGCGAACGGCTTCTCAGGGAAGGCCATGAAGTTATCTGCATGGACAATTTCTTCACGGGCAGCAAACAAAACATCCTCCACCTGACGGATTATCCCGGATTTGAAGTAATACGCCATGACGTTACCGTTCCCTATGTCATGGAAGTTGACCAAATCTACAACCTGGCCTGCCCCGCCTCTCCTCCCCATTATCAGTTTGACCCCATCCACACAATGAAGACCTCCGTGCTGGGCGCTCTGAATATGCTGGGCCTTGCCAAACGGTGCAAGGCCAGAATCCTCCAGGCCTCCACCAGCGAAGTATACGGAGATCCCATGGTCCATCCCCAACCGGAAACCTACTGGGGAAACGTCAACCCCGTGGGCGTCCGCTCCTGCTATGACGAAGGCAAAAGATGCGCGGAGACCCTGTTCATGGACTACCGCCGCATGAACGGGGTGGACGTTCGCATCATCCGCATCTTCAACACTTACGGACCGCGAATGAACCCTAACGACGGAAGAGTAGTCTCCAACTTCATCGTCCAGGCGCTGAAGGGGGAAGACATCACCATTTACGGAACGGGCAAACAGACCCGGAGTTTCCAGTACGTGGACGACCTGGTGGAGGGGATGGTGCGCATGATGGATACGGAAGGTTTTTCCGGCCCGGTCAACCTGGGTAATCCAGAGGAATTCACCATGCTGGAACTGGCAGAAAAAGTCATTGAAATGACAGGCTCTTCTTCCAAAACAGTATTCCGTCCTCTGCCCTTGGACGACCCGACCCAACGCAAACCGGATATTCGGCTGGCAAAAGAAAAGCTGGGTTGGAAGCCTCATATTACGCTGGAAAAAGGGTTGGAAAAGACCATCGCCTATTTCCGGAGCATTCTCTAGAAATAAGGTAAGTCAATCTCAGCGGCTGCTGACAAAATTTCTATTGCATGCCGACAGCCCGGAAATTACGGGGCCATTCATTTACCGGGGGTGCGGCATGCCAAACAGCCGGATATTACCCGTTTTTGACTGGCTCCGAAAGAACGGCTCCGCTAGCATAAGATGTTATGGAACATGCCAGCAACAAGGAAATCTATTCCGTTCAGGCAACCGTCCGCACTTACGAAAGCGGTGCGAATGGCCTGATGAAACCGGAAACGGTTCTGCACTGGTTTCAGGAAATAGCGGAAGCCCATGCCTCCTGCCTGGGTTTCGGCTATGATTTCGTAACGTCCCGCAGCCTGGCTTGGGTGGAAGTGCGCATGGATGCGGCCGTCAGCCGCCTTCCCCGGTGGAAGGAAACGGTGGAACTCCGAACCTGGACGGCCCAGGAAACGCCTCTGCTGGCGCGCCGCAACCTGGAAATCAGGGATGCCCAAGGCAACTGCATCGTTGCAGCAAGCTGTCTGTGGGCTGTCATTGACATACGCCGCAGGCGTCCTGTGCCATTAAACAGGCATATCAGCTCTTTCCCGGATACCCCATGCAAAGAAACGGTGGCTCCGGTATCCATGGACATTTCGGGACTTCTGCCGATGATCAGGGAATGGACGGCGGAACGCCGGGATACGGATTTCAACCGCCACATCAACAATGCCGCCTACCTGGTCTGGGCTCTGGACTCCCTTCCGGACTCCTGGCTAAAGAACCACCAACTGACGGGAATTCACCTGCATTTTAGAAAAGAAACCCATGCGGGAGATTCCATGAAATCCCTGCTGTTCTTCCGGGACTCCCTCACCACCCACCACCTCATGCACGGAGATGAACTGCGGGCGGAAGCGGTATTGGAATGGAAAACCGCTGAAATCGCATAAAAAAGGCCCTATTGCTCGCGTTCCGTTCTTTTCCGGCTCCGGACAGCGGAGAGGGCTTCCGGAAACATTTGGCGCGTTTTTACAGATTTGAGGAGAGGATGAGGCGTTTCACGGGAGGGGACGAGGGGAAAAAGGGCCATGGCTTCCGTGGGGACGGCGCATTCTTTTTTCTTGCCGCTGTTTTGTTTTTGGCCCATCCGGGCCGCCCCAAGGGGCTTTCCTCAGGCAACAGAGCCGCTCCGAAGTTGTTCCGGAGCGGCTCTGGAGGGTCAGGAGGAAGGCCTTTCGGGGGTGGGGCCCCCTCCTTGTGTTTTCTTTCTTGTTAGAAGTCGTAGCGGTAGCCGACGCTTCCGTTCAGTGCGCTGGACCCGTCACGGATGTCCGCGTTCCCGTTCACGTAGATGGTTCCCTTCGTTCCTACAGGCACGCTCAGTCCGGCTCCCAGCTGCAGCGCCGTCGTTCCCTCTTTCGCCCCCCTCACGCTTTGCGCAAAGCCGGGGTTGCCCAGCAGAGAGACGTTCGTTTCCCCTCTCCGGTCTCCCAGGTCCTGCGCCGCGTTTACTCGGATTTCCGCCAGCGCTTCTCGTCCGAAGATGTTGCTGCCCACCAGGCCCATCCACCGGCCGCCCAGCGCCAGCGTCCCCGTCGTCCAGTCCTGCCTGCCGACGTTCAGGCCCGCGTTGCCCGCACCCGTTTCCTCATAGCCGTCCATCCGCGTCGTCACCACCGAGGCGTTGAACAGCGGCTGCAGCACGCTGCTGCGGTTTTCGTTGAGGTATACGTCGTAGGTGAGTTCATACATCGCTCCAAAGCCCCACCCGCTGGTGCTTCCCTGCGTCCCGTAGCTTCCTTCCCCATAGTTGACCGTACGGTTGAGTTTCGCGTCGTTCCACCCTCCCGTCAGGATGAGCGTGTGCGCCCAGCGCCTGTCCTGGTAGCGGCCGAAGAGGCTGGCGTAGTAGCTGTCCAGGTGCCCGTCGGCGCTGTCCGCCGCGCCGGCCGTCAGGTCGCCGTAGCCGGCCGTGAAGGCCGCTCCCACCGTGAGGCGGTCGCTGAGGTCCGCGTCCATGCCTACCGTGCCTCCCCAGGTGGTGAGCTGGTAGCCGCTTTCATCCCCGCGGGTGTCGAGCTTGGCGTAGGAGCCCGTGCCTTCCATCCACATGTGGAAGCGGGGGAGGTCGTCGTTGACGTAGGCCGGGTTGACGCCCATGAGGGTGGTCCGGTTCCTGATCCAGCCCATCTGGTCGCGCAGGGCGTCCCTCTGTGCCGTCCCCAGCGCGTTGACCGTGCTCCCAGCCACTGCTGCCAAAGCCCTGGATGCCCCCGCCAAGTCGGGATTATCTCCCGTAATCATGGTGCTGATGGAATGCATCGCCTGCCCAAGCTGGGAAGTGGCATCCAGATTATTTTTTGCCTCCCACAGAAGTTCGGAACCTGCTCCGGAATTATGGGAATTCACCGCAGGCGTAAAAATATTGTCCTGCTGCACCGTGGCATTCAGCACAATATGATTGCCCTCCCGGCTCATGGTCGCATCCTTGTAATAAACGGCAAACAGGCCGGAAGTCCCCACGGATATGGATTCCCCCTCCGTCAGTCCGTCAATCGTGTCCGCTGTCATCAGCACCACGCCGTCCAGGTTGTCATACGTTCCCAGCCCCGTGTTGCCTTCCATGTTGGCAAGAGAGAATCCCGCCCCATTTCCAATGGTGATGGAATCCGCCGTCAGCATAGCGGAGCCGAAAGGATCAGACGCACTTAAATTATAAACGAATTCCGTCGTAGAGCCGCTTTGAAAATCAATGCTGCCGACGTTTAAGGAGGTATTGGAGTCTCCGGCCTCATGCCCAATGGCTTCAATACGCAGGGTGCCGGCAGAACCTACTGCAACATTACGGTAATCAAGCGCAGGGGCGGCAGAAGTGCCTTTTAATACCAGCGTCCCCCCTCCATGAACGCCCAGGTCATACGTAGAGCTTCCTGTCTGCATTACCTGGGTTACGCTGCCGGATACGTCAATACGTCCCTCTCCATCCAGCGTACCGGAGAAAGAACCGTTTCTGGCGGAAGCGGAAGTGACAGACAGAGTGCCGCCGTTCAACGCCAGCGTTCCGGAACCGGAGAGGGACTGGATGGATTTTTCCCCAGTCCCGGACAGACCCAGCGTTCCGTTCAGCGTCACGGAAGTTCCGGACAGGCCGGCTTTCCCCGTCAGGGAGAGGGCGGAACCTTCCTGAATATTCAAACTCCCTGCTCCGGAAATGGAGGTCGCCTGGTCCAGGACGGAATCTCCGGCGGTCTTGAGTGTTCCCCCCGCAGCAATCTCCAGGGAACCGCCTTCATCTTCATCCGACAGAGTGGCTGTGACAGTCCCACCAATCACGGTACGCGCAATTGCATCTGCAGAAGCGGAGGCCAAAGCCAGCGTGCCGATGTTGTTGACGCTCCCGTTCAGAACCAGTGTGCCTTCTTTGGCAATCACTGCATTGGATGTACTGACACTCCCATTCAATACCAGCGTCTTTTCTCCTGTTTTGACCAGGTCCGCACCGTTTCCGTTTACGATAAGATTTCCGTTAAAAACGGAATCGTCCAAATCGTTGGCCAGTTCAATATTCAAGGAACCTTCTCCGGCGACATTCACTGCCAGATTGCCAGTAGCGCTGGTGCCGGAGGAAAGATGACGAACGATGGTCTTGTCCGTATTAGATGCGGGAACATCAAAATTCAGAGAAAGATCCTTATCAACAATCACCTGGGCATAGGAATTCAAAGCCGGAATTTCCGTCACTGAGGAACCGTCTACGGAAGCAATGTAAATCTGGTCCGTTCTTCCGGAAATGATAATGTTTCCTCCATCCACTCCCTGGATGCCGAACCCCAGGCTTTCCAGTGTGGCATTAAACGTAAGATGCTGGTTGAGCCACGCCACCAGACCGCTGTCCGGCAATCCGGTAATCGTCCCGTCTGTCAGCAGGATACCGACAGAATCCAGTTCGCGCATGGCAATCAGGATATCCGTATCAATATCCATGTGCAGCGTGAGATCGGAAGAATCTCCGCCTAAGGAAACAGTCCCCGTAGCCGCATCATTGAACTGAATCAGACTTTTCTGGTCTCCGTCAGAAGCATACGTGGTATTTTCCACCCCCACATGCAGGGCATTATTCCCCGTCAGCGTCAAATTTCCCGTCAGGCCGGTAATGGCCGTTCCCGCCGTGGTGGTATTGATGCCCCCCACTTTGTCGCCGGACAGGCCTCCCAGGTCAATGTCCCCGGAATCAGCCTCCGCATTTACGGTTACGCCGCCCGACGTGGCGTAGGCCCCGGCATGTTGCAGCCCTCCTTTGGTAATAGCGACATTATTGGCAATCGCCTGTCCGTTCATATCCAGGATGGAACCGCCGTTGACGAAAACATCGCCAGTTCCCAAGGAACCGGCGCCCAACGCCTTCACTGTGCCGCCGTTCAGCGTAGTTCCACCCTGATAATCGTTGGCGGAGTTCAGTTCCAGAGCAGAGGAACCTGCAGACCTGTCCACCACCAGAGCCCCTGCTCCGGTAATCTGCCCTGTCCAGGAGCCGGAAACCTCTCCATTGCCCAGCTGAACCGTGCCGCTGGTAATGGTGAGCGTTCCCGTCGCGCTATTGTCCTGCGTTAGCACCAGCGTTCCGGTTCCGGCCTGTTCCACCCTGGCGTTCAAGGCCCCTTCTGCGCCTACAGTGGCGTTCATCAGTATAATATCGTTGGTATAGGAGAATTTAAACTGGCTTGTCCCTCCATCAGCCTTCAAAACCACTCCATCCCCGAAAAGCTTTCCATCATTCAGAACTGCCTCCGTATTGTTGCCGAATGCCCAGGTAAACAGGGAATCACCCGTGTGGGAGAATGCTCCCTGGAACCCGGTCATATCTCCCGTCAAATATGCGAACGCATTGCCCAGAGCCGTGGTCATGGTGCCGGAACCGGTAAACGCCCCGCCAAAGTAATAGGAATTTCCGCTTCCCCCGTTCAGATAGGAACCTTTCTCCAGAACATTGATTGCTGCCATGACGGCGGTATCCGCCGAATTGGCGGTTCCCAGCCAGAACCCGCGTCCATTCAGGGTTACCGTTCCTCTTCCCATACTGGCAGCAGTGGCAAACTGAAGATCGCGGGCATCATTCGTATTTCCCGGATTATTGTTCAGTCCGGTCGCCACCAATTCCCCGGTAAAGGAAGAATTATCTCCGGAAATATAAAAACGGGATTTGGCAGCCTGGTTGTCCAGCTCAATCCGCCCCGCTCCGCTCATGCCGTTGATGACGATATTGGCGTTGTCTCCGGTCGATATTCCGTTAATGGCGCTGGAAATGGCAAGCGTTCCTCCTGCATTTACCGTGACTCCCGCAGAAAACTTCGTTTGAACACTGCCGGAAGTAATGGACACGCCTCCTTCATCTACTGTCAGGCCCCCCGTATACACGGCGCCGCCGAGAGTCAACACACCGTTCCCGGACTTTTCCAAGTTCAGAGCCTTGTAATGATCCGCGGAAGCCCAGCTTACGTTATTACCGTTGGTATCCACCTTCACGGAACTTTTGCTCGTTGTGGAAATCTGCCCGGAAATATCCGCCGTTACCCCTGTTCCATACCGGAGGGTACCGCCGTCAAATGCCAGATCACCTGTGCCTAAAGCGGCATCATTCCCCATTTCAAGCGTTCCACCCCCCAAAATGACCTTTCCGGCATAATCAGCATTATCCATATTAATGGTCAGCTTGGCACTGCCGGTCTTCTCCAGATTACCGCTGCCTTCCAGAGCACCTCCTTCATCTGCGGCATTCCACACATAATCCGTCGTATCCGCCTGGACCATCATGATTGAGGGAGAGACAACTCCATCAATGGTTACTGTTTGCAGAGAACTTCCGTCAATATCTCCCATGACCACTCCGGAAGCATTATTGTACACACCTTCATTTTTCCACGGTGAAGAAGCCGGAGCAGTTACAGACCATATCCCGTCGCCGCCTTTCCATTCAAGCAAAGCCACCTGCTCCACAACCAGGGTAAGATTATTGTTTTCCGTGCTCCATGAACCCAGAAGATTGTCGCCCAGAACGAAAGAGCTGGCAGGGACTCCCTCTACGGAACCCGCATGAACCAGACTGTAGGAACCCTCCGTCCAGGCTACGCCTTCCATCGTTTCCTGCCCCAGAAGCAATTCACTGCCCACGGTCAGCGTTCCTGTTACATTAAGCAAATATGATCCGGAAGCCGGAAGAGCGGAAAAATTCAGGAGAGACGTGTTTCCCAGCGTCAAATTCCCCGTAATGGTCCCTGAAGAACCCAGTGTCAAAACGCCGGCATTCGCAATGCCAAGCGTCCCTCCGTTCATGTTCAGGACAGCGGCATTGGAAAGGCTGACACTGGCAAACCGCGTGGCAGCATTCACGTTCATGCCGGAAGAACCGCTCACGGCCAGGGCATTGTTATAAACAGCATCGTGCTGGGCCGTTATATTGCCGCCGTTTAAGCTGACCGATCCGGACCCCAAAGCCGCGGCATTGTTCAGTTGAACGGTCGCCCCATGGGAAATGACCCAATCAGCCGTCATGGAAGACTGGGCAGCCGTATTCAGGATAAGGGTTCCCGCAAAACCGTCCGTCCCCACCGTCATCGTCCTGGCTCCCGTTCCAGCCATTCCCAGACCACCGTAAATATTCATGGTCTTGCCGGAGGCAATGTTAAACAGGGCGCTGGAGTTGAAAACAACTCCGTTCCATACCTGGCTGGCAACTCCCAGAGAAAAATCCCCGCCTATGTCAAACAGCGTATACCCTTCTCCTCCATCACGTAAATTAACGGTGCGGTTGGAGCCGTTGCTTTTGGAAACGCTGAATCCATCGGAATTATCCGTAACGGTTATTCCCCCAAGTGAAAGCGTATTGAAAGAAGCCTGGAGAGCCTTGACCTGCCCCGTCATGCTACCCGCATCAAAACGCATGCTGTTTGTCGCCGTTCCGGCCCATGTTGCCGACCAGTTGCTGCTGCCGTAATCCGGAGTCCAGTTAGTATTTAAATGAACATCCACCGTCCCCCCCAGCCATGTATAGGTTTCCGCAACGGCATGCGGTGAGGAAACAGCAGCCATGCAGGCAAGCAGGGAGGACAAAAGACTTAAAGGGAGGTGCAACTTCATAGTTTTTAAAAGGGCGTACGTGAAATTCCTCCCAAAACTGACAGGAGGCTTTTTACCATCATTAGCGGATTAAAAATCCTCCTACAAGCTTAAACATTGATTCCGTAGGTGTTGCGCATCATCCAGAAGAGTATTTCCATGCTTTATCTGGTCTGGAATCAGGGGCATCCATCGTTCTATCCTTATCAGTATAAGCAAACAGGCGGGGCAACTCTGGTATATTGGCCCGGTTCCCATTACACGGCGAATTTTTAATCCGCTTTACGAATTCAAGCGACTGCGGTGAAAAAACTATTTTAATAAAAATCATTCCAATATATTGTAAAAACTACCTCCCCGCACCGTATCGGCTTAGCGGGATTCCCCTAAGCAACAGAGCCGTTCCGGAATAATTCCGGAACGGCTCTGGAGGGTCAGGAGGAAGGCCTTTCGGGGGTGGGGGGCCTCTCCTTGTGTTTTCTTTCTTGTTAGAAGTCGTGGCGGTAGCCGATGCTTCCGTTCAGCGCGCTGGACCCGTCACGGATGTCCGCGTTCCCGTTCACGTAGATGGTTCCCTTCGTTCCCACCGGCACGCTCAGTCCGGCTCCCAGCTGCAGCGCCGTCGTTCCCACTTTCGCCCCCCTCACGCTTTGCGCGAAGCCGGGGTTGCCCAGCAGAGAGACGTTCGTTTCCCCTCTCCGGTCTCCCAGGTCCTGCGCCGCGTTTACTCGGATTTCCGCCAGCGCTTCTCGTCCGAAGATGTTGCTGCCCACCAGGCCCATCCACCGGCCGCCCAGCGCCAGCGTCCCCGTCGTCCAGTCCTGCCTGCCGACGTTCAGGCCCGCGTTGCCCGCACCCGTTTCCTCATAGCCGTCCATCCGCGTCGTCACCACCGAGGCGTTGAACAGCGGCTGCAGCACGCTGCTGCGGTTTTCGTTGAGGTATACGTCGTAGGTGAGTTCATACATCGCTCCAAAGCCCCACCCGCTGGTGCTTCCCTGCGTCCCGTAGCTTCCTTCCCCGTAGTTGACCGTACGGTTGAGTTTCGCGTCGTTCCACCCTCCCGTCAGGATGAGCGTGTGCGCCCAGCGCCTGTCCTGGTAGCGGCCGAAGAGGCTGGCGTAGTAGCTGTCCAGGTGCCCGTCGGCGCTGTCCGCCGCGCCGGCCGTCAGGTCGCCGTAGCTGGCCGTGAAGGCCGCTCCCACTGTGAGGCGGTCGCTGAGGTCCGCGTCCACGCCTACCGTACCTCCCCAGGTGGTGAGCTGGTAGCCGCTTTCATCCCCGCGGGTGTCCAGTTTGGCGTAGGAGCCCGTGCCTTCCATCCACATGTGGAAGCGGGGGAGGTCGTCGTTGACGTAGGCCGGGTTGACGCCCATGAGGGTGGTCCGGTTCCTGATCCAGCCCATCTGGTCGCGCAGGGCGTCCCTCTGCGCCGTCCCCAGCGCGTTGACCGTGCTCCCAGCTGCCGCCGCCATAGCGCGGGTGGCTCCGGAGAGGTTGCCGTCATTGATCATGGTGCTGACGCCGTTCATGAATTGGGCCAGCTGGGAGTCGGGGTCCAGGTTTTTGCGGGCTTCCCAGAGCAGGCTGGCTCCGGCGGCGGAGTTCCACGTGTCGGCCGCGGAGGCGAAGAGGTTTTCCTGCCGGAGTGTGGCATTGAGCAGGATGTCGTTTCCGTCGCGGTTCAGCGTGGCGTCCTGGTAGTAGACGGCGAAGAGGCCGGATATCCGGGCGGCGAGGCTTTGCCCGTCTTCCAGGCCGCTGATGCTGCCGGTAGCGCTCATCAGGATGACGTCATGGAGGTCGCTCCCCGCGTTCATGGCGGCGTTTCCTTCCATGTTGGAGAGGAGGAAGCCGGCTCCGTCCTGCACGGTGATGGTATCCGCCGTCAGCATGGGGGCGCCAAAGGGGGCGTCCTGGTTGAAGTTGTAGATCAGTTCCGTCGTGGAGCCGTTCTGGAAGGTGATGCTTTCCACGTTGAGCGTGGTGTTGGCGCTGCCCTGGGCGTCTCCGGTGGCTTCAATACGCAGGGTGCCGTTGTTTCCGGCGGTGATGCTGTTGTAGTTCAGCGTGGGGGCGTCCGCGGTGCCTTTCAGGACCAGGACGCCTCCGTCACGGACGGCGAGGTCGTAGTCCTTATTGCCGGTTTGCAGGTATTGGGTGGCTTGCCCGGAGATGTCCAGGGTGCCGCTGCCTGCCAGCGTGCCGGAGAAGGTTCCGGAGGAGGTTGTTGCCGAGGAGATGGAGAGGCTGCCTCCGTTCATGGACAGGGTGCCGCTGCCGGAGAGGCTGATGATGGCGCCGGATTCCGTTCCGGAGAGGGCCAGCGTGCCGTCGGCGGTGACTGAGGTTCCGTCCAGCCGGGCTTCTCCGCCCAGGGCCAGTTCCGCTCCTTCCTGGATGCGGAGGGTGCCGGTTCCGGTGATGGAGCCGTCGTTTATTTCGCCTGTTCCGGTCAGGTTGAGAGTTCCCTGGATGGTCAGGGAGCCTCCGGCTTCCGTGCCGGTGATGGTTCCGACTTCGGCGTTGCCGTTAATGGTCAGGCCGCCTCCTTCCAGAGTGAGGGTGTCCAGGGTGTTTGACGCGCCGTTGAGGACGATGTTTCCTTCACGCAGGGCGAGGGTTTCCACGTCCATCGTTCCTCCGACCGTCAGCGTCCCGGTTCCTTCCTTGATGAAGGCGACGTTGTTGCCTCCCGTGATGCTGCCGCCCATGACGGTGTCCTGGCCGGCCGGGTCGATGTCGTCTTCTCCCGTCGTCATTTGTTTGTTGTTGAGGATGACGACGGCCGTGCCGTCTCCGGTGTTGTTGACGACCAGGCTGCTGCCCGTGGCTCCCATCAGGTTGTTGATTTTAGCTCCCTGTCCGTCGGATTCGCCCGGGGCTCCGGCCAGGTTGACCGTCAGGGTCTGGCCGCCGCCGATGACGACGCCGGCGTAGCCGGAGAGCGTTTGATAGGAGTTGACTTCATGGGCGTTTCCTCCTTCCTCCTGCACGCGGTAGAGGCCGGTGGCCGCTCCGCTGAGCACCAGGCTGCCTCCGTCCGTTCCGGTGACCCGGATGCCGTAGTTGGACAGAAGGTCGGTAGTGAAGGCGATGTCGCCCAGGTCGCCGACGGTCAGCGTTCCGCTGGTCAGGGTCAGGTAGCTGGAGGAGTCGTCGGTTTTGTGGTCCAGCAGAAGGTTGACGACGGCGTCGTTGCTCAGGTCCAGCGTCAGCCCTTCCCCCTCTATGGACAGGTTCGGGTCGCTTCCCGTTCCGCTGCCGTTGATGATGACGGCGCCAGACGCCTGCGTGTCCTGGCCGATGTTTTCCGTTCCCAGGGCGATGGTCAGTCCGTCCAGGCCTCCTTCTCCTACGGTTACGGTTCCGCTGACTCCGGTGAGACGGGAGCCGGAGGCGATGTTCCACGTTCCTTTCATATGGCTGCCGCCGGCGCCGGAGAGGTTCAGGCTGCCTTCCGAGATGGTGATTCCTTCCGTAGTTCCGTCAAGGATGGTTTCCGCTCCTGCCGCGTCCGCCCCGAGTGTCAGGGTTCCCGCTCCCGTTTTGGTCAGGGCCGGGCTGTCGGTCAGCGCGTAGATGGTGGCCGAGGTTTCTTCCTGCGCGATATTGATTTCATCAAACCGGGTGAAGGTGACGTTTTGGAAGTCCCCGGTTCCAAAGGTTCCCTTGAGTTCCAGCGTCCTGTTTCCTTCTACCGCCGCTCCGGCGCTTCCGCCGATGGTGATGCCGCTTTCTTCTCCTTCCTCCCCAAAGATGCTTCCTCCCGTCAGCGAGACGTGGACTTCGCCTCCTACCGTGCCACAGTTGCCCGCCCCGTAGATGTCTCCCAGGTAGGTGCCCTGTCCAAGGGTGACGGTGATGTTGCCGCCAATGCTGACGGGCAGGGCTGTGGGATCTTCCGCCGTCCACGTGCTTCCTCTCCAGGAGCCGCCCACGATTTTGCCCGTGAAGGTGGAACCTCCGTCAATGGAGACGCTGGTGTTTCCGTTGGTGGTCAGCGTCGTGCCGTTGCCCCAGTTCCAGAAGGAGCCGCCCATGATGTCTCCCGTGAAGGTGATTCCTTCTTTTCCGCTGATGGAGACGCTTGAGTTTCCTTCCACTTTTTGTACGGCTCCGTTGCCCTCGGATTTCGTGTTTGCGTAACTGCCTCCATAGATGTTTTTGACGAAGTTGTTGTGCCCTTCCGTGCCGGAGAGTTCCGCATCGCCTACATTAATCGTTACCGAGGTGTTGCCCTGGATGGTCGTTCCTGAAGTCTGGTTGGCCGTCCACGCGCTTCCGCCCGTGATGAAGTTTTGGGCTGTGACGTTGCCGAAGTCTCCCAGGTTGACGGTCGCGCTGTTGCTGTGCTGGATGTTGGTGACCAGGACGCTCGTGTTTCCTGTGATGGTGGTGACGGCATTGTGGGAGGAGGTGCTTCCTCCGATGATGGCTCCCGCCACGATGGCGTTATCTTTGACGGTAACGTTGGTGTTTCCCGTCAGGGTAGTGCTTGCTCCCTTGTTGTTCCCGCCGATGACGTGTTCCGCCGTGGCGTTTCCAGAGAGCTGCACATGGGTGTCCCCAGTCAGCGTGCTGGTCTGGAGGTTGGTGCCCCATTCATTGGTGACACCTCCGGCGATGATGCCGAATGCTCCTCCGTTGATGTCCATCCAGATGTCCCCCTGGTAGTTGAGGTTGCCGGACGGCAGGGTCGCCCCGCTGTTGTATACTCCGGACAGGTTGATTTTGGTTCCGCCGGTGTTGGTGATTTGATAGACTTTGTCCCCGCTGGTCGTCAGGGTCCCGTTCAGATATCCCAGGCTGACGTTGGCCGCACTCCCCTCCCCAAGAGCCAGCGTAAAGGCGTTCTTGACCGTTTCTTCCAATTCCCCTCCTTCTCCCGCAGATACCCACGTCACGCTGGATATCGCCCCGTCTTCTATCGTCAGCACGCTGCCTTCTATTCTGTATTGCCCTGTATCTAAACCCAGTACGCTAAAGCCCTCGCCAAGCTCCGCTCCCAAATCAACGGTATTGGAACCTTCGGCACTAAATCCCTGCAACAAACGCCCAATATCTATCTTCCCGGACGTCCACGTGGTATTTGAAGCAGTAATCCCATCATTTCCCGATGAAGACGTATAAGATAAAATTGCTCCATCAACTGTCACATTCTGCAATGTCCCGGTCCCGCTCATGTTCAACGTAATGGTTGATCCGATCGTTTGCGAGTTAAAATCAAGCGTCCCCCCATCCAGCGTAACAAGGCCGCTTCCCAAAGCGGAATTATTCATGCACCTTACAGTAGAGCCGGAGGTGATGACCCATTCAGCAGTCATGGATGCATTGGCCGCATTGTTTAAAACCAACGTACCGCTGAATCCTTCCCCGCCCACCGTAATGGTCCGGCCGGAAGAATTCAGTGCCCCGTAAACATTCAGCGTCTTGCCATTTGCCACAAGGACATTCCAGTCTGCATTCACATTAACCGGGCCCCATGCATTGGAGGAAGAACCCAGGGAAAAATCTTCACGAACCGTAAATAATACCGGCTCTTCCGTACCCGCTCTCCCCAGTATAAGAGTCCTCTGGGCATTATTGTTCGGGACAAGGGAGAACCCTGATGCCCCTTCCTCCACAATCAATCCCCCCATGGTAAATGGCGTAAAGGAGCAGGATGGATTTTTATTGGTCGCCGATACGGTGACATCGCCCACTTCCGTGCCTGATGCGACAAAGCGCAATGTGTTATATTCCGACAGTCCCGTTTCATTGGCAAAAAGGTTCCAAATACTCCCCTCCTCTGAAACGGAACCCCAATTCGTATTGACAGGACCGTATGTTCCATCCGGATTGGTCAGGACAATGCCGCCGTTATGAAAATCATTGGACGAACTCCCTACCCACGTATAGATATTACCGGAATATCTGCTGCCGTCCCACTCCGTAGCAGCGAACACATGAAAACCGGATATGGCATAAAACGACAATAAGGCGGACAACAACTTGAGCGGTAGACGTAACTTCATAACTTGCAAATATGGGTAAATAATAAAGCTATCCAGCCGTCCTGATTGGCTGTTTGCAATATATAGCTATTACCGAATTAGCAATCCGCCGTCAATATTTAACATTGATCCAATGCATGTTGCATACCAGGAAATCATCATCTTCTTAATATCCAATTCAGAATTTTTTCAAAAAAACATTCCATATCTCTTTCATTATAAACATCAAAAATATCTGATTCTGGTCTATTTTCTGGATAATGCTTCTGCGGATTGCTAATCCGCAATGCAACATTTCACATGAAAATAAAAATGGACGCAAAAATTATTTTTCATCCCTTCCCTATTCCTGAACAAACGATGCAGCAAAATAACACCTTTCGTGAATTTCACCTTTCATACATAGAAAAAGAGGGTGTATTGTTTGCCCGCAGCAAGTTCGGAGCAAAGACCAGAAATCGTAGCAGTAGCTGATACGTCCCGTTTACTGAGCAGCCCCGTCACGGATGTCCGCGTTCCCGTTCACATAGATGGTTCCCTTCGTTCCCACCGGCACGCTCAGTCCGGCTCCCAGCTGCAGCGCCGTCGTTCCCACTTTCGCTCCCCTCACGCTTTGCGCAAAGCCGGGGTTGCCCAGCAGAGAGACGTTCGTTTCCCCCCTCCGGTCTCCCAGGTCCTGCGCCGCGTTCACGCGGATTTCCGCCAGCGCTTCTCGTCCGAAGATGTTGCTGCCCACCAGGCCCATTCATCAGTAAGTAAATATCGGAACAGCTGGTTTGCGGAAACGCCTTCGCAGGAGATAACGCCAAATCCAGACAATCCCATGAAAAACAATACTCTTCCCATAAAAAACGTACCGAGCCGGGAAAGGCTTCCGAGACCGATCCGGATAAAGGAAAAGCAACCGGGAATGCACCTTTCCTCCTTGCTCCCGGTTCTTCAAGTTGCTAAAATGCTTCAAGCAAATTTTTTATCCTTTTCCCATGGCCATTTTTGGTTCCTCCAATTTATCCGACTCAGGTGATCTGTTGATCTTCAACAAAGTATCTTATAAAACCCTACTGATGTTCGAAAAAGAACTGGGCAGGGACCGCATGACCTACCTGGTGGAAGAAGGTCTCCCCCCGGATACGGCCACCGCCTCCCATCTGGAATCCACTAAAGCGGACGGCATCCTGTTCCAGGCCGGAGGCAGCGACCCTGTCGCGCTGCGTTCCGCCATCATGGAACGCATTAACGAAGGCAGAAGAGTAGTATTTCTGCCCGGTCCCGTCTCCCATGTGAAAGGTTCCATCAGCCAAATTCCTCCGCGGGTCATCAAGGCCCTGGAAGCCCTGCATATTTCCCCCGTACCGGTCTATGCCGGTTTTTACACGAACTCCGTGCTGGATGCGGAGGCCGATACGGACGCCCAGGCGGACATCCAGATACATATTCTCCCCAAACTGGCCCCCGGGGCCGAGATGGCAGCACGCCTGACCTCCGCGTGGCTGGAATGTTCCGCCCAGGCATACGCCACGCTGCCTCAGCTCCACGGTTCCCTGTCCGCCCTCCTTTTCCGCAGCCTCAAACTTCATTCCGATTGCCGGGTCATCGACGGCATTGATGACACTACGCTGACTTACGGCCAGCTGCTGGCCATTTCCGTAGCCTTTGCCAAGAGGTTGAAAAAAATTACCTCGAATCGCCGGGTCGGCATCATTCTTCCGCCGGGCAAGGGAGCGGCCATAGCCAATCTGGGCTGCCTGTTCGCCGGGAAAACACCGGTGAATTTCAATTATTCCGCTTCGGAAGGAGCCTTTGCCAGCTCTGTAAAGCAATCCGGCGTGGACTGGTTTATTACTGCGGATACCTTCATGCGAAAGCTCCAGAATTTCCCGTGGCCCCCCCAGCGGGATCTGATCCTCATGGAGCGGGAAATTCCCCTGCTTAAAGGTTCCGCCAAACGCTGGGGCCTCGCCATCAAATTCCTGACAGCGGGGTTCATGATTAAAAAACTGGGGCTGGACGCGCCTACAGGCGCGGACGAAGCCGTTCTGATGTTCACTTCCGGCTCTTCCGGGGAACCCAAGGGCGTGCCGCTGACCCACCATAACCTTCTTTCCAACATCTCTCAATGTTCCTCCCGCATTACGCTGGAACCGCAAAACAGGTTTCTGGGAAGCCTGCCCGTATTCCACTGCTTCGGCATCACCATCGGGCTATGGTATCCGATGATCGGCGGGTACGACATGGTCACCTACCCCTCCCCTCTTGAGGCCAAACGGCTGGGAGCCCTTATCAAGCAGTACGGAATCAGTCTGGTAGTCACCACGCCCACTTTCCTGCGCGGTTTCATGAAACGCTGCGAACCGGACACCTTTAAAACCGTCCGCTACCTGATCGTTGGCGCGGAAAAACTGCCGGAAGACCTTTCCATCGCTTTCCGGGAAAAATTCGGCATTATTCCATGTGAAGGCTACGGCCTGACGGAAGCCTCTCCCGTCTGTTCCGTCAACTTCATTGACCCGGCGCCATCCAATGCCGCCGGAGACTTCATTCCCGGCATGAAAAAGAGTTCCGTAGGAGCCCTCCTTCCCGGAATCGCCATACGCATCACCAGCCCTCACACGGGACGCGTGGTTCCCATCACTACTTCCGGCATGATCTGGCTGAAAGGACCGAACATCTTTCCCGGCTATCTGGGCGGTCCGGAGACGGATCGCGATATTTTCGTGGACGGCTGGCTAAAAACCGGAGACATAGGTTCCGCAGACGAATTCGGCTTCCTGAAGATTGAAGGACGCATTTCCCGCTTTTCCAAAATAGGCGGGGAAATGGTGCCTCATGAAGCCCTGGAAGCAGCCATTATGAACATTTGGAATCTGGATCCGGCGGACGAAGAACGGCGGATAGCCGTCGTCACCATTCCGGATCCCGTAAAAGGGGAAGCCGTAGCCCTGCTCACCACCCTGGTGACGGATTACGTGCACCAGGCGCGAACCCTCATCAGGCACGGCCTGATTGACCAGGGTCTGCCGGCCCTCTGGTGCCCCAAGGAGATTATTCCCGTAGAACGCATCCCGGTGCTCCCATCCGGCAAGCTGGATATCAAGCAATGCAGGATGCTGGCGTATGAAGCGCTGAACATCCCCTTTGAACCGTAATTTATGGAATTCCCGGAGGAAACGCCCGCCGCGCCCAAACCCATCACAGTCAAACAGCTCGTTTACCGCCTGAGGGACACGGTCAGCATCGCTATGGGCACCCAGTGGGTGGTGGGAGAACTGAGTAACGTCAAGCATCACACCAGCGGCCACGTTTATTTCACCCTGAAGGAACAGGGAGCGGAAATTTTCTGCGCCTTTTTCAAGGCAGCGGCTTCCAAATGCCCCATACGGCTCCAGGAAGGGATGAAAGTCCATGTCCTGGGCAGCGCCACCGTATACCCGGACCGGGGGCAACTCCAGCTGGTCATCAGGCAGGTAAAAGCTGCAGGACAGGGAGATTTGCAGACTCGCTTTTTGGAGTTGAAAGCCAAACTCCAGCGCGAGGGGTTGTTTGATGCGGAACACAAAAAGAAAATTCCCACGTTCCCCCGCGCCATCGGCATCGTCACCTCCCCCACCGGCGCCGTCATCCAGGACATGCGGCACGTATTGGAACGCCGCGCCCCGTGGGTGAAGGCTTATCTGCTGCCCATACGCGTGCAGGGGGCAGGAGCGGAGCACGAAATAGCCGCAGCCGTGCGCGCTTGGTCCGGAGCCCCCTTTAACGGTCTCCCTCCCGTGGACGTGCTCATTGTAGGCCGCGGCGGCGGCTCCATTGAGGATTTGTGGAATTTCAATGAGGAAACGGTGGCGCGCGCCATTTACGAATGTACCGTTCCCGTGATTTCCGCAGTGGGTCATGATACGGACTTCACCATTGCCGATTTTGTAGCGGATCTGCGCGCTCCCACTCCCACTGCAGCCGCGGAACTGGCCACACCGGACGGCCCCGAATGGCTCCGCAAGCTGTCCAGAATGGAACAGGCTCTTCATGCATCCGCTCGGCATTCCCTCTTGCGTTCCAAGCTGAAACTGGATGTTTACCTGCGAGGGAAACTGTTGGATGCGTATTCCCTGCTCTCTCCTTATTCTCAGCGCCTGGACGATATGGAAGAAACTCTGCAGAATGCCGCAACCACGAGAATTTTTCATAATGCGCTGCATATTAACAAATTGGAACATCAACTGCAAATGCGCCATCCCGCCCACAGGAACCGGGAGCGTACACAGCTTCTGGCTTCCCTTCAGGCCGGTTTATCCCATGCTGCCGCCGCCCGCATGACGGATTTATCTTCACAACTCACTCTTATTCAAGCACGTCTTGAAGCACACAGCCCGGAACAGACCCTGCGCCGCGGATATGCCCTGGTGGAAAACCAGGATAAGCAGCTTATCCGGCAGACAAACCAGGTGCATGCAGGGGAAAAATTGAAAATCCGTGTTTCCGACGGTTGTTTTTATGTCAGGGATGACACGCCACAATAACCTGTCCACAAGCATCTAGTAGTGCATTTTTTGCACTCAATCTAACAAATTGTGTTTTTTCTGGATTTTACAGGAAATGGAACTTATTCTAATAGAAGTTTATCACTGCTTCTATCACCCGGTCCCATAACTTCTGTTCATATGCCTTGTAAAAACATCACCCGTTACACTTACGAAACAACGGCCTTTCAGGGCTATCGGTTGGCGATCTGTAAGAACAAGCGTTTATTCACCCGTTATTTCTCCGATTCTCAATACGGGGGCGCTGACGCGGCGCTTCAGGAAGCCATGAGGGTGAGAGATAATATTTTCAAACTTTTCGAACAGGGCAACCTTACGGTTAGCCAAATTTTCGCAAAATATACTGTGCGCTCCCGCCGTCAATCCGCAGCTGACCGCCGTGAAAAAATGGTTCATGGAAAAAGGGCTCTCAGCCATGTAAGGCAGAAAGCCAAAGTCCGCAGCTGAAGGTTCCGCAGAAGCTGTTTTTCAGCTCTGCTTGAGAGTATGGAGCATACCGGAAACGTTACATTTGCCCCAAAAAGAGGCATATAGTTTGTTGAGGACCTAAAATCCATTTTTTCTCTCCGGAATGCCGGGTACCCGTCGATACAGGGAAACGGAACCTGTGCCAAAGCTCTTTGATGACGCCAAGGGAGATTAAAGCGGCACATTTCCTTAAAAAGCCCCTTCAGCCTCACGTAGCTGACCGCAGGTATCCCGCTTTGGTCAAGCTCCCGACCGGAGCCTCTGGGAACTCTGAGCCCCTCCGGCATCTGCCAATGGAGAACTTTGCCTTTCCAAAAAAGGAACGGCCTAACTGAAGGAAGGGGTCTGCTATCTGCGGCGTCGGCGCGAAGCAGGCCTCTCCGGTTCTTCAGCCGGCACCTCTCCTATCTTCCCCAGCACCCTGCGGGCCTCTGTGGTTCGTTTTTGCTTGAGGCACACACCAGCCCAGTTGCGGTGAATTTCATTGTAAAGCTCTCCCAACTGGATGGAGGCCAGATTGTTCCGGAGTTTTTCCTTATCTTCCGGAGTCAACGCATCCCACTCCGCAATCAACTTTCCATATTGGGACTCCGACAGAGCCCATTGTTCCCTGCCGGCGCTTATCTCCGCCTGAAGATTCAGAATGACCGGCTGAAGAGCCTGAACAAACGTGGTATTTTCACGAGCCACTTTCATTGCCTGCTCCAGATACTTCACCGCCTGATCGTAATCCCGCGCCTTCAGGAAAGCTGCGGCAACATTCACATCTTCATAAGCCCGTTTCACCAAAGCCTCTGCCTGGCTGTATTTTTCAAGCTGGGACCGCATGGACGCAATATCCTGGCTCAGGCTGGAGCCGCTCAAAATACGGGGAGCATCCACGCCAAGCGTCATGGCTGCCCCTTCTGCACGGGACAGCAGGCGGGAGGCCTCTCTCAAATCCCCCATCTGCATCCTTACCCGTGCCAAGGCAAGCATTGTCTCCGGCGTGCAGTCCATCTCCGTTTCAGCTGCACGGAAGCAAATCAGGGCCGCTTCCAGCTGGTCGGCCATGGTCTTCAATTCCTCCTGGGAATACTTCCGGCGCGTGTTCAGCGGCATCTTCAATTCATTCAGAATAATGCGGCCCATGTCCGGATTGGCGGTCAGGCGGAATTTAGTAAGAAGCTCCCGTGCAATCGCACTCCCTGTGCCACCGGGCAACCCGGTGGTCTTGTCTGGCAGGGTATCCTGAAGCAACAGGATTTTCACCATGCTCTTCACATCCTCCGGCTTATTCAGCATGCTCCTCATGACAGGAGAAACAGCCTGCTTGCACAACGCGGAAAAACGCTCAAACCTGGCCTGGTCGTACGCATAATGGATTAATGGCTCCAAGCACGCTAAACGGATGGAAACCTGGTCTTCCGGCGTATTTTTCAAAATCACTTCATAAAGCTTTTCCGCCACAGCATCATGCTTGCGGCGGGCGAATTCCCGCGCCCAGTTCAGGCTGACGCCCAGAAGGCGGGTATGGTCCTCCGCCGCCATGGAGGAGGAAGCAGCCAGCTTTTTTTCCAGAAGAGCAGCCAGCATAGGTTCGGATTCTTTCAGCATGCCGCGCCGGTCCATTTCCACCGCCAGAAGCCATGCAAAGGAATCTCTGGCTTCGGGAGAATTCATCCATTCCACCTGCTTGTCCACGGAGGATGCCATCTGCGCCAGCTCTGCATCGGAACCGTTCCATGAAGCCAGCATATCCTGCAAATGCCCCATGGCCTGCGTCTGGCTGTGCACTTCATGGATGGTCGGCTTGAACCACCCTTCTATCGTAGGCCAGTACTGGATATAACCGAACCAGAGTCCTCCCAGGAGGATCAAAAAGAGGACCGGCTTCCAATAAGACTTTTTCTTGCGTGCGGGGCGGTAGGGCTTACTGGAAAAATGGCGCTCGGAACTCATGCAGGCATTGAGCCAAAAAGACGGCACAAATCAAGCAAAATAAACGCCTCGCAACGTCTTACGAAGCCCCTCGCATCCTACCTCCGTGAAGATCTGGAGTTCACGGAGGGTCTGCGCCCGGGGGATGCCATGCGCACCCGGGGAAAACCGGATTCCTTCCAGCAGTCATCCGCTTTCTCCTTCATGCCCAGTTCGTCATAACAGCGTCCAAGCTGTTTGTAATTCTCCGACCTCTGTTCCCCTTCCAGCATGGGAAGAACCGCCTCAAAAGCCTCTGCCGCCTCCTTCCATTGTTCTCCGTCACACAGAGCGTACGCCTTACATAAATAAGACTGAACCAGCAAATCCCTGCGTTCCGCCCCCTCCACGCATTTCAGCAGGGAATCCACCGCTCCGGCATAGGCAATCAGGGCGCCCTCCCTGTCCCCCGCCATATCGCTGGCAAGCCCCAGGGAATAATATACGCGGCCCAGGGACAGAAGATCCGAGGCGAAATGGGACTTCCGCAACTGAAGAGCCTTTTCCAGGTTCTCCCTGGCCTTGCCCCCCTCCCCGGCATCCAGCCATGCCTTGCCCAGCCCTTCGCGGGACTGGGCGGAAATGACGGGAGAAGCCGAGCTGTTGGCAATGGCCTTTAAAAAATCCGCCCGGGCTTCCGGAGAGGCCTTGCGCAAGATGTTGACCCACCCCCTCTGATCATACAACCCGGCCCAAAAGGCATGGTCCGCCGGCAGCACGCCGCGGGCAGCGCCTTCCGCCTGGTAAAGATAAGCCAGGGCCTCCTCATAATTCCCCTGCTCCGTAGAAATACGGGCCAGGCCGCGCAGGGCATTGAGGCAGTCGTTCAACAGGTAAGAGGCATTTTCCGAACCGGAAAGGCCCTTTAAAAACAATTCCCGTGCCTCATCCTTCCTGCCGGCTTCCAGCATGGCCTCCCCCATGCTGATGCTGGCCAGGGCCAGGTCTCCAGTGGTCTTGTCCGGCTGAGGACAAAGAGCCAGAGCCTTCTTGAAATACTCGCGCGATTCAGGAATGCGTCCCGTAGTACGTGCCAGCCTTCCCTGGGCGGCTAAAAGCCTGGACCTGACAGGGAGGGCATCCGGCCCCAGATGCGCGGCGGCATCCACCGCACGCTGGAGCAACATATTAGCCTGTTCATTCCTGTTCAGCATCTGGTCAATGGAACTCATGGTCTGGAGCGTCCGCACCAGCGGCTCGGCCATTCCTTCCTTCTCATATCCCTCCTCAGCGGTTTTCAAATAATCGTAAGCGGAAGTGTACTGGTGCTCCGCCAACAGAGCCTTTGCCACGGCATCCGCACGGGGAGCCCATACCCGATAGTGCCCGGCGGCGTATCCGGCGTCAATTAATTCCCTGGCCGCAGGAAGAGCAAGAACGACGCCACCCCGGCTAATCAGCTCACGGGTGAGACCCCAGGCAGTTTCTGTCCGCAGTTCCGGATCCCTGATCCATGCAAGGCGTTCCTCCCGGTTGTCCAGAATGCCGGCCAGGCTCTCGCGCGAAGCAAAAACATCCGCCATGAAGCGGGACAAATTCTGCATGGCCTTTTCATCGCTTTTCTGCACCACCACCGGCGGAGTAGTCAGCATCCCTTCATCATAGCCGATGCGGTACGCCATGTGGTACGTCAGGAACTCCAGCAACATCACAAGCACGCACAAGCACAGGGCAATCAGCCACTTGGTACGCGGGGACAGAGGGGGCAAAGGAGAAGACGCCTGCATAACAAGTGCATAACGTTACCGGGCGTTCTCCGAATTTCAAGCTTTTTGCACGGGAAGGAATCCTCTGCCTTTCCTGAAAGTGGATAAAAAAGAACCTTCAACAATCTGCCAGCCGTCACTTGGAACCGGCTCAAAAGAACCCTCCCTCCCGTTTTTCCGACCATGGAAATCCCCATAATTCTGCCGGGGACTTCCGCCGAACCGGATGCCCCCCCTTCCTCATCCATCCCTGCGCTTTCGTTCGGACACGCGGTACAACTGCCAGGCATTCCATAAATTATGCCACAGTACATAAAACGTGGGGCCCAGAGCGGCAATGGGGCTGGCATACGTCAAAGCCAGATAAATGGACAGGGTGGTATTCTTCTGCCCTAATGCCTGGCTGCACTCCGCAGCGCGCGTGCGCCCCCCCAGCAAATATCCCAACCCGAAATTGAACCCGCAAACCAGCAAGGCCATCACGCCAATCTGTTCCAAAACACGTTCCGAAATGCCCTCACGGGAGGAAATATCATAAGAGGCGTTTGCGGCTATCAAAACCAGAATCACCACCCAAATGCCAAAAGTGACGTCTTTCAACTTCCTGGGCCAGGCAATGGCGCGCGGATAAAAACGCCGCGCCGCCAGCGCCAGCGCCAGGGGAAGCAACATGACCAAGGAAATATTCTGGGCCACGTTCAGATAAATCTCAAAACCGCCCCGCCCAACAACCGCCGGCAGGATGAAAGGCAGCAGGGCGCAGATAATACCGTTAATCAGCAAAAGGGCGGTCAGCATAAACTCCACGCTGCCGCCCAGCAACCCCATCACCACGGGAGCCGCCGTGGCTGTAGGCATGATACCTACGAAAAAAGCGGCCTGTGCCAGATACCCATCCCCAAAAACAAGGCGGCACACACCCCATGCCGCCAAGGCGACCATCAGATTAGCCCCCGTCAGGAGCCAGTGAGCCCGTTCCGGCTTCATGCGTTTGAAGCGGATGCCCAGAAAGGTTACGAACAGCATCACAATCAGCATCCACTTGAACATCCAACTGTACACATGCAGACCGGGCATCATGTACCCCGCGATGAAGGCCGCCACAATGGCAAACGTGCGGATGAGGGACTTGAACATGAGAAATGCGGTGAAACGATTACGCGGGATTTTCGAGCAAATGGATGAAACCTCCCATCCGATGAGCGTTCCATCCCGACAAATCTCGCAAATGAATCGGCAAGCCGGTTACCATGCTCTCAACAGACGACGTCACTCCACCCCCATGATGCCGGGAAACGCCCATATCGCCATGTCCGGCAATAAGGAGACCTGCTGCAATTGGCAACCGTTCCCTGGTTCCCCGCTGTTGCATCATGGAGAGAATTGGAAAAATCCGGAATTACCGGTCCACACGGGCGGCGCGAACCTGAATGGAGTGGTTGTGGGCGTCCAGCCCCTCCACCCGGGCGAACTCTGCCACATACGGGGCGGAGTTCAGCACGGCATTCCGGTCCATGCGCACCACGCTGGTGCGGCGCTGGAACTGATCCGCCCGCAAGCCGGAAAAAGACTTGCCGGCGCCGCCGGTAGGCAGCGTATGGCTGGGACCCGCCAGAAAATCCCCGCAGGCTACAGTAGAAAGGGAGCCTGCGTAAATGGCTCCCGCCGTCCTGATGCCATTCAGCACGGCTTCTTCATCCCTCGTGACGAGCACCAAATGTTCCGGCGCAAAAGCATTAACCAGTTCCACCCCTTCCTGAATGGAAGAAACCAGAAAACCGTAGGCATGCTTGTCCAGCACCTCCCGGATGATGGACCCGCGGCTCAGCAGGGCGGCCTGGCGTTCCACTTCCGCCTCCACCTGCTCCAATAACGCTTTCGATGTGGTGACAAAAACAACTACGCTGTCCGGGCCATGCTCGCCCTGCGCCAGCAGGTCGGCAGCAAGGAACTCCGCATCCGCAGTATCATCTGCCAGCACCATTACTTCACTGGGGCCGGGCAGCAAATCAATGGCAACGGCCCCCACCAACTGACGCTTGGCCTCCACCACAAAACGGTTGCCGGGGCCAAAAATCTTCTCCACCGGTCTCACGCTCTCCGTCCCCAGCGCAAGGGCGGCTATCGCCTGGGCTCCCCCTATCTTGACAATCTCCGTTGCGCCGGAGGCTTTCAGCGCATACAAAAGCGCGGGATTCACCCGGCCGTCCGGCCCGCAGGGCGTGGCGGCCACAATCTCCCGCACGCCGGCGGCCTGAGCAAAACCGCCCGTCATGATGGAAGTAGATACCAGGGGAGCCTTTCCTCCGGGGATATAAATGCCCACACGGTCGTACGGAAGGAACCGCTCCGCTACCTCCACGCCCTGCGCATTCACGCCGGACCAGTCCCGCCTGCGGCTGCGGTCTGAAAAATAATGGATGTTTGCCAGAGAAACGGCAATGGCCTCCTTCACAGACTCCTCCACCATGGCCTCCGCTTCCGCCAGTTCTGCCTCCGTTACGAACAGGGAGGAAGAATCCAGATGCGCCTTGTCAAATCTGGCGGCATAATCAAACAGGGCTTCATCTCCGCGCACGGAAACATCCCGGATAATAGCGTTCACGGTATCCCTTACGGAATCCTCCGGGAGTGCGCGGCGGTTCATCCGGCGCTTCATCTCGTCAAAGCAGGTATCGGAAGGACGGTAAATTTTCATAAAAGGTCTCTACAGAAAAACGGAAAGGAAGTTTCCCAATCTTTAAGCACGCAGTCAAGCCTTCTGTCCTCTTTGATTTCCAACAGGGCTTCACGGCGCCTCCGGACAAAAAATCAAAAGACCAAACCATTCTCCCTTGACCGACACCAAAAATAGGCCTAGCCTTTCTTCCGCAAACATTTGGCCAAACGGCCCACTGTCATGAACATTCACGAATATCAAGCAAAACAACTCTTTGAGCGTTTTGGCGTGGCAACCCCCAAGGGCATTGCCGCCTCCACAGCTCAGGAAGCAGCACAAACGGCCCGGAACATGGGCCTCTCCCAATACGTAGTTAAGGCACAGGTACACGCTGGCGGCCGTGGTAAAGGCACCTTCAAAAACGGCTTTAAGGGAGGCGTCCACGTCGTCAAGTCCGTGGAAGAAGTGGAAGAAGTTGCCGGCAAAATGCTCAACCAGGTTCTGGTCACCAAGCAAACCGGGGAAGCCGGCAAGCTGGTCAGCAAAATCATGGTGGCGGAAGCCGTGGATCTCAAAAAGGAATGCTACTTCGCTATCCTTCAGGACCGCGCCCGGGAATGCCCCGTTATCGTGGCCAGTACGGAAGGCGGCATGGACATTGAAGAAGTGGCCGCCACCCGCCCGGAAGCCATTATCCGCGAACACATTAATCCGGCGCTGGGCATCCTGCCTTTCCAGGCTCTCAAAATCGCCGTGGCGCTGGAACTGACCGGCCCCCTGCTCCGCCAGGCCACCAAGCTTATCACCAACGTTTACAAGCTTTTCACCGCTCTGGACTGCTCCCTGGTGGAAATCAACCCCCTGGTAGTCACCACAGATGACCGCGTGTGTGCCCTGGACGCCAAATTCAATTTTGACGACAACGCCCTGTATCGCCACCCGGAAATCATGGAAATGCGGGATGAAACTGAAGAAGACCCCCGTGAAGTGGAAGCCGGCAAGTACGACCTGAACTACATCGGCCTGGACGGCAACATTGGCTGCATGGTGAACGGCGCCGGCCTGGCCATGGCCACGATGGACATCATCAAATACTACGGCGGAGAACCCGCCAACTTCCTGGACGTAGGCGGTTCCGCCACGGAGGAAATGGTAACTAATGCGTTCCGCATCCTCACCAGCGACAAGAATGTGAAGGCCCTTCTGGTCAATATCTTCGGCGGCATCATGCGCTGTGACGTCATCGCCCAGGGCATTGTGGCCGCGGCGAAAAACATCGACATGAAAATCCCGCTCGTCGTCCGCCTGGAAGGCACCAACGTGGAAATCGGCAAGAAAATCCTCGCAGACAGCGGCATCGCCATCATCCCTGCCGACAACCTGGACGAAGCCGCCCAGAAAGCGGTGGCAGCAGTCAAATAACCCTCACTATTTATTACGACAATGACATCTCTCATTGACAAGAACACTCGTCTGGTCGTGCAAGGCATCACCGGCAGCGCCGGCGCATTCCACGCCAAAAACTGCATGGACTTCGGCACCAACGTCGTCGCCGGCGTGACCCCCGGCAAGGGCGGCCAGCTCTTTGAAGGCAAGGTCCCCGTCTTCGATACTGTAGCGGAAGCCAAAAAGGCCACGGACTGCAACGCCTCCATGATCTTCGTTCCCCCACCCTTCGCTGCGGACGCCATCATGGAAGCCGCGGACGCGGGCGTGAAGCTCATCGTCTGCATCACGGAAGGTATTCCTGTGCAGGACATGCAGAAGGTGAAAACTTTCCTGAAGGACAAGGACGTGACTCTCATCGGCCCGAACTGCCCAGGAATTGTCAATCCTTCCGCCAACTGCAAGATCGGCATCATGCCGGCCTACATTTTCAAACCCGGCAGAATCGGTATTGTCTCCCGTTCCGGAACGCTTACCTATGAAGCCGTCTGGCAGGTTACCAACATGGGCCTTGGCCAGAGCATGTGCATCGGCATCGGCGGCGACCCTGTCCATGGCATGACCCAGCAGCAGGCCGTGCAATTCTTCACGGAAGACCCGAACACGGACGCCTTCATCATGATTGGCGAAATCGGCGGTTCCGAAGAAGAAGAAGCTGCTGAATGGATCAAGAACAACTGCAAAAAACCTGTTGCCGCGTTCATCGCAGGAGCCACGGCGCCCAAGGGCCGCCGCATGGGCCATGCAGGAGCCATCGTTGCCGGAGGCAAAGGTACTGCCGCCGCTAAGCAGGAAGCCCTGAAGAACGCCGGTATTGTAGTTGCCAAGACACCGGCTCAGATGGGTGCCGCCCTGGCGGAAGCCATGAAAAACAAGGGGATGTAACCCCCCCCTCTTTTTCACCTTTTCATATCCAGCGCCTTCCCTTGCCGGAAGGCGCTTTTTTTATGATAAAACGGAGTTGACTACATCACGCGGATTTTATCTGAATTGCAACGGAAGCTATTCCCTCCGCTTAGTGGGCGCCCCCTCTGTAAAAGACATATTCTTATTTTGTTCTTCACAAAGGACATTAACATTCTTTATTTGATATTTCCGTTGATAGTTAACACATTGAACTTAATAACCCATACCCACGGATTCAGTTCAACGGAACCGGTTCCCTTTATTTTTTCCCACAAGGAAAAGAAAGATAACCGGGCAAAAGCCAACCCCGCAGATTTTCCCGAGTAATCCCTCCATAAACAGGCATCCGTTTCTTCATCGTTCCAGACGCATTCAATGCCCTCCATCCGTGCATCGTTCGTCGTAATGTCCAAAAGCCGCTCAACTCTGATTTCCGTAATTTCCAGTAAAATCCGGGAAGCCCAACGCGGCATGTGGATCGAAGGAATAAACTGCCTGCGGGCATCTTCTAATATCCATCCGTCTGGATATGACATTGGCAAACAAACGCCATCAGCAGAATAAAGCCATCCAGAACGGCTATTATGGCAAATCTCCTCCTGCACCCACAAACGGTCGCCAACTTTCCCGTAGGGACATTCAATCCACGGGATAAAAATATCTGAAAACTTTCCGCTTCCTTCCTCGGAAACAGCCAGCCACAAGCCGGACTCTTCTATGAATTCCTGAATCTCCCACCCTCTTTCTTTCAAAGCTTCAGGGAGTTCATTAAACTGGTTCAGGCCGCTTGTGCGGCGGGTTTGATTTTTGTACTCGCCGGGAGTGCTGTATTCCTGCAGCAATGCCCGAATCATATCTGCTTCAAATTGGATAGGATGTTCTTCAATATTGTTATTCATGGTCTTGATTATTGATAACACCAGATTATTCCAAAATCCGTTAAATCTTCCGCAGATTAAAAAAAAGACAGAGCCCATTCTGAAGTGGCTGTTCCATCCTTTCCCACACATTATGAATCTGTTAACATATCTGGTGCAGTCGTGAACCACTCCGAGGCCGGCGCATGAACCACGTTCGTGTCCATTCAACACCGGGCACTCTCCACTTTTACCAGCCACGGCAGTTTTATCCTATCCATCTCCTGCAACAACTGACGTACATTCAAAATTTTATATCATCATGAACAAAAAACACCCGTAGGGACGGGTTCCAGTCCAGACCTTTTTTCAAATGCACCTATAATTATCCTGATGCCTATAATAAGGATATTAGAAAAAACGCTGACTAGGCATCCTAACCGGCGTTTTTTGTATAAGTTATTCAACTTCAAATGAAAAAATAAAAAACTAAAATAAGACAATCAGACCAGCAAATAATTACCCAGCATCTAATCCCCTGGCTTGCAAAGAAAAAGAGCCTGCACCATGGAGATGCAGGCTCTTAAAAAAAGAAAGGTTTTGGCGGAGCGGGAGGGATTCGAACCCTCGGTACCGGTTTTGCCAGTACGTTCCTTTAGCAAAGGAGTGCTTTCAGCCTCTCAGCCACCGCTCCGTCTTGGGTAATGTGTGGAAAGGAGACTACACGCTTCCCAAAATGAAGTCAATACATAAATAATACAGTCAAAAATATTGATCAGGCAATCTTCTCGATCCTACTGGATCGGGATAGACAGCCATTCATTTGATTGTTCCATGAGGTCAGAAAAACAACCTTCTGGAAAGAGTCAAAATATCCACAAATTCATGTTGATGAACAATTTATTCAAACAAATACGCATTTTCCCGGCAAATATATTAGCAAAGCATGGAACATTTTTTCCGTAATTCATGAAAAATAGTTCCTCAGTTCAGCATGAACACCACATTCCAGAGACGGCGTACGCCTGATTGGAGCAAATCGGAAAGACAAATTCACACCCCGCAATGCTCGGCAATGACTTCCAGGAAATCATCCAAGTAACGAGCAGCTTTCTGCTCTCCAATGCCGTGAACGTTCATAGCACCACGGCGGGTGGTAGGTTTCAACCTAGCCAAACCTTCCAGTGTAGAATTATGAAACACGGCATAAGCCGGAATCCCGGCTTCCCGTGCCAGTTCATTCCTCAGCTCCTTCAACTTCAAAAACAAATCCTCGTCAAACTCTCCCAGGGCAGCCAAATTTCCCGTAGACCGAACTCTGGCCTGCTCCATAGATACGGATATTTTTCCCCGGCGGGCAAAAGGCCAAACCAAAGATGCCTTCTTGCGCCCCATCATCACTTCATTTCCTTTCGGACTCAGGGTAATCAGGGGACGGTCCGCCTCCCCGCTCATTCTGGTCAATCCCGCCATCTGCATGGCACGGAACAACTGGCGGATATCGTCCTCACTCCATCGGGAAAGGATGCCATAAGTACTCAGCCGGACCAAGGATGTTCTTAACAACTCCTGGGTTTTCGCCCCTTTGAGCATCTGGATGATTTTCGTCCTGCCCCACCTTCCCTGCCAGGAACCATCAGCCAAACGCACGGATGCGCGCGCAATCCCGCTCAACGCCTGCCGCACCACCAAAGTCTCTTCTTCTCCCAGGGATTGGCCTTCCTCAACGCCCAGGGCCAGGCACTGGTCGCAGCGGCCGCACGGCACTCCATCTTCCTCCCCGAAATAATTCAAAATCCATTGCTGACGGCAGCCGGAGGAATAAGCGAACTCCGTCATTGCCTTCAGTTTTTCCCGGTCCCTCACTTCCTTTTCCCGCAGGGCATCTTCATCCAGAGGAATCTTCAAGCCGCTTACGGAAGGATCCGTCACTCTGGTAAGCTTCACGCGTTGTCCCGGAACGTCATGACGGCTGATCGCTCCATTGCGTATAAGAACGGATAAAGCAGCTCCCACCTGCATGGCATTGCGGCATTTGAGACGCTCCGCCATTTCCTCCAGAGACCACATGACATCGTGGGTTTCCGCGCTGCAATGCTTCCTGAGCAACTCGTACAGCTCCACAATCAATGGAATTCCCGGATTCACTCCTTCAATAAAAAATTCCTGGGTCCGCAAATCCGCATGGTTGAACAAAAGTTCGCAATAAGCCTCCTCCCCGTCTCGTCCGGCTCGGCCGGCCTCCTGATAATAGGCCTCCACACTGCCGGGAATCTCAAAATGGGCAACAAACCTGACGTCCGCACGGTCAATGCCCATTCCAAAAGCATTCGTGGCAATAACAATATCCGCATGGCGGTTCATGAAAGCGTTCTGGGCTTCCTCTCTCTGTTCATCCGTCATGCCTGCGTGATAGGCTGTCACGCTCAATCCAAAATCGGAAAGAGCCTCATATACCTGCTCCACTTTTTTGCGGGTGGAGCAATAAATAATACCCGTCTTGTAACGCTTCACCAATTCGTACAGCCTCTTGTATTTGTCTTTGTGCGTATCGCACGCAGTAATGCGGAAATGCAGGTTTTCCCGCGCAAACCCTCGTACGATCGTCACCGGATCATCCAGCCCCAAATGTTTCAGAATATCTTCCCGCACCCGCGGAGTAGCCGTGGCGGTCAGAGCAGCCACCTGAGGCCGCCCCATCATTTCAACAGCTTTTCCCAGCTTCAGATAATCCGGACGGAAATCGTGCCCCCACTGGCTCAGGCAATGCGCTTCATCCACAGCCACCATATTTACATCCACCTCCGCCAGAGCATGCATGAACCCTTCATGACCAAAACGTTCAGGAGCCACATATACCAGCTTGAACGCACCCTTCTTCATTCCTTCCAAACGTTCCTTTTGCTCAGGAAAACTCAGGGAGCTGTTAATCATGGTGGCGGGAATCCCTCTGGCGACAAGAGCATCCACCTGATCTTTCATTAAAGCGATTAGAGGACTGACAACCAGGCAAACCCCGTCCCGGCACAAGGAGGGAAGCTGGTAACACAGGGATTTTCCTCCTCCCGTGGGCATCACGACCAATACATTGCGGCCTTCCATAATGGAAGCCACCACTTGATCCTGGCCCTCCCTCAAGCAGGAAAAGCCGAAGTACTTCTTCAATGCCTCCATCGGCGACCTGATCACCTTGAACTCGCTCATTTTCTCCGTTTAGTGTGCCACAGGCCATTCCATGGCGCAACGCCTTTCCCCTTTTTCTCCACCCCTCAGTTAACGGTTCTTTCTCTGAAAATTTATTCTCCCAAAAAGAGAAAAATGATTTTTTTCTCAAATCATCTTACAAACATCTTGACTTTCCCGAAGAAAAATCTATATTTCCTTCACCGCTTACGCGGTACACGACGCAAGTCAAAGCGCCCGTAGCTCAATTGGATAGAGCGTCTGACTACGGATCAGAAGGTTTGGGGTTCGAATCCCTACGGGCGTGCCACTTGCATCACTGCCAGCAAATAAAATGATTCCTGCCTGAACATCACGGCGGGATTTTTTGTCTCTACTGGTAAATACATATGGGGGCGCCATGGTTTCGACTGGAAGTCTGCGGTGCTGGCTGCATGTGAAGGTTAATCGGCTGGCCTTCTAAAAAGCCGATTAAAAAAATAAATGCAGAGTCTAACGACCTTGCTCTGGCTGCCTAATTAGTTCAGCCGCGTCAGAACCTCAACGCCTGCTAGAGGGGACGACGAAGACACAGCAGGCTGGTGCAATGCGGGGTTGCCGCGCAACGCACGAGACTTCCACAGGCAACTAGCGAGCTTGCCTAGTTGACGCATAGCGAAGCAGCCGCGAAAGCAGCAATATGCGTCTGAACATGGAGATGCTGTCATCAATGGCCTTCAGGACACGGGTTCGACTCCCGTCGCCTCCACCATTTCAAAACAACCGCAAGCGTTTGAAATAGAATGCTTGCGGTTGTTGTTTTTATAGAACCGCAGTACATGATAACGGCTTTTAGAAACAATGTACTGTATTTTTAAAGCCGCATGACGATACTCCATCCAGGTTTTCCGATAAACATCAGAGCATAAGGGAATCTGCAATTTTTGAGGCATCACGACAGACCAGGCCCTTCTTGTTCCCAACGTTGACCAAGAACTGCTTTACGTCACTCATGGGGTTACTGTCATTGATTCCCTGTTTTTGATCCTCTCCTGCCTGGGAGGAACATCTTTTCCATTTAAAACTGTTGCAATGCATCGATAAATCCGGAAACGCCTTGTCCGGAAAAAACACTGCATCACATATCCCCCAGTCTGCCGCAATCATGCAGTCAGTCCAACAATCTTATTTGCTGATATCCTTATTATTTTCTGATGGTAAAATACTTGAAAAACGATATGGAGGCAAAATCCATCAGTATGAACTGCGCATAATTACCGGGGGTAAAAATACGGCGGCCCCCGAGGCTATTGACAGCCTCAATCGTCAGTAGAACTGCTTCACGAAACTCAACGGCCTCATCGTCTTCTGCGGAATTATTGAGAACAGAGGTATTTCCCAGCCTTGCCCATACCTGGACGGCTTGCCAGTCCTCTTCCATGTCTGCAATGACGGCTACAGCCGCGCTCAAAGCCGGGGCCTGCCCGGACGGTATATCATTCTGTTTATAGCGGTCTATGCGGGTATATCCATCCGAATCCTGGTAGATGGCTGTTAGTGTGAATTCCCTCCAGTTACCGGGCTTGGAAAACTGTATTTGTATCTCTCTCATGGTATCATTATGCTAATTGGCTGATTTAATAATGGCGGCGCGAGCATCGTGATGGCTGGCAAACACCCACACCTGCCGGGCTTGTCCCGTCTTGTTGGAGGAATAACATCAGGGATATTTGTCTGCCTCCGGCTGATCTTTCTTCAGGGAGCTGACTGCACCACACGGCAGCGCGTAACACCCACTTCCTTGAAAAATCTGCTCCAGCTCGCGGAAAATGTCATCCTGTGTAAAACGTCCAGATTGAAAGTCCCCGCTCCCGCCCGGCATTTTGGCCAACATTGATGAGGATACGGCCCGTAACAAATATGATATGCCCCCTCGTTTGAAGCGTATGGAAGATGCTTTGCCTAAATCGCAGATGAGACAGCCTGCGGAGCATTCCTATATTGTCACACCCACTTAACTATTTGAATACAATAAATGATGATATCCTTTCTCTATAAAACCATTCTATCACAGGAAAGGAACAAATTATTGGAAAAATTGCTTTGAAACCCGGATTCGGCCCCTGTCCGTAAAAAACTATACGATGAAATGAGCTTCCCGAATATCCAGAAGCGTTGATAAAAATACTTCAAGCCAACAGTATGTACTTTATATGGAAAACTCTTATCATCAAACAACACGCCGGAATTTCCTGAATAAATTAGGCCTGGCGGCAGCAGGAATGACAACGGGCAATACAGCCCTTGCCGCTACACAATATGATTCCGGCATTCCCAGAAATTCCGTACCAGATAGAACTTCCGATAATTCCGCCAAAAGAGTGATCATGATTTCCCTGGACGGTATTTGTGTGGAAGGTTTTCAAAAGGCGCATGCGCCCTCTTTAAAAGGAATGATGTCACAGGGAGCTTTTTCTCTGGATACGCGGGTTGTGATGCCCTCCGTCACGTTACCTAACTGGACCAGTCACTTAACCGGCAGCGGCCCGGAACAGCACGGAGTCTTCAATAATAACTGGACGCCGGCAAATTCCTCCTACCCCGCCGTACGGAGAGACGAAGACGGATATTATCCCTCCGTATTCCAGGCCCTGAAAAAATGCCAGCCTTCCTGCAAAACAGCTTTTTACTATAATTGGAAACCTCTTGCCTATCCGTTCAACAAAAAATACCTGGATGAAATCAAGTACCTGGCAAACGACGCCTATGCTTCCAATTACCATCAGGCTTTCCAATTCGTCAAGAAACACCGCTACAACCCGACTGTGGTTTTTCTCTATTCCGTTCATACAGATCATGCGGGGCACAAATACGGCTGGATGTCCAGAGAATACCTTCAATCTATTGAAGAGGCGGATCAGCAAATTGGAATCTTTTTTCAGAAATTGAGGCAGGAAGACTTATTCAACGATACGCATTTTCTATTTCTGACGGATCATGGGGGAATCGGAAAGGGCCACGGGGGGACGAGCGCAGCGGAAATGATAGTTCCATGGGGAATTTCAGGTCCGGGCATTAAGAGAAATTTCCTGATTTCCGAACCAAACAATACCACCAATACCGCTCCCATGCTTCTTCATTTATTCGGAGGAAAGCCACTACCGGAATGGACGGGGAAAGTCATAGAAAGCGTATTTCCATCATAACTCCCCGTAGCTTGCTTTTCCTGATGCAATTTACCGCCTCTTCACGGCAGGAAACAAAACATGGCTGCCGGATGGCATTCCCTGCCGGAGTTGAACCGAGCCTTTGCCGTTGGAGAGACGGCCTTCCTGACCGCTAGAAGAAGGGAACATGACAGCCGGAATAAAACAGCCTGCTTTTCACAAAGCACTGAAATCTGCATAGCACTTTCCCGGAAAGAGTCAATGATTTTTACCGTATCCTTTCCCCTTTTTAATCAAATACGGAATTCCAACAGGGAGCGTCAGCCGCATCAAAACGCAACAGAACCTGTTCCGGAGTGTTTTATTCCCAAGACATGGAGGCAAGCTTATTCCGACCAGAGCATCAGCTTGCTGATGTTTCCCAACCATCCTTTTTTCAACCGTTGCCCACCCATACGCATAAGATAAGGGGAAGGATTGCACCTGTTTCTTCCATGAAGGACAATGAAACGTACGGCCACCACCTCCGACCGTCTTCATGACGAATTGTTCACTCAGGCTTTCTGGCCTTGTTCATCTTCATGGCAAATCATCCCACGTAGCCGACATGATTGGACCATTCAGCATTTAATGATTCGAGGCGCGGGCACACCCTCCTTCTGGGTTGCCGTACCGCATCAAAGACATCTTATGACGAGCCCTGCCGCATGAAGTATTGTTCATTTTTCCTCTTTTATTTCCGGCAAAACCACAGGTTCTCCCAAAAAACGGGGTTCACGGCTCCAAACCCACAAGTCCAGCATCATCCATACGCGGGCCGCACGCTCCCTGAACCAGCTTTTCATACGGGAACGGCGGTTGGGAACATCCGGCGCGCTGACGGCCCAGGCCGCCATCCCCTCATGCGCTGCGATTGCCAGGGCGCGTTCATTATGAAATTCCTGAGAAACAACAATCATCGTCGAAACGCCGAAAATTTCCTTCATCCTCACGACAGAATCCAAAGTCCGCAATCCCGCAAAGTCACATACAATCCGTTCCTCTGGAACGCCACGTTCCACCAGAGCCTGTTTCATCCATTCCGGTTCATTGTAAGCATGAGAACTATTATCTCCGGAAACGATGAAAACCGTTGCTTTTCCATCTTTCCAAAGTTCCGAGGCCGTATCCATCCTGTTATGGAAATATCCGTTAGGGCTCCCCATGAATGTTGGGGAGCATCCTAACACCAGAACAGGAGCACGAACGGGAACATCCCTGGAATGCTCAACAATCCTGCCCTCTGAAACGGAATAAATGTACCATTCTGCGGCAACGCATACCACAACCGCTCCCGCAAACATGCCTCCTGCTATTTTCAACGCCAGCAGCATTCCCTTTTTTCCAGGGCGCCATGAACCATCTGATTTTCCAGACCGGAAGATACCCAACAATTTCATACTCCGTATTTCTATTTTTCAGCCTGAGGCGCCCTGTTACAAACTCTTTTTTCAGAACTGTTTCCACTCAACATTCTTCTCTCTGCTTTCTGCATTTCATGACAAGAATAGCCACGAAACACCACCATCCTTGTTTTACTCATCCGGGAAAACAAAAATTATTGATGGAGAATCAGCCAGCAAATGATATTGAAGCAAAACAAAAAGGCCCGCAAACAGCGGGCTTTTTATTTACAAGATTTAATCTCGATAAAGTACCCCCGACCGGACTCGAACCGGTACGTCCTTGCGGACAACAGATTTTAAGTCTGCAGCGTCTACCATTCCGCCACGGGGGCATTGACCGGACGGCACTCTACAGGAATGCCGCCGGGATTCAAGCACGAATCCCTTCCGGTTTTTAAATATTAATCACGAACTTCCACCACCATGCTGATTTCCACCGCTACATTGAGCGGCAGGGCGGATACGCCTACCGCCGTACGGCTGTGGCGGCCAATTTCTCCAAAGGCTTCCACCAGCAGGTCGGATGCGCCATTCAATACTTTAGGATGGTCATAAAAATCCGGGCCGGCATTCACAAATCCGTTCACGGCCACGATTCGGGATACTTTTTCCAGAGACCCCACCACCTGCACAATAACGGCCAGACGATTCAAAATAGCGGCGCGCGCAGCGGCCTGACCTTCTTCCACCGTCAGCTCCTGCCCTACTTTGCCAAAGTATTTGTCGTCCCCGTTCACGGAAATGCCGCCGGAGAGGTGAAGCAGGTTGCCCGTGCGTACGCATTGCACATAGGAGCCTACGGGAGCGGGAGCATCGTAAATGGCGTAACCAAGGTCGGAAAGTCGTTGACGTATTTTATCCATATAGAGCATTTGACAGAAGTTGAGTTGAAAGGATACACCGGAAATAGTTGCATTTCCAGATGCCTTTCATGACATTTTGAACAATTTTCGGTCTGTTTGCACGTAAAATGATTGCCATCCACCTCATTTAGTTGCTATTGAAACAACCCGTACATGATGACCGACGAAACTCCTTCCACAGACCCCAAGCAGCAGATTCCGGACCTTTCCGGCTTGGCCGACTTTCAATTTGGTCCGGCCTGGGCGAGACCGGGAGCCCGTCAGGAACGGCCTGTATCCTACCCGGAACGCAGGTCCGGAGACAGGCAGGGAGGCGACCGCCGACCGCGGCGCGACAACCGTGAAGGCCGCCAGCCCCGGGGGGAACGTCGTGTTGACGGTCAAAGCGGCGAAAGAAGGTTTAACCGGGAAGACCGCACGCGCGGCTCCCTCCGCAACCGCCGCGATCAAACTCCCCGCTCCACCATGGAGGAACCGACGGAAGGCCTGCGCGTGGAGCTGCGCCCCGTGGATTCCGGCCTGGCTGCCCTGCACCAGGAAGTACAGAAACACCGCCGCACCATTTCCCTGCTGGACCTTGCCAAGGTGGTCATGGGTTCCTACGACCGTTATGACCTGGTATTCATGAAGCAGGAAAACGGCCCGGATCTGTACCATTGCAAGCATGGCGACGGCGCCTGCTTTATTTCCCGACAGGAGGCCGTCAAACACCTCTGGCAGTCCACCTGGATGCCCAAATATTACGAATCCGTAGAACAGGAAGTGGAAGCTCCAAAAGGAGATTTCAAAGCCATTGCCAAATGTTCCTTAAACAACGAGCTGATAGGTCCCGTTAATTGGCACGGCTACCAGTCCGCCCTGATGAACCTGCATCGCACCAAATTTGCCAACATGACTTTTGAGGCTTTCCGTTCCAAGATTGTGACGGACAAGAGCGAAGAAGCTGTCCAGGCATGGCAGGAAGCCGTTTCCAAACGCACCGCCTGGAAGCCCGTTCGGGAAGGAGCCTCCGAAGTGCTTCTGGAATCTCCCGCCGCGGTAGAACAGGATTTCGAATCCAACCACTTTGACGAGTGCTATGACGTTACGGACAAGGTGTTCGTCAACGGAGCCGTGAAAAAGAATCACCTCTCTCCCGGTCTGTGGGCGCACCTGATCCAATTATCCGGCACCACCCGCCGCCATCCCAGCATGCTGATTCCCAACCTTTGCCACGGGTTAGCCCGGCATCATATGCCTATTTTCAAGTGGAAAGGCAACCATTACACCGGCCCGGCACGCCCCAAGGCCATGGAAGAAGGCACCGTCTTATCAGATTCCCTGATGTCCATTGCCACCTGGGCGGCCAATAATCCCGGCAAAGGCGTCGATGCCATGCTTAAAGAGCTGGCCCCAATCCCGGAACAGGAAAAGGCCTCGGAAGAAGAAGTAGCCCAGGCCATGGAAAAACAGCAGAATTTGGTCCGTGATCTGCTCTGGCTGTCCGAACAGGGCTATATCCTGGTTTTCTCCAATAACACTGTCAGCCGCCCAAGAACCGTCTCCGCCCAAGCTCCTTCTCCCAAGAAGGCTCCCAAGGAAAAACGGAAACCGGAAGAGAAGGGCCAGGACGCGCCGGCAACGGACTCCGCTACACCAGAAAAACAGAAGGCAGCCTCTTCTTCCGAGGCGGCGCCCGCCCGGGAGGAAGCATCTGAAGAAAACAGCGTGGTTACGGAAACTGAAGAATTCCCCTCCGTTCCGGCGGAAGAACTCCCTGAAAATAATATTCCGGAGGAGGTTTCCGCAAAAGCCTGACGCCTTCCCTTCCCCCCCTTCCCGTCATACAGTCCGCAGGATTATCTTGATCCTGCGGACTTTGTTTTGTAGAAGTGGGGAAAATCAACAGGATTTTACAATATGATCAGTACAACAATGGCAACTGCTCTTAATGAGCAAATCAAATGGGAAATGTATTCAGCCAACCTTTACCTGGCCATGTCCGCCTATCTGCAAGATGCCGGTCTGACAGGTTTTTCCCACTGGATGCGCATTCAATATCAGGAAGAAACCGCTCATGCGCTGAAATTTTATGATTTCCTTCTTTCCCGCGGAGGCCAGGTTACAATGCTTTCCATAGACGCTCCGGATGCAAACTGGTCCAATATTCTTGAAATTTTTGAAGAAACGCTGTCCCACGAACAGGAAGTCACTCGCCGAATCAACGAACTGGTGCATCTTGCCAAGGAAGAACGGGATTTCGCCACGGATATTTTCCTGCAATGGTTTGTCACCGAACAGGTGGAAGAGGAAGAAACCGTCAAGGACATCATCAGCAAATTACGCATGATTAAGGGAGAAGGACAGGGAATGCTGGTTCTGGACAAGGATATGTCAGCCCGCACCTTTACGCCGCCTCCCGCCAACTAGTTGTTGCTATTGTTCTCCGTCCATTCTCCGGAAAAGAGTTCCAGAAAAACTTACCGGAGAATGGCGGGGGAATAAAATATCTTGCGGATACAAGCATAAGATTGACGGCATGCAATGATGTTGCCGGCAGTAATGCTTTATTCCATGATTTTCTGCCTGCAATGCTGCAAGCAGCTGGAGTTGCTGTATGGCGGCGGCTGGGACGGCAAGCAACGCCGTCTTTCTTATTTTTCAGGAAACAGGCCGGCGGATCACAAAATTTTCCATTGTGCGGAATAGCGAGGAATGACATAAGAACCACTCGTAAACAATAAATGCTGAAAAAATTAATGAACCACGCATCCCCAGCAAACCGATATCATTGAAATGTAATGGTAACGGCTCTAAGTTCCATGGTCGTAAACATTTGATAACGGACCTTCAGAATATGAACATGGACGGCGCAATTGCTCTTTTACACACCGTGCCGATAACCAATGATGCGTCATCTATAATGGAGCATTTATTAATGCGGTTGATGCGCCCGGCCCTTTCACTGCCGCTGGACTATTTTCAAAATAGGCCGTTCCGGATAATAGGAGTTTTGCAGGTAACCTCTTAGAACCCCGGCAGTCTTTTTCCGGCTCCTTGAGCATTTTCCCCTATTACTTCCGCCAGCCTTTGACTTTTGGGGAAGAAGCAATTTTTCTCTCCCAAAAGCAGAGCGTCATTCCCAGACCGGGTCTGTAACGGCGCTTGCTCCATCAGTATGGGGCAGGTTTCCGTTTGTTCTTTTCCCCTCCTTCCAGGACCGTTTAAAAAGGTTTTTCCTGCCTTTACAATCGTCATAGACTCATACCGCCGTAAACAAGGAACCGCAACTATCGCGGCAGGAAGGAGGCCATGAAAGAAAGTTTTCAACGCCCCCTTTCTCTACTCTCACGTCAAGACTGCAGAAGTTCCAAGTCCGTCTCAAGGGCAGGAAAATATTGCTTCCCGCTGTATAAAATTTTCCTCCGGCAAGGCTTTATTTCCCATGAAAAGCCTCTGCACAAGAGCCCTCTTCAATCCAGGCTTGTCATGCTGCAACGCCTCTTTATGCCAGATTTGCTGCGGATTCCCGGAAGTTTTGTGAAAAACCACCGTTTATCAATAGTTTATATCTATTTTTAACATGTTATTCACATTATATATTCAGAATATATCCATTCTATTAACAGTCAACATATTGTATTTCAAATACCATCAAAATGTTTATTATCCGCAAATGTAAAATTTTAATAAAAATTTATATTTTTGACTTGCCCGCAGAAGGACGCGGCGGTAGGTTGGCCGAACCGCCGGCGAGTCTCCGGACGGGTATCGCTATCAACCCTCCCATACATTCACAACGATCATGAGCTCCATTTCCGAAGAAGCAAACAAGCTGGCGGATTTCATCCTGTTCACGCAACGTTCCTGCATTCTGAACCTTTCTTCAGAATTGAATGAGGGCAAGGTTTCCTACCCCCAGTTTTTCCTGCTGACTTATCTGGCCAGCGAAGATTTTCTGAGCATGTCCAGCATTGCCCAGAAAATGGGGCATTCTACCGCGGCCGCTACCGGCATGGTGGATAAATTACAGGAAATGGGCTACCTGAAACGCATGAGCGCAGCCAAAGACCGCCGCAAAATCATGGTCGCCATCACCCAGGAAGGGCGCGATCTGGTAGCTCGCATGCGCCAGAACATCGTTCGGGATCTGGCAGCCTTGATGGCCGGAGCGGATCCGGACGCACGCCAGACGCTTGCCGATACCGGAAAATCCATCAGAAAGCGCCGTTTGGCCTGATTTCCGATTTTTCCTCCCGGTCTCTCCCGGAGAAACCGTTCCCTTGTTACGGGGAAGTCCTTTTTCTTTCCTTTCTTTTTTAAAAGGGCTTCCGGGGAGATTGTTTTTGCCTGAACTGTGGCATCGTGCTAAATACTGGCAGTCACGAACGCAACAGACCATGGATCTCCATACTTATTTACGCAATTTTCCAGACGCCCAGGGCCGTTTTGGCGAATACGGCGGCGTTTACCTGCCGGACGAGCTGGTTCCCGCTTTTGAAGAAATTACGGAAGCCTACCAGACGATAGCCCACTCCGCCCAGTTCATTAATGAATTGCGGCGCATCCGCAAACAGTTTCAGGGACGTCCCACCCCAGTTTACCACTGCGAACGCCTTTCCCGCCACCTGGGCACCTCTCAAATTTACCTGAAGAGGGAAGATTTGAACCATACAGGCGCCCATAAGCTCAACCATTGCATGGGGGAAGGCCTTCTGGCCAAATACATGGGCAAGAAGCGCATTATCGCGGAAACGGGCGCAGGACAGCATGGCGTGGCGCTGGCTACAGCCGCCGCCTTCTTCGGCCTGGAATGCGAAATTCACATGGGAGCGGTAGATATTGCCAAGCAGGCTCCGAATGTCACCCGCATGAAAATCCTGGGTGCCAAGGTGGTTCCTGTCACGCACGGCCTCCAAAGCTTGAAGGAAGCTGTGGATTCCGCCTTTGAATCTTACCTGAACAGTTATCAGGATTCCATTTACTGCATCGGTTCCGTGGTAGGCCCCCACCCTTTCCCGCAAATGGTGCGCGATTTCCAAATGTGCATCGGCGTGGAAGCCCGGGAACAATTCCTGGAAATGACGGGACTTCTGCCGGACGCCGTCTGCGCCTGCGTGGGCGGCGGCAGCAATTCCATGGGCATGTTTACCGCCTTCCTGGGAGACCCGCTGGATATCTATGGCGTAGAACCCCTCGGCAAAGGTCCCAGGCTTGGGGATCATTCCGCCTCCATCACCTATGGACGCAAGGGCGTCCTGCACGGTTTTGAAAGCATCATGCTCCAGGATGAAGACGGTAATCCGGGACCGGTTCATTCCGTAGCCAGCGGCCTGGATTATCCTTCCGTAGGGCCGGAACACGCCTATCTGCACGACATCGGCCGCGTTAACTATGTCACCGCCACAGACGAGGAAGCCGTGGACGCCTTCTTCAAACTTTCCCGTTACGAGGGGATCATTCCCGCTCTGGAAAGCTCCCACGCTATCGCGTATGCCATGAAGTGGGCACGGGAAAACAGAGGAGGCGCCATTCTGGTAAACTGCTCCGGCCGCGGAGACAAGGATGTGGATTACGTCGTGGAGCATTACGGCTATGGGGAAGACCACCAGTTCCCCGCCTGATTGCCCTGCCTTTCCTCATTTTCGGCGTATGAAGGGTGCCGTCATCCTTCATACGCCATCCTTACGCAAGGCTCTTAACGCAGCCACGCCACCTTTCCATGAAAGAATTGTCCCGTCTGGTTCACCGGAGTTTTCACATTATTCCGCGTCAGGAAGATTTCCGTCCCCTGGCTTTGGGAGCCTCCGGCCGTACGATCGTCCGCATCCATTTTGGCGGCCGCACATGCATCGGCATCCAGTGGGGAAATGACCGTGCGGACAATGATTCTTTTATCCCCGCAGCCCGGCATCTGCACGCCCACGGTGTCAACGTGCCGGAAATTTACGATTATGAACCTCTTGGTCCCGGATGCGGAGCCGCCTTGGTGGAAGACCTGGGAGACGCCAACCTGCTGGCTTTCCGGAAAGAACCCTGGCCTTCCCTGCGCCTGCGCTACATCCGGGCTATGGAACAACTCCATCTGCTTCACTCCTGCCCGTTTCCGGAGGAATTCCCCCTCCAGCCCGCTTTTGACGAGGCCTTGTACCGCTGGGAGCAGTCCTATTTTGCTGAACATTTCCTGGGATCCCACCTGGGGTTGGAAACAGCTTCTTTCCTGAACCATCCCGCCCTGAAAGAGCAGGCGCAGTTTCTGGCGGCCCTTCCGGAATGCCCCGTCCACCGGGACAGCCAGTCCCAGAACGTGCATATCCACGCGGGAAAAACCTGGCTGATTGATTTTCAGGGCATGCGCGGCGGCCGTCCGGAATATGATCTGGCCTCCCTGGTCTATGACGGCTACGCCCGTCTGGAACCGGAACAGGCGGATGAATTGCTCAGGGAGTGGGAAAATATCTCCGCTCACTCCATAGATCACCGCATTTTCCGTGCCTGCGCCCTGCAACGGATTATGCAGATGCTGGGCGCTTACGCCAATATCGGCCACAATCAGGGAAAAACCTGGTATCTGGCTCAGATTCCCGCCGGGCTGGGACACCTGCGGAAGCTTCTGCCCGGCTCCACGCTTGCAGAACCGCTGGCTGCTATGCTAGCATGATTTTTCCCAGCCCCTCTGATGACGCTTCCCCCCAAATTCCTGCTTGTCCTGTCCCTGTTCCAGATTTCCCTGGGGCTGGGCTGGATTCTGGGGTATGTGCTTCTTCCTCCTACCATTTTCTGTTATGAACAGGCAGCGGAACATTTGCTGGCTGAGGAATACCGGACTGTTCACCCGGAAGGGCTGAATACGGAAAACAGCATCGTCCTCCAGCCCTACGATTACTTCAACAAAGGGCAGACGGCCCAGCTTCCCGTGGTTTCCCTGCACCGGGAATCATCACTGAACAGTTTCGCCTCCTATCCTCCCAATCCCATGGATTACACAGTGCTGTTCCGGCACCTGTATGAACAGGGAGCCAGGAATGTTTACGTGATGTCCCCCATGACCTGGGAAGAAAAGCCGGACAGCATCGTCAAAGCCGCCGTGGGGTATGAACTGGACCGCTTCCTCCACAAGGCTCTGGGCCGGCAAATGAGCGAATCCGCCCGCCACTCGCCCCTTCCGCCGGATTGGAAAGACTTGATTATTCCCGCTTCCAACATCGTAGGAAAGACGGACCAGTTCCCGCGCGCGGACAGGTTCGTAGGGAAACCTCCGCAAATAACCACGTCAGCCCCCTCCCTGGGAACCGTCGTGGAGAATAACGAGCTGTTTTCCCCAGCTCCGGAAAACAGGGTCTCCCTTCCGCTTTTCATCCGCTGGGGCGGGGATATCATTCCCACTCTTCCTCTGGTCGCCGCTCTGAATGCCCTGGATCTGAAACCCGGTGATGTCAGAATCATTCCGGGAGACACCCTTTTTCTGGGCGGCAAACGCTCCATTCCTCTGGATAAACACGGCCGCATCCCCCTGGCGGCAAACAGCAGCCCCACCATTCTGGACACCAAGGAAGTAATCGTCCCCGTCATGTCCGGCCTGCGCCCGCCGGATACTACTGCCGTCAGAAAACTGCTTTCCTCTGCGGATGCGGTACTTGTTTCCGAACCATCCGCCCTTTCCGACACGCCGGACGCGCAATCCCTTCTGGCGGCGCAAACTGTCCGCAGCATCATGGGAGCGCTTGCCCCTGCCCCTGCCGTCCTGATTCCCATAGCCCCCGCCTGGGTACAATGGATCATCGTGCTGGATGTCCTGCTTCTGTCCGTATGGGCTTCGCGTTTCCAACGCAGAGGGCGCTTCATCACCTGGGGCCTCTGTATCCTGTTCGTTCCGTTCATTGCATGGTACCTGTTTTCCGCTCATGATACATGGTTCCCCGTCATGACTCCCGTAACGGCGGTGCTGTGCGTAGCCCTGGCGTGCAGTCTGTTCCCCCAGCTTTCCCCCCCCTCCCGCGATGCAGAGGATGAAGATGAAGAAGACGACGCCCCCCCCTCGTCGGAAGGCAGCGGAGCCGGCTATGTGCTGCCCCCGGACAACTTGTATCAGGAACCCAACGAAGTACCTATCCCCCATCACTCCAAAAGAGAACGCCCCGACTCATGACACAGCGCAAGCACATCCTCTTCATCTGCACCGGCAACACCTGCCGCAGCCCCATGGCGGAAGGCCTGTTCCGGAAACTTTCCGCGCACCATCCGGAATGGCAGGCCGGTTCCGCAGGAACAGCCGCATGGCCCGGGCAGGCAGCCAGTCCGGAAACGCTCCACGTCCTCCGGGAGCATGGCGTCAATCTCTCCAGCCATGAAAGCCGCCCTGTTACGGATGAACTGATGAAAAACGCCACAGATGTCTACGCCATGACGGAAAGCCACCTGGCCGCCCTGCTTGCCAATTTCCCCGAACATGCGGACAAGGTCAGGCTGGTCACCTGCTACACGGGCAACCGCGGCATCGCCGACCCCATCGGCTGCGGACAGACAGCCTACAACAATGTAGCGCGGCAATTGACAACCGCCATCCAGGCCATCATTGCCCGGATGGAGCAACAGGAGTAGCAACATCTTTGACTCCTTCCCCCGTCATGGCTTCCCCTTCCATACGCATTAATCTGCCCCGCCAGGAACTGGTGCTGGAAAAATCCGGAAAAATCCTGCTCCAATGCCCCGTTTCCAGCGGGAAGGCAGGTACAGGCCATGAAGAAGGTTCCGGGAAAACCCCCACAGGTCATTTCCGCATCTGCAAAAAAATCGGAGACGGAGAACCGGAGGACACTATTTTCATCTCACGCCTTCCGGCAGGCCGCTATCCCACCGCCATCCCGAAAAGTCTGAATGAACATTCCGACTTCATCCTGACCCGCATTCTGTGGCTGGACGGACTGGAACCGCACAACGCCAATACCCGGAGCCGCTATATTTACATCCACGGCACCAACGATACGGAACTGCTGGGCACCCCGGCTTCCCATGGCTGCATACGCCTTTCTCCCAGGGACATGATGGCTCTTTTTGCTCTGGCGGAAGAAGGGATGGACGTGTTCATCCAGTGTTAAGCCTTTCTTTTCTAGACGTAATCTAAAAAGTTATCCACGGAAAAGGAAAATAATTGAACAAAGGGTCTCTTGGGATGTATAAAGTATGAAGGTATCGGTGTTTGGCTGCCGTCCTCCTGTTCCATAAACATCCACTCATCCCCAATCAATCATGGACGATCCGGTCTTATTATCCCGTCTCCAATTCGCCATCACGATCATGTTCCACTACATCTTCCCGCCGATGACCATCGGCCTGGGGGTGGTTCTGGTCGCCCTGGAAGGCCTGTGGCTGAAAACGAAGAATGACCTCTACCACAAGCAGGCCAAATTCTGGACCAGAATCTTCGGTATCATCTTCGCCCTTGGCGTAGCCTCCGGCATCGTGATGGAATTCCAGTTCGGCACCAACTGGGCGGATTATTCCCGCTGCGTAGGCGACATCTTTGGCAGCCCCCTGGCGGCGGAGGGAATCTTCGCCTTCTTCCTGGAATCAGGCTTCCTGGCCATCCTGCTTTTCGGCTGGGACAAGGTGGGCCCAAAAATGCACTTTCTTTCCTCCTGCATGGTCGCTCTTGGCGCCCATTTCAGCGCCATCTGGATCATTGTGGCCAACTCCTGGATGCAGACTCCCGCCGGATACAAGCTGGTGGAAGTAAACGGGAAAATCCAGGCCCATATAACCAGCTTCTATGACGTGGTCTTCAATCCGTCCACCGTGGACCGCCTGACGCACGCGCTCGCCGGCTGCTGGCTGGCGGGAGCCACGCTCGTCCTCAGCGTCTCCGCCTGGTATATTTTGAAAAAACGTTTTACCGGAGGATCGGAAAAAAGCTTCAAGGTGGCATTGGTCATCGGCCTCATCGGCGTGGCTGGCATGGGCATCACGGGAGATTCCAGCGCACGAGAAGTCTCCGTCCACCAGCCTGCCAAATTCGCGGCTATGGAAGGCGTCATGGAATCCGGCGCCCCTCAGGACCTCCATCTCATCGGCTGGATGAACCCGTCCACCCATGAAGTGACGGGAATCTCCATCCCGTACTTGCTCACCCTCCTGACCCATCACGACCTGGACACGTCCATCACCGGCATGAACGACATCCCGCAGGACGAACGCCCTCCCATCCTGCCCGTCTTTTACTCCTTCCATCTCATGATCCTGATCGGCTGCGCCCTGGCGGCCCTGTTTCTGGCGGGCCTGTGGGGGTGGAAAAGAGGCTGGCTCTTCCAGAAGCGCTGGCTGCTCTGGTGCTTTGTTTTCTCCGTACTGGGCCCGCAAATAGCCAACCAGGCGGGCTGGGCCGTAGCGGAACTGGGGCGCCAGCCATGGATTGTGTACGGCATCCTGAGAACGGAACACGCCGTATCCCCCACCCTCACCGCGGCGGAAGCCCTTTCCTCCCTGGGTATGTTCTTCGTCATTTATGCCCTGCTGCTGGCCCTCTTCCTCTATCAAATCACCCATAAGATCCACAAAGGTCCGGACCAGGAAGCTGGCGAAGACGACGGCGCCGGGGAAGGCAAACTCCAGGTTCCTTTTGTCAAAGACTAATCTTTATCCCTCTTTAAAAATCATGTTGGACAATCTCACTCTCGCAGACCTGCAAATCATCTGGTTCATCCTCGTCGGCGTGCTTTTCTCCGGATACGCCATCCTGGACGGCTTTGACCTGGGCACCGGAGCTCTTCAGCTTTTCATCAAGGGCGATGAAAACAGAAGACTCACACTAAATGCCGTGGGCCCTGTATGGGACGGAAACGAAGTCTGGCTCATCACAGGCGGAGGAGCCCTCTTCGCTGCCTTTCCGTACGTATACGCCTCCGTCTTCTCCGGGTTTTACCTGGCCTTCATGCTCCTGCTGCTCACCCTTATCTTCCGTGCCGTGTCCATTGAATTCAGAAGCAAACAGCCCATGAAATGGTGGCGCAGGGGATGGGACACCACTTTCTCCATCAGCAGCCTTCTGGCAGCTCTGCTCATCGGCGTAGCCATGGGGAACGTCACCAAAGGCATTCCTCTGGACGACCATGGCAACTTCACCGGAACATTTCTCAGCCTGCTGAATCCTTATTCCATTCTTCTGGGACTGACGACGGTCGCCCTGTTCTCCATGCACGGGGGAATCTACCTGCTGATGAAAACCCAGGGAAGCCTGCAGGAACAAATCAGAAAACTGCTCAGACCCTGCGTCATCATCTTCACTGTCCTGATCATCCTGCACGGGGCGGCCACCCTGCTGTACGTGCCGCACGTAGCGGCCGCCCTGGAACGCTCCCCCTGGATTTACGGAATCGCTGCCCTGGCAGTCATTTCCATCGCGTCCATCTGGATATTCATCCACAGGAACCGTCCGGGCTGGGCCTTTGTCGCCTCCTGCTCCACCATGGGCTGCATGATGGCTCTCTTCGGGACAGCGATGTTCCCCAACCTGCTCTACTCCATGCCCAATCCGGAACATTCCCTGACGCTCGCCAACGGCTCATCCACCCGGGAAAGCCTGGTCGTGATGACATACATAGCCATTCTGGGCGTGCCGCTCGTCCTGGCTTATTCCGCTGCCATTTACTGGGTCTTCCGCGGAAAAGTCCAGCTCAACGAACACAGTTACTGATGCCCTGCGGGCAAAAATAGCGATCAGCGAACCGAAAACGCCCTGTACCATCCGCCCTGCCGCATGAATGCCTCCATCTTCTCCAAACTCCCGCCGGAGGAAATTACGGCGCTCCATCAATCATGGAAAAACGATCCCCTGTCCGTGGACCCTCTCTGGGCCGCCTGGTTCGACGGCTACGAACTGGGGAGCGGTGGAGCCCCCCGGGAAAAAGAAAATGCGGGGAACGCCGCGGACACATCCCCCTACACCGTTCCTCCGGAAAGCGCGGAACGCCGCGGGCGCGTCAACCAGCTCATCCGGGCCTACCGGGTCATGGGACACCAATGCGCCCGCTTTAACCCGCTGGCTCCTCCGGACCAGACCGGTTGCCCCGTCAATCCGGAAGATATGGGATTCCGAGAGGAGGATATGGACCAGCCCGTCAACATCGGCACCTTCATGGACGGAGGAACGTTCACGCTCCGTGAAATCATCACTAGGCTGCAAAAAATCTATTGTGGAGCCATCGGATTTGAATACCACCACATAGACAATCTTAAAATCCGCTCCTGGATTGAAGAAAAAATCCAGCTCCGGGCAAACGGCGTGGATTATGGCCCGGAAGTCCGGAGAGAAGCCTTGTTCCATCTCTGCAAGGCGGAACTGTTTGAGGAATTCCTGGGCAAGCGCTTCATGGGGGAAAAACGCTTTTCCCTGGAAGGAGGGGAAGGAGCCATCGTCCTGCTGGACGCCATGATCAAGCGCTGCCCCGCCGCCGGAGTCTCTCACATTGAAATGGGCATGGCCCACCGCGGAAGGCTGAATGTGCTCGCCAATATTCTCCACAAACCGCTGAAAACCATCTTCCGCGAATTCACGCCGGACTACCTGCCGGAATCCCCCATCGGCAGGAGCGACGTCAAATACCACCTCGGTTACGCCGCCACACGTCATGTGGACGGTAAAGAACTCCATATCCGCCTTTCCTCCAATCCCAGCCATCTGGAAGCCGTGTATCCTGTGGTGGAAGGCAGGGCCAGGGCCATGCAGCACAACCTGCAAGACGCGGAACGCAAGCGTGTGCTGCCGCTCGTCCTGCACGGGGACGCCGCTTTCTCAGGACAGGGCATCGTGGCGGAAGTACTCAATCTCTCCCTGCTGAAAGGTTACCGCACGGGCGGCACCGTGCACCTCGTCATCAACAACCAGATCGGCTTCACCACCAGCCCGGACGAAGCCCGCTCCTCCCGCTACGCCACGGACGTGGCGCAGATGCTCCAATCCCCCATCCTGCACATCAACGGAGAAAGCCCGGAAGACCTGGTGTGGGCGGCGGACTTCGCGCTCCAGTTCCGCCAGGAATTCGGAAGGGACATCATTCTGGACATGTACTGTTACCGCCGTCTGGGCCACAATGAAACGGACCAGGCCGCCTTCACCGCGCCCATGCAGACCAAGCGGATTGAGGCGCGCCCCACCGCTGCCGCCCTGTATGGGACGGCGCTCAGAAAGAGAGGGGAATTGACGGAACAACAGGAGCGGGACATTCGGAATGACCTTTGGGAAGGTATGGAACAGGCCTACCTGCAAATGAAGGAAAACCCCGCGGACTACATCCTGCCCGCCACCGCGCAGGATGCGGATGAAACGCCCCTCCCGCGCACCAGCACGCGGACGGGAATCAGTCCGGAACTGTTCCAGCGCGTCGGAAGTATCCTTACGGAACTTCCGGACAGCTTCACGCCCCACCCCACGCTGGAAAAACGCTTCCTGGCCCGCCGCCGGGAAGCCTTCCGGGAAGGCGGCCTGCTGGACTGGGCCATGGCGGAATCCCTGGCATGGGGCAGCCTGCTCACGGAAAACCACACCGTGCGCCTGTCCGGACAGGACTGCCAGCGCGGCACCTTCTCCCAGCGGCACGCCGTCCTGCACGACTTCAATGACGGCTCCCTGTACACTCCCCTGGAAAAACTGAACCACGGCACCACCGCATTCCGCATTTACAACTCATCCCTGTCGGAAGCCTCCGTATTGGGCTTTGAATACGGCTACGCGCTGGAAAGTCCGGACGCGCTGGTCATGTGGGAGGCCCAATTCGGGGACTTTTCCAACGGGGCCCAGGTCATCGTGGACCAATTCATTGCTGCCGCAGAAGCCAAATGGAACCAGAAGAACCGCATGGTACTTCTGCTACCCCACGGTTATGAAGGAGCAGGCTCGGAACACTCCAGCGCCCGCATGGAACGCTACCTACAGCTTTGTGCGGATGACAACATGCAGGTCATCAATCCCACCACTCCGGCCCAGTATTTCCACGCCCTGCGCCGCCAGGTGCACCGGAACGTGCACAAACCCCTGATTATTTTCACGCCCAAAAGCCTGCTCTCCCGTCCGGAGGCCGTCTCCCCGCACCGGGAATTCCTGGCCTCCACCCGTTTCCGCGAAGTGCTGCCGGATCCGGATACTCCCGCGCCGGACCAGGTCACGCGCGCCGTCTTCTGCACCGGGAAAATCTATTATGACCTGGCTGCCTACCGCAGGGAACGGAATATTTCAGACACGGTAATCATCCGTCTGGAACAAATCTATCCTCTGGCGCAGGAACAGCTTACCTATCTGCTGGCGCCCTACCAAAAAGTGCGCGACTTCGTCTGGTGCCAGGAAGAACCCTCCAATATGGGGGCCTGGGGCCACCTGCGGAACAGGCTGGGACGCCTCTTCGCCACTTCCTTCCGCTATGCGGGCCGCCCCTCCATGGCCTGCCCTGCGGAGGGGGCCAAAGCGCTGCACGCCGCCGCACAAAAAAGACTCATCGCCGCTGCCTTCGGGCCGCGGGCCCAATCCTGAACCCATTTTACTCCCATGAGCGACATCCTGACTCCCAACTTTGGAGAATCCATCACCTCCGCCACCGTAGCCGCGTGGCACAAGAATGCCGGCGACCCGGTAGCCAAAGGCGACACTCTGGTGACGCTGGAAACGGACAAGGTTTCCACGGATTTGGAGGCGGATGAAAGCGGCGTGCTGGAAATCCTCGTCCCGGAAGGGGCGGAAGCCCCCATCGGCGCGGTTTTAGGCCGCATTTCCCCCCTTGACGGAAGTTCCGCCGCACCGCCCTCCGTACCACTGGAAACGCGGGAGAAACCCGCTTCCGGTCCCTCCTCACCTGTGACTGGCGCCCCGGAACAAAAGCCGGAAAAGAAAACATCCTCACCGGATCAGACAACCTCCGGAAAAAATGGGAAAACAGTAAAGGAGGCTTCTCCGCGCTTCATCAGAAAACCCATGAGCCCGTTGCGCCGTACCATCGCGGCACGGTTGGTAGAGGCCCAGCACCAGGCGGCCATCCTGACTACCTTCAACGAATGCGACATGTCCTCCGTGATGGAACTCCGCAAACAATTCAATGCAGCGTACCGGGAACGGTACGGAACCAAACTCGGTTTCATGAGCTTCTTTATCAAGGCCGTAGTCAAAGCATTGCAGGAAGTGCCCCAGGTCAACGCCAGAATAGACGGTACGGACATCGTGGAAAACCTGTACTATGACATCTCCATAGCCATCGGCACAGATAAGGGTCTCGTCGTCCCCGTGCTGCGGGACTGCGACCGGAAAACGCTTCCGGAGCTGGAACTGGAACTCGCTTCCCTGACGGAAAAAGCACGCAGGGGAAACCTGTCCATGCAGAATCTGCAAGGCGGCTGCTTCACCATCTCCAACGGCGGAACATATGGGTCGCTTCTTTCCACGCCCATCCTGAACCCGCCCCAGAGCGGCATTCTGGGCATGCATGCCATCCAGGAACGCCCCGTGGTCCGGGACGGCCAAATCACCGCCCGGCCCATGATGTACCTGGCCCTTTCCTACGACCACCGCCTGGTGGACGGCAAGCAGGCCGTGCAATTCCTCATTACCGTAAAAAATGCCGTGGAAAACCCGGTGTTCGAGCTGTGAGGAACCGTGGGAAAAAGACTAAAGAAGAAAGACTGAATGCCTTTCCCGCTTTGGAGTATTTTCCCGGAAATCAGTCCTTTCGGCGCGTTGCCCCGGAAAAACAGTAGCGAATCAAACTTCCGCTCCCAAGCGTCCGTCTTCGGGCCAAACCATGGAATTTTTTGCCCTTTTACCGTTTTCCCTAATGGCAGAGCTACATGGGACAATAATTTGATCCGCGCTTTGCGGGCTTTACGCCCGCATTCCGTCCAACCGGATAAATCCGGTTTCCCGGTCTTTGTGAAAAAACTTCCGTGAAATGGCCAACTATTTTTTAGCGAGCCCATAGGCACTTTATCACCTCTCAAAGGCAGGCCCCTCCGGAATCACCCCCCTTCATTCCATGGAACGGGAAAACCATTCCTGGCCATAAGCATGGATATGACTCTCCAAATCAGGATTAGTAATTTTGTTACGAATAATCAAGTCCACTTCCACAGGCAGGTTCAACTCTGTGAGACGCGCTTGGAGAGTCAAAAGGACGGACAAATCCAGCTCCTCGCCCTCCAGGGCAAGATCGATATCGGACGCAGGCTTCCACGTGCCTAGGGCGCGGGAACCGAATAAAACGGCTTTCCTAATCTGCGGAGTCTGTGAAAGAATTTCCCGGATGCCTGAGCGCACCTTGGCCGTCAGGCCATCGTTCAGTCCTCTTTCTCCGCCATCATGTTCAGATTTTCCACACATTGGGCCAGCATGGGAAAGAATTTTCCCTTAATCAGGGAAACCGCCTCTTCCGCGATGGAATCATCATAAGTATGTACAAACAAATTGCGGCTTTCCAGCGCCTGGAGCCAACAATCAATATGACCTATCAAATCTGCGCCAAACGCCTGCCTGATGGCTTCGCGGGGGCTGTTAACGCTGTAGCCGTCATAGACCAGCTTATCTTTCAACGTTTTCCAGCACAGCTCAAACGTAAATTCATAAGTCTGCACCAGTCCGGCCATTTCCAGTTCATTGTATTCCGGCAACGTGCAAGCATGGCGCAACCGGGAAAAAGCCTTATTCAGGTTTTGAAGCCTTTGTTTCCAGCGCAGGTTATCGTTCATCTTTTTTAATGGAGAAAAAGAGCCCCGTTGCGGGGCTCTTCCCGTGAAAACCGTTACATGTGAATGGCAATCCCCTCGGAAGCCAGCATGGATTCATGAATGGCCTCAGACAGCGTGGGATGGGCGAAAATGGTGGCGTGGATATCTTCATCCGTCAGTTCCGCCTGAATGCCGATGCCCAGCGCGGCAATCAGTTCCGTGGCTTCCGGCCCCACGATATGGGCACCCAGCAATTCTCCGTTTTTGGCGCCGTACAGGGTTTTCACGAAGCCGTCCGGCTCTCCGGCGGCTACAGCCTTGCCAATGGCCTGGAAGGGGAATTTCCCCACCTTGTATTCCACGCCCGCTTCCTTGAGGGCGCGTTCCGTTTTACCTACGGAAGCCACCTGAGGGTAGCAGTACGTGCAGCTCGGGAAGAAGCCGACCTGCCGGGGCTGGTAGTCCGGATTAAACATGCCCTCCACAGCCTGGACAGCTTCAAAAGAAGCCGTATGCGCCAGCAGCACGCCGCCGATCACGTCGCCTGCCGCATAAACGCCGGGAATGGAAGTCGCATAGCGGTCATTCACCTTGATGAATCCCTTTTCCGTCAATTCCAGGCCGGGAGCGGCGGGAACGACCGGCTTCACGCCGATGGCCACCAGGCAGACGTCCGCCGTGATTTCCTCTTCCTGTCCCCTGCTGTTTTTCACGTTGGCCCTGACCTGTCCGTCACAGGTTTCCGTGACGGATTCCACGGAAGCTCCCGTCATCACCTTGATGCCCTGCTTCTTGAATGCCCGTTCCAGCGTCATGCAGGAGTCGTCGTCTTCATTGGGAAGCATCCGGGGAAGCGCTTCAATAAGCGTCACCCTGGTGCCGAATGAATTGTAAATGTAGGCAAATTCCGTGCCGATAGCTCCGGAACCGATGATGATCATGCTTTCAGGCCGCTTTTCCAGCACCATGGCTTCCCTGGAGCCGATGACAGTAGTGCCGTTCAGGGGAAGGCTGGGCACCGTGCGGGTGACGCAGCCGGTACAGATCAGGATATTCTTTCCCTCCAGAACATTCACCGTTCCGTCGGCGGCCTTTACTTCCACCCTGCCGGGGGAAATGATGGAGGCTTCCCCCGTAACGGAATCCACCTTGTTTTTCTTGAAGAGGAACCCCACGCCGCCTGCCAGGCGGTCGCTGACCTTGCGGGAACGGCCGATCACTTCACTCCAATCCACGCTGACGCCCTCCACCATCATGCCGAATTCCCTGGCGCGGTCCGTCACGATCCGGTAGGCCTCCGCATTTTTCAGAAGCGCCTTGGTGGGGATGCATCCCCAGTTCAGACAGGTGCCCCCCACCCGGTCGCGTTCCACGCACACCACGGATTTCCCCAGCTGGGCGGCGCGGATGGCGCCCACATAGCCGGCAGGGCCTCCACCAATGACGATAAGATCATATTGCATGAAATTACTATAAAGGCATCCCCCCTTGCGGGTAAAGAAGGAATATGAGCATGCGCCGGTTCGGGAGGCCGACAGATAGCAGAGGTAAGGACCCAGAGATTAAAGCATGTGTTGAGAACCTGCCTTTATTCGCTCATCCTCAATACTCAATCACTATTCTTCACCCACTTTACCAGATCCCGCATTTCCGCGGCGGTATCCGCATACAGGCCGTCCGTGTAAATTCCATGATCATACAAAATTCTCCCTTCCACCATGGTGAACACGCAATCCTTGCCGGAAGAGGCATAAACGGCATGGGACGTTTCGTTGAAAATCGGGCACAGGTTCGGTTCATCCAGGTTCAGGGCGATCATATCCGCGGGAGCCCCCGGAACCAGTGTTCCCAGCCCCGGCGTCCGGAAAATGCGGGCGCCCTCCTCCGTCGCCATCTTCAACGCCTGCATGGCGGGGACCGCGGTAGCGTCCCCGCTGTACCCCTTGGCAAGAATAGCGGCCAGCTTCATTGTTTCAAACATGTCCAGACTGTTGTTGCTGCACGCTCCGTCCGTTCCCAGAGAGACGGGAACGCCGGCCCGCACCATATCCCGCACGCGGGCGAAGCCGGATGCCAGTTTCAGGTTGCTGACCGGGTTATGGACAACCGCCGCTCCGGAAGCGGCCACCAGTTCCAGTTCCTCATCCGTCACGTCCACCATATGGGCCAGCACGGAGCGTTCATTCAGCAGCCCCATATCACGGGCATAGCCTACGGGACGCCTGCCCCCGTGCAGGGAACGGCACTGCTCCACTTCCCCGGCGGATTCGGACAAATGGATATGCAGCATCAGGTCCAGTTCCTCCGCCAGCTTCATGGAACGCCGGAGCACTTCGTCACTGGTGGTGTACACGCTGTGCGGCATCAGGGCCACCTGTACCCTGCCGCGGCCGGAAAAGCGCTCCGCCTGCTCCCGGTACAGGGCTTCCGCACCGTCCCACCCGCCGTACGCCGGAGAGGGAAAGGCAAAAACAACCTCTCCGCCCACACAGCGCATTCCCATGCGTTCCGCCTCCTGGAGAACGTTGGCTTCCAACAGGTAGGAATCTACAAATGCCGTGGTGCCCGTCCGCATCATTTCATACATGCCCAGCCGGGCCCCCAGGGAGACGATTTTATCCGTCAGCCGGGCTTCCACTGGGAAAATATGTCCGGTCAGCCATTCCATCAGCGGCAAGTCATCCGCAAAACCGCGCAAAAAGGTCATGGGGACATGCGTATGGGCATTAATAAGCCCCGGCATCAGCAGCACATTCCCCAAATTCCTGCGGACGGCGGGCCTCCACCTGGCCTCCAGTTCTGCGGCGCTTCCCGTTTCCAGAATTTTCCCGTCCCGGACGGCGACGGCCGCATCCCCGGGAGCAACGGACTGTTCCGCTCCGCCCAGCATGCGGGAAGCGGTCACCAGCAAATCACACGCTTGTTGTTCCATGGCGCAGAATGTACCCCAGCGGGAGGGTTCTGGCAACTTCATCTCCTCGGCTCGGGGATTTCGCATCCATTTGACATTTCATGTTTGACTTCAAAAGAGAAAACTGCCAAGAATGGACTACAGTTAAATTTACCATTTATCCCCATATGAACAAGACTATACTGTTAGGTTTGGCCCTTGCGGCCTCCGTGTCTTCCGCCAGCGCCTATCATGCCGACAAGTACGACGGCCAGTTCGGCATGTCCCTGGAAGGGGCTTACGGAATCGCCACCAAAGATGCCATGCCCAACGTGGCCGGCGGCAATCTGAGCATTTTCAACTATATTGAAACCGGCAGCATTGTTCATCAGATTTCCCTGAACAGCGGCATCCTGGCCGGTTCCCACCATCCCAGCGTGCAGGACCTGGGCATCAGCGGGCCTTATACCGCCAGCCTCCGTTCCACCTATATTCCGATGATGGCCGGTTACACGCTGAACCTTCCCATCGGCGACTACACCATGTTCTATCTGGGCGGTAAAGTCGGCGCCACTTACGGCGACGTGAAGACCACCATTCATGGCCTGGAAGACGGCAGCCGTTCCCGCACCATTTCCTCAACCAAGTTTTCCTGGGCGGCCCAGGCCGGTTTCAAGTTCAGCATCTCCAACAGCGCGGACTTCCTGATCGGCTACGAATACTACCAGATTCAGGGTTATAATGATCCCGGCTACCACACCATCAAGCTGGGCTTTTCCTGGAACTTCTAACAACCGGCTATCAGGTTTTTACTGCCTTCCGGCGGCTCCGTTATACTGCGGAGCCGCCTTTTTTTGCGCATGGAATACCGGCCCGCACAACAGCAGAAAACAAGGAAAACGAAAAGTTGATACGTATCTTTAAACCGGCACTACTCTTGTCCGGGAAAAGCGGGGGTACTGTTTTCTTCCGGAATATCCGGACGCAATAAGGCCGCCCCCTCATCCGAGAGGGAGCGGCCCTGGAAAAGCTCAACAATTCAGAGGATCTTACTTGGCAGGCTTGAACGGCTTGGGAGACGCATAGACTTCATAGTCCTTGATGCGGCCGTTTTCCCGGTCCTGGCGCGGCAGGTAGCGGAATCCTGAAAGTTTCTGCACCTTGCCCAGATCCAGCACGATCATGTGCGGATGCCTGGGGTTGTCCCCCTGCCACTTGGTATGCCAGTAGGTGGTGGGCTGGTTGTCCATCACCAGTCCCGCCTGGGCGGCTTCTCCCGTCGTTTCATGGGAATCCGCATAAACCACGGACCACTGTTCGCGGGGGAGCAGATTGCCGGAGGCATCCAGGAAGTTCAGCTCCGCAATGGCGGCATGGGGGCCGTTGTCATGAGCGTTTTTACTGACAATAGCTATGTAACGGGCCTGGACAGGAGCGCGGAATTTGATTTCCTGCTGGTCCGCCCCCTTGGCGAAGGAACCCTTGTGCACCAGCTGGCCGGCAGCGGGGGCCACAGGTTTGCCCACGCGGAAGACATCCGCCATGGCGGGGTCCCTGTTGACTTCATAAATGGCTTCCTTCACACCCTTCACCGTGCCGGAACCTCCGTCCACGTCCAGCACCACGATTTCATTTTTCCCGGGCTTCAGGTATTCTCCGGGGCAATAAAGAGCCTGCTGGGAGCCGATAAACCAGAAGCGGCCCAGATTGCGTCCATTCACCCACACGACGCCTTTCTTCCAGCCGTCCCGCATATCCAAGTAGGTATCCTTGGGATTGGAAACGTTGAAATACCCGCGGTGGAACACGGGCTGGTCGCCCGCCGGCTTCTTGCCGGAGAAGGGAATAAGCTCCACCCCCTTGCACGGGAAGTTGTAGATAAGGAAGTTTTCCAGCTTTTTGCCGTCCAGCGTAATGGGGCCCCGGATGCCCTTGCGCTCGCCCTGTATCTGGCCGCCGAAGTTGATGCGGCCCATGTTTTCCACAAAAATGTCCACCGTGTGAAGTCCGGAGGGAATGACAATGTCACAGGAATCCTGCTTGTAACGGCGGTCCGCCGCCCCCTGCCTCTTGCCGTCCACGTAAACGATGGCGCGGTCCTGCATGTTGTTCATCTTCAGCTCTCCTTTCACCGGGCCGTTCACCTTTGTCCGGTACAGGATGAAGCCCAGGCTTTGCCCCAAGGCTTCCATGTGGACGGGCTCCTTGCGGATGACGGGCTGCGGCAGGCGGGAGAACATGCCGGCTGTTTCCGTAAACGTGATGGGAGGCAGCTCCATCATTTCCGGCTGGGCGGGAGGTTCGGGAAGCTTGTACGTATCACCGTAATAATCCTGAATAGTCTGGCGGAAGGTGCGGTAGCGGTCCGTCAGGGTTCCGTTTTCGGAAATGGGGGCGCCGTAGTCGTAATTGGTTACATCCGGCGTGTAGGCGCCTTCCCAGTTCGCCCCGTTCATGAAGCCGAAGGAGGTCCCCCCATGCGCCATGAATAGGTTGGGGGAAACGTTATTTTCCAGCATCCACTTCAGGTCTCGGTTGAAACCTTCCGTACTGCCGCCATTCTTGGGCTTGCCCCAGTGGTCAAACCAGCCCACCCAGAATTCGCCGTTGATGCGGGGCGTTTTGCCCTTGTGCTTCTCCAGATTCGCAAAAGCGCCCTTGGCTCCGCCGCCGAAATTCATGGCGGGAACAACGCCCGGAAGCGTGCCGTTCTTGATCATCCAGTCGTTCGGGCCGTCCGACGTGAAGGGAACAACTCCCGGAAGTTCTTTCCGGATAACGTCCAGATGCTTTTTCACGTAATCCTTGTCAGAACCATAGGAGCCGTATTCATTTTCCACCTGGGCCATGATGATGGGGCCTCCCTTGGTAATCTGCAGAGGTTCCAGCATGGAACAGACTTTTTTAAGATAAGCCATGGCCGGTTCCAGGAAGCGGGGATCCTGGGAACGGACTTTCAAATCTTCATCCTTCAGCAGCCAGCCGGGAAATCCGCCGAATTCCCATTCCGCGCACACATAGGGCCCGGGACGCACAATGACCCACAGGCCGGCCTTCTGCGCCTCCTTGATGAATTCCACAAAATCCAGATTGCCGGAAAAGTCCCATTTGCCGGGTTCCGGTTCATGCACGTTCCAGAACAGATAAGTGCAGACGGTATTCATGCCCATGGCCTTTATGCGCTGGAACCTGTCCTTCCAGTGCTGGCGCGGCACGCGAGGATAATGCATTTCCCCGGAAATGATTTTGACGGGCTTTCCGTCCATCAAAAAATTTTCCTGATTAGTAGAGAAGACATGCCTGGCTCCGTCATTGGATTCCGGCAAAGGCATGGGAGCAGCCGCACAAAGATGCCCTGCCAGAAGCAGAACGGAGAAAAAGGATAATTTCATGATTATGGAATTAATAATTAATTACGGTAAATGAGAGGGAGATTATGATGAAAAACCACCTCCTTTCAATTTAAAAAGGAGACGGTGACCCGGTTTTATTACGGAGCGGCACCATCCTGTCTTTCAAGATATATTATTTGATGCTTTTCCTCAAACGGTACGCCCCGGCTCCGAGCCTCCAGCGTCTCCTTCTTCATTTCTTCATCCACCCAGTACAGATGCGACTCCAGCGGATTGTAAATTCTGGGGGAACAGAACCGGGTGGGAGATTCCGGCCAGCGTATCCAGCGCCAGCAGGCGATATGCGTGTAGGGTTCCCTCCAGCCGGGAATCCAGACGCAAAGTTCATGAAGACGCTGCTGGGCACGGTGAAGGGCCAGTTTCAGGGAACCGGTATCCGGGGCATTGCGTTCCGCATCCAGGGCGGCATCCAGTCCAGCGTCCGACACGGCCATAATATTATTCGTATTGCCTACGGGATTTCCGCGGGCATCATACGCCAGTTCGGAAGAGAATGTTTCATACAGCCGGGGGAACGGCGTCTGCAGCGGCCACGCCCATAGAGCCGCCTGATACCGTTTTTCAAAAACCTTACGGGAACAGACACTGTAGGTAAGGGAATCCAGACGCAGGTCCACCCCGCACTTCAGGGCCTCCTGCCGGAGGATGGAACAGACGTTGGTCATCAGGGTGGATGAATCCGCAAACGTCAGTTCCACCACCAGCCGCTCTCCCCGTTCATTTTTCAGCACTCCGTCAGTCCCCATTTCCCGGTAGCCGGCGCGGGCAAAATATTCCATGGCTTTTTTCTTGCTGTATTCCGGAGCTTTCAACGGAAGAGTCAGGTCTCCGTACCCCTCCATGTAGGAACCGAGCCTTCTCATATTCCCGCGGAACAAAGTATCAATCACCAGGCCCATGTTCACGGAATGCGCCAGACCGCGGCGGATATCCGGATTTTTCAACAACTTGTCCGAGCAATTCAGATACAGTCCGTACGGGGGACAGGCGTAATTGGCTTCCAGGCTGTATTTATCTATATAGCCCCGGTGCACTTCCGGCAGCTCCAGCCCGGTTTCCCACACCTCCGGCTTGCGAACGTTCATGATGTCCAGTTCCCCGCGGCGGAACATTTCAACCGCCTTGTTTTCCATGTTCACAAACACATGTTCCACCTGGTCCGCATTGCAGGAATGGCGGTAATACTTCCTCTCCTTCGCCCACCAATTTTTCACGCGGGCCAGGGTAATGCTTTCTCCTATCCGGATTTTAGAGGGAACAACCATGTAGCCACCCGTATTTGGAGGGACTTTCCACTGGTAGCGTTCCAGAAACAGAGCGTTGAAATCATGGTAAAAACCGGGATGGGCCGGATGAAAATCCGCACAGGCCATGTAAGGCAGCAGCGGCCCGCGGGACGGCAGCGTAAGGGCAATGACGGAATCCCCGTATACCGTAATCTGATCATACATGGAACGGAACAGGGTAGTCCAGAACGGATCCCGGGCAAAACCGGACGTACGGAGGCAAATGTTCAGCAGAAAATCCTGCGCTTTCACGATGCGTCCGTCCGAATAGGCCGCTTCCGGATCCAGATGATAAAAAACGGTTTTTCCGTCTGCGGACAAAGCCCAGCGGTCCGCCAGGCCCGGAATGGGACGGAAGGTTTCCGGATGAAGCCCCACGAGGGGAAGCCACACGTTGTCAATGGCGGAATAATTGAAAAAATTTTCACTTCCCGGCCCGAAAGCACGCAAAGTTCCGGGAAACGGAGTATTGATCCACAGCCGGACTTTTCCACCCTTGACGGCGCGCGGATCACCCACATCCGGCTCTTCCATTCCGGTTTGCCATTCCAATCCGTCCGGAACGTCTTCCAAAGGAAGAAGGCGGATATGGTCTTTCAATAACAGCCTTTTCCTGATGCGTTCCACGGAACGAGCCTGTTCCGCCAAACGCCGGCCGTCCCCTTCCCCGCGGGAAACGACCAGAAGTTTTTCCTTCCTCTCCCCTTCAGCCAATTCACGGCGCAGTTCCCGTTCCACGGCCCTGTTCCAGCGTTCCACAAAACCGTCAAATACGGCAGGCATCCCCCTGCCGTCCATCCGTCCGGAAAATTCATGCCAAACATTCTTCTCACGCTGGGAAAAGTAAAAGACACCTCCCAGAAAGACGGAAAGGGCCAATGCCCCCAGTATGGATATCCAGCGCAACACAACTCAGATGGCCGCCACATGTTAACCGATTCCGGAAACAACGGAAAACAGAAAACCCATCTTCCGCGCGGAACCGTTCACTTCGCCTGAAACAGTCCGCAAGGCGGAAGATGGGGGAGCAATCAACAATTAATATTGAAAGGAACTTAGAATTCGACCGTCACACCGCCGAAGATTCCGAATCCACGGGCTTCACGCGGACCGAAGTTATAATCATTCGTCATGATGAACTTCTGGTCAAACAGGTTTTCCAGACGCACATGGAGGGACACATTGTCCGTTGCCTGGTAACGGGCAAACAGGCGCGCCGTAAAGAAATTATCCAGACGGGCATAGTTGTAGTCCGTGCGTCCCATGGCGGCCGTTACGCCGAAGCCAACCGTAAGCTTTTCAACCGGGGAGGTATAAACCTCTGCGTTGACGGTGTGGCGGGCGGTATTGGCCATCTGAATGGTCTCGTATTTGCCGATGGAATCGCGCTTGGGCATCGTGAAGGTGTAATTGGCATAATAGCCGCTGTTCCACGCGTCCTTGAACTGACCCTTGAACGCCACTTCCACACCGTAGGAAGTGCAGTGGGAATAATTGGCGTAAGTGGTATAGGAGTTCGGCCAGGTACCTACGCTCTTGGTGCCGATTTCATCGTTAATGCGGGTCCAGAAGCCCGTCACGGAAGCATAATGGCCGTCCGCCAGGCGCTGTTCCACACCCAGGTCGCCGCCCAGGGACTTGGACACATCCAGATCAGGGTTGCCTACATAACCGTAATTGGCCGCATACTGCTCAAACCAGGTGGGCGCGCGGAAACCGGACCCTACGGAACCGAAAATACGGGTGGGGGAATCCTTGCCCGTCACTTTCCAGGAATTGGAATAACGCCACGTAAAATGATTGTTCCAGACGGAATCATGTTCCAGGCGCAGGGCCACGCTGGCGTCAAAGCTGTCCGTGGGTGACCACATTTGCTCTGCAAAGAAGGCAAGCGTGCTCTGCCATTCATCCTTGGCAACGTAATTGTTTTCGCTCATGTAGTCGGAACGGTCCCAGGCCATGCCGGCGATGGTTTTCCATTCCTTGTTCCACGTCAGGGCATTGCGCCACTCCGCCTGGAAGCGGCGGTTGCGCATCACGTTGGGCTGGAAGTCAAATCCGGGAGTATGGCAGGAATAGTCCATGTTGTAATGCCCCACCATGAAGCTGGTGGACCACAGCTTGGAAATTTCCGCATCCACACGTCCTGTCACCAAGTTGCTGCGGTTCTTGTCTTCCGTATTGTACAGATGGGGCTCCGGAACGGAAGGCCACTGGTTATAATCCACATACGGCGTGGGATATTCAAAGTAGGAATCCAGGCGGCGATAGGTAAAGCTCACCTTCACCTTGTCATTGATGTCATAGCCCAGGCGCACGGCTTCCTGCCACTGGCGGAAATCGTTCATGCCTGTCCTGTTGTCATAAATGGCCGGATAGATTGACGGATCGTTTTCCGTAGTTTCAAACCCAACGCCTACAAAATAGGAAAGCTTCTTGATCTTGCCGGAGGAAGTGACATAGCTGTTGAAAGAGCCGAAGGAACCGGCCTCCGCAAAAATCCTGGTTACGGGATCGCCTTCCCCCTCCGGAGTATCCATCGCGACAACGCCTCCAATGGCGCCGGAACCGAAAACGGCGCCCTGCGCTCCTTTCACCACTTCCACATTGCCCACCGTAAAGAGATTGGTGATGCCCAGCAGCTTGTTGCCGGACATGTTGGCATCACTGATGCGCATGCCGTCAACCATGGTCAGGGTGTAGGTATCCTTGTTCATCCCGCGGATGACGGTGTTGCTCACGGAACCGCGCTGCCAGGTGCCGCCTCCGTCCAGCGTGAAAACGCCGGGCGTCTGGGAAAGGGCTCCCGTCAGGGTTTCAATGCCCGCCTTCTGGAATTCTTCCGGATTGATGATGGAAACGGACACTCCAGACCGGTTGTACGGCACGCCCACAAAGTGGGACGCCATAGTCAGTTCCGGCATAACCTGCATGGTTTCCGTCCTGACGGAGGGCTTGGAGTCTTCCTTTTTAGCGGACTCGGCAAGAGAGGACTGGCCTGCGAATGCGGCAAGGCCAACAGCAATTGCGCCCATTTGAAGGGCTTTCTTCGTATAAAGCATGGTTGTAGTGCCTTACGTTCGGTAACTCGCCGAACAGTTGGACAACCTCACAGGCTGGTTTTCTGGCTTGCGAGGCAGGCTCGCTTACAGTGGCGGTACCGCTCCGGACTCACACCGGTATTCCCCATTTATTTCCTGCCCGGCTACGGGCGTCCCTGAGGTCTGTAACCCTTCCCATAAGGGTTCATGGGACGGATGAAATACCAAAGAGACCGGTATGACAAGACAAAAAAATTTTTCTTTGAACATCCAGATGAATTGCAGCCGTTTTCCCTTTTCAGCGTATTGCTCTCCATCCCTCTTTTCCTCACAGGGCTTTCCATTTTTGTCTTGTCACTCCCGGCGCATACAGGACATGATGCGCTCATGACGCTCCTTGTTCCCACGTTCCCGCAACAGGGAAGATTTCCCGTCTCCGGCGAAGCTTCCGGCTACGTGGAATTCCGAACTTGCAAGGCGCTTCCTTTCTTTCTCCGGCGCGGGCAGCCCTTCGGTACGCCGGTTCCAATTACTGTGGCATGAACGTTTTTTCACATGGCGGAGATTTAAAATCCCTGGCGGAGGATGCCTGCCGCCCGGAACGGGATATTTTGGACTTCAGCGTCAACCTGAGGCCGGAAGGTATGCCGGAGTTCATCGTTTCAGCATTGTGGAAGGCCATGGAAAACGCAGTACCCTACCCTTCTCCGGATGCGGCGGATCTGCGGGAACTGGCGGCGGTTCATTACGGGCTTCCTTCCGGCTGCTTCGTATTTGGAAACGGGGCCAATGAACTCATCCACGCTCTTCCGCGCGCATTAAACCTTAAACAGGCCGTCATTCCGGAACCCGCTTTTTCCGAATACAGGCTGGCCTGCCTGCGCCACGGCACGGATATTCTTTCCATCCGGACGGAGGAACGGAATTCCTTCCTCCCGTCTCTTTGCCGTCTGGAGGAACAGGCCGCAGACGGAAGCGCTGTTTTTCTGGCAAATCCCAGCAATCCGTCCGGCGGCCTGCTGGACGCAGCGGCCCTGCACAGGGTTGTCCAGAGCCGCCCCGAAGTCCTCTGGATCATTGACGAATCTTTCATGGATTACGCACAAGGAGCGGAATCGCTGCTCCATGAAGCAGCCCTCCTTCCCAACCTGGTGGTTCTGCGCTCCCTGACCAAATTTTACGGCATGGCCGGCGTCCGGTGCGGTTTTTCCATCTGTGCCGCTCCGCTCGCGGAGCGGCTGCGGCGATCCCTGCCCGCCTGGAACGTGAATGCCTTTGCGACGGCAGCGGTGAAGGCCGTGCTGGCACAACCCTCCTCCTGGGCAGACAGGGAACGCGCCCGGAACCGGGAACGCCGGGACGACCTGTTCCGCAGGCTCTCCTCCCTGCCGGGCGCCGCCGTACTCCCGTCCGAGGCCAACTTCCTGCTCTTCCGCCTGGCGGGGGCGCCTCATGGCCTGGCAGCCCGGCTCCTGAAAAAATACGGCATCGCACTGCGCGACTGTTCCAATTATCCGGGTCTGGAAACGGGCTGCTGGTTGCGCTCCGGCGTCCGCACGCCGGAGGAACACGCCCTGCTGGCGGAAGCTCTGCGCGCCGAACTGGCGGGAAACGGCCCCTCCATTATCCGTAAGGCTCCCAAACCGGCCCTGATGATTCAGGGCACCTGCTCCGATGCAGGAAAAAGCGTTCTCACGGCAGCCCTGTGCCGCATTTTCCTTCAGGACGGCTATCACGTGGCACCGTTCAAGGCGCAGAACATGGCTCTCAACTCCGGCGTAACTGCGCTGGGAGAGGAAATGGGCCGCGCCCAGCTGGTGCAGGCCCAGGCCTGCCGCATTGATCCGGATGCCAGAATGAACCCCATTCTTCTCAAGCCCCATTCCAATACCGGCTCCCAGGTGATCGTGATGGGGCGCCCCGTAGGCCGCATGGACGCGCGGGAATACTTCACGGCTAAAAGGCGCTTCTGGCCGGACGTATGCAAAGCATACGATTCCCTGGCGGACGAATATGAACTCCTCTGCCTGGAAGGGGCCGGAAGCCCCGGAGAAATCAATCTGAAATCAGCAGACGTGGTCAACATGAACATGGCCCGCTACGCGCGTGCCAGAGTCCTGCTCGCCGGGGACATTGACCGTGGCGGAGTGTACGCCTCCTTTCTGGGAACGTGGATGACATTCGCCCCGTGGGAAAAAGAACTGCTGGCGGGGTTCGTGGTCAACAAATTTCGAGGAGATCCGGATCTGCTGGCCCCGGCGCACAGCTACATGCGGAATCGTACGGGCAAGCCTGTGCTGGGCGTCATCCCGATGATGCGGGACATCAACATTCCGGAAGAAGACCGCGCCACGCTGCCCCCTGGCCACGGGGAGCACGGGAAACATGCGGATTGCCTGGATGTGGCCGTAGTCATGCCCGCCCACGTCTCCAACTTCACGGACTTCGCCCCTCTGGCGGCGGAGCCGGACGTCCGGCTCCGCCAGGTGCGGACACGGGAGGAATGGGGAAATCCGGACCTGGTCATTCTGCCCGGCACTAAAAGCGTGGCTGCGGACCTGGCTTCTCTCCGTTCCGCCGGGCTGGAAGAACCCATCCGCCGTCATGCCGAAAAGGGAAAGTGGCTTCTGGGCGTCTGCGGAGGGCTGCAAATGCTGGGGACGGACATTCTGGACCCGCTGCACATGGAATCCCCGGAGGAGCGCACGCCAGGACTGGGGCTGCTGGAACTTTCCACCACCTTCTCTTCAGCCAAAACCCTGATCAACGTGCGCCGGGCAAGCACGCCGCTGCCTGTTCCCGCCGCAGGTTATGAAATCCACCATGGCGTCACCAGCCATCAAGAATCCAGCCCCCCCGTCATGTTCCGGGAAGACGGCTCCCCCTGCGGCTACGGCAAAGGCCGTATCTGGGCCACGTATCTGCACGGCATGCTGGACGGAGACCAATTCCGCCGCGCATTCATCAACATGGTCAGGAAAGATTCAGGGCTGAAAGCCAACCCAGCCCTGCACACCGCCTATGACCTGGACGGAGCGCTGGACCGCCTGGCGGACGTGGTCCGGAAACATCTGGACCTGAAAACCATTTACCGAGCTCTCCAACTAAAACGCTGACCCATGTTCCCGTGCCCGTTCATCCTGCCTGCGGCCTTCCTGCTGGATATTCTGGCGGGAGAACCGCCCAACAGGTTTCATCCCGTCTGTCTGATCGGCCGGTGCGCGCTCCGCATGGAAACACTGGCGAGGCAAAGGTGGGGAGGAACTTTTCATGCGGGAATGGCGGCCGCGCTGGCAACCTGCATTGCCGCATGGTTCGGCTGCGCGGCGCTCTTCCTTCCCTTTTCCCTGTTACCCTCCCCCTGGGCACCCTGGATTCCGTCCGTTCTGGTCATTTACATCTGCATGGCCCCGCGCAGCCTGGCCGAGCATGCCCGGAAGGTGGAAAACGCCCTGCGCAGCGGGAACGCCGGAGAGGCCCGGCACTCCGTCTCCATGATCGTGGGACGGGATACGGAACGGATGGACGTCTACGGCATCGCCAGAGCGGCCATTGAAAGCGTGGCGGAGAACTTGACGGATGGCGTTTTTTCCACCCTGTTCTGGGCCTCAGCAGGCTGCCTGGCAGGAGGTGCCTCCGGGGCGGCTTCCGCCGCGCTGGCGCATCGTGTTTTCAACATCCTGGATGCCATGTGGGGGAAAAAAAATGACCGGTACAGACACTTCGGCACCTTTGCCGCACGCACGGATGACGCGCTCAACTTCATCCCCGCACGCCTTATTTTACCGTGTATTTCCTTTTCCGCCCTGATGGTGGAAGGAACCTCCGCCCGGAGGGCGCTCACCATGGGATGGGCCTTCCGGAACGCCCACGCCAGCCCCAATTCCGCATGGAGCGAAGCGGCCTTCGCTGGAGCGCTGGGCCTCCGTCTCGGGGGCCCGGTCTCTTACAAGGGAATTCCTGCAAACTACCCCTGGATAGGAACAGGGCGAACCAAAGCCTCCGCCAGCGACCTGGCCCTGGCCATTCGGCTCATGTGGACGACTGCCGCCACGGGTACGCTGGCGTTCACTCTCCTTCTTCTCTTCACCCCCCACTTCTGGACATCATGAACAAACTGCATATCCCCCCGTTGGACGAACAGGCCGCAAAAGCGGCCCTGGAACATCAGAAAATTCTGGCCAAGCCTCCCCTTGCCCTGGGAAAACTGGAACCCGTGGCCATCCGTATTGCCGGCATGACCGGCAATCCCGCGCCGCGCCTGAAGGACAAAGCCATAGTCCTGTTCGCCGCGGACCACCACATCGCCGACCACGGCCTCAGCCTGACATCCACGGACGTTACCTACATCCAGACCCGCAACTTCCTTCAGGGCGGAGGCACGATCAACGCCTTTACACGCAACGCGGGAGCACGCCTTTCCGTAGTGGACGTAGGCGTCAATTACGACTTCGGCGACCTGCCGGGGCTGGTCAAAAGAAAAGTCATGCACGGCGCCAACGACTTCAGCAGGGGGCCGGCCATGACGCGGGAACAGGCCCTGAAATGCCTGCAAGTGGGCATTGACATGGCCCGTGAAGAAAAAAACAAAGGGCTGGACATTGTGGCCGCCGGAGAAATGGGCATTGGCAACACCACCCCCTCTTCCGCCATCGTCGCCGTGCTCACGGGCACCCCTGTGGAAACCGTGACGGGACGCGGTTCCGGCGTCAGAGGAGAAGTCATCCGCAAAAAAATAAAACTCATCGAACAGGGAATCGCCCTGAACAAGCCAGACCCTTCCGATGCCATTGACGTGCTGGCGAAGGTGGGAGGACCGGAAATAGGAGCCATGGCCGGACTGATGCTGGGGGCGGCCTCCCTGCGCGTTCCCATCGTCATTGACGGCTTCATTGCCGGGGCGGCCGCGGCCATCGCCCAGGGCATTCGCCCGGAAGCGGCGCAATACTTCATCGGCTCCCACAACTCCGCGGAACCGGGGCATAAGCTCATTATGGACCACATCGGCGTCACCATGTACATGGACCTGGGCCTCTGCCTGGGGGAAGGCACGGGAGCGGCCCTGTTCTTTCCCCTGCTGGACGCCGCCACGCGCGTACTTTCTGAAATGAAAACCCTGCCGGAACTGGACATCACCGTTCCGCGCTGACCCTTTCTTCCCTGTATCCATGGCTGTCATCACCACCATCCGCTCCGCCTTCGGCTTCCTGACCCGGCTGCCCGTAGGGCCGTGGCCGCTGCAAAATGACCTGAACGGAATTTCCGCCTGGCTACCGCTGGTTGGCCTGGTAGTGGGGGGGCTTGCGGGCGGCCTGACCTGGACGACAACCCTGCTCTTCCCCCCCCTGGTCTGCGGCGTTATCGGCTGTGCCTGCTGGGTAGCCGTCACGGGCGGCCTGCACCTGGACGGAGTAGCGGACTGCGGAGACGGGCTTCCCATTGAAGTATCCCGGGAACGCAGGCTGGAAATCATGAAAGACTCCCGCCTGGGGACCTTCGGCGGCACGGCCCTGTTTTTCAACCTGGCGTTCAAGGGAGCCGCCCTGGCGACTCTGGCGGCCCACGGCTCCTGGGAACTTCTGCTCACGGCGTGCGCTCTGGCAGGATTGCTTGCCCGCAGCCAGATATTCATCGCCATGCGCTTTCCGGGCGCACGGCATGGAGGCATGGGGGAAGCGTTCAAGCAGGGAACGCGCCCCGGGCACGCCCTGGCTGCCGCAGCCGTCACCCTGGCTGCCTGCGCTCTGGCAGGATGGAACGGGCTGTACGCCCTGCTCTCCGCCCTGGCCGGCTCCATGGGCCTGCTTCTATACGCGCGCCGCCGCCTGGGCGGCGTTACCGGGGATGTATTCGGCTGTACCGTGGAATGTACGGAATGGCTTGTCCTGCTCACCTTCTGCACTTTATGAAAACTCCACACAAATGCCGCGTTCCAGGCCTCAACATCGGATGCACCTCCTTCATCATCCCGGACTACTACGTGCCCGCCATCAGGGAATGCGTCCATTACGCGGATGATGTCGCTCTGCTCCTGCTGGAAGCCGGAGAATGCGGAAAGGAACTCATTACCCCTGCGGAAATACGGGAACTGGCCGGAATCGCTGCAGATGCCGGGGTTACCTGGAACGTCCACCTGCCTACGGACGGCAGCTTCGCCACGGAAGAATCAAGCCGCCGTTATACGGAAAACATCATTCGCGCCATTGACCTGACACGGGAACTGGAGCCCCACACCTGGGTCATGCATGTGGTCACGGACCATATCCCCGGTCCTGATATGCGCCCCCATCTTACGGAACGCGAAACGGAACGAATCCTCCGGAGTCTGGAACAAATCACGCCCCACCTCCCCGCACCGGAATGCCTGGCCCTGGAAAATTTGGAACGCCATCCGACCGACTATCTGGATAAACTGGTAGCCGCTACACCCCATTCACGTTGCTTTGACATAGGCCATGTCTGGAAAGAAGGCCTGCGGCCGGAAAAACTTCTGCCGCTCTGGCTGCCGGACATACGCATGTGCCACCTGCACGGGCTGGAAAAACGGGACCACAAATCCCTGCACCACATGCCTGCCGCTACGCTGGACGCCATTCTGCACCCCATGTGGGACCTTCATTTCTCCCCCCTTATTACGCTGGAAGTCTTCAGCCTGGATGACTTCCTGAACTCCCACCAGGCCATGCTGGAATCCCATGAACGCTACATCACCAAACACTGACGCCAATACCGCACGCATGACGCTCGTCCTGGGCGGCATCAGAAGCGGCAAAAGCCAATACGCTGAACAAATAGCCGCCGGATTCGGGAAAAAAATCCTGTACGTCGCCACGGCGGAAGTCTGGCCCGGAGCCGGCTCCATGGAATACCGCGTGCGCAAGCACCAGGAACGCCGTCCTAAAAGCTGGCTCACGCTGGAATGTCCCCGTCATGTAGCTTCTGCCGTCGGGGAATCCGGCTTGCTGGACCAGGTGGACGGCGTCATTCTGGAATGCGTCACCCTGCTCTCCTCCAATACCCTGTACGCCCAGAAGGACCCCACGGACTACGAGCCGTTCCAGGAAGCGCTGATTGAGGAAATAGAAGCTTTGAAAAAGCTCATCCGCCAATCCCCTGTGCCATGGGTGCTTGTTTCTTCTGAAACCGGCATGGGCATCAGCCAGTCAGATGCGGAAACGCGCCACTACTGCGACGGGCTGGGCATTGCCAACCAACTCCTTGCCAAAAGCGCGGATGAAGTCTACTTCATGGTGGCGGGACTACCCCTGACCGTGAAAAAAGGCTGAAACGCCAACCATGAATTTTCATCGGCTTGCGCACATGAAACACAAAGAAACATGCCGGAAATTAAGCCGCGCCACTCATTCAACGGGAGCGGCGCAAGACATGAAGCCTCCCAAGCCAGGCCGTCATCACGGTCACCTCTCCCAAATCTTGTCCAGAGCCTCCTCCAGCGTGCCGTCTTTGACCGCCGGCAAGGCATCGAAGCGCGCGAGATGATGCCGCTCGATGCGCAGCTCCTCGTCGAAGCCCAGGACAAAGGCACAGGCAATGCGGTAAATAATCTCCGTCGGCGCCAAGCCATACACCTGATGCGCGAAAATATGCCGTAAACGCTCCTCCGCCTGCGGGAAACGCGCCTTCATCGCCTCGCTGCGGAAAAGGCGTTTGACAATCTCCGCCACATATAGACCCGACTTCATGTAGAGGTCGATAAACGTCTTGTCGGGGTCATCGAAACAGCCCGGAGACTCCTCCTCCAACATATCGACCATCTTCATGACAAGATGCTTGGGCGTGAAAATCTGATTCGTCTTTTGCGGCGGAATATAATCGAAAATATCCTCCGACTGCGACTCATCAAAATAATTGCCTAATTTCTTCTTCAACGCCAAGAACTCCTGAACGGCATCATCAAAAACAATCGGATCAAAACAATGACCGTCAAAATGCTTCCGGACACCCTCATCTTCGTAATCGCACCCATCGCGCAAGATGCGGAACTGCTCTAAAGAAATCCCCGTCACCTCTCTAAAGACCTCATCGGGAAGAATCGTATCGAAATTATCCAGACAGGTATTCTCGTCGCCATACGCCATCAAAAAGGCGGGGATCGTCCGCGCAAAGCCACGCAAATGACCGCGAATATCCTCTTCAATCGCCTCCTTCTTCCTGGTAACCTTCTCGGTTTCCACCGTATCCACCACAGCCTGTTTGGCCTTCTTCTCAATCTCTGCCGCTGCCTCCTTCAACTCCTCTCGATACCGACGCTCATTCTCCCTCTGCTCGGCATCAAAACGATCCTGAATCGCCTGAACCTCGGCCTCACTCTGCCCCTTGGCATGCGCCTCGTCGAGAGCCCTTTTCTTTGCCTTCTCCGTCTCGTGGCGATTCTTCTTGTGCGTCGTCGCTGCCTTGCCGACCGCGACCGTCGCCTGATTCTGCAACTGCTTTTTGAGACGATGTTCAGACGCTCTACTCATCTCATCGCCATAGTGCGTCTTGGCATCCTGCAGGGTGGGGTTCACCACAGTATCCACCAATATCGTCACTAAATTTTGTGCGGCCTTCTTATCCGGCGCGTTACTCGTCGAGACCTCATCGATCTTCGTTTGCGTCACAACATTGTCGCTGTATATCTTATCCCCGAAAAGCTCCCCTGTCTTACGGGTCAATTCATCCAAGGGCAACACCACTTCACCCTTTTCATTCAGGGGCAAATCCGCGGCGCCGTCCAACAAACCGCCCTCTCCCTGACCGCCCTCCTTCGCCTTGGACGGCTTCTGCTCCTTCACCGTCGGCAGTTGCCCGAGGATATCCGCCACCTGACGCGGCGCCGAGAAAATATTCCCGATATTCTGGAACAGGAAATTGCTCATGAACCCACGGCGCACCACCTCGACGGCATGAATCTTGCGCGGCACGGACAACACCTTCTCCGCATCCAGAGCCACCATCTCCCCCTCCTCATCCTCCCCATAGACGGGGAAAAAATTCAGCAACTCGCGCACCTGCCTTTTGCGCGTCTCCCCATCGCCTCCGCCACTCACCGTCGCCGAACACAGGTCATTGGCGAACTGCTCAAAAATCACCAGCGTCCGCGCCGGTTCAAAATCAAACACATACGCATTCTCCTTGCGCCGCAACTCGTCCCCCTCCACGAACAGGCAGGGATTCTGCGCCCGGAACGCCGCCTGCATATACAGCGACGGACTCTTCACATTGCTCAGCATCAAGACCGCCGTCCACTCCGGCACCGTCACCCCCGTCGTCAACTGCCCGACGGAAAGCGTAATCGTCCTCTCGTGGGCGCGAATCGCCGTGCGCACCTTATCCAAGGACTTGAGCGTCGATGTCGCCTCCTCCTCCGCATCCGTCTTGCCATCGCCAGCCGCCACCACCACCTCGTACTCGCGGAAGACGGGATGCGCCTTCAACTTCTTCGCCAACGCCTTGGCACTGTCCACGCGGTCCAACAGCCAGAAACTATGCTTCACCTCGCGGCGCAAAGCCTCCGTCGAAAAGGGAAACTTCTCCTGCCCTGCCAAAGCCTCCAAAAACCTCTCCACCGCCTCATCATACTTAAACGAACCGTCACTCTTCGTGGCAAAAAACTCATTCAAGTCAAAAGCATAGGCCTCATTTTCGCCGTCATCGTCAAAATCAGCCCCCTGCTTCAGGCGATCGCGCACTACCTCAGACATCCGGTACGTATAAAGGTCCAACTGCGGCAAGGCGGCATAGGGATTTTCCTCCTCCGCCTCCTCCTGCCACTCCCTCTTGGCGCGCTGTTCATCGGCATAGGTCCAGTTGAAAATCGCCTTCTCCTCGAACTTTTCATTTGCCAAAGCCTTAAAAGGCGTCCCCGACAGATGCAGCGTCGCCCGACGCGCAATCTGCTCGAACGCCACATCCGCCCTGTACGTATCCACCCCCTCGTGCGCCTCATCCACAATCAGCAGATCCCAGGTCAACTTTTGCACATGCTCCAACTTATCGAACTCCCCGCCGAAATACAGAGAACCCTTCAAATCCTGCAGAGACACAAACTCGATATACCCCTCGGCATCACTCGGCAACTGCGCGCGCTCCAGCACATGGGGCAAGCCCCGCAGAGCATCCGCCCCACTGATGAAATAATACCCCGACTCCGTCCCCATAAAACGCACATAATCATCGTACCACGAATGAGCAATCGCCGGACGATTCGTCACAATCAACACCGTCCGCGCACCCATCTGCTTGCACAAATCATACGCCGCCAAAGTCTTGCCGAAACGCGGCTTGGCATTCCACAAAAACTCCGGGCTTTGCCCCGCGTGGCTCGCCATATAGAGCCGCGTCCGCTCGACCGCCTCCGCCTGCTCCGCCCGCAACACATAAGGCACCGCACCCGGCGTCTGCAACACCCCGCGATTGCGGGTAAACTCCCGAAAATGACCATGCGCCACCTCGGGCACAAGATGAAACCACTCCGAATTCCCCTCGCGTTCCACCTCCTTCTTGCCCAAGTAACGATGAAACGCCTTATCGTGAAACACCGTCCCGTCGGCAAAACGCGCCGACTCGTGCCATTCCAGGCAATAGCGCACATCCACCGTCTGCGTCTGCTGGCGGATGCGCACCTCGACATCATCCTGCTCGGTGTAGCCAATCTTCGTCCAGCCCTCGTGCCGCTGCACCTCTGGAGTCGTGTAGGCGTAACACTTCGGCTCAACCTTCTTCGTGCTTCGGATGTTGATGGTGTTCATGGATGGATTCTCCTTTTAGGCTCGTACACTCTGCACCGTGTTTTTGATGTATTCAAACTCAGCATCACTGAGGGACATGAGCTTCTGCAACTGACTATCAATATCCTGCGACCAGTCGATTAACTTGTTGTCAGAAGTATAATCTGACATATCCGGCACTTTCAGCGCCAAAGTTGTCAGAGCTTCATCCGTCATCAGGAAGGCATAGCGAATAATATAGCTCTTCACATAGTGGTAAAAATTCTCCGCTTCCTGCTTCGTTTCAAAAGAAGAAAGAGCAACCCTCGAACGACCGAATGCCGATTGATTGTCGATGATTTCCAACTGCCAATCTCTCTTTTGTCCCCCGGCGTTTGCACTGGAAACAACAACCTTCCATTTGGAGATGTAAGCCTCATTCGTCTGAATAATGCTTCTTGGTGCAACAAACCATGTCGTTCTGCCAGCTTTCCCGGCTCGGTCATTAGCATATAGCTTGATCTCCGTCTCGCAATCTACCGCATCCCCTTCTTGATAGAGGCGAACCTGATCTCGATTTTTTTCGACAAAATTACTCTCAATTCCAAATAGATTTCTTGAGTGCACATTATCGTTCAAATAAGGCAACTTGTTTCTTTGAACAAAATCCTCGATTTTCCTGACAACGGCTCCGTCGCGTGGGTCTAGAGGAAGGATATTTTCGCCGGGAGGCTCCAGCTCGACACCTGTTTTTTCTCCGCGCCGCATATAGAAGTAGCGGAAGCTTGGGGTCGTCTTGTGGGCATTTTTGACCACAATGGAGATGCCGTCCGCAATTTCGGCAACTTGTGCAGGGAAGAGATCGGTACTGTCGGGGTAATAATACAAGGTTTGTAAACGGCTGTCATTGATTTGTTGTAAGCCGAAATCCGCCATTCCTTTTCCAGAACGCTGAATCCATCGCCCTCCAGGATAAATCAAGACGGTAAGACCGGAGGAAATCTGATCCGCGCTCAGCTGAAAATGATGAAAAATGCTTTTACTTGGCAATTGTCCGTTGGAAAGGGATTTATTGGCGGTTTCCAGCTGATACGGCGGATTGCCGATGACAAAATCAAATTTCATGGTGGTGGATAGGTTGAGTTCAGAGAATCGAATCGTTTTTTTGCCGCGCCAGTCGCGGATGAGGCTACGGAGGGGGCGCCTTTCGGCTGTGATGGCGTAAAAATCAAATAAGGAATCCTCGGGCTTCCCCTGTTCCGTGGCAAAGGGAGTCGTCGCCGTCAGGCCGTCCATCTGCCAGAGATTCCACGAGAGGATGCGGGCAACTTCCTCTTGTTGGTGTCGGTTGAGGGGGCGTTTCCACAGGTGACGGTGGTACTCGCTAATGCTCAGAAAAAGATTGAGACGGGCGAGAAAGAGGCTGTCGCCCTGGTATTCGTAAGCGTAGGCGCTTTCGAGGGCGCGTTTTGCCCAGTGAAACCAGTCCTCTGCGGTGCAGGTATGCTCGCCGATGATACGCAGCTTGCGGTCGAGGATGCCGATGCGCTCTGCCAAGGAGATGGGGCGACCATCGACGGCATCGTAGCGCGAGACGAGAAAGGGGGCTTCGCCGCAGGTGATTTCCAGACAGCGGGCATCGATGTAACGCTCCCACGCGAGACGGCGGCCAGATGCTGTCGTCGGAAAGTCAATCGTCTTGCGCGTCGGCGTCCACGATGGAGCCTCCATGCGGTTAAAGACCTCCTCCCGCCCGAAGTAAACGGCATCGCGGGCGTTGATCATGGCGTTGCACAGCCAAGCAGGGGTAAAGACTTCGGCGGATTTTTTGGTGCGGTCGCGCTGTTCTTCCTGCGTCTTGCGGGTGCGCTCCTGAATCAGATGCACCTGATGGGGGTAGATCTCTTGATCCGCCGCATAGGACTCGCCGTGGGTAGTGTAGGCGTTGCAGGCCCAGCGGATGAAAGCGCCGCTCGAACGGTCGGCGAGGAGAATAGCCACAAGGGAGGCATCGAGTTGCGTCTCTCCCGAAGCCTCATTCCCTCGATGTTTCATCGAGGGAAGTAGAGTATAAATAATGCTCTTAACTTCAATGTTTTGATTCTCAATATATTATATTATTGAGCCAGACAAAGAAACAAGAAAAAAGGAAGAAAATTCTTCTCATTTTTTTCTTGTCATACAGGCATAACTACCGTTCCATTCCATGTTTTTGACAAGTTTCGTTATTTTGGGCTTGATGAAGAGTATTATTTATCCTGTTGCCATGAACACCGACGCTAGCACCGCCCTTGCCCTCCTCGCCTCTCTCCCCTTCTCCCTCACCGATGTTGCTCGTCTCATGCTGGAGCTGGTCGAAGGAAGCGGAGGCTCTTCCGTAAGAAAGAAAGAAGCTCTGCTCCTTCACTGCCGCCGCGTCATCGCCTTGGGGTGCGAAGCCGAGCATCTCGCCACGCAAACGGTCTCCTTCTCCAAAGCCGTGGCAGAAACCCTGCGCGTCAAGGCCGACCGTTCGGCGCTCACCCTGCGCGATATCCGCTCCTTCACGCAGAGGATGATGCGAGATGTGCCCGATCTGGCGGCGCGTCCCATGCGCTCGATGACGACGGCGGACTGTGCGGCTGTGTTGGAGAAAGTCTTTCTTTCACCCTCGCAACGTCGTCATGCGCGGGCGATTCTCTCGGGAGTGTTCACGGTGGCGTGGAAGAAAGGCTGGTGTGCGCATAATCCCGTGCGGCTGGTGGATGTGCCGCGCGTGACGGAGCGGGAGATCGTCCCCCTCCGTATCGAGGAAGTGCGCCGCCTGCTGCGGACGGCAGAGAGGGAGGAGTTTTCCCCCTGTGCGGCGGGCGTGGTGATGATGCTCTACGGCGGGATTCGTCCGTATGAGGTGCGGCGTTTGACCTGGGGCGATGTGGATTGGGAGGAGGGGGAGGTGCGGATTCGCCCGAGGCAGAGCAAGACGGGCGGCGGTCGGCAGGTGCCGCTGTCTCGCTCCGTGTTGGCATGGTTGAGGAGTTATTATCCGCAGGGGGCAGAGAGGGAGTCGGTTTTCATCTGTCCGCCAGATTGGAACAGGCGGTGGCGCGCTTTGCGCTCGGCAGCGGGTTTTCAGACATGGCGTCAGGACGTCCTGCGGCATACCTTTGCGTCGTATCATGCGAAGATGTTTCACGATTGGGGGCGTTTGCAGGCGGCGATGGGGCATCGGGACGGGACGCTGTTGCAGACGCGCTATGTGCATACGCAGGGGATTCGAGGATGCGAGGTGCGAGCATTTTGGGAGTTGGCGGCGTGAGAAGAGACGCAAAAAAGCGTTAACGCGGCCGTGCACTGCTCATTCCAAACACTTATTTCCATCCGGAAACATGACGGAGGGAATCCGCAGGAAAATCCCTCCGTTTTTTCAGCAGCTCACCATATTCCACAGGAAATTCTTGACTCTCCAGCCCTCTTGCCTCTTAATTCTTTCGCTTCACGTGCCGTCGTGGCGGAATGGTAGACGCGCTCGACTCAAAATCGAGTTCCAAAAGAGTGTGGGTTCGAGTCCCACCGGCGGTACCAATCAATAAACCCTGGGAGCTAAACGCTCCCAGGGTTTTCTATTATCAGTCGATAACGCTTCATTTCTCAAAGAGACTTCCCCGTAGTAATTTCAGGAAGGAATGAGACGGACTTCCGCACCCAGTCCGCGTCAGACAATGATCTGGCGGTGAAGTCCCGCTCCCCGTAAAGGTTCGAAAAACCATGGACAAACAACCTTTTGACCGGATTGCTCATGAGCGCTGCGCTTAATCGCGGGCAATCAGAAAAAAGAAATGGTTCATACCGCTTTTTCCACCGTCGGATTTTTTAAATCAGCATTTACTCCCGGCCTTATGCCGCTGCGGGCAGACAATCCCGGAGCGGCTGCTTTAAAAGTTTGTGTCACCAGGGCGTGTTCGTCTGATACCTCTATTGTATCAGTGGGAGCTATAAAAAAATATTGTCCGGGGTTTTCCGTTTCCAGGATAACCAGAGAAGAAGCGTCGCTAAGAAGCGCATGGATAGTACACGCAGCCGTACAAGTCAGCGCATAGGATGCGCCCGGTATGGTATTCACTTTCATCAAGCAGATTTAGTGCCGGAAACGGGAGAAAAGTCATCCATGCCGATACGTGCACATTTCCTGGCGGAAATTGGGGGAAAGTGAGAAAATGGAGAATAAGAAATGGCTCCGCCCAACAAAATACGCAATAAAATATTTATCTTAAATGAATTAAGAAATAATTACAAACCACCTGCAGCCGTACCGCTCAGGAATGTAATGCATTGATAACACCATATCATTTATACATTATCCGCCCACTTTACCTCATCAAAAAAGACCAGTAGCTTAAATCCTAAAACGATTTACAGAATATCAACAACTTGCAACAACACCAGCTCTCCTTTTGGATTCTGCGGGGCAGGCAATCCCTACAATTGGCTCGAATTCACGCAATGCGATACGTATATACAAGAGTATGACTTCGTTGCCAGCTTCTTCATTGGTTGAAACAGTAGCCAATAAAATCAAACAGATGATTCTCAGCGGTAGCCTGGTCAATATCCTGCCCGGAGAAAGAGAACTCGGGCACAGGTTATCCGTAGGCAGGGAAACCATCAGAAAGGCCCTGACCCTTCTGGAAAGGGATGCATGGATTGCCCCCCCACGCATCAAGGTTCCGAGGCGCATCCTGAAAACTACGGAAGAAGAAACGGTTAAAAATATCTTCTGCCATCCGGTTCAGGAAAAAAAAGAAATTCTCGGATTTCTGACGCCCCAGCCCCTCAAAAGGCTGGCTCAAAGCGTATTGGCGGAGATATATACCATCTCCAAAATTCTGGAGGAAGACGGCATCAGCGTCCGTATCTTTGAAGCTCCCTGGATCTTAGGCAATAACCCGGACAAGAGGCTTGCCAAGCTTGTTACCAAATCCGAATGCGTCTGCTGGATACTTCACCGTTCCTCGGAGCAAACCCAGCTCTGGTTCAAGACGCACCGCATCCCCTGCATTGTGCGCGGCACCTCCTACCAGAGCAGCAACCTTCCCTATCTGGACCGCCACTGGGCGGCCACCACGCATCATGCGGCGCAGCACCTTTGGAACAAGGGGCACCGAACGGTAGGCCTGTGCCTGCCTCCTGATCCGTTGAAGGGCCACCAGCTCATGCAAAAAGGTTTTTTCAGCTTTGCGGAACAGGGATGGAATCCCATCCTGGTTCCCACCCCGTTTGAAACGCCTCTCTTCTTTGAATACCTGGCCAAAGCGTTTAAAGAACATCCGGATATGTCCGCCCTGGTAGCCACACGGGGCAACCAGATCGTTCCCATCCTTTCCTGGGTGGAAGCCCGTTCGCTGAGCATTCCGGATCAGCTCAGCCTGGTCAGCCTGACGTATGAACCCTTCATGGAACGCCTGCTGCCCACGATCACCTATTATGAAGAGAACCAGACAAAAACGGTTCACAAGCTCATACGGATGCTCCGCTCCCTGACAGCCGGAAAAAATATCAAGAGCATTTCCGTCATTCCGGAAATATACCCCGGCCAATCCGTTTCCCTGCACGCACCTTCCGCATAATGCCTTTTTCCGGAAAGGAAAGAATCAAGGGAACAGGAAAACATCAACAGTCAAATATCCTGGCAGCAGGCAAAGAAGAATTCCTGCAGAAGACAGAATCTTCTTTCGGGAAACGTATCAGGGATATCCCCGCCATGATTGTTTCCGTACTTCCACGCTCTGCACGTTTTTTCCTCTTTTCATGGCTGCTTTGCTCCCTGACGGTCTTTCCGGCGCCACCCCTGCATGCGGATGAAGTCAACGTCATCCTTATCGGCGGACAGTCAAACGCCACAGGGCAAGGGTACGTCAACAACATTCCTCCCTGCTTCAAAACGGATAAACGGATTCTTCTGTACTATTCCGGCTCCCTCAAAGGGACAGAACCGGCAGAACAGCTTGTTCCCTTGAGCCCGGCATCCGAATCCCCCGACCGTTTTGGCGTGGAACTAAGCCTGGGAACAGCGTTGCAGAAAAAATTCCCGCAAAAAAAATGGGCCATCATCAAGCACGCCCGGAGCGGAAGCAACCTTTTCCGGCAATGGAACCCAGGAAAAACTTCTCAGGATAAGCAGGGGGAAGAATACGTCAAATTGCTCCGTACCGTCCGCAACGGAATGGAAGCCCTGAAAAAGCAGGGACATGCTCCTGTCCTGAAAGCCATGGTGTGGCAACAGGGGGAAGGAGACGCAAGGGACATTGCCGGCATCAAAAACGCTCTGTCTTACGGCGCCAACCTGAACAACCTGATTAAACGCATCAGAGCGGATCTGGAAGCCCCCGGTCTGGCCTTTATCTACGGCAGCGTTCTTCCCGTGCCCGCTCTGGCCCGTTTTCCGGGCAGGGAAAAAGTGCGGCAGGGGCAAAAGGATGTGGCGGAAGAATCCCGTACCTCCCTCTCCGTCAACAATGCGGTTTATGTCCCCGCAGATGATCTCCAGCTGCGCAGCATGGACTTCCGCACCCCCTATCCCACGGATACCGTCCATCTGGGCACGCATGGAGTTCTAGTCCTGGGAGAACGCTTTGCCTCCGCATTGGAAAAGCTCTGGGGACAAAAAAACTGACACCCCTGCTCTTTTTTCTTCCCCACTTTCTCCAGCCCCGGCAGCCCCATCCGGAAAACCAATAATGTTTGACATCCCTCCGGGCTGCGGATAGGTTTGACTATCATTTCATTCCCTGCCTCCAACGCCGTTGAAAGGGGGCGCAACACAACTCTCTCATCCATTATTGCCCATGAACCCATTGAAAGGAGCATGCATCATCGGCCAGTCCGGCGGCCCCACCGCCGTCATCAACGCCAGCGCACTGGGAGCCATTCAGTCCGCCCTGCAAAGCGAACAGGTCACGCGCGTGCTGGGAGCCGCCAACGGGATTGAGGGAGTGCTCAAAGAACGCCTGTTCGATATGGCCCGGGAAGACCCCGGAGAATTGGAATTGCTCAAATATACCCCAGCATCTGCCCTGGGTTCCTGCCGCTACAAGATGGCAGCCCCGTCCGTGGATGATACGGATTACCGCCGTCTGCTGGAAATTTTCAGAAAATACGACGTACGCTACTTTTTCTACAACGGAGGCAACGATTCCATGGATACCTGTAACAAGATATCCAAATTCATGCAGCAGTCCGGTTACGAATGCCGCGTCATCGGAATTCCCAAGACCATTGACAATGACCTTCACGGCACGGACCACTGCCCCGGCTTCGGCTCTGCCGCCAAATTTATCGCTACCTCCTGCATGGAAGTTCACCAGGACCTCCGCGTGTACGACAAGGGACGCGTCACCATTGTGGAAATCATGGGCCGCCACGCCGGCTGGCTGGCCGGATCCGCAGCCCTGGCCACGTATGCGGGAGCAGGTCCGGACCTGGTTTACCTGCCGGAAGTTCCCTTCCGCATGGAGGAATTCTGGCAGGATGTGGACCGGATTTACAGGCAGAACGGCAGCTGCATGGTCGCCGTCTCGGAAGGCGTGCAGTATGCAGACGGCCGCTTTGTTGCGGAATCCGGAGACAGGGACGTCTTCGGCCATACGCAGCTGGGAGGCCTGGGAGCCATGCTTGCGGAATCCGTCAAGCGACAAACCGGGGCCAAAGTCAGAAGCATTGAACTCTCACTCCTCCAGCGCTGCGCCTCCCATGTAGCCTCCAAGACGGATATCGATGAAGCGTATATGGCGGGAAAAGCCGCCGTGGAAGCCGCCGTTTCCGGCCAGACGGATAAAATGGTAGCCTTTGAACGAATCACGGAGAACGGCATTTATTCCTGCAAGACTAAATTGATAGGTCTGGAAGAAGTGGCCAATGTGGAAAAACTTGTTCCCCGCGAATGGATCAACGCCCGCGGCAATGGCGTGGAACAGCCGTTCATTGATTACGTTCTTCCCCTGATCCAGGGAGAAACGGCCATGCAAAAGGAATGTTCCCTGCCCCGCTTCGCGAAACTCAGGAAAGTGCCGGCAAAGCCGGAACAGCGGTAGCAGTTTCTTCAGGGAAGCGTTTTTCCTCATCAACCCGGCCGGATCTGTCTGCCCCACGCTCTTGCAGGTAAACATCCGGCTGGGGCTCTTCTCCCCGCCCGGTCTCTTGAAAAGGATGAAGGGAAAGACGGCGCAGCGGTTTCATTCATAAACGGGAAAAAACATTTCCATGGCAGGAATACTCTTTTTCCCTTATCCATAACACACAGTTTTACCATTTCGGAATCCTCCGCTTATAGAAAACCGCATCTTTTTCACTGAATGAAAATGGAGTCGGTTTTTTCCCATATTTTCTTATGGGACAATGCTTTTTAAACATATCAAAAACAAATAGAAAGAAACAGGTAAACAAAAAATCTTGCAGGCAAGGATGGAAAAAGGCTAAAATAATAAAGGAGTTCAACATTCGGCTTCTATCGTTTCGCGGCGCAAAACTGCTTGCTTCCGGATATTTTTCAGGAAACCGGCATGGAATCGCTCCCCGCTTGCCTATCCAAGTTTTTCCCGCATGCCATGCTCGATTATCTGTTTCAACATTTTTATTCAACGCTGGCCATCTTCTCTTTTTGCATTGCCATCCTGATTCTGAGAGCCCTCGGCAAACGCAGCAGTTTCTGGATTCCCGTCTCCACGGCCCCTTTAGGTTGCATAACCTTCCTGGCCGTCTTTCTCCTGCTGACGGCGGTCATTATTGGAACATTCGGCTTTTTCACCACAATTCCCATAGCGGAAAATCTGGCTTTTGCCCTGGCTTGGCTGGCAGCCATGGCTGCCGCTCTGGCCGTTATTTCACGCCTGACCGGCTATTACCTGCAGCAGGAACCATCCGCAGGCAGGCATTATCCGGAGGAATATGGAAAAATGATGTCAGCCCAGCTCCGGAACAAAGGCATCCTGCTGTTCGCCATCATCGGCATCATCAGCTGCGCCATTGACATCATTACGCTTCCCTTCCCGATTCCGGAACTCCCTCCGGGGTCACCCCTGTCTGCCGCCACCATGATTCCCCTGCCGCCGGAAGTACCTTTTGAAGTATGCATCTCCTCCCGTGTCACGACCAGGTTTTCCGGAGAATGCGATTTTGACGCGACCGTCCGGAAAAAGGGTGGCGGCAAACACGTTTTCCCCGCCATTTTGATCAATCCCGGGGGGAGAAGCGCCGTTACCATTTACAGGCTGTGGCCGGAGGACAAGCATCGTCAGGGCAGCCTGATTTTCACTAACGGAATACAAAGCTGCCTGCTTAATATGGATACCATGCAGATGAAGTCCCTGAACGGCCCCGCTTCCAATTATCCTCCTCCCTCCAGTGAAGACCTGTCCGGAGAAGATATGAATCTCCGCCTGGAAACGGTAGGACTGTACCGGGGGCTTTCCTTCGTACGCGGAGCGGAACACTCGGCTACAACGCGTTCTTATATTCTGAAAATTCTGGAAAACATGCAGGAGCGGGCGGAACGCCTCAAAGAAGCCATTGACAGGAACTCTCCCGAATCCTTAACCAAGTAACAAGCGGGTTTACTGTTGACTCAGCCAGGACGCTTCATCCCCGGCGGCGAATTTTTCAACTACTCCTTTTCACCGTGCCGGATGCCCTGGGCATCCAAAATTTTTTCATACCCCGTCAAACGCCTCTGGAAATCCTGAAAATTCTTATCCTCCTTCCGGGTCCACCCCGTCTCCGCATAAGCGGCAATACGGGGAAATACATGACGGTGCAGTTTCTCCACGTCCGCAATCCATTCCGTCCAGACCTGGCAGCCCAGCCCGATGACATTCTTCTGCTGCTCCGGGTTCAATCCCGCAAAAACGGGCTCAAAAGAATAGGACCTGGACAGAGGGAGCTTGTCATATCCTTTGTTAATGTAAGTCATGTGGGAAGTGGAATTCACCACCTGGCGGCCTTCCCTGATCGCCTTGGCGGCAATTTTATCGGACCCATACCAGAAATGAATGATAGCATTTGCATCCAGCTTGCCGAGCGCAGCTCCCCGGCCGCCGTCATTGTGCACGTCGGACCCCAGTATTTCATTCCACCCCATCATCCGGCGCCCCATCCCAGCCAGCATGCCGGAAATCCGATTCGTAAACATGATTTGAAGGTCGGGAAAAGTCTTAATGCCTTTTTTCTTCATGAACGCCTCAATGTGGGGCACGCCTTCCCAGTACTTTTTGTACCGCACCTCGTCACCGCCGATGTGAATGATACCTCCGGGAAAGAGGGAAGCCAGCTCTGTCATGATGTCTCCCAGGAACTGGTAGGTACGTTCGCTGGTGGGATCAAACGCCGCTCCGTCATTGAAACTCACGGGCACTTCCGCGAAAGGCCTGGCGGACAATTTCAACTCCGGATAGGAAACGATGGCGGCGGCGGAATGGCCCGGAATATCTATTTCAGGAACAATCGTTATATTCCTGTCGGCCGCATACCGGACAATGCGCCTGACCTGTTCCTGCGTATAAAAGCCTTCATGGGGCCTGCCTTCATACTTGCCGCTTCCCCACGTCTCTATCTCCGTATCTCTCCTCTTGCCTCCCACGGATGTCAGTTTGGGATATTTTTTAATCTGGATGCGCCATCCGGCATCATCCGACAAATGCCAGTGCAGGACATTCATTTTCAGGAGCCCCATTTGGTCAATCAGCCTCTTCACCTCCTCCTCTCCAAAAAAATGCCGTGCTTCATCCAGCATGAAGGCTCGCCAGGCAAAACGGGGATAATCCAATATGGAAAAAGGCTTCTCCGCTACATTCCAACTTACGCTCTTTTTGTCCGCATCATTGTTGAAAAAGGCGGCAGGCAGCATCTGCGCCAGACTTTGCCCCGCATAATAAACTCCTTTGGGAGTCGCGGCGCTGATGACGATATTTCCGGGAGCCGCTTCCAAACGGTATGCCTCCGGCCCGTACTGCTTCAGGGCAGCGTCCTTCACAACGCGGATTATTCCCGTACCGCCAGCCCCGTCCAGAGCCAATCCGGTTCCGCGTGACAAAAACTGCTGCAACAAGTGAGCCTGGCGCCGGAACTCCCCGTCCTTCTCCTTGCATATAATGCGCATTCCTTCACCCAGCTTCACGGGCGTTGCCGCCCCCTTGGCCTCTACCTTCACGGACACGGGCCGGGGTATTATCTGATCCTGAGCATTCACGGCCGTGCCGCATAAGCCGGAAAACAGAAAAAGAAACACATGGGAAACATGTCTGAACATCATGTTCAATATACACTGTTTTTCCCAGGAATCTTTCCTTTTCTCCCCAGTTTCTCTTCCACCCGTCAAAACCGGGGTGCAACATCCTCTCCACGAAGTGCCGTCGTGCCGGGCCGCCTGAAATGCCAGCAGGCTCCCCTTGCCTTCCTTTTACCGGCGGCGTATGATGGGCATCATGAAAAAAGACGACATCCCGGGCCTGTTCTCCGCCTTGGCGGACCGCCCTCTGGCGGACCGCCTGAGGCCGTCCGCACTGGAAGACATCATGGGCCAGGATCATCTGCTGGGGGAAGGAGGACCTCTCCGGCTCATGGCGGACTCCGGCAAGATGACCAGCTTTATCCTATGGGGGCCGCCCGGCTGCGGGAAAACCACGCTGGCGCGCATTCTGGCGACGCGCACATCCATGCATTTCGCAGCTCTCTCCGCCGTCTTCTCCGGCATGGCGGATTTGAGAAAAGCCTTTGACGAAGCGGCCAGGCGCAGGGAATACGGCCATGGGACCCTCCTGTTCGTGGATGAAATACATCGGTTCAACCGCGCCCAGCAGGACGGTTTTCTGCCATATGTGGAAAACGGAACCGTTACGCTGGTGGGGGCCACTACGGAAAACCCCTCCTTTGAACTGAACAGCGCCCTCCTCTCCCGCTGCAAAGTCTTCGTCATGCACTCCCTGGACGCCCCGGCTCTGGAAAGCATCATTGAACGGGCGGAAACCCTTCTTCAGCGTGAACTGCCGCTCGCGCCGGAAGCGCGCGCCACCCTGATAGAACTGGCAGACGGAGACGGCCGCTACCTCATTAACCTGATGGAAAGCGTCTTTGACCTCTGCAAGCCCGATGAAATGCTGGGCACGGACGCACTGCTGAAAATTGTCCAGCAGCGAGCCCCGGTTTACGACAAGGACCGGGAAGGCCATTACAATCTCATCAGCGCCCTGCATAAATCCCTGCGGGGGTCGGATACGGACGCAGCCCTGTACTGGGCCGCACGCATGCTCGAGGGCGGGGAGGATCCTCTCTACCTCCTGCGCCGCCTGACCCGCTTCGCCATGGAGGATATCAGTCTGGCGGACCCTGCCGCACTTCAAATGGCCATTGCCGCGTGGGACGCCTATGAACGCCTGGGCTCTCCGGAAGGAGAGCTGGCGATTGCTGAACTGATTATCTACCTGGGCTGCGCCCCCAAATCCAACAGTGCCTACACCGCGTGGGGAGCGGCACGGAAAGCGGCACGGGAATACGGGTCCCTGATGCCCCCGGCACACATCCTCAACGCGCCCACCAAACTAATGAAGGAACTGGGCTATGGAAAGAATTACGCATACGATCATGACGCGCCGGACGCTTTCTCCGGGCAAAACTACTTTCCGGACAACATGCCCCGCCGCCAGTTCTACAGGCCGCCGGAACGGGGTTTTGAACGGGAAATCAACAAACGCCTGGCCTATTGGGACAAACTGCGCCGCCAGCGGGCGGAAGAGGACGCCGGAAACTCCGGTACGCGCAGTAACAGAAAAAAGCCTCCTGTTCCGGAAAAACGGGATCCCTCATGACGCATCCGCCGGCCATACGGCCACTTCCGCAATTCCCTGCCCCGGAGACAGGCGGATGCGTACGTACCTGGCGCCGGTCCCTTCCGGACACATTGCGGTCAGCTCCGTCCCATCCTTGCGCAAAACGGCTTTAATGTCCTTCCAGCTATTTCCGTCCCTGCTGACCTGAACCGAGGGAGCCGGCCCCTTCCAGCTTCCGGCTGCCTTCACCTCCACCCGGTCCAGGCGGAATTCAAACTCCATGTCCAGCTGCCACCACGGCGCTTTGTCTTCCACGGACGGATGCCATGCAGAAACATCGTCACCGTCGGAAGCCTTCATCGTCTCCTGAAATCCGGAGGAAGCGGAACAGGGCCTCAATACAGCCAAATTGGCTTTCTCTCCGGATTCGGGCCGTCCGTACCGCGCCAGCTGGATATCCCTCTCCTTTGCGCTAAAACGCTTGTAGGGCCTTTCCCGCGTTTCCGCGCTCCTGCCCGCTACGTAAGCCGGAGCATTCCGGCAAACGATTTGGAGGCTATCCCCCTTCAATCCGGGAGAAGACGCCCTGATCACTGTCTTCCCGGCATAATAAGACCGAAACTCAATCGCCGCACAGCCGTCAATTAAATCAATATCCGTTCCGGGCGTGAACGTAATGCTTTTGCCGGTAGGGAACTCCCCGGGACCCGATACCACCGTAAGCGTCACCGGCACGGCATTGGATATCTGCCTTCCGGCGGCGTCCGCCACTTTCACGGTCACATGCACATCGTCCGTGCCGTCCGCCGGGCTGATAACCTTCTTGTCCGCGGACAGTTTCACCTGTGCCGGAGTCCCCTCTACAGGCCACTCCGGAGGAGGAATATTCCTCAACGCATTCCTGTACCAGTACCAGGCCCGCTTGGGAATGCGGAAGTAATCCACAATGCCCATGCGCCCTCCGGAAGGCCAGATGCTGCCGTGGTCAAAGCCGCACCAGACCGCCTCTCCCACGCGCCAGGGATAGCGAATCCCCGCTTCCTTATCCTTCTTCATATCCCCCCAGCCCGGCGCATACGCCCCCGGCCTCCGGCAGCTCACGGAACCATACTCCGTCACCATGCTGGGCCTGCCGGGCGTCTTCACATGGGAACCGTCCCCGTTCAAGGCGGCCATGTCCCCCAGCTTGTCAAAATTTCCGCGCTGCCCGCCCCCGGCGCACACGGGGCGCGTCGGGTCCAACTCCTTCACCAAGGTAATGAGCCTGTTGCACAAAGCCCTGGCCTCCGGCGCATGCCTGGTAAAAAACGGTTCATTGCTGATGCTCCAGATGACGATGGAAGGATGATTGCGGAATTGAAGCACCATCTCCCTCACCTGGCGCATGCAGCTTTCCTCAAACGCAATACGATCCTTCTTTTCCGCAGGATAGGCATCGCAATTCCAGTATCTGTCATGCTCCTTGAACCCGCCCATTCCCCAGAAAATGCCTTCATTCAGCATGCACATGCCCTCCCGGTCGCAAGCATCCAGAAAAGCCTGGGAATGAGGGTAATGGGAGCCGCGGATGAAATTAAACCCGGCGTTCTTCATCAGCCGTACATCACGGCGGGCCCCGGCATCCGTCACGGCATCCCCCCACCCGGCGTGGTCCTGGTGCACATTGGCCCCCTGCAGATAAACAGGTTTCCCGTTAATCAGCATACCCTGGTCCGCCGTCAGCTCCAGAGTACGGAAACCCAGGGGATTTTCAGCCCGGTCCAGCACCTTCCCCTTCTCGTCCAACAATTCCGTCGTCACACGGTACATATTGGGGGCCGCAGGGCTCCACAACCTGGGAGAAGCCAGAGGAGGCAGGTCAGCCTGTACGCGAGAATCTTCCCCGGCCCCCAGTTCCGCGCCCTTCTCTCCCCGCAGCACCACGCAGCCGCTTTGCTCATCCCGCACAGTATGCCGCACCGTCACTTTCCTCACTGTCCCGGTATCATTCTTCACTTCCGTCAAAATCCGGACCTTCCCGCGGGCCGCCGTCACCTCCGGCGTCTGAACCCATACTCCGTGCGCGGGCAAATACACGGGAGAACACACGTGCAGATGCACGTTCCGGTACAGTCCTCCGGAAAAAGTATGCTCCCCCGCCCGAGGCGCAATGCGGGGGCTCCAGCGGTTATCCACCCGTACCTCCACCCAGTTCTCGCCGGGCTTCAGGAAAGGCGTCAAATCCGACCGGAAGGCCGTATACCCCCCTTCATGCCTTCCCGCAGTCTTCCCATTCACCTTCACCTCCGCCACCTGGAAAGCTGCGCCGCAATCCAGAAACACCTTCTTCCCCTGCCATTCCTCCGGCATGACAAGCTTCTTGCGGTAGGAGCCGAACCCCGTGTAAAAGGAATCGGACATAAAGTAGGGCAGACTGAACGTATGGGGCAGATGAACCGTCTGCCAGCCGCTCTTTCCGGGCTCGTCCTCAAGCCGGAACTCCCAGCCGCGATTCCAGATCATCCTCCCGAACAGGGGTGAAGCTTTTTCCGCAGAGGAAACGCCTGTTTCCGCTCCGGCCATGGAAAAACACAGGGCAGCGCCCAGCATGCAGGCCATCATCTTGCGCATGCGTATGTTACCATTCCGCCATGTTCTTTCTTTCATTAAAAAAACATTTCCGCACCCTGAAAAGCCCGCAACAACAAGCCGTGCACCCCGGAAAGGGCGCACGGCTGGAAAACTTCTCCATCCGGGAAGCAGTGCAAAACGCCTGCCGCTCCGTTATTGGGTAATGATATTCAGCTCCGCAACGGTGGCGCTCTGTTCCCCGCCCCTCACCGGAGACCGGGCGTCAAGCTTAAAGTAGCGGGCCTCCACAGGCCTGCCGAAGTCGATGCGCTGAACAGCCGGATCCTTCCGGATATAGTGGTAGGAGAACTGGCCTTTTTTCACTTCCCTCCAATTCCGACCGTCATCGGAAACGGAAAACGTGTACTGGCTGATGAGGCCCTTGTCCTTGTCCATTCTGGGCGTGTAGATAAATCCGGTAAACTTCATTCTGGTTCCCATATCCACGGCAATGGAGTGGGGGAACCCCGGCAGGCCGTTCGTATAGGACGTATGCCAATAGGTATCCGGATTCCCGTCAATGGCAAAATGGGCGAAACCGGTATCCGGCTCTTCCGAAGAAGCGCTTAGAATTTTCCATTCGCCCTGCCCCTTGACGAGGGGGAATTTCCTCTCTCCGGGAGACGTGGAAGGAACCTTGCCGGACTTCATGGAGGCAGCCCAGGCCCTAACTTCCCCTTCGGGAAGCTTGAAGGGATTCCGGTACGTTTTTTCCGGCCCCTTGTTGACGGAATACTTTATCTCCGCCTCGGGCGTAGAGGAAGTCAGACTGACCATGCCGTCCCCATCCCGTTCAATGACAGGGGAATGGGGAACGGCCAGCCCCGTGCGCGCCAGATTCAGCAGGGCGGATGAGGGAGCCAGCACAAACCCCAGGGCTGTGGCCCCGCTCAATGTCTGGTACTTGACCAGCGGACGGGGCCCGCAGGAAGAGCCGCCCAGCCCCATCTGGAAAGCGTCCAGATTCACAATCACTTTATTTTTCTCCGGCAGCCTGTCCAGGCTCCTGGCATCGTTAAGCTCCTTCGGCGTATAACGCAGGACGGAAACCTCCAGCGGAGCCCTGGGAGAGGCGGCCCCCACCCACAGAGCCTGGTCCTCCTGGGGTTTGGACAAGGCTATCCAGTCCGTTTCCATGCGGTTGCCCATATCCTGGGGCCGGGAATAAGCAAAAAACATATCGTCCACGGAAGTGCGGAAAATGTCCTTCCAGCAGCTCGTGCGGCGGTCCCGGTAATTATCCCACGGTCCCAGCCCCAGGTACTCTACCCGGTCATACGCGGCAGGCATCCCGAAAGTGACGCCCAGCCGAAGGAGTTCTTCTCCCTTGGCGGAGGGATACATTCGGACGGAAGCATTGATAATGCCGTTGCCGAAAACCGTCCACGCGACTTCCCCGGAAAAGGCAAGCTCGGAACCTTTCGTCCGGAACTGTGCCGTGATTCGGGCCACGCCGGGGGAAATGACGGCAGCTTTAACGTCGGAATATTCCGCTTTCATATTCTGCATCTTCATTTTCCCTTCAACCTTGCTCCTGATCCAGGCATCGTTATCCACCGGAGAACGGTACGCCTGGAGCTCCACCGGATAGCCGGGCAAAATCAAATCCCGACCGCCATACCGGAGGGAGGAAAGCATCCCGTTTTTGAAGGAGGCGGAAAAACCTTTTCCCTGCACGGCCACGGAATCCCCCTGGAGCACGGAAACAGCAGGCAGCGCCGCCGGGGGAGGCACGGGAACCTCCTTCTCTGCAGATGCCGGGAACCACTCGTAAGCTTCGCACTCATTCACCACATGTTCCAGTTGCTTGGAGGAAAGTTCCTTCACGTCTTCCGGGAGCTTGAACCGGGCATCCGCCAGAACCATCAGGGAACCGGTCCGCATAGCGGCTGAAGGCAGATTAACCGTTGCGGATTTGCCGGGGGGAACCTCCGGCAGAACCATGCGCTCCACGGCATGGCCGCCGCCGGGAACAAGGGATACCAGATAAAGCGTATAACCTTTCAAAGGCTTATGGAAATATTTGTTGCGAACGGACAGGGACCCGTCCTTGCGCTCAAAAGCCATGTACTGGTATACTTTCTTCACCTCTTTCGTCTTGGCCGTGGTGTTCCGGTTGCCAAGAATAATGCCGTTGTCGCAGAAATTGGCCTGGTTGGGCCTGTCTCCGAACATGCCGCCGTAAGCCTGTGTTACTCCCTTGAAAGGGGCGGGCTTGTAAATGCCGTTTCCGGCAGGATTGGCGCGGAGGGACTGGTCCACGAAATCCCAGATGGCCCCGCCCACCATGCGCGGGGAAGACTCGAAGGCATCCATGTACTCCTTGAAATTCCCCAGGGCATTCCCCATGGAGTGGGCATATTCGCACACGAAAAAGGGGCGGGAAGTTTTCTGCTTCCCCCAGTTTTCCACCCGGTCCACGGGCGGATACATGGCGGAATCCATATCCACGGCCTTGTGGCCGTGCGGAAATTCGCAGTAATGGAGGGGCCGCGTAGTGTCATAAGCCCTGACAGCCGCCGCTGCCGCCTCAAAATTGGGACCGTTTCCGGACTCATTGCCCAGGGACCAGAAAACAATGGAAGGGTGGTTCTTGGAACGATGCACCATGCTCATATTGCGCTCCACATGGGCTTTCTTCCAGGAAGGCTTCCGGGAAATATCCATGCTGCTATTGCGGATGCCGTGGGCTTCGCAGTTGGCTTCGTCCATCACGTACAGGCCGTAGCGGTCGCACAACTCATAAAAATAAGGATGATTGGGATAGTGGGAACAACGGACGGTATTGATATTATGCGCCTTGATAATCTGCACGTCCTTTTCCATCACTTCCCGCGGAATGGCGCGCCCGTAATCGGGATGGGCTTCATGGCGGTTGACACCCTTGAACTTGACGGCTCTGCCGTTAATCAGCACGGCGCCGTTATCCGCAATCTCCACGGAACGGAACCCGATATTGACGGAACGGGTATCCTTTCCATTCAGAGAATAAGTCACCCTGTACAGGTTGGGCGTTTCCGCCGTCCATGGCTTCACACCGGGAAATTTCCTGTTCAGGGAAATCTGCACCTCGCCTCCGGAGGGAATGGAGGGAACCTCCAGCGTTCCGGAATCCAGCCTTCCCCTGTTGTCCGTCTGCACGCGGCCGGAACCGTTCCTGCCCTCCCAGTTCAATTTGGTGGAAATCCCGTCGATGGAATAATTCAGCTTCATGCCGGCGGGAATATCCTTTTTACCGGAATTGCGGATGGTGAACGTTCCGTCCAGTACCCCGGTTGTGTAATCCTCCCTGTCCAGTCCGGCCTTCAGGAACAGGTCACGCACGTGCGTCTGCGGCTGGGCAAACAGGGTCACGTCCCGGAAAATGCCGGAAAGGCGCAGGAAATCCTGGTCCTCCAGGTAAGAACCGTCGCTCCAGCGGTATACTTCCACGGCAATCGTATTCCTGCCGGGCCTGACATAGGGAGTAAGGTCAAACTCCGCCCCTGTATAGGAATCTTCGGAATAGCCGACTTGACGGCCATTTACCCACACATAAAAGGCGGACTCCACCCCGTCAAACCGGATCATCACCTGCTCTCCCTTCCAGGAAACGGGCAAATTGAAATCCCGGCGGTAGGAACCCACGGAATTACGCTCCCTGTACGCCGGCCAGTTCTTGGGCGGTTCCCCCATTACCTTGGGAGGATTCGGCTTGAATGGATAGGGAACATTCGTGTAAATGGCCGTTCCATAACCGTAAAGCTGCCAGTTGGAAGGAACCTTGACCGTATCCCATCCGGAAACGGAATAAGAGGGATTGAAGAAATCGGCAGGCCTCTCGTCCGGAGTCATGGAAAATTTGAACTTCCAATCCCCGTTCAAGCTCAACGTTTTATCCGATGCCGGAAAAACGGAGGCTCGGGGAGCCTCCTTATTGATTCCCGTCACCTCTTCATTTTCCCAATCCGGAACATCCCCCAGCAGGGGAAGAGCCGGAGCCAGACACATCACGGAAAACAGAAACGCGCGTACCGTCTTCATCTCGGAATGAATATGGAATTGCTTACTTATACTTTTTCAGGGACGGATCCTGATAACGCTCTGAATCCTTCTTCCCGTCACCTCCGGCAGGGTTCAACGTCCACTTGCAGGAATCCGTGTACGTTTTCCCTCCTATGGAAGCCGTGGCCGTAATAGTGTTGACGCCGGGCTTGAGAGTCACTTCCGGCCAGACGGCGCGCTTCAAATCATCCGGTTTGACACTCCCAACGGGCTTCCCGTTGACGCTCAGCTTCACCACGGAACCATTGCTGTAAACCTTCACGGGCACCGTTTTTTCCGTACGTTCCGCAAACCTGCGGGATGTGATGTATACGGTAGGACGGGGGCTCCAGTTGGCCCTGTAGAAAAAATAGGCGTCCTTGGGCGTCTTGCGGTCATAGGTCACCAGCCCCTTGTCGTTAATGCCGGGGCTTTCCCCCTCAAAACGGGAAGAGGAACCGAAGTCAAACATGTTCCAGACAAAGGCCCCCCACACCTCCGGCCTTTCCCTGATGCACCTGTAATTGATCTCATGCGCATGGGACTGCCATTCCTCCGGATGCCAGAATCCGGTGGGAGACGGCCTTTTGGCCGGATTCTCATGCATGCCCGCGCTGGCGCCGTGACCATACTCACTGACGGCAATGCCCATCTTGCCGCCATAGTCGCGGATGTAGCCGTTCAGGTTACCCTTCATGGTTTCGGGCCCTCCTCCGTACCAGCCGGGATACGTATTGAATGCGATGTGGTCAGGAATATTGTTCAGTTTTCTGCGGCCCGCCTGATTGCTAGCCCCCACGGTCATGCGGGAGGGATCCGTCTCCTTCACGAACTTGTTCAATTCCGTCAACTCAGCTTCCATGTCCACTCCTCTCGTGGCAGCCTCGGGCTGGTGTCCGATTTCATTGAAAATTCCCCACATGCAAATGGAGGGATGATTCCAATGCTGGAAAATCATCTCCCGGGCCTGGAGGCGGTTATTCTCCCGGAACTCCGGCGTATCCCACACCAGGTTGACATTGGGGACCTCGGACCAGACAATCAGCCCCGCCTTGTCGCACAGGTCGTAAATATTGGTGGATGCGGGATAGTGGCCCGTTCTAACCCCATCCGCCCCCATATCCGCAATCAGCCTGATATCCCGCGCCTCATCTTCCGGGGAAAGGGCCCACCCCTTCCCCTTCATATCCTGATGGCGGCTGACCCCCTTGATCTGCATGGTCTTTCCGTTCAGGACAAAACCTTCCTTGGGATTGACGGAAACCGTCCTCAGGCCCAGCGGCTGCACCAGCTCATCCGTCTGGCCATCCGCCGTCCTGATGGAAGTTTTCACCTGGTACAGGTAAGGATTCTTCACTCCGTTCCAGAGTACGGGATTGGCGATTGCCAGCGTTACGGGAACCTCCAGTCTATTCTTTTCCCCGGCGGCGGCCTTTACCGTCTTCCCGGCTACCTTCCTGCCCTTCATGTCCAGGATTTCCACGGCAACATCCACATCCCCGGCCTTTCCGTCCGAATTGAGAAGGGTCTTCACTTCCACCTCGGCCTTGGATTTGCTTAAAGACTTTGTGGTGATGAAAACGCCGGGAGAAGCATAAAAAAGAGGATCAATGCAGACACCGTCCGTCTCAATCAGTTCAATGGGCCGGTACAGCCCGCCGAACATGGAAAAATCCCCGCGCTGGGGGGCGATATGATTACGCTGCGTGTTGTCCACCAGAACGGAAATCGTATTGGAGCCTTTTTTCAAAGGGCCTTATATACTTGACTTCGGTTTCTCCGTATGCTATTAATTAGCCATACTAAGGAGGCACCCATGAACGACCGCTTAACTATTTCACTTTTTGAGCTTTTTGAAAAATTCCCCAATGAGGAATCAGCTAAAAAGTATTTAGAGGAAAAGCGGTGGGGCGATAAGGTAGTTTGCCCGTTCTGCGGGAAAAGCGAAAAACAGTATAGAGTAAAGAGGAACGGGGTTGAGGGGTATTTTGAATGCGGGGAGTGCGGGAAAGTTTATACTGTGAGGACTGGAACTATTTTTGAGAGAAGCCATGTTCCACTTCATAAATGGATTTTTGCCTTCTATTTAGTAGTGACTTCCAGAAAGGGTATTAGCTCCATGCAACTTTCCAAGGAAATTGGGGTTACGCAAAAAACGGCGTGGTTCATGCTTCAAAGGATTAGGGAAGCATGCAATTCCAACCATGATGACGATGACAATAACGGCTTTCTATCTGGAATTGTTGAAGCTGATGGGGTGTATATTGGAGGCAAGGAATCCAATAAGCACGAATCTCAGAAATTGAAGGCTGGGCGCGGAATTGTTGGAAAGACAGCGGTTTTAGGAATGAGAGCCAGAGCAGGAAAGGTTTTAGCAAGGGTTATTCCCGACACTTCAAGAGATACAGTTCACCAAGTTTTGAATAAGTATTTGAGCCGGGATTCCGTTCTGGTTACTGATGAACATGCTTCTTACAAAGAATCACAGTTCAATCATCAGGTGGTGAATCATAGTGCCAAGCAGTATGTTGACGGAATGGCCCATACTAACGGCATCGAGAGCGTATGGGCGGTTTTGAAGAGAGGATTCTATGGAATCTACCATTCATTCAGCACAAAACATTTACAGAGATATGTAGATGAATTTGCGTATCGGTTGAATGAGGGAAATGTGAAAATCCACACATGGGTAAGATTGGATTCTCTTATGGCTAAAGCATTTTCGACGAGAATTACTTACGCCGAATTGAAGAATTGACCGCCACCTTGCGAGCAAGGCGACGGCCTAAGTCATGCAAATCAAAGAATCGCCCCCTTCCCCGAAAGGAAGGAGGCCAGTTAATTCACCGCCGAAAGTTAGAATGACCAGCTAAAGCCAACTGTGATAAAGTGGTATGGGTCAACATCTGACCAGTATTTCGTTATTTCATATCCAATAACGATGTCTGTTTTTTCTGCAACAGCAAATTTGAAACCGATTAATGCCGAGTAAGTTCCACTAGAATCAGACTCAGATACTTTTCCTCCACCTCCAGAGAGTTCCTGTTTATAATAATGAAGGCCTATTTTGCCGCCTAAATAGAAAGTGGCAGAATCAGATAAGGGGACATTAAAAGAATATCCAGCGGTAAATGGGAATACCTGTTGTTTCCATTTCAACTCCCCTTCGTAGGTTTTAGAACCTGTAAGCGCGCCGAGATTGAAAGATAATTCATGGAAAACAGAACCCGCTGGAATGTTAGCGTGAAGTCCTAATTGGGCACCGTACAGGTCTGGCATATCTATTCCATAATCATTCCCCGAATGGAATCCGTACATTCCTCTAATGCTCATTCCAAAATTGGAATCATACCGTGTTGAATATGCGGAACTATAATTCCCTCCCATTCTATAATAGTTCCAAGGGTCACTAGAGGCGGCCTGTGCGGTACATGAGAGGCCCATAAGCCCCAAACTGGTGATGATGGTTTTCGTGTTCATGATGTTTTTAGGTTTTGGATTCCTTAGAGAGGACAAAGAATTATCCTAATGAGATGTAATATTGTCCAATAAAAGAGCTATTATTATCCTAATAGGATTTTGTCAATCATAAATAACCCGGATTCTTCCATTTGCCCTCCTGATAGGAGAAAATTATCCGCATGGACGAGAAACGCCCGCTGGATATTCAGACGTTGGGAAGGTGGTTAGAAGAGAACAAAGTTTCCCGCACCGAACTTGCTTCCTCCCTAGGTCTAGCCAGAAGCACCATTGATAACTATTTTTCCAAGGGCAGTATTCCTAAACACGTTCAGATTCTGATTTCCCGCTACATGAAAGGCCGGGAACCTGCTTCCAACAATGACTTTGTTTCTCAACTGAGCGTTCCTATCCCTAACAAAATTCTCAATTTGGCCGTTCGAGCGGCGGTTCAGAAGGATATGAGTGTTGAGGAATTTGTGGTGTGGGCCACAGAAGGGGCGGCGAGGAAAATTGTGGAAGGGAATAGGTGTAATTAGAAAGAAAGGCTCGGAAATGAGTGGCTATCTAGGTATTTAGAGACTCTCAACGTGAGAGACTCCTTGTACACCTGATGAATGTCGATTACCCAATTCGGAATTGGAATCACAAATCGTCGTTCGAATGAAAAATTCTACTCTAAATGAGATGGTCAAGCGGGCCGTCAAAGAAGGATTGGCGGTGGAGGAATGGATTTTGGGGACTGTGGAGGAGAAGGTTGAAAAATCGTCAATCAATGGATAATATGCGTCATATAGATAATATCGTGTAATATTAGTTGACATATTTTATGAATAATCCATTTTGAAGAGGTACTTATTGTAGAGAGCATCATGTTACCTAAAATATCTTTGAATGAGGAAACTAAGCAGGCGATTGCTCGTTCTGTTGGAGTGCCTGTATCTAGAATATTAGAGATGGATGCCTCTGAATTAGATGCGGCTGTAGAGTCTAAAATTGGCAAGAAACTAAAATTAGACACAAAACGCAATAGATTTCCACTAGTTGGAAGAGGTTCTGTATATTTAGCTCTTTCAAGATTTTTAAGATTTAATCTTGATAAAAAAATAGCTAAAATATAAAATGCTTTCCTCTGATTATTTATCACGTATAGAGAATCTCTATACGACATATAATAATACTATCAAATTATTGATAGCGGATATAGAAGCGAAATACGAAAAATTTCCTATAGAACTTTTTAATGAAATTCGTGCTTTACATGACCATATAGCTAGATGCTATATTCCTGATTTAAAGCCCGAAACTATTAAAGATGAAATTGCAAAAGCGGAAGGACATATTTGGAGAATAATTTTGGATTGTTATAAATACCTTAATATTCATTTATCTGATTATGTTAAAAATTTTGAGAAAAGGACTAAGCGTGTCGATTTATTTGTAGTAGATAATGGACAATTTTACGTCACTTACAAAAAATTGCACAATGAAGCTATTTTCTCAGTTAGAGAGGCTAAAAAAATAGAAGGAATCGATAAAACAAAATCTCTGAAAAAATACGAAGACGCCTATAATCAATATACTGAGCTATACGACCATATTAATTCTAAAATATCAGATATTAATTGGGCAAAAAGGAAATATTGTGTTAAATTTGGTTTGAAGGCTTTACTGTGGATTGCTTCGGTGATTCTTTCTTCTCTCATTACTATTTCAGTCGGTTGTCCGAAATTACAAAGTATTGTTGAAGGCGTTATCGCTTGCTTTTAAAGGCAATGACATTTTTCAATATTGTTTCTTCCAAAGACGTATGTTACACTATCGTGTAGTATGTATAACACACGCACTTTTGAACTACACGATAGTGTAACATACGTCTTTGGAAGCCTCTCCTCTTTACAAGTTAAAAAGCACTACCTCATGAAAAAGTGAGGTAGCGCTTTTCTTTTCGAAATAATACCAATTTCTTATTATTTGACAAAATCAAAAACGACACAACCTCTTCCAGCAAATATCTATATTCTCTTTCCCTACGAAGTAGGAGAGGGGTAACAAGATTAAAAGGGATAATTCCGAAAAATTTTATAAAAAGTATAATTTCAAGTCTTTCCAATCAAATTTCATGCGCATGTTCATAACAATGGAAGACGCATTAGAACTTGTAAAAAAACTCAAAGGGGCTTCTTAGAAGCAATTAAAAAGCGCCTAACTTAAGTATATAAATCCCTTTTCAAAAGGGGCGTTATTTCATAACAGAAAGCCGTAAACGCCCCCTCATGGCTGCCGGCAGGCTTCCCATTGACGGAAACCTCGGAAACAATGCTGGCTCCCCCGCCGCGGATGAAATACCTCTTGCCCGGCCTGGGCTCCACCGGAAGCGTGCGCGAATAAACGGCCGGCCCGCGGCGGTAGGCGTCACTGTTGACGGATTTGGCGTCTTCCCGCTTCCCCTGAGCACCATTGGCGGCATCCTCTGCGTTCCATGTATGGGGCACCGTCACTTTTTCAGCAGGCTTCCCGTTAAAACTGAAATCCCAGGAACCGTTCAGGGAATAAATCTCACGGGCGTCCGCCGCGAAAAAAGACCCCAATACGCAGCAAAGGCCGGCACATGATACGTTGAAAGAATGAATTCTGATGTTCATGATACAGTGAAGCAGTATATCCCATACGTCCGGCCATGTAAAATACTTTCATCCGGCCGTTCCTTTACCCCTCTTCCAACAGAAATATACTCATGCCGGACAAGTCACGTCCATCTTGACATTCAGCACAGGGAGCCGCGCTTTCTAACATTTTCGGTTCCTGCACCATCAGAAACTTTGATTTTCCGGCCGGTTCAAAGAAAACATAAGTAACAACATATCCTTGACGGTTACGCGTTTTCTAGTGGAAAGCATAAGTTTTCCCCATTATAAGGATAGCCTTTTTCATTAAAACCGTGTTTGGACAAACACGAGAAATGAACATGAAAAAAGCACCGAATACAAACAAATTGAAATATGTCGGAGCCGCACTTCTGGAGGGGGAATCAGTCACCCTGATCCAGGCTGCAAGGCTGGTATTAGAAATCAAGGAAGCCCTTGGAGATGAAATCTGTACCATTACCCGGTGCCGGGAAGTCGTCTCCCTGGGATTGAACGCCATTAAAAACAAACATCAAACCGTCAGTTTCGGCACGGCGGCCGTGGAATGCCTGCGTTCCAAAAGCCACCGCCGTCCCCGGACGCTGACGGACATCAGGAGCATCATCCACAAGCTTAAAAAGAGCAATCCGGAACTGGAACACACCTCCCTGCGCAACCTGAGCGTGGAGGAATGCCAGAACATCCTGATGAATACCTTTACCACATCCCGGCAGAGGCACAAAGCGAGGCTCATCTTGAGCGGAATTTTCTCGTTCTCCGTCAAACGCGGATGGTGTGACGAGAATCCCATCCTCCGTGTAGACACGCCTTTTCTGCAGGAGCAGGAAATCCCCGCTCTGACGCTGAAGGAAATAACTCAGCTTCTCAAGGCGGCCATGGAAGAATTTGACGGAAGCTGCGCAGCTGGAGCGGCGCTGATGATCTTTGCAGGAATCCGCCCGCAGGAAGTGGAACGCCTGCTCTGGGAAAACATCGCTCTCCGCGACGGCTGTATCATTCTGAACTCCAAGCATACCAAAACCGGAGGCGCCAGACACGTCACCATCCTGCCCGTGCTCGCCAAATGGCTCAAATTCTGCCGTGACAGGACCAAACCCGGCCCCGGAACTCCCATCTGCCCGAAAGGGTGGACAATCAAGTGGCGCAAAATCCGGAAAAAAGCCGGCTGGGGAGGAAGAAAAAAATCATGGGTGCCGGACTGCCTGCGGCACACCTACGCCAGCTACCACGCCAAGCACTTCAAGGACTACAACCTGTTGCAAATGGAAATGGGGCACCGCTCCTCCTCCCTGCTCCGCACACGGTACTTGAACATGAAAGGCATCTCTCCGCAAACGGCCACGCGCTTCTGGGCCCTGACGCCAGCCAAGGTCATTGAAGAAACGAAACCGCCGGAAGAACCGCCGGTCTCCTGATCCGCAACAAAGGAAAACGCGCCGGCACGGGACAAACGCTCCCTGTTGAAGCAAAAGACAAGACCGTTTCCTACAGTTCGTAATAAGTGTATCCATTCAATCCGGAACGGAACACTTCCAAGGCTCTCCGGCGTTCGGACGGAGATATTTTCCCCTCGGCTACGGCTTGCTCCGCAAACGTGCGGAACTTGTTGATCAACTCCTTGGGATCATACTCCACGTAGGAAAGGACATCGGACACCGTATCGCCCTCCACTTCATGGGTATAAACGGGGCGGCCGCCTTCCAGATGCACGCCAACCACATTCGTATCTCCCAGCAGGTTATGCAAATCCCCCAAGGTCTCCTGATAGGCTCCTACCAGGAATACGCCTATGTAATAATCGTCCTCGCCGGGTTTGATGGCATGCAGGGGGAGGGCGGTTGCCACGTCCTCACGGTCAATGAAATGGTCTATCTTTCCGTCGCAATCGCACGTGATGTCTGCCAGCACGGCCTTATTCGTGGGCCGTTCATTCAAACGGTGCAGAGGCATCACGGGGAAAAGCTGGCGGATGGCCCAGGAATCCGGAAGAGACTGGAACAGTGAAAAATTGCCGTAATAAAAGTCCACCATGGAGCAGGAAAGCTCCCTGAGATCCTCCGGAATGGTCTCCATCTCCGCCAGCATGCGGGAAATGCGGCTCAGGATATGCCAATAATAAGCCTCTCCCAGCCCGCGCTGCCGCAGGGTGGCGTTCCCGTAAAAAAACTGGGCTCTCAACTGATCCCGGTAATAACAGGCGTCATTATAGCACTCCTGCATATTCTTCCTGGCCAGCGTCCGGTCCGTGTCCGCAAAAGCCTTCAACAGCTCCGGAGCGTCATCCGGAAGCTCGGGCGGAGGTTCCTCGCCCGGAGCGCTCGTCACATCCAGCACGTTGAACACCAGCACGGAATAATAGGCCACTACGGCCCGTCCGGACTCCGTCACCAGCGTGGGATGGGGAACCCCGTACTTGGAACACATGTCTCCCACAACCTCCACCACGTCACGGGCAAACTCCGCAATGGAATAATTGCAGGAAGAATGGAAATTCGTCTTGGAACCGTCATAATCCACGGCCAGGCCGCCGCCCATGTCCAGCGTGCCCAGAGGGGCGCCCTCCTTCACCAGGTCCACGTAAATGCGGACCGCCTCCGTCAGCCCCTCGCGCACCACGGAAATATTTGGAATCTGGGACCCCTGATGATAATGGAGCAGCTTCAGGCAGTCCAGCGCATCCACCTGCTTCAGCTTATCCACCACATCCACCACCTGGGCTGCGTTCAGCCCGAAAACGGACTTATCCCCCGCGGATTCCTGCCATAATCCGGACCCCTTGGCCGCCAGCTTGACGCGCACGCCCAGATTAGGGCGGATATCCATCCTTCTGGCGCGCTCCAGAATAACGTCCAGCTCGGAAGGCATTTCCAGCACGATAAAAATATTCAGCCCCATCTTCTGGGCCGTCAACGCCAGGTCAATAAACTCGTCATCCTTGTACCCGTTGCAAATCAGATAGGCATTCGGATTGTGCATATGGGCCATGGCGGCTATCAGCTCCGGCTTGGAACCGGCCTCCAGACCATAATCATACTTGGTGCCGAACTCCGCAATCTCCTCCACCACCTGGCGCTGCTGGTTCACCTTGATTGGGTAAACGCCCTGGTACTTACCCTGGTACCCCGCCTCCTTGATTGCTTTCCGGAAACTGTCGTTCAGCTCCGCAATACGGCTGCGCAGCAAATCCCGGAACCGGAACAGAACGGGAACGGTAGTCCCACGCTCCTTCAGCCCCTCCAGCAAATCGCACAGGCTGACATCCTTCTTTCCTCCATCCTCGTCATTCAGGCGTACGGTAACCTCTCCCTTTTTGCTGATGCGAAAATAACCGTTCCCCCAATCGTCAATGCCGTACAAATCTGCGGAATCATGGTGACTCCACCCGCGGACTTTCTGCTTGATGCCTTCTTTAGCTGCTGCCATGTCAATCTGTCTGGTCAAATATTCTAGCCCAGGCGGGCCTCAAAATCTTCATAGGAAAAACGGCGCACCGTCTCCACGGAACCGTCTTTTCTCTGAACGGCGATGTCCGGATGGCGCACGCCATTGAAAAACGTAGTCTTCACCATCGTATAATGCGCCATATCGTCAAACACAAGTTCGTCACCTACCGCCAGGGGCTCCGCGAAGGAATAATCTCCAAGCCGGTCTCCCGCCAGGCACGTGGGGGCGCCCAGCCGGTACGTATAAGCTTTTTCCCCGGCCTTCCCCGCCAGCGCATAGCTCTCCCCTTCCAACCGTACGGCGGGCTGCTGCGCGGAACGGAGGGAAGCGTCTCCTGCAATCTGGAACACATCCGGCCGATAAGGCATTTCCAGCGTATCCGGCATGTGGGCGGATGCGGAAACATCCAGAATGGCATGATTCACCCCCTCCGCGGAAAAAAGGTCCAGCACCCGGCACCGCAGCACCCCGGTATGAATGGCAGCGGCCTCTCCCGGTTCCAGCCATACCTCCACACCGTAGCGTTCGCGGATGCGGCGGATAAGTGCCGCCAGCAGCTTCCGGTCATAGTCGGGTTTGGTAATCCAATGACCTCCTCCCATATTCAGCCAGGAAATCTCCGGGCGGCTCAGAAGATGGCCGAAGTGGCGTTCCACCGCCTCCATCGTTACCGCCAGGTCATCCGCTCCCTGTTCGCATAAAGTATGGAAATGAAGACCGGAAATGCCGGACAGGTCCGCCCCCTGCATCATGTCCGGCGTCACGCCCAGGCGGGAACCGGGGGCACAGGGGTCATATATGGGCGTATGCCCGGTGGAACATTGGGGATTGACGCGCAAGCCGCATTTCAATTCACCGGAAACAAAGCGGGGATGCCGCATCACTTCCTCCCGGAAACGGCTCCACTGCGTCAGGCTGTTAAAATCAAGATGGCTGGAAATCTCCGCCAGCTCCGCTATTTCCTCCGGGGCATGGCCGGGAGAATAAGTCAGCACATGCTTCCCGAACCTGCGCCGGGCCAGCCGCGCCTCCCACAGGCCGGAAGCGCAGCAGCCGTCCAGCCAGGGGGACAGGGCCTCAAAACAGGGCCAGCAGGAAAACCCCTTCAGCGCCAGAGCGATGCGGCACCCTGCGGCATCCGCCACATCCCTCAGGATAAGAGCGTTGCGTTCCAGGGCCGGCAGGCTGATGATAAAGGCGGACATAAAGCAACGACAACCTAAGCGATTCAGAACGATTTGCGAGAAAAATTTTAGTAATTTACCATCATACCTGCGAGACGGGCATGAGAACGCCTTCCCCACTCCCGCCAGCCCCCCGCATCAAACGGAAACGTCAAAAAACGGCACAAAACGGTACCTCCTGCATTCTTTTCCTTGAAATGGGATGTATTTTCCTCTTTTATAACGTAACCATTGCGATTGCCATGACTAACATTCATCCCTTCACTACTGCAGCAGCCTGCATCCTGACCGCCGGAGCAGCGCTCTTCACCAGCTCTTGCCAACCTGCCTCTCCCGAGAGCTATGCCCGTCAATTTGCTACTGCCCAGCACGTATCCGTGCACGGCTACAATGGCCGTGAAACGCTGACCTCCCGGGTTTACGCTGACTGGGGCAGCATGCCGGCCAATGCGCGCCGCGCCATGGAGGAATACATCAAGGGCGCTGAATGGAAAACGATGGACTACATCCGCCCGCAGTACTTCATCCAGGTAGACCGCTCTTTCTGGGCGATCTGCATTGACAATGACGGCAACATGACAGGCATCATTCCCTTCCGCAATGGCAAGGACGCCCGCAAGATGTCCGTCAACAACCACTTCAAGATGCTGGTCAACACGACGGACCGGGCTCCCGCCCTGGGCTATGCCATCCTGAAAAACCTGGCTTATGCTGACGGACTCCGCGTCAGCACCCGCAAGGCTGACGGTCTGGAAACTCCCGTTCCCGCCCCTCCGGCCATGAAAGTCGTTGTTCCGCCCAAGGGAGCTGCTCCGTCCGCAGTGCCCGCTGCCAAATCCGCAGCAACGTCCGTTTCTGAACCAGGCGCTACGGAAGAAACTCCTGCCGACGATACTGCCGGAACGGAAGAGGAGCCCTCTGCGGACAGCGCTGCTGAAAGCGAAGATACCACGACAACGGATGATGCCGCTGTCACCGACGATTTTTAAACCCTCCCTTTCAGGGAACTTCGTTATTTAACCTCTGTCACGCCCCGACGCCATATCCGTCGGGGCGTTTTTTATCCCTCCCGAACCAGTTCCCTTGCTCATTCCTCCCCTTGCTCCGAAAAAAGCTGAGGCCTTCATTCACGAAAAACGATGATCCTGCATCCGGAAAAGAAAACACACACCATTCCTATACCGGACAGAAAAAACTACTGGAAAAAGAAGTGAGGGCACCCCAGCCTCGACCCGGTCCGCCCGGCGGGATGTGAATCCTGCCGGGGGTTATGAAAAAACTTTGGAAAAACGTTATTGCGGATCATCAAAAACCATTCCCCTTCACCTGGTCGGGCCACGGAACGGAACTCCCGGCAGGAGCGCCCAGCTCATTGTCCTTCTTATAGGTTGGCATCTGCGCTTTCCTCTCCCGGAGCAACCTGCCCATGACAACAGCCATTTCCCTGGTTTTCCGCGGCTCCCTGGAAGCCAGGTTTTCCTTCTCGCCGATATCTTTCCTTAAATGGTACAGCTCAAAGCTCTGGGTCAGGTGGCGGTAAATCAATTTCCAATCCCCCTGGCGCAATGCGGTGGAAGAAGTATACTGAGGCGCCTGCCGGCTGCCTTCCCCCCAATTATTCGGCTGGTGGAACAAAAGGGGGCGGTCTTCAGGAAACCGGCCGCCTTTGAGCAAAGGAACCAGGCTTAAGCCGTCAAGCTTCTGCGGAACTTCTACGTTCCGGCATCCGGCGATATCCAGAAGAGTTGGGAAAAAATCGTCAATAACCACCGGAACGGCACACCTTGAACCGCCCTTCGTCACGCCCGGCCAGGAAACAATCATAGGCTCCCGGATACCGCCTTCCATGCATGACCCCTTGCCGAAGGAAAGAGGGTAATTGGCCTCTTCATTGCCCAGTCTGCCGGAGATGGCCAGGCCTCCGTTATCCGACATAAACACCAGTACGGTATTTTTTTCCAGATGATGTTCCCTGAGATACTTCATGATATCCCCCAGGCTTTTGTCCATCCCCTCGATCAGCCCGGAATAATGTTTCTCCGTCCGGGACCACTTGTGGCCGTCCTCCGGGTTTTTGTAGGCATCCGCAAACCTCTTGTCGTAAGCGCGCTCATCCAGCGGAGAATGCAAAGCGTAATGGGCCATGTACAGATAAAAGGGCTTGCCAGCCTCCCTGGGATTGGTCCTGATGGCTTCCAGGCGTTTAATGGCCTCCCGCGTCAGGGCCTCCGTCAAAAATACATCGTCCTGGTAATAATTATTCTCATCCAGTCCGCGCACATGGTTAAACCCCTTTCCGTAATGCCTGGAACCGCGGTAATCCGCCGGATGGCCGATCTCCGTACCTGCGATATTATAATCAAATCCCATATTCAACGGATTGGAACCCGGAGTTCCCTGCGTGCCGAAATGGGCCTTCCCGCAATGGACGGTAACATAACCGCACTTCTTCAGCATCTCCGGCAGTGTAGCCGCCGTGGCAAAAGGACGCGTCATGTGATAGCGCATATCCTCCCCGGAAATGGGGCGTTTTGTCGTTCCCCTGGCGGGAGTGCCTATAGGCTGAAGGCCGTTCAACGCCCAGTCCGGAGGCAGGAGGCTCCTGCTGTTGGCGTCCGTCGTTCCGTTCTGTTCCCGTACCCAGCAGGTCACGCGGTGCCGCGCCGGATTCATGCCGGACATCAGGCTCACCCGGGAAGGAGTGCAAAGGGGATGGGCATATGCATCCGTAAACGTCATGCCCTGGGAAGCCAGCTTCTCCATATTCGGCGTCCGGTAGCGCCTGTTCAAAAAGGTTTTCTTCGGGTTGCCCTGGCTGTCGGACCAGAACGGGTGGGAAGTATCCTGCCATCCCATGTCATCTACCAGGAAAACGATGATATTGGGCTTCTTTCCGGAAACAGTGTTGGAACCATTGCCCAGAGCGGATGCCCCGGCAAACAGGAACAATACTCCGCAAACGGCGGACATAATACAGGAAGTAAACTTCATGGTTGCAATCAACAAAAACCTTTCAGTTAAAAAATACGCGCAAACGTCTTCTTACCTTTCCCCTTTTTTCCGAAAAACGGCATCATGCCCCAGGAGCATTGGAAGCGCCTGCACTCCGCCGGGTTTAGGCTTGATTGACCCGCGGGCGGAGTATACATTCCCTCCCGTCATGTCCGAGCGCAAGAAACCATATCCCTTTGACGTTTTTGAACCTAAATGGCAACAGATCTGGGACGAGAGGAAAACCTTTAAAGTAAATAACCCCGGAGAAGAGGGCTTTGATGCGTCCAAACCCAAATACTACGTGCTGGACATGTTCCCCTACCCCAGCGGGGCGGGCCTGCATGTGGGCCATCCGGAAGGGTACACCGCCACGGACATTGTAGCGCGTTTCAAACGCATGAACGGCTTCAACGTGCTCCATCCCATGGGGTGGGACTCCTTCGGCCTTCCGGCGGAACAATACGCCATTAAAACCGGACAGCACCCCTCCGTCACTACCTTCCGGAATATAGACAACTTCCGCCGCCAGCTCAAAATGCTGGGGTTCTCTTACGACTGGGACCGGGAAATAGCAACAACGGACCATGAATACGTCCGTTGGACCCAGTGGATATTCCTCCAGCTTTACAACTCCTACTACAACAAGGAACTGAAAAAGGCGCGCCCCGTTTCCGAACTGGAGGAACAGGGATTGAGCCGGGAAGAAATCGACCAGCGCCGGCTGGCCTACGTAGCGGAAGCTGCCGTCAACTGGTCCCCGGACCTGGGGACCGTCCTTGCCAATGAGGAAGTGGAGGAATGGAAATCCAAGGGACACCGCGTGGAACGCCGCCCCCTGCGCCAGTGGATGCTGCGCATCACGGACTACGCGGAACGCCTCATTGACGAGCTGGAGCCCCTGGACTGGCCGGAATCCATTAAACTGCTTCAGCGCAACTGGATAGGCAAATCGGAAGGTGCGGAAGTGGACTTCACCTTGGACGGAGAAACGATCACTGTTTACACCACCAGGCCGGACACCCTCTTTGGAGCCACCTACATGGTTCTTTCCCCGGAGCACCCTCTGGTAGATACCGTCACCACGCCGGAACAGAAACATGCTGTGGAACAATACCGCGCCCAGTGCGCCTCCAAAAGCGACCTGGAACGCACGGACCTCTCCAAGGAAAAAACAGGGGTCTTCACCGGAGCCTATGCCGTCAATCCGGTCAATGGAAAACAAATTCCCGTCTGGATCGCGGACTATGTGCTGATGGGTTACGGAACCGGAGCCATCATGGCCGTCCCCGCCCATGACGAACGCGACTTCGCCTTTGCCCAGGTCTTCGGCCTGCCCATACTCCAGGTAGTTCAGCCGCCCAGTGAAGACACGGACTGGCGCGGCTTCTGCGGTTATGAAGGTTCCAGCGTGAACTCCGGCTTCCTGACCGGGCTGCCTACTCCGGAAGCCAAGGAAAAAATGATCCTCTGGCTGGAAGAAAACGGCAAGGGACGCCGCAAAGTAAACTACAAGCTGCGCGACTGGCTCTTCTCCCGCCAGCGTTACTGGGGGGAACCATTCCCCATCGTATGGGAAGACGGTCGCCACCGCGCCCTGCCGGAAAGCGAACTCCCCGTACTCCAGCCGGATCTGGACGACTTCGCCCCCACGGGAGACCCCCGCGGCCCGCTGGTCAAGGCTGCGGAATGGATAGCCTACACGCCCACAGCCCACCGGGAAACAAACACCATGCCCCAATGGGCCGGCTCCTGCTGGTACTACCTGCGTTACCTGGATCCGGCCAACACGGAACGCTTCGTCAGCCGGGAAGCGGAACAATACTGGATGGGCTCCGCCGGCTCCCCCGGAGGCGTGGACCTGTACGTGGGCGGCACGGAACACGCCGTGCTCCACCTTCTCTATGCCCGCTTCTGGCACAAGGTG